>CAVQZU010000161.1:0-14481 GCA_963718485.1 uncultured Acidobacteriota bacterium
TAACCGACTTTACACAATCAACGAAGGTAGAGCTGAGCAGGGCTCATCCCAATGTACTCTTTCGGCGGCTGTGGTCGAAGACAAATGCTTGTAGTCTCGACCACATTCCACCGCAGCCATGTTCCACACATTTGAAACTGTGAGCCACGCAAGTGGAGAGCAAAGTAGTGCCAATGCATCTTCGAAGCAGAAACGACGGACTTCCACCATCCGAGCATGCGAGCCCTGCCGACGACGCAAGATTCGTTGCAACGGTATTAACACCGGACGAGGCTCAAGGTCGTGTCGCTGATATCTTGCGCTTGGCTAGGAGAACACCCTTGCGAGACATGTGTGTGGTACCGAAAAGCGGAGACCTGCCACTACACCGAGCCCCGACAGAGACAGGTTCCGTACCAAAGGTGATGCTCGATCATATTAGATTCGGATCCGCTCCCTCGGGATGATTGAATTCGTACTGATTTCATTCAGATCGATAGAGAAAATATCGGCGACACTCCAGGACTACAGAGCAGTCTTGCAAAAGCTGTTTCCAACACTACATCCAGACAGCCTCTTGAACGTATCTCGGGAGAGACTACTTGAGCTCCTAAGCCAGACGAGTCCTGACCAACAGCCAATCTCTCCCTCATTTTCGGCAGGCCTCGATGCCAAGCCATCCCCGCCGAACCCTGAGGCGGGTAGTCTCGAAGCTCTACAGACCATGCCGGAGGAATCTTCAGACACTACCGACACCAAGTCGACTGGTGTTCCGGGTATCTCGGACGATGTCAATGCCCTTTCTCTCTCGGTGAAGCAGTCATCATCATATTTGGGAATAAGCAGCGTTATCGCAGCCCTCCGGGTCATCTGCTACCTAGACCCTGACGCACAGTCGGCTTTCGTCAAGACCCCAGATCGTAGCACTCTGGCAAGCAGAGATCACTCCGTCCCTCTTGAGGTCAATGATGCTGACCCTGGGACCATAAACCGTAAGTTACCCCACACCACATTATCCGCCGTTGGTGGTTGCCACGTGGCAACTTTCGTCCTTTGAGACACTTCTATGGGACGTGTAGAAGATTTCAGGGTTTCTGGTCGACTTTTGCTATTTCATTGACCGTTGATCTCCACAAAGTTGAATCAAAGTCGCTGACTACTTGGGATGGGTAGCATGGGACGAGGTCCCGATAATAAACGCCTACTTCATTTACGTCCACGCATTCATACCCCTAATCGAAGAGAAAACCTTCCGCGAGACATACATGTCGGGCCGGCGACAGGACAGCCGCTGGCTTGCCCTGCTCAACGTTGTACTCGCAATGGGCAGCATGGCGGCTTCGACATCCGATGATAAAGGCCATCAAGTCTACTACAACAGAGCCATGCAGCATCTGGGATTCGAGACTATAGGATCTGCTCACCTCGAGACGGTCCAGGCTTTGGCCTTGCTGGGCGGCTTCTACCTTCACTACATACAACAACCGAACTTGGCTATCGCGGTTATGGGAGCTACACTTCGACTTGCCACCACCTTGGGATTGCACCGAGAATATCTGGACGGTCGGACTCAGCATAACCCAAAGAGTCGCACTCCATCCATTGAGATGCGCCGCAGAATCTGGTGGTGCATCTTCAACCTTGACGCATGGGCTAGTAGCAATCTGGGCAGGCCTAGCATGGGCCGATGGGGCCATGCGATCACTGTTAAACCGCCTCAGTCCGTAGATGTAAGTTCTGCATGGACCGGGGAAGATGCTCTGCTGATGGTTCTACAGCAACAACAAGCAAGTCCTATTCTTCTCCTTCAAGAGTTCATCCGTTTCAATATCATCAGTACTCAGATCGAGGACGCGCTTGCTGTATCTCCACTGATTCCAACCACCGACCTACTTTCTCTCGACAATGCTATGGTTGATTGGTACCGAAATCTACCAGCACCATTACAGCCATCCCAAAATACTCCTCAGCAGCACAACTACGAAACGCCTGGGGTTACAATAGCCAAGTCAGTAATGCGATGGCGCTACCACCTGACGCGGGTTTCCATCCATAGGCCCGTTCTATTGTGGTACGCGTTGAGACGAATGCCGTTTACAAGCATAAGTGCCGAAAAGCAGGCCGCGATAGAGAAGTGTCGTGACTCGGCTGCCGAGCTAATCGCAGACATAACTTCGAGCTGGACAGGCTCCAAGCCCTGTCAGATGAGCGGGTGGAATGCGACGTGGTTGTTGTACCAAGCGTCGATGGTGCCACTCCTTTCTCTATTCTCCGACCCATCCGATCAATCGGTCGTCGCAAGGTGCCAACAGCAAGTGGAGATTGTCAAGGCCGCTCTTGTAGAGATGAGAGCATGGTCCTTAACCGCACAACGCTCCTTGGAGGTCGTAAGCAAGATCTATGAAGTCAGCAAGAGATTCACGGCCAGATACCTACCAAGTCAACGAGAGGAGGCCGGCTCCACTCACTTCTACGATCCCGTGCACCCCGGCAGGACTGCAACGTCCGACACAACAAACTTCGACGGAGTCACTATGAACTCTGACGTGGTGATGGATAGCATGTGGGACAGTCTAAACTGGAGTCAAGGTTGGGAAAATATGTGGTACCCTTTCGACTCATCGAGTCCGGACTGGGATTACGGACCGACAACGGGTTGGGGTGAGAACCTGGGCAACTCCACTTTCCCCTTCGACCCCATCCTTACTGGTGCGCCCGAGCAGCCGCCTGGAGCAGACGGAAATAACCAACAGGGCCCTGGGCCTGACCTTGGCTTCTCGATGTGACTGAAAGGTGGCACATTACTGGATTTTCTGCTGGGAAAACTGGCGACACTTGATGAACGAAAATGAAGAGGCGACTATAATGATGGTGGCCGATCAGTCTATTCCTATACCATGTGTTTATAGAACCAGCAATGCAATAGCATCAATATCATTTGCCATTGCCGGCGTCGACCAGCCGACCCGAACCGGTGAGAACCCACTTAGGGTGAATAGATTCCAGTGAATAATGAACAGTCTACTACCTAGTCCGCTTGATATGGCCCTCATTACCTCTTCACTTCCTAATGATTTCTTTACCAGCATGGTGGCCGGAGAATGGGATTCCACCAACGCACCGATACTCCAATGGCCAACTTCTAAAAGGCTTTTAGCGCTCTCCCAATTGTGCCTCCATAACCCCCAGATAGTAAAGATCGGACGAGCAGTGAACTCTTGGAAAGATGGGGACAGTAGTATGGTCGCACCACTATATCATTTGCCAAATAGATTTCTTCTCGGTATACTTGGATGTAGTGCATTGCTCTGGTGGCCAAAAGACAGCATCACCTGAAGCGGGGGTGGAAGTTTATCTCCGCCGTGGAAGCTTCCTGCGCCAATTATCAGGCACTATTCAGCAATGACTTGTGGCGTGCAGACCCTTGATACTCAAGCTCATCGCCGAACTTTCCTTCGTACATCTCTCTGTTACCATAAGGAAGCGATAGTGATGGTCACTTATTCGCAAGGCACTTGAGAAGGTTCTGCCAATGGCGGAGCGAGACATCAGTCCGCCTCCAACAAAACGTCAAAGGCTCTCAGCGCCACCATCACTAGCACCATCAATTCCATCAAGGCATATTACGCCTCTCAGTGGCCACCTGCTACGTGTATTTTCCTGGAATGTGAATGGCATAGCTCCATTTCTACAACCTTCGATCACGTCGTTCTTTTCGAAATCTCCAGGCGGCGGCAAAGCAAAACCAGGTGCCAGTATCAACCCGTCAGCTGGAAAATTCGAAGACTCAAAGCGGTCTTCTTCGAATGTGCATTCATCTAGACTACGTAGCACTACTCCAGAACCAGTCATAGCAAACGAGGCTCCCTCGTTGGCTGCTTGCTTGAAACGCTGGAAGTATCCTTCGGTGGTTTGCCTTCAGGAAGTCAAGATCTCTCCATCAGACACAAAGACCCAACAAGCTGTGCGGCAAGCCGTCAAGACTTGTATTTCCAAGGCAAACGCCGACGAGCCCGATACTGGCTACACGGCTCATTTCAATCTTCCGCAGGACAAGTTCAATGCACGAGGGTTCGGCGGTAAGGTGTATGGTGTCTGCACACTTGTGCGGAATGATGTTCTAAGCAACGAAGATGTGCGTTCGCATGTCAAGATGGTCGAGTGGGATCTAGAAGGTCGAGTACTGCTTTTAGAATTGCCAAATAAGAACATTGTGGTGTTCAACGTGTATGCTGTCAATGGGACAGACAATCCTTATCGCGATCCCCATACAGGCATAGTTACCGGTACTCGGCATGACAGGAAGCGCGAATTTCATACGGAGCTAGCTAGGGAGTGCAAACGGTACGAAGAACGAGGCTGGATAGTGGTGGTGGCTGGTGACTTGAACATTGCTCGGCGTCCAATCGACGGCTTTCCGGGAATCCGATTGGGTCAAGCGCATGTCAAGAATCGGGCTGACTTCGAGAGAAAGGTCATGTCAAAGAGTGAGGGGCTGGGTATGCTAGACAGCTTTCGTCTGCTGCATGGCGAGGAGAGGAAGTATTCCTATCGATCACGCGGGGTGGAATGGGGAGCTTCCTGCGACAGAGTGGATATGATCCTGATCTCACGCCAAGCTGGCCACGCTTCTGACACGAGCACTCACGGAAAGTCCTAAGGAGGGCAAGGCGAGCTGGTGGCATTTAGTAGAGGCTGATATTCTTGACAAGGAGCTTGAGCGGGGCCCTAGCGACCATGTTCCGATCTATGCCACGCTATCTGATCGCAGGCCCACGCCGGATGGTATGTGAGACAGCGGTAGCTTTTCTTCGCGGGCAACGCATTTTTCCTTTCTCTACTGCATCTGTCGTGGAGAACGCGGGTACTGGAGGCCGCCTCATGCAGCCTCGGGTGACCTTCCCTTGCCCCTCGTTACCCCCTCGTCAGGCACTCCATCTTCCCCATAATCTGCATACAGATCCACTGATGCAACCTTATACGGCAACTGAGTCTGACATCGACCCCTCATTCATGTCTCTCCTACGCGTCATCAGGCCGGAAGCGAGTCTTCACCCGCGGTACAAGAGCTTCTGTTTTCCTTCTCACCTCCCCTCCTTTCCTCTGTTCGTTTCCCTTGGTTTTCCATTTCCTCTTCTTCTAGCCTGCTTTTTGTGATTTCGCCCAAAATGAGTACTCCATCTTTCGAAATTCCCAAGGAATGTAAGGCTGGTGTCGTCGTTGATGAAGGTCCTAACTTCCGTGTCGAGGTCAAGATGGTGCCCGTGCCTGAGATTGGTATTGCCCCGCTTGCATTACTCCCCGTTGAGCTGAAAGGCTTCGCCATACCCCCTGTCCATTCCCAAAGGGTCGCCAGAGTTCCTCCTGGAGCTCTGTCCAGGGGTGGAGTACTAAGGTGTTGTACCCTTAGGTCCACAAGACGTGCTCATCAAGATGAACGCCACCGGTATCTGCCACAGCGATCTCCACTTTATGATGAACGACTGGCGCTTGGGTCCTATGTCTCAACATGGAACAATTTGTGCTGGCCACGAAGGTGCCGGCGTCATCGTCAAAGTCGGCGATCAAGTCAAAAACCTCAAGGTCGGTCAGCGAGCAGGCTTCAAGCCTATTGCGGACACATGTGGGGTGTGCGATCTGTGCCGCACTGACAAGGAGTGCTACTGTACAAAGGCAATTCTCACTGGTTTCCACTGTGATGGTATGATACCTCTCCCCCAAGATCTCTTCGTGCTCTGTGGCTAAGCCCAGATTGCCCTTGGACCTGTTGCTGACCGGCCACACAGGCAGCTACAAACAATACGTCAAGAGCCCAGAGCGGTACACTACCCTCATTCCGGACGGAGTCTCGGACTACGTAGCTGGGCCTATCATGTGCTCAGCCTCAACAATCTACACTTCGCTAAAGACAGCGAACCTGAGGCCGGGACAATGGGCCGTCTTCCCCGGTGGTGGCGGCGGCGTTGGCATCCAAGGTGTCCAACTAGCGGATGCCATGGGCTTGCGTCCTATTGTCGTTGATACAGGCGATGACAAAGAGAAACTGGCCAAAAGCTTGGGAGCAGAACATTTCATTGACTTCAAGAAGGTCGAGGATGTTGCAGCTGAGATTGTCAAGATCGCTGATGGCGTAGGGGCACATGGCGTCTTCGTGACTGCACCTCAGTCCTATCCCTCAGCGCCGAGCTACTTGGGTTCAAGGGTCGGAGGCAAGGTATATAGTTTTCTACACTGCAACAGCCTTCGGTCGTACTCTAACAGCGACCAGGTCATGTGCATTGCGCTTCCGTCAGCTGGAACCAACAACGTAAGTTTCTTGTGGTATAGGAAGCCTCTCGCACTAAGCTAACTGTGACAGATTACTGTGGTCCCGGCCGCTATGGTCTTCAGAAACCAATCAGTGCAGGGCACCCTTGTTAGCAACATGGCCGATGTGAACGAGACGCTCAACTTTGCGAAGAGAGGTAGGGCCATGCCACTGACCCGCTGGTTCTTGAGCTCTACTGACACAGCCAGGCAAACTGCGCTTGCAGCCCACAGTTGTGGGGATCTCCAAATTCAACGAAGCATGTCAGGCATTGAAGGATGGCAAGGTAGCAGGCAGGATGGTGGTTGACTTCAACATGGAATAGACGGGATGGTAGGACCAGACGGCTAGCATAGAGAAACCCAAAAGTATCAAAGGATGTATATGGTATGGCCGAGCTTCCCACCCACTCCTTGACCTCCTTTCAGAGAAACGTAGCCCATGTGGAACGAGAGAGCGAAATATGCCACTGTAAAGAGTCTCGAGGACAAGTCTGAGGATGTGGAGAGGGTTGAGTTGTCTGCTAGTTGCAAATGTTCCTGTGAATTACTGCATCCGGTGTAGCGGCCCAGTGACCGCCCTCACTGGCCGCCGCACTTTTTTGGTATGGCGTCTGACTCACGGGAACGGTCCAGTGCTGACGATGAGGGACAGGGCGGGATTGCGTTGGCATTACGCTCATAATTGAATGCCCTGGTTCGGCTAGAAAGAGAGTAAACACCCAGGCTCAAAGAGGGAGGACGAATAAGGAAGCGGATGGGAAAGCGATGGACAGATTGGGGACAGAGTCCCACATATGCCGCGAGCCATGACCCGCAAAAAATCGCGAGAAACCTATTTCGGGTTCAGAGGTCAAGGAGCCGAAATAGGTCCCTTGTGAGAGGATGGGGGGAGGGGGGAAGAAAGTTAGGAACAGCCTGCCCACCGAGGCTCGAAACCGTTGAAGCTTGGCGTAAGGCGAGGCCAATGTGGTGGAAAGGACGCCGAAAACAGCCCCTAGAGCTGCTGTTTTCTGCCGCCGTTTCACAGGTAATTACCTAGGCGATACTTGCAAACAATTTGTCGACTCTGTCAGACGTAAGTCTTGAAACTTAGAGACTATGGTCCGAGGCCACGGCGGCACTGTCAACACTCGGGCCAGCCTCGTCTTGCTAGCGCACGCGGTGCGCGAGTTTTGAGGAGATATGGCTCGAGGCTGTGAAGATCAACGTCAAGCGTTCGAGGTATCGTTTCTGTTGTTGTTCTATGACTGATAGAGTACATAGATTTGAGAGTATTTGACCGCGGTGAGTTAGGAGGTGTCGCGGAGAAAGCCTTCTGTCAATTCGTAAAGCCAAACCCACAAAATGCCACCTACATCATTAAGATGACTAGAGCAGAACTGTGGCTTAACTCCCTAACAATGAACCGCCAAGGCGTCACTAATTGTAGGAGCTTCGCGCAATAGCCAGCGCCTCCCTGAGCGCCGCTGCGCCGTTTGGGGCCGGGGAGTCCAGAGCGCCGCCTAGCGCTTCGATCTGAGCCGCGATGTGCTCGGCGCAGGCGGCCCAGTCCTTGCTCCCGCCGCTGGCGCGGGCTTGGAGAAGGGCGATCGCGAGACATTCGTTGAGGGCCCGCTGACGGGCGAGCTCAGCGGTCAGCTTTGTCGCGCCGCGGCTCGTGCTCATTTTTGCGTTGCTCCATTTTACGGCGCAGACGGTCAAGGATAGTCTGCGCTACGTCGCCGAGCGGTTCTGGCTCTGGATCATACCGGCCGCGTTCGTCGCGATCGCTGCGCAACTTCCAGTTGTCGTAGCCTCTCACGGCGCGATCCGATCGATGAGCGGCCATGCGGCGAGGCCAAGTGCGGCAATGGTGAGCCAGAGGCGGAACGGGATCATGTCAACTCTTTATCTGTTGCGAGACTTTCGGGGAGTGTGATTGTCGCGAAACTCGGTCGTTTGTTGTCGCGCTCGACTTCAATGGCCGATTTGGGCAACCACACGGTCGTTTTGCCGTCCGTGACGAGGAGGCCTTTTTCCGTTTCGTGAATGATTTCGACCGACAAATCGATCAAATCCGACTTCATTTGGCCCTCACAATGGCTTCGATGCCGGACCCGGCGACGATGCCGAGCAAGAAGGCGCAGGCGAGCGCGAGGACGATCCATGTCATTTTCCTTTTGCGACAGAGGGATCACTAGGAGGGATCAGGGCATGGACCTTCCACCCCTTGGGGCGATTGCCCTTTTGCGCTTGCGCTAAGAAGTCGGCGGCCTCTGACTTGCTCTTGAACGGGCCAATGAAGATTTTATCCGGTCCAGAGACGATCCAACTGACCTTAAACTTCGTCGTTTGAGTCATGTCTGATGGCTTTCATGTTAACCCCTCATGGTGAAACCGTCCTACCACATACTTGCGCCACGCGCAATAGCTAATGGCGTGGGGCTTTGTGCATTTTTGCGTGGTGATCGCAATAAGGGCGCATGGCGTCGAGTTTTTGCATGAGGCAATAGCGGAAGTTGTCTTTGCGCGGATCGCCTATGGGCCAACGGCAAGTCCATGGGGTCAGATACAAGATCGAATGGACGTTGGGATCGACCTTTGGCATTTTTAGGCCTCTTGGCTTTGCAGGCGCGCGCGCTGGCGTGGGTTTGGCGCGCACTGGTCGAGTAGGCGCGCTTTTTGGCGAAAGGGCTTCAGCGGCCTTCTGTGGCCTTTCCAGGCGCGAGCGGACGATCTTGCCGGCGGCGCGGGCGCGATAGAGCGCGCCCATGACGGCGTTTCGGCTCAGGCCGATTTTTGCGCCGATTTGCGCCCCGGACATGCGTCCCGTCTGCCACAGCGCCAGAATGCGGGCCTCGAGTTTGATTCGGTCCTGGGTTTTTTGGGGGCGATCAATCGGCTGCCGGCGGTCATCCATGGAACCACGCTCCTCTGATCCACTCGATGACGGCGTACTCGAGCTTGTCCCAATTGGCGAGGACGAAGCCGCGGGAGCCGATATGATCCCAGTAGTAATTATCGCCGTATGCCGTGCGGAGAATCTTGCGGATGTCGTGCACGGTCATTCCGCGCAGGATGGCGCGGCGGCGATACTCGGCTTGAGCGCGTTTGGCGGTTTCGGTCTGGGGCGCTTTCTCGGCTTCGCGTTTTTGCTGGCGCTTGACCATGGAGGCGAGCTCCCAGTCCGCGATGACGATTGGGGTGATATGGGAGATGCCTTCCTTCAGCGCGCGATTTTCCGCTCGGAGCGCGAGCATTTCGTCACGGATGCCGGCAAGGGTTTGGAGGGCGCCCTGTTGTTCGACCGGGGCAAGCTCCGGCGGATGTTCGCGGCGCTCGGCGGCGACTTCTGCGCGCCATACCTGTTTAAGAGTTGGCGGTCGGCCGCGGCGAGCGTGGATCATAGGATGGCCGAATCGATCATGGCCTGCCAGGCGAAGAACAGGCGCCCTCGTCCGGTTGGGGGGCGCCTTGCGACGAGGGCGTCCTCGTCGAAATAGCTGTAACCTTGGTCCACCATGGCCTCAGTCGGCTCGCGCATGGCCTTGATTGCGGCGCGGGCCATATCCTGGTAGCGTTTTGGCATACTCTCGAGCGGGTTCAAATCGTTCGCATGAATCGCGCTCGCGACTTTCATCACCATTTCGCTCATTCGGACATGATCGATGTTGGTCTGGTTCGCGCAGATTGCGGCGAAGACCTTGTCCTGGTCGCCGTTGGTGAGGCAAAAGAAAGAGCGAATCGGGTCATTGCGCCAGGCGGCGGCTAGGTCTGGGTCGTAAAGCGTGAGGTCAATTAACTTTGGCAATTCGAGGAATCGGAGATTCGCTAGGGCGTTGCGGAATTCGGCTCCGGTCATAGGGGCTCCGTTATTGGCTGACAGATGTAACGCGACTTTTTGCCATCTGGGTCTGGCTTTGCGAGCGATTCTTTCCATGCCGCTTCACAGTCGGCGCGGTCCTTTGTTGGGAAAATCAGCACGAAATTGCCATAGGCGTTCCACACTGGGCATTCGGGCTGCGTGGCGAGGCACATCCAGAGGATGAATTCGTACACTGTAGCGGACCTCGTGAAAGCGCCGTGGCAAGGGATTATCTTACCACGGCGTTGCGGGTGGCGCAATAGTTAGCGGTGAGATCAGTGCTTGAGAAGTTCTCCGGCGATCATGGGGATGCCCCATGCTGCGACTCCGGGACCGCCGCCAATCGGAACGTAGATCGGCTCGATATTCCACTTGGTGCGCTCAAGGGCGACGCTCTCCCAGTCCCAACGATCCGGAAGCTTATAACCCTGCGCTTCGTAGTTCTGTTCAATTGTTGTCATGATCACTCTCTCCCGTCAGGGCCGGACTGACCGGCGGCCGAGCGTTTGGCGCTCGATCATTGCGGCCGCGCTGGACCGCAATGGGCTTGCGTCAATCGAACCAAACGCCTTTCGGATCGAAATGGACGGGCCAACATTCGCACGGTCTGACTTCGAACGTGTTGATTGCTTGCGCCCCGTAAATGCTCGCGAGCGTGTCCGGCGAATTGGTTTTTATCGCCGCGTCGATCCATTCCTGTGCGGTGTCCGGCGTCTCGTATGTGTATCGACCTTGCGCGCCTTGCGTGAGCGTTCGCATACCGTCTCGATTGACATGCGTCGCAACGAATCGCGTGACCATTTTGATTTGCTCCCGTTCGTGTCGTTTCCAGCGACAAAGACAAGGTAGCATATCATTGCGCCTCGCGCAATAGGAAAGATGGAATCGGGAGGATTATTTTGGCGCCCTCGTCCGCACTTATGTCCTAGATAACCACAGGCCAAAAATCGTCCCGGCGATAAAGAAAAATGCTGCCGTTCCCAGCAAGGCTACGCCAAAAATGAACATTTTCCCACCGGTTTGCAAAAATGCATGAGGCCATTGCGCCGGCGCAAGTGGCGCGGTTAGGGATGGTGTGAGATGCAAATAGCAAATAGCATAAGCCAGCTGGTGTACAAGAAGACGCGGTCTAAAGCGGTCATATCATTTGGCCTTTTCACTTATCGGACCCAGGGCAATGGGATTGCGGCGCGAGATCTGGCGCTCGCGGCTTGCGGCAGGGCACGCAATCGCCTGGTCACGCGTCATTTCTCACCTGCGGCTTTGGAATGGTGTTCGGCATGATGCTTTCGGCACAGCCATAGTGCGCCAGCCTGCTTGAGGGCGGCGTCGATCTTTGCCTGCGTCTCTTTTGAATACGGCGGCGTTCTATGCGACGCTAAAACCAGCGCCTCGACAAGCGCCTTGTGGCTGGCGATGAGGGCGCGCAGGTCGTCAACGATTGGATCGCCGACAAGATCGTCCATCCATCCATTTAGCCGCCCTCGATCTCGGCCGCTCATGCGATGCGCCAGATGCGGAAGGCGCCGTTCTCGGCGCGGACGGTAAACTTAAAGCCCAGGCGTCTGCCAGTCGTGGTCGCGCCGGCGGAGGCGGAAGGCATATTCTTTGCCATAAGCAGAAAACTGTCGCCCACTTCCATTTCGTTCCACGGATACTTTCTGCCCCTACCAGGTCCGCCTTTCTTTGGCGGCAGTGGTATATCTTTGTCGATAGCGATCATAAGCGCTGCCCTCTTGATGTAGGATGCAAGCATGCGCTAGGCGCAATGGTCTGTCAAGCAATGCTGGACAAAAGGATTAGGCCGCCGAGTGATTATCTCAGCGGCCATAATGCGCCGAGCGCAATGGTCCGTCAAGCGCAAACAGGTTCATGCGCGAACTGAACTCGCCGCATCAAGTTTCGGCAAGCCAGAACAAAAACAGTTTTTCGACAGTCGCGGCAATGGGTTAGTTCAACTCACATGCAAAAATGCAAGGAACCACGGCGTCAAGAGCAAATCGGGCTTATCAACAGATATTTGTTCGCCCTATAAATCAACGCGTTGGCGGCAAAACGGCCCAAAATGAGCCGCGAGCCCCTTGACACGGAGCGAAAACTAAGACAGTACGAACCATCCGTCGCGCGAGATCGTAAAGCGACTCATCCTGAAATTAGCCTATCGTAAACCTCAGCCCGCGAGCCCCGCGAGCGCTTCCAGAGCGCGCCCCGCTGGACTAGCACGCCGAGCCACGGCAGTGCAAACCACACTGTAACGAGCTAACCGGAAAAATCGCCCAGCACCCAAGCATGCAAATTTAGTGCTCCCCTGTGCACATCCGCATCTATGCAAAAACGCAAGAGACGCTTGCATCGGTGCAAACCACCATCCTACCCCTCGCCGGAAAAACAGAAAGATGCGCTCTTTCAGGAAAAAGAAAACCGGCCGGCCCAAATCAATGAACCGACCGGGTGCTTGCTACGCGCGCAATGGGTCAGTAAAACATCACATACCAAACGACGGCGCATAACAGGACGCCGAAGATGTTGGCGAGAATCGCGGCGGTCAGTTCGTTCATGCCCAATGTAACCTCCCACCTCTCACTGACAGTTGCCAAACACGCCGCGGCGCAGGCTCGCGAGCCTCGATCAATGGCATGATGCGATAGTTGCTCGCCTCAAGCCGCAGCACTCGATAGTTTCGCATGCCTTGCGAGCTCGCATACGCCACTGCGTCTCGATGGCTGATAAAGGTAGGCGCGCGGGTCATGAGCGCACCTCCTTCGCCACAATGTAGCCCTGACGGTTCAACGGGACGGCCCGCCAGTCCTCGCCCTCATAATGGTTGCGGTAACGCTCAGCGACCGTGTGCGCGTCCTGCTCGTCGATGCAATGACTTAGGCGCGATGCAAACCCGCCGAATCGCCCGTCTTTGTGATAGAACCCGACTCCCCAATGATCGACACGGTTGTCTGTGATATAAGCCATTTTCGTTTCTCCTGCGGCCGAGCCGCGGTTGTGTTTCACCAATCGCCGAAAGCTGGGCGCGCGAGTCATGAGCGCACCGCATTCGCCCAGTTATCGAGCGCCTTGATCCATGCGTCGTACTGCGTCTGAGTCGCCTTGCCGGCGAGAAAACGCACGTCTGCGCGATCCATAAGGCGTTCGACTTCGCGCTCAAGCCGCTCGTCGTTGGGCTTCTGAGTGAATGAAGGAAACAAGGGCAAATCCCCGTACAGATCATATCCAGTGATCATTTTCGTTTCTCCTATGCGGCTGAGCCGCGTTTGTGTTAGCGAGCGCTGTAAAAGTCTGTTCGTGAAGCGGACAGCTCGACAATTACCTCAGCCTTGGCGACCGAAAGCGGAAGCGCATTGTCCTTTGGAAACAGACCGCCGCCGTTCATTTGCAGGTAATTGAGCGCCTCATAGCGATTGACCGGCGTGTCTTTGACGCTCCACAGCGCGGCGTAATGATGCTTTCGCCCGTAGTCATTAGTAGTCCAGCCTATGATAAGCATATTCCCGTCTCCAGCGGCTGAGCCGCGTTTGTATTCAGCGGAATGCGCGCCTGTCATGCTCGAGAAGATCTAACGCTAACTCGAGAACGGTCCACAATTCCGACCCTTCCACTTGCTGATTCTGGCGAGTGATTAGAGCTTGCTCGGCGTCATCGCGCTCGTCGGCGGTAACCTTCTCGACAAGCCCGACCATGTAATGATTGACGCCCGCAATGGCCTCATAAGCCGCTGCTAGTTGCTCTGCCCTTGTCATTTTCTCGTCTCCGTGCGCCGTCATTGGCGCGTTTGTGTTCACCAATCTCCGAACGTGCAGACCGGTCCGCAGCTGCTCTTTTGGCAGTTGTGCATACGAACCTCATGGCAGCGCCGTAGGTCATTCTGGCGAGCGCTGTGAGCCCAGCGAATCGGCTGCGCGCCGCAGACCAGCTCAAGGCAGCGCGGACAGCCCGCTTCCTTGCGTCCGAACACCATTGGGTGGTTGTGCTTGGTTGTCATTTCCCTTATCTCCGAGCGCCGTCATTGGCGCGCTCCATACCTTGCACGCCGCGCAATACATGTCAAGCGGAATCGTGCGAGGGGCGCAATAATAATGCGTGGCGAGGCCTCGACGAGATCCTGCGCCCCAGGAGTTTCCCATGTGCTGACCGCAAGGCCGACACGACGACGAGGCGCTCGACATATCAGACGCTTAGGACATCAGACCCGCTGACTACATATCAGCAGGTATGGCGCGAGCGCTGCGCTGCAGCCGCGCGCGCTCAGTAGGGCCGGCCGCGGCAGCCTGGCGATCGGCCTTCGCTCCGCAGCGCGGGGAGGGGAGAGGACTTTTATGGGACCAAAGTTATAGAGA
>CAVQZU010000162.1:0-16039 GCA_963718485.1 uncultured Acidobacteriota bacterium
TTACTTTCTTCGAGGGGCATTGCTGCTAAGATTAGCACACGGTTCTGTTCGTGGCGGGACGGTGCTCGGAACACGGCGCCTAGCGATTAACGCATTTTTGCCCCGCAAACGGCCCATCGGCACGGCGCGCGCCGGGGTTGACGGTTTCGGCAGTGCTTTCCCGCTTGGATCGCCGCGGGGTATCGCCGCAATGCTAAAATTTCTTGCTCGCTCTTGGGCCACAGGATACCAATCCGCATGGGCAAACAACTCTTTGGCACCGACGGCATCCGCGGAATCCCGGGTGAATATCCGCTCGATGATCTTACGCTCGAGCGCGCGGGCTTTGCCCTGGGAATGCATCTCCGCGCCGAAGGCGCTTCGCGCCCGCGGATATTGATCGGCCGGGACACACGGGAGTCCGGCCCGCACATCGCCGAGCGCATCGCCCGAGGGCTCGTTGCAGCCGATTCCCTGCCCGTGTCCGCCGGTGTGCTCACCACTCCCGGGGTCGCCTGGCTCGTCAACCGCGAAGGATTTTCGGCCGGAGTGGTGATCTCCGCTTCCCACAATCCTTATCACGATAACGGCGTCAAGCTGATCTCTTCGTCCGGGATGAAATTTCCCGATGCCGTCGAAGCCGCGCTCGAGCAGTCGATTCTTTCAAGCAATGGCCATCGTTCGGTCCCCCAGCAAACGCGGCTCAGCGACGACACCTCGCTTCACGCCGATTACCTCGCCGGCTTGCGGTCGGCCATCTTTTCCGGCGCCCAACTTGCCGGGATGAAAATCGTTCTCGACTGCGCCAACGGAGCCGCCAGCAACCTGGCGCCGCAGCTTTTCCGTTCCCTGGGCGCAACCGTCATCTCGCTCAATGACCATCCCGACGGCCGCAACATCAACGCCGGCTGCGGTTCCCTGCACCCGGAAACGCTGCAGCAGCAAGTCGTCGCCGTGGGTGCGGCGCTCGGGGTGGCATTCGATGGAGATGCCGACCGCGCACTTTTCGCCAGCGGCTCGGGCAAGCTGGTGGACGGAGACGGGGTCCTGCTGGCTGCCGGCCGTTACCTCCAATCTAGCGGTAAGCTGAAGGGTAACGTCATTGTCGGTACCACCATGGCCAACCTCGGTCTCGAGCGTGCCCTGGCTGCTTCAGGGCTGAAACTTGTTCGCACCGCGGTAGGCGACCGCTATGTGCTCGAAGAAATGCTGCGCATCGGCGCCAATCTGGGCGGCGAACAGTCGGGCCACATCCTTTTTCTCGACGACGCCACCACCGGCGACGGCATGCTCACGGCGGTAAAAATCGCGTCCCTGGTCTCGATTTCCGGGCCCCTTGACAGCCTGGTTGCCGATTTAAAAATTTTCCCCCAGAAGATCGTGAACGTCCGGGTGCGTTCGAAGCCGGCGCTCGAATCACTGCCAGAAGTCGTCCGCCTGCTCAAGCAAGCTGAGAAGGTACTGGGAAACTCCGGACGCATTGTCCTGCGATACTCCGGCACCGAACCTCTTGCCAGGGTGATGGTCGAGGCCGAGCGCGAAGAGGATGTTTCACGCTGGACCGATTCCATCGCCTCGGCTCTCTACTCTTCGATCGGATCCTAGTTATAGGACCAGGTGTGCTGAAAAATTCCGATGCCGAATCGTGTGGGGCCTGCAGGTTCGGTATCTTCCAAACACCATAGATGAATCGTTGCTTGCTTTCAGAAAATGGATTTCCCTGTAGACGAATCTGGATTCCGTCGGTTAATGGAAAGCTAAACTCTTTAGCTACAGCACTGTACACATCCATCGAAAAATTCTATCGCTGGCATCATGCGTGCAACTACGTACAGCGGCTGTCTCTTTTCCCGGGGTGGGCTGGCTTCGTCGCGCCGAAGCTAGTCTCGGGGGTAGAGCAACGGGGGCCCGGGTGGGCCCCCGATTTTTTTTGCCTCGAAGAGTTTTCCAAAACAAGAAAGGGCGCCCGATACGCGCAGCGCCCTGAAACCTCGCTTACCTGGTTTTTGTATTTAGCTGCAACCCGACGTACTGCCGCAATTCGCGCATTTGTAGCAGCTGCCGTTCGGCGTCATCAGCATTCCGCATTCCGAGCAGGAAGGGGCATCGTCGATGGCAGCTCGAGGACGCACCACCGAATCCGGGTCTGTAGGTTTCGCAGCTCCCGCCAGCGGCTGGGAAATCGCCGCGGGGACCGGAGCCGCGACTTCTTCGACCGCAAGGTCGCGATCCAGGTAGTCGCGCGAGATGAATTTCCCGCCGAGCCAGCGCCCGATGTAGTCCACGATCGACTTCGCGTAGCGAATCTCGGGATTTCCGGTATAGCCCGAGGGTTCAAACCGCGAGTTGACGAATTTATCCACCAGAGCCCGCAGCGGCACTCCATACTGAAGTGCGATTGAAACCGACAGCGCGAACGCGTCCATGATCCCGGAAAGAGTCGAACCTTCTTTGGCCATCTTGATAAAGATCTCGCCCGGCGTGCCATCCTGGTATTTCCCGACGGTCAAATAGCCTTCGTGCCCGCCAACCGAGAACTTGTGCGTGATCGAACTGCGCTCGTTCTCCAGCTTCCGCCGCCGCGCGCGCTCGACGAAAAGCTCCTGCTGCTCAGGAGCGGCCGTCATCGGCGCAACCGGCGCTTTGGCTGCCGCCACGACGGCTGCCACTTCGGCGGCCGGCTTTTCTTCTTCTTTCTTTCCCGCCGCGGAAAGAGGCTGCGAACGCTTTGAATTGTCGCGATAGATGGCCACGGCCTTCAGTCCATACTTCCATGACTCCACGTACGCTTCCCCAATATCCTCCACCGTCGATTCTTCCGGCATATTGATCGTCTTGCTGATCGCCCCCGAAAGAAACGGTTGACCCGCGGCCATCATGCGCAGATGCCCTCGCCATGCAATGGAGCGCCCGCCGCCCATCGGCGCAAGCGAGCAGTCAAACACTGGAAGGTGCTCGGGCTTAAGCCCCGGCGCCCCTTCGATTTTGCCCTCCGCGTCGATGTAATCGACGATCTGCGCCACTTGTTCGGGCGGATAGCCGAGCCGCATCAGCGCCTGCGGGACGGTGTTGTTCACGATTTTGATTACGCCGCCGCCCACCAGCCGCTTCTGCTTCACCAGCGCGAGATCGGGCTCGATGCCGGTGGTATCGCAATCCATCATGAAACCGATCGTTCCGGTCGGCGCCAGCACCGAAACCTGCGAATTCTTGTATCCGAACTTCTCACCCAGTTCGAGAGCTTGGTCCCAGGACTCCTGCGCCGCACGCAGCAATGAGGGCTGCACGTTCTCTTCCTTGATGGGGCGCAGAGAATCGCGGTGCATGCGAATCACGTCGAGCATGGCATCGCGGTTGCGTACATACCCGCCGAACGGCCCCATGCGCTCGGCTATGCGCGCCGACTGCGCGTAGGACTCGCCGGTCAGCAAGGCCGTGACCGCGCCGCAAAAATCACGCCCCCCTTCGGAGTCATAGGGCAATGCCAGCGACATCAGCAGCGCGCCCAGGTTGGCATAACCGATTCCCAGCGGCCGGAAATCGTGCGAGTTGCGTGCAATCTTCTCGGTCGGATAGCTCGCGTTATCCACCAGAATTTCCTGGGCCGTGATCGTCACGTCCACCGCGTCGCGGAATCCCGCTGCGTCGAATTGCCCGCCATCGCCCAAAAACCTCAGCAGGTTGAGCGACGCAAGGTTGCATGCCGTATCGTCCAGGAACATGTATTCCGAGCACGGATTGGACGCGTTGATCCGGTCGGTCGCTTTGCAGGTGTGCCAGCGATTGATCGTCGTGTCGTACTGCATGCCAGGGTCGCCGCATTGCCACGCGGACTCCGCCATTTCCCGCATCAGGTCGCGCGCCCGGAACTTTTCCACCGGCTTGCCGTCGTTTACGTTCCGCGTCCACCAATCGCGATCTTCTTCGACGGCGCGCATGAATTCATCGGTCACGCGAACGGAGTGATTGGCGTTCTGGAAGAACACCGAGGAATACGCCTCGCCGTCGATCGCGGGGTTGTAACCCTGCTCAATCAGCACCTGCGCTTTGCGTTCTTCCCTCATCTTGCACTCGATGAATTCTTTGATGTCCGGGTGATCCACGTTGAGAATCACCATCTTCGCCGCGCGCCGCGTCTTCCCGCCGCTCTTGATGACGCCGGCGAACGCATCGAACCCTTTCATGAAGCTCACAGGCCCCGACGCAATGCCTCCGCCCGAGAGCGATTCGTGGCTGCCGCGCAGCGACGAAAAATTCGTCCCTGTTCCCGAACCCCACTTGAACAGCATTCCCTCGGTTTTCGCCAGGTCCATAATCGAGATCATGTTGTCCTGAACAGAGTTGATGAAGCATGCCGAGCACTGCGGCTTGGCTTGCACGCCCACGTTGAACCACACCGGCGAATTGAAGGCCATCTTCTGCTCGACCAGCAGGTGCGTCAGCTCGTCGCGAAAAATGTTCTTCGATTCCGGGCTGGCAAAATATCCGCCCTCCTCGCCCCAGCGCACGATGGTATTCACCACCCGCCCGATCAGTTGCCGCACCGAGCTTTCGCGCTCGAGCGTATTCGGCTTCCCATGAAAATATTTCGACGCCACGATGTTTGTCGCCGTCTGCGACCAGGACTTCGGTACTTCCACATTCTCCTGCCGGAAAATAACCTGCCCCTTGTCATTGCCGATCAGCGCTGTCCGCCGTTCCCATTCCATCTTGTCAAACGGCGAGGCCTGGCCATCGGTAAACCGTCGCCGAAACTCCAGGCCGGTGGCCTTCCGAGCTGTTTCATCCGTTTGCATGATTCCGTTTAGGGCCATTCTTGCTTCTGCCATGATCTGCCTCCGCGCCGGCAGTCTTGCCGCCGAAATGTTGGCCGGAATGCCGAGCGAGGGGAGTGACTCTCAATTTTACTCCCATTACTCGAAACCCGGAAGGTTGCGGCGCGTATGGGATACGCGCGAATAGCGGTTCACACGTCTCAATCGAAAGCCAAGGCGTCGGGTCCCGGCGTCTCGGCCAAAAAAACAAAAAGCCCAGTCAAGCCACGCCGAACACTCAGCGCGGAATCGAAGGGATCTTCGCGATTTAGTGCTGCTGTAACCCGGTTTGGCTGCCCCGTGGGGTCGCCCGGCCACGGGCGACAACCGACTTCCGTTTTTCCCCGAGTCTGGGTGCGCAGTATCGGGCGTTGCTAAAAAGTTGTCAAGAAAAATTCGCGCACTGACCACAAAATATTAGGGCCTCATTGTCCAAGTCGTCTATTGGTAGTGGTACACTCGCCGCACACTACTATTCCCATCGCCGTGCATTCCCGGTGACAATATTCTGTCAGACGCCTGTTTGTGTCGTCGGGCTAAACAGCCATGCCCTTGACAAAAAATCCCGCGTTCGAAAAAAATATAAGCAGAGAACTGCCATGAGCATCCCGGCCATCGAGATTGAAGGCCTGACCAAAGATTATCCGCTGGGCTTCTGGCTCAAGCGGATGCGCCGCTCACTTGACAATCTCACCCTGCAAGTGGAAGAAGGCGAAGTTTTCGGCTTTCTCGGACCCAACGGCGCCGGAAAAACCACCACGCTCAAGCTGCTCATGGGGCTCATTTTTCCCACCGCCGGCGCGGCCCGAATCCGCGGCCGCTCGATTGCGGATATCTCCATGCACTGCGAAATCGGTTATCTGCCCGAGCATCCCTATTTCTATGACTATCTCACCGCGCGCGAACTTCTCGATTACTTCGCCCGCTTCTTCGGGTACGACGCCGCCGAACGCCGCAAGCGCGTTTCACGTTTTCTCGAGCTGGTCGGACTTTCTCCCGCCGCCGACCTGCAGCTCCGGAAATTTTCCAAGGGCATGCTGCAGCGCGCCGGCATCGCCCAGGCTATTTTGCACGATCCGCAAGTGGTCTTTCTTGATGAGCCCATGTCCGGCCTCGATCCCATCGGCCGCCGCCAAGTCCGCGACATCATCCTGCAGTTGAAGCAGCAGGGCCGCACCGTTTTTTTCTCTACGCACATTCTTTCCGACGCCGAAATGCTCTGCGACCGCGTCTCCGTGCTGGTTGGCGGCAAATTGCAAACAGTGGGGGCGCCGGGTGAAATCGTTTCGTTTTCCGTGCAGGCCATGGAGATTCTGTTCGAAGGCCGCCTGGGCGCATCTCTGCCTGGAACCCTCCTGGAAAAAGCCACCCGGGTGGGTGGGCGTTTTCGCATCGAAGTTCCGGAAGCCGACTTGTACGCGACGCTTGACCGGTTACGCGATTCCGAGGCGCGGATCTTATCGGTTTCCGCGATCCGCCCAACCCTGGAGGACTATTTTCTCAACCTCGTCGAGCGCGAAAAACCCCGCCCGGATGCCCTCGAGGTGATGACCCGATGAGCGCCATGCCCGGTGTGGTCGCGCTCAACACCTTCCGCGAGGCCGTTCGCGACCGCGTGCTCTATAACCTTCTGTTTTTCGCTCTCCTGATGATCGCCGCCGCCATCTTGGTGGGACAAATCTCCATCGGCATCGATCGCCTGGTGATCGTGAACCTCGGGCTCTCGGCCATTTCCGTTTTCGGCCTGGTGATGGCCGTGTTCATCGGCGTGAGCTTGGTCCACAAAGAAATGGAGAAGCGCACCCTTTACAGCATTCTCTCCAAGCCGATCCACCGCTGGCAGTTTCTGGTGGGAAAGTACTTTGGCCTGCTGCTCACTCTGGCCGTCAACACCTGTTTTATGACGCTCGG
Organism: uncultured Acidobacteriota bacterium; assembly: GCA_963718485.1. Taxonomy (GTDB): domain Bacteria; phylum Acidobacteriota; class Terriglobia; order Acidiferrales; family UBA7541; genus Palsa-295. The sequence continues at coordinate 6,705 of CAVQZU010000162.1, forward strand.
TCTGGCCGCCGCCCTTTTCTACGTTGGCCGCCCCTTGGTCCGTTCGGACGCCTCCATCCTGGTCGCCGTCTATTTCCTCCTGCTTGAGCTCGCGCTGGTCACGGCCATCACTCTGTTCTTCTCCTGCTTTACCACTCCCATGCTCTCGACGCTGTACACGCTCGGCATCTACATCACCGGCATTTTCTCGAGCGACATTCGCGAGTTTGGCGACCTCACGCACAGCGCTGTGGCCAAAGCCGTTACACGCGCAATCTATTACCTGGTTCCCAATCTCCACAACTTCAACGCCATTGCTTCGGCCGCGCATGGAAGCTCGATCCCTCTGTCTCTGGTTGGCCAAAACTCTCTGTACGCGTTGTTCTACGTGGCGATCGTTCTGCTCGCCGCCTCGGCCGTGTTTTCTGGACGCAACCTCAAGTGATCTCCGCCGCTCCAAATCGGCCCCTCCGCGCCGCGCTCATCGTCATGCCGCTGCTGTTTGCCGCGGTTGTCCTGGTGCAGATTCGCATTGACAGAACGACTCGTCTTTTGGCGCAGCAGCAGGAAGAGTTGCTGCTGCGTTCCGCCCCTGTCCTGCGGAGATTGAGTCTCGGCTACGATTCCCTTCTCGCCGATATTTACTGGACACGCGCCGTGCAGTACTACGGCTCCCGGGTCACTACCCCCGGTGCGAACTACCATCTGCTGTGGCCTCTGCTCGACGTCACCACCGCTCTCGATCCGCATCTGATCGTCGCCTATCGCTTCGGCGCAATCTTTCTTTCCGAGCCCGAAGCGGGCGCCAATCGCACCGACCTCGCCATTGAACTCGTCAAGCGCGGCATCGCGGCCAATCCCAACGAATGGCGCTTAGGCACCGATCTCGGTCTGCTCTACTACCTGCGCATGAGGGACGATCGCCAGGCGGCGGAAGCCTATCTTGAGGCCAGTAAAATTCCCGGGGCGCCCGTGTGGATAAACATGATGGCCGCGCGCATCGCGCAGCGCGGCGGCTCCTTGGAGACTTCGCGTATCGTCTGGGAGCAGTTATATGAATCAACGAACGATCCGAGCATCCGCAAGAGAGCCGCGGAGCAAATTCAGAGCCTCAAAGCGCAGGATGACGAAATGCATTTGGACGAGCTGGCCGCGGAGTACCAACGGCGCTTCGCTCGTTTTCCGGTCACGAGCCATGATCTCGTTGCCGCCGGTTTGCTCCCAGGCGTCCCGGTCGATCCCGCCGGGTTTCCCTACGTTTTCGGTCCAGACCGAAAATTCCGACTTCATCCGGCCAGCCCCATCGAGATCATCCCCCCGCCGAAACAGCCACCGCAACCCAAACAAAGTCCCTGATCCGAGTCTTCCTGGTCAGCCATTCCGCAGCATCGCCTCGCTGCTCCTAAAATCCGTTAGAATAAAGTCTACAACCGGCTTCCAGGCCGCTGAATCCTAGCAGGGAGCCTTACTATGTTTCGTCGCGCCAACAATGCCGTGCTTCCGGCCGCCCTGGTTTTCACCGCTCTGGCCCTGGTCTGGCATTTTCTATCGCCAGAAGCGCAGTCTGCGCAGTCGAGCGTTTCTGCAAAATCCCGGGCCTCCGGCGACACTCCGGCCAGCGCTGCCGAACCACCCCCCTCGGAGGCTGAAATCGCCGCACGCGCGCAACGGCTCGTCGCCAACCAGCATAAGGACGACGAAGCCCTTGCCGAATACGAGCGGATCGAGCGCCACGTCGATCTCACCGCTAGCCCCAATCCCCGCACCCTTGAGGACAAAGTCTTTCGTATTGTTCCCACCGGCACCGGCACGCTCCGCATTCTGCTCAAAGACAACGGCACCACGACCGATCCCACCGAATATCGCCGCCAATTACAGGCCTGGCAGGATGTCCTGCAGCTGATGCTCCGGACAAGCGACCCGAGGACGAAGAGCGCGGTTGAGAAATATGATCGCCGCAATCGACAGCGTGCCGAACTGGTCGATTCCATGGTCGATTCTTTCGCGCCCAGATGGGTCGGCCGCGAGACGCGCGACGGCCACTCCTGCGATGTCTTCGAACTGGCTCCCAAGCCCGATTTTCACCCTCACACGCTGATGCAGGACGCTCTCACGCACATCAACGCCAAAATCTGGGTGGACCGCGACTCCGATCAGATGGTGCGCGGCGAAGCCCACATCATGCGGGACATCTCCTTTGGTGGCGGCATTCTCGGCAAGGTCTATCGGGGCGGCGTATTTTCGATGGAACAAGGTCCGGTCTCGCCAGGTATTTGGGAACCCACGCGCTACCAGTATGATTTTGGCGGCCGCAAGTTTCTGTTCTCCTTCGACGAGCATCAGACCGTCGACGCCAGCCACTACCGCCGGATCGGTCCCCCCAAAGACGCTTTGGCCGTTGTCCAGAACGAGTTGGCAGGTACGAAACCGCTGGTCGAAGAACCATAAACTTTTCCCGGCTGCGCGTCCAAAATAGACCAATCGGTACTTCGGCCGGTTCCCATGAGGTTCGCCATGACCCGTCAGTTCCTGGTTTTTCTCACGGCCACGTGTTTCGCGGCGGCCCTTACGATGCCGCCGAGCGCCCCCAGCGCCCAATCGCCGCAGCCGCACGATTCCTCCCAGACGAACACGCAAACTTCCACCGCCGCTCCGCCTGCGGTGAAAAAAGTCTGGACCAATGAGGATTTGTCGGGTTCCTACGAGGTGGGGAATAACTCAGCCGGCCGCGGCTCGGCGCCCGTCCGATCGCCGCAACCCGCCGCGCCAGCCGCAAAGCGAAACCTAGCTTGGTATCGCGGTCAAATTTCCAGGCTCCAGGCCAAACTTCCGCCGCTCGATACGCAGATCGCGGCTCTGCAATCGGCACTCGACGGCAAGCCAACTGGCGACGCGCAAAAATCGGTTCGCCCCTATAGCGTCCGCTCCAACGATTGGTCGATCGAGCTAGACCAGCTCAGCAAGCAGCGCGACGATATCACCGCAAAAATCGAGACCCTGCGCGACGAAGGACGCCGCGCCGGAATCCCCGCCAATGCGCTTCCCTGAACTTGATCGGGCGCAGGCTTGGAGCCTGCGCCAAAACGGCCCCGGCACCTGAGCGCCTTGCTCTCACCTCGCCCTACGCCGTTGACCGCCCCAAGCGGAACAGCGACACCTATCGTGCCGCCGCGGCCAGCTCCTTCTCGATTGGCGCTCCCACCAGATTCCCCCACTCGGTCCACGATCCGTCGTAGTTCTTCACGTTGTCGTACCCTAGCAGATACTTCAAGACGAACCAGGTGTGCGAGCTTCGTTCGCCGATCCGGCAATAGGCGATCACCTCATCCCCGCCGTTCACGCCCTTGCCCTGATAAAGTTGCTTCAGCGCATCGGCCGACTTGAACGTGCCATCCTCGTTGGCGGCCTGCGCCCACGGCACGTTCGCTGCTCCCGGAATATGCCCGGCGCGCTGCGCTGTCTCCGACATCCCCGGTGGCGCGATGATCTTCCCGGTAAACTCATCGACCGATCGCACATCGACCAAATGTCCCTTGCCCTTGTTGTCCACGATGGCGAAAACTTGTTCCTTCCGCGCCCGCAGAGACTCGTCTGGCCCAGTCGCCCGATACGTGGCGGCCGTAACCTTGCTCGCGTCGGTCGTCAGCGGACGCTTTTCCTCGAGCCACTTCTTCCTACCGCCATTCATCAGCCGCACGTCCTTGTGCCCGTAATATTTCAGCTGCCAGAAGGCGTAGGCCGCGAACCAGTTGTTGTTGTCGCCATAGAGCACGATCGTCGTGTCGTTGGCAATTCCCGATTGCCCCAGCAATTGCTCGAGCGCCGCCTTTTCGATCAAATCGCGCCGCAGGTTGTCCTGCAATTGCGTCTGCCAGTTCCAGCCCACCGCACCCGCGATGTGGCCTTGATCGTATGCCGAGGTATCCACGTCGACTTCCACCAGCCGCACCTTCGGATCGTTTGAGTGTTCCGCTACCCAGGGTGTTGAAACCAGTACTTCCGGATGCGCGTAATCGGCCATGTCACTTCCTCCTTGAAAATGTCGTCCCGCTGCAAAAGCTGCCATCCAGCGGATCAGCAACAAAAAAGCCCACAACCAGCTCCTGGCAGTGGGCCGAAAATCCGCGACTAGAATCCCTTTTACCTTCCTAGACGCCTAGCCTCCCCTGCCAGAGCACACCTGGGCGGCTTCAACAACAGCCAGACGCCCGCCTCTGACAGTCTTTCCCCATAAAAGGCAACCATACACCCGAATCCGCCCCACGGCAACGTGTCCGGTTCGGCTCGGCCGGTGCGCCCGGCGATCGAAATTTGATTCGTTGTTGCGCAGGCGGGAACAACCCGCAACCCGCCGTTCTCGGTCCAAAAGAAATGATGGAGCTTTTTCTGGAGCAGGCACCAGGGCATTTTCCTTCCTACCGATCGTTGGCGGCATCGTCTTGGTGACAAATGCAATTGTTCGGGGATCAAGAGGTCGTCAACGATCCACTGGGGCCAGGATGAGTCGGCCAAACCAACAGAAGCAAGAGAACGCACCTCTCCGATTTTAAATCCGGGCTTGTTCTGCTGGGCGCTGTTCAATTGTTGAGCCAGCACTCAGATCAGGAGCTACCCCCGGCTCGAACAGGGATGTGAACCGAGATCTGTTCTGATGCAGAATGTGAACCATCGCAGTGTTAGAATGCGGCTACCCAGGCCGCCAGGTTGCAAGTCGCGCGCCAAGCGAACGCAAAAAGCGCGAGGAGGCAGATATGGACCTACGAATCGCGCCCCGGAAATCCGGGAAGGTCACCATTCTCGATGTGCGGGGCCGCATCGTAATTGGCGCCAACAGCGACTTGTTCAAAGCGGAGCTTCGTACGCTTGCCGAGAGTACGCCTTGCGATGTACTGGTCAATCTCGCGGAAGTCACCCAGGTGGACAGCACTGGAATCAGCGCTCTGGTGCAATCCTTCGTGACCCTGAAGAGGGACGGCGGCAGCCTCAAAATCCTCAACCCCGCCGGATCCGTCCGGGAAGTTCTGGAGGTGACGGGCTTGATCCATTGTCTGCCCGCCTATACAGACGAGGCGGCCGCCCTGGCAAGCTTCGATCGCAGCGCCGCTCACGCGTAGCATCGGAAACTCCCTTACCAGACTCAAGGGATCGCTGCGCGGATCGCCGATCCTCAGTGCGGTCGTTAGCGCTTGCCTTGGGCGCGCGTGCCGGGCCCACTGCGATACATCGTGCAATGAGAGAGTGGCAAGATGGTTATAGGTGATTGCCATAGGGAATGGCCCTCGCCTGCCTTCCTGCGGAAGACATCATCGCCCGAAATGGCATACAATCCGCCGAGATGAGGCGTCACATTCCATGCCGTCTGCCCTCTCGGTCGGGTAAGCCAACATCGGCGGAGGGAAAAAAACCTTATGAAGATTGAATCTGAACATTTCGAGCGTCGAACCTTCTTGCGTGCACTTACCGTCGCCGCCAGCACAGTGACCCTTCGTTCCCATCTCGTTGCTGACGACCCGCCAGCGTCGGCAATCACCGCCAGGCCAGCACCTCCTGCCGCCGACGCCGCCTCAGGCCAAACGCTGCGCCTCGCCGAATATGCCGCCGCGCTGCGCTACGAAGAAATCCCGCCCGAAGTCTTGCAGCGCGCAAAAGATTGCATCGCCGACACCATCGCCACGATCCTCTTCGGCGCGCAATTCCCCTGGAGCCAGATGATCATCGCCCAGGCGCGCCGCATGGGGACCGGCGGCAAATGCGCCATCCTCGGCACAAAGGACCAGGTTTGCGCTCCGGCCGCCGCCCTTGCACACGGCGCAATGACCCACGCCTTCGAACAAGACAACCTGACCTCGCCTGATTCCGGCGCCCATCCCGGCGCCGCGCTGGTCTCTTCAGGCCTCGCCGTCGCGCAAGAACGCGGCTCAAGCGGCCGCGAACTTCTCACCGCTTTCGTCGCCGGCGCCGAAGTGATGATTCGCGTCGGCCGCGCGACAAAGCGCACCAACGAAGCACGCGGCTTTCACGCTCCCGGCACGCTCAACCCATTTGGCGCCGCCGTCGCGAGCGCAAAGCTGATGCAATTCGACGCGGCCAAAATGGCGAACGCGCTCGGCATCGCCGGTTCCACCTCCGCCGGCCTCCTTGAATTCGCGCACAGCGGCGATGGCGCCATGGTGAAGCGCCTGCATCTTGGGCGTGCCTCCGAAGGAGGCGTCCTCGCCGCCAGCCTCGCCGCCGATGGTTTTACCGGGCCCACCACTGTACTCGAAGGCAGCTCCGGATTTCTCAAGGCGTTCTGCAATCAGAATGACCCGGCCGAACTAACCCGCGCGCTCGGCGAAACCTATCTCACGCAGACCATCCTGATGAAGCGCTTCGCCTGCCATATCACCGCCCACACCCCGGTCGAAGCGATCCTTGATCTTCGCGAGCAGCACAAAATTTCCGGCGCCGATGTCGTCTCGGTCGAGATCACCGGCAGCCGTCGCATGGCCACCGTCAATAACATCCCCGCTCCGCCCGACATCCTGATCGCGCAATTCAGCGTGCCGTTCTGCGTCGCGCTCGCCCTCTACCGCAATGCGCTCGACCCCTACTCATTCAGCGAAGCTGCGGTTCACGATCCCAGCATTGCAGCCATGGCCCAGCGAATCAAAATCACCGCCGCCAGCGGCCAGGATGACGACGATGTCGCGAGCACCGTCACACTCAACCTGAAGGACGGCCGCAAACTCACTCAGCACATCAGCGAGTTTCTGGGCACGCCCGCGCGCCCGCTTACCGGCCCCGAAATGCGTCGGAAATTCCTGCTGCTGACGCAAAAATCCCCCACGCGCCAGATGGAGCGCATCTATGACCGTATCGAGCGCCTCGAAGCCGAACCCCATCTCGATTGGCTGCGTGCCTGACTGTGCTTGCTTTCCAAGGGGGCTCCGAGCTGGGGCCTGCGACAAAAAGATCGGCGCATTTCCCGGAGTCTTAGGTTTTCCCCCTTCACTGAGATGATCACGTTCCGGGATCAATTTTCGAATTTGACAATCCACAGCGCCACGCCCTAGTGTGATCAAACCATGGCAACTCCAGAACTGCACCTACTCCTGTTCGCCATGGGATTTGTTGCCGGCCTCCGTGCCCTCACCCCTCCCGCCGCGGTAACCTGGGCTGCTCATCTCGGCTGGATCAATCTTCGGGGCACGCGCCTGGCTTTCCTTGGTTCGGTCACCGCCGTCGGCTTGTTCACCATCGGCGCCGCCGTCGAATTCATCACCGACCAACTTCCTTCGACGCCGGCGCGTACCGTTCCCGTACAGCTGGGCGCGCGCATCGTAATGGGCGGATTCTGCGGAGCCGCTCTCGCTTTAGCGGCCAGTCAATCTGTCGCCTTGGGCATCGTGGTTGCAATGGTGGGCGCCGTGGCCGGCACATACGCCGGCTATCATGCCCGCAGAGGCTTGGTGAACGACTTAAAGATTCCCGACTTCATCATCGCCACACTGGAAGACGTTATCGCGGTAAGCGCCGCGCTGTTCCTCGCGTCACGTTTTTAAGGTGTGAATCGAGAGCCGCTCCTTGAGCACCACATCTGACGCCACGCCTTGTAGGTGTGCACGCGAACTGGTGAAAGTCTCCTGCGGCCTATCCGAAGCTCTGCCCTCGACGCTATCGGGTTAGACCCTCAGGCTGACGCGCCAGCTTGATGTCTTGAGACATTGCTAACCTCTCGCACCTTGTTATCGGGACATTGTTATCGCTCTAGAAAGTAGGAGCGCAGGGCGAGATGGCCACACGGATGAGCGCGGCGCTATAGCGAAACCTGAACCCGTGCGCGCTCACCTACCGTCCCGGCTGCATCCTCTGCGCCTTGTAAACCACCGCCGCTTCGGGCGACGACAAATACTCCAGCAGCTCCTTCGCGCCCGCCGGATTTTTCGCATGCGCCGACACGAAACCCACTAGCACCGTCGGCTGCGAAATCTCCTTCGGCAGCGGCCCCACCACGTCGATACCCGGCTCATCCATTTCGCTCAGAAATGTCAGCCCGATCTCCACCTCGCCGCTAGCGACCATCTTCATCGCGCCCGCCCCTCCTTGCGCGCGCTTGATCTTCGGCTGCATTTGATCATCAATCCCCAATTTCTTGAGGGTCTGCTCAAAGCTCACCCCCGCTGCCGCCCCTCCCGCAGCGTCCGGATACGCAATCGACTTCGCCGCGAGCAACGTCTTTTTCACCGCCTCGGGCGTGGCAATGTCCGGCTGGGGTGATCCCTTCTTCACCGCGATCCCGACCGAGACGCTCGCGAGCGTCTTCGCGCTATCCGCAATCACATTGCCCGAGGTGAGCACTTCCGAATAGGGCGGCTGCACAATCGGCACATCGAAGGGTTCGCCGTTCGCCACCTGTTTCTTGGTGCCTAGGCCCGAACCATATGTCGCTTTGACCTTGGTCCCCGTCTTCGTTTCAAAACCGGGTATCAGCTGTTCGAGCGCCGCCTTCGCCCCTCCAGGCGCAATCAGAGTGACCTCGCCTTGGGCCCTCGCCGGCGACCAAGCGCCCCCCGCAAGAGCTATAACCACGGCTAGCAAAAAATTTTTCTTCATCGTTCTCCTCCAGCTTCAACCGAAACGTTCGCCTTGGCCGGGTGGCGCGACTCGGCCCGGCGCGGCGGGCATTGTTGCACCGATCACCCGTCAGTACAATGCCTTCGCGACGCCCTGCAACATGGCCCGCCCCTGGGGCGAGTTTTCATGTATCGATCGTGTATAAACGATGCAAACCACGTAAAAATGATGGCAAGCGAGCCCCTATCCCCGTCGGTCGGGCTTTTCGTGTTTGTAAGTGCTTGATCGATAAACCATTTCGCAGACGCCTCCTGACCTCTTGTGGAATCCCCCGTGCATAGTCCTCGCCGGGCCATCCACTCAAATTTCCAGGAGGCATCCCGAAATGACGGACGATAGTACGCGTACCACCCTAGTGCAGGAAGGACAACCGGGTTGGGTAATCCCGGCCATCGTTTTGGTGGCCCTCCTGGCGGCGATTGGTGTTGGCGTGGGCTGGCGCGGCCTCAGCTACGCGCAGGAAAGCCGGCAATCTCTGAGCAGTGACATCCAGACCGTGAAGCAAGGCTATCAGAAAGACGTCGATTCACTCCAGCAGCGCCTGGCGCAGAACGAGAAGACCAACGCCGACCTGATGGGCGATCTGAGCGTTTGTCACCAAGCGGACTGCAAATCACCCAGTCTGCAGCTCAAGAAGGCCCGCCAGGAATCCCAGGATCAGGCCCAGCAGGTCCGCGACGATGCAGCCAAACAGATCGCCGACATGGGCACCGAGGTCAACGGCCAGTTGGCAACAAAGG
>CAVQZU010000163.1:0-28335 GCA_963718485.1 uncultured Acidobacteriota bacterium
TTCGCCGATCAGGCTGTCGCCAATTTCGGCGGTGTAGATGTGGCCGTCTTTGGCGATCGTGATCCCGTGGGGCTCAAGCCCGCGTTGGCCTTCATCCGGATTGGGCAGCGGGAAGGCATGGTAGCGGTCGGGATAGCCGAGCTTGTGCGTATCCATGGCCTGGACGACATCCATGCTCATTTCGGCGACGTACACCGTTGAGCCATCCTTGCTCGGAACTACGTCATGGCCCGGCATGTTTGCTTCGGTTTTTCCCGGGCGTGGCGGCGGGAGTTCGTATTCGGTGTAGATGGCGCGGGACAGAGCGCTTTCGTCAAGCTTGAGGTCATCGAGCTTGAGGTCGCGGCGGGGGCCATCGACCGGAAAGATCTGGGCGAAGTACTTGATGATGGCTTCGCGCTTCTCCGGGGGAACGCCATCGGGATTTACCTGCGGAACATCGGACTCCCCATTGGTGCCGTGCAGGTCGAACATGCGGGCGACCGCACCTCGCCAAGTGTCCTCACTGCGTCCACCCATGCGCTGCCAGGGAATGTGCTCGTGGCCGTGGCAGCCCATGCATTCTTTTCTGAGAACCTCGCGCGCAGGGCTGGGCGGAAACAACGTGTCGTAATCGACCAATTGCGCGCGCGGCTTTGCGTCTTTCGCGCTGAGCGCAACGTCAGCGGTCTTGGAGTCGCCGGCTTTCAGGTCAACTTTTGTGACCGTCGATTCGAAATTGTCCTGCAGCGCGGAGATTTCATAGTTGCCAGCCGGCAGGTTGTGGAAATGGTATTGGCCCTTCTCGGTGAAGACGGTGTAAACGATATGGCGTTCGGGTTCGTTGGCTCGCACCCGAACCGCGTACAGCGAAGGGATGTGCTCCCCGGAGGCGATGCTAACGGCGTAGTCCCTGTCGGCTGTGACTTTGCCTGAGATTGCGCCGTTCCCAGCGCTTTGCGCAAAGCTCGCGGCCATCAGGAGCAGTAGGGATGAAACTAAAGCGAGTCCTCTAAACAGCACAATCACCCTGATTTTCATCCTTTGCTACCTCCACGGCCCCGACCTACGGCTCTTGTCGCACGACGGTTGCGTGCGGCTTCTGAAGCGCAGTCCATCACCTATAACAAGCGGCTGGCGATGGTGTCAATCGTTTCGCAGAAGGACTGCGGTAAACTGGTTTCTTAAAGAAACTAAAAGCCTGCCAAGCGCGCCAGGGCGAGCATCTCGGCCAGCCGCGCGCATCCAGGGTGGTATCGCAAGGGGGGCACAAAAATTGCTGCGCAGGCGTGATTTCCGCAAAAGGCTAGCGCCACTGGCGGATGAAAAAGTAGGCCGACATCGCGAAGCCCACGAAAATGACCAGTCGGCGCACGTGTTTCGGATCAATTTTTTGGGCGACGTAGGCGCCGCCGTAGCCGCCGATGCTGGCGGCCACCAGCATCAACAGCGCCTGGGGCCAGACCACCACTTTTGACCACACGAAAATTGCCAGGGCGACGCCGTTGACGACGCTTACCAGGAGCGTCTTTACGCCGTTCATGGCGTGAATATTTTCCATGCCGAGCAAAGCGAGCAGCGCCAGGATCAGAATGCCGACGCCCGCACCGAAGTAGCCGACATACATGGCGATGAACAGTTCAAGGAACAGGCCTCCGTAGGTGAGCCAGCGGTCGCCGCTTTTGTGATGGCTGGTGCGGGCGCGAACCCAGCGTGTGATTCTGCCGCTGGCGACGAAAAGCAGCGTGGCGCAGAGCAACAGCCAGGGGACCAGTTTCAGGAATGTTGCTTGCGGCGTGTAGAGCAGAATTCGGGCGCCGATGATGCCACCGATGACCCCGGTGATGAGCAGAGGAGCGAGCAGGCGCCGGGCCTCGACCGTAAATGCCTTGCGGTAGGCGAATAGGCTTGCGACCGTGCCGGGCCAGACCGCAGCCGTACTGGTGGCGTTGGATTGAATGGGCGGGATGCCCATGAAGAGCAGCGCGGGGAAGGTGAGAAAGCTGCCGCCACCCGCTACCGAGTTGATGATGCCGGCGATAAAGGCCGATACGAAAAGGAAAATCGATTGCCCGAAGTGCACGCGAAAGAATACCGGCGCCGCGGCTTAAAGTCACTCAGTTTTGCGGGGCGGCGCGGTGCCCGTGCCTGCTTTTCGCTCCTGACGCGGGCTGGCCCTGTGGCGATGCTCTGGGTAACGCCGTGGGCGGATATCTGCCTGCTTTTACGCGCCTGCTGCGTGCCAGCCGCGGCGCCCGATCATCTCGCCGGCAATATTTCGAAATCATTTTCTGTCCCTTCGATTTTCCTAATTATCTTAAGGCGGCGGAAAATTCCCGCTGGCAATTCTCGCAGGGACAGATTTCCCGCAGATGGGCGAAGCTGTAGATGCCGGTGGCGTGGCCGTCGGAATAGTCGATCTGCACGGCGTAATTCCCTACCGGCTTTGCCGACTTAGCCGTGACCCGGGGCTTGTACATCGGAAAGGCGGCCGTGCGGGCGCCGGCGGAGGCGGCTTTCGCGCGCTCGTCGTTGCACATCGCGCAGGGACAATTGTCGCGGAGATAAGCAAAGCTGTAACTGCTCGCGTGGCCATCTGCCCAGGTGACTTCGACGCCTTCGCCGCTGGTGACGTGGACCTTTAGCGTGACCGGCCTTTTTCGCTCATCCAAAGGAATCGGCATGATTAATTGGATGCGCGGGCGGCCTGGCCTTCGGCGGCGGTTTTCGTGACCGAGGCGGCCACCGGTTGCTCTTGGTTTGCGGAGCAGGAAGTAAGCTTGGCGACTCCGCCCCATTCCTCGAGGAGTTTCTCGGCCGCGGTTTGGATTTCTCCAACGGCCCGCGGCTGGCGGTTTCCAGAACCGGGGAAAACAAGATAGAGGATACCGCCGCGGCGGCCTCCCTGGCGGGCGTCGGACCAGATGCCGAGGTTATTGGCCAAGGCGATCGAACCTTCCCCGAGGGTGCCCACGTCGGCAAAAATTGCATAGGAGGATTTGCCGTTTCGCAGGTTTACAACGATCGCGAAATCGCCCAGCTGCGCGCCACTTTGTCTGGCCAGATTTCCGGGGAGCACGATGTAGGGAATCTGCGAGGCGTCCACATAACGCGCGGGATCGTTGCGGGGCTTGGTGCGATCTGAGAGCGAGGTGCAGGAGACGTAATAGCCGGGGTAAGGATCGTTCGGACCCTGAATCAAGGGCTGGCCTTCATCGTCGGTCATGATGCCATCCCAGTGATCGGGCGAACCGGCATTGGCAAGATCATCCAGGCCGATGTTGTCGGGGTGGTAGGCGTTGGGAGCGCCGTCGGCATCAATGGTGATCCCGGAGAGGAAGAAGAAGGCCTGGCTGGCGGGAAGTTGCCAGATGGGAACGTCCTGTGCATTCTGGCCGTCGTGGCCCGGGACCGGAAAATTCACGAGCACCGAGCGGGCACAGTTGGCGGCGATGGCGGAGTCAGAGGAATCGGCGTTTCCCGAAATGGAACCTTGACTAAGGTTCGGGCCAAGGTTCTGGCCAACGGCGATGCCCCCGGCCGCAAAAAGCAGGATGATTGCCGCGGCGATCACCGCGCGGTGGTTCACAGTGACCTCCGCGCCAAATTCAGAAGAAAACTTGGGATCGGAAGTGCCGCGGCGTGCGCCGAGCAATGTGTGTAGCGATTGTTTGTTTTCAGCATGTTACCAAGGTTCTGCTGGGCTCCCTGTCCCGCGTACTGGCAGTCAATTCTGACGCCTGCCGTGGGAGGCTGTAAATAGGAAATCGGAAGGGTGTTTGGCGCCATCATCACGATAGCCAGCTCGACTCGGAATTGCAACCGGAGGTTGTCGTGGCAGACCGTGGGCATGAGAGGCCGGGAGGCGGATGGCGCCCTATTCCCGAGGGTCCTCTACGCGGATAGGGTGACAGCGGTATTCGACGCTACTCGGAGGGGCAGCAGGCTCCGGGGGGAATGGGGTTGCCGTGGGGACAGGTGGTAGGGTGATTCAGGAAGGTGCAGATGCGTTGGTCTAATTCGGGGCTGATGATGTGCTCGAACTTGCAAGCGTGGGAGTCGGCTTCAGATTCAGCTACCGAGAAGGTGTCGGTTAGCAGGCGCTCGGCCAGGCGACGGCGGCGCACGATGTCGCGGGCGCGGTTTTCACCGCGGGTGGTGAGAGCCACTTCATTTTTGCGCACTTCCAACAGACCCAAGTCCTTCAGCCGGGCGATCACCGAGGCGGCATCGCGGACACCGTTTTGGCTGATGCCCTGGACTTCGGCCGTGGTTCCCTTTTCGCCCGAGAGCCAGACTTGCTCAAGGAGATGATCGAACTGAATCTCATCCTCGCTCGGGAACTGGGTGATTTGCGCCAGGCGGCCGTGGGCCAGGTCGATGCGGCGGTCGGCCAGCTGGCCGATCGAGGCGTCGTGCGTGACCATCAGGATGGTGTGGCCTTCGTCGTGGAGTTCGCGGAGCAGGCGGATGATCGTGGCCTGGTTGGCTTCGTCGAGGTTGCCCGTGGGCTCGTCTGCCAAGATGAGTTTCGGATGATTGATTAGCGCGCGGGCGACGGCTACGCGCTGTTGTTCGCCACCGGAGAGCTGGGCGGGGAGATGTTCGAGGCGGTCGGCCAAGCCTACCCGGGCCAGGGCGGCGCGGGCTTCGGTTTCATCGGTGGTGCTGTGGAAATATTGCGCGAGCATGATGTTCTCTAGCGCCGTTAAGTACGGCACCAGATGGAACTGCTGGAAGACGAATCCGATTTTTTCGGCGCGGAAGCGAGTCAGGCCTTTTTCGTCCAGGCGGGCGACGTCGGTGCCATCGACCAGGGCTTGGCCAGAGGTGGGAGTGTCCAGGCCTCCGAGGATATTGATGAGCGTGGTTTTGCCCGAGCCGGACGGGCCCATGATGGCGATCCATTCACCGGGTTGAACCGAAAAGGAAACGCCGTCGAGGGCGCGGACGGCCCCGAATTGTTTTTGGAGGTTCTCGATTTGGACAAGGGGGGGCATGGCCGATCAGGGGTTCATCTGTCGGGAGTCGGCGTTCTGTGATAAGCAAAAGAAACCGAGGATTCGCGGCATGCCCGGTGCGTTTGAGGACCCGAAGAAAGATCGCTTGACTCGCGGCGCTTGCTTTCGATGACCATCCGAGGCCCACACCAGGGCCAAACCAAGCGATGCGGCAGGCTGGACTCTTGATTTTGAGAGCGATGGCATTATTGGCCTCGCAGAATTACGGCAGGTCTTACGTTTCCCAGCAGGCGCAAGGGGAGCGCGCCAGCGATGGCCACTACGACCATCAGGCCGATGGTCAACGGGAAGACCTGCCAGCGCGGGGTGATCGAGGCCCGGAAGACTTGCTCACCCATCCACCGAGAAAGAGCCACACCGGCGACGCAGCCGATCAGGCCGCCGGCTAGGGCCAATACACTGAGTTCGGAAACAAACAACGCGACGATGCGCGAAATCGAGCCGCCCAGCGCTTTCATGAGCCCTACGTCTTCGCGGCGCTCCATTGCCAGGGCGGACATCGTGGCCAGGACGCAGAGGGCGGTCAGTACCAGGATCAGCAACACCATGGAGACGATCAGCAGGCGGGTGCGGTTGAGCAGGGCCCCTTCGGCTTCGGTGACTTGACGGATGGGGCGGACCTCGTAGCCGGGCAGTGCGCTCGAGAGCCGGGCGGCGTATTGGGCGATGGCCGTGGAGGTGCCACTGGCACTTAGTTGCACTAGTTCGATCTTTCCTGGCAGCACAGCGAGATCTTGCGCTACGGCAAGATTTACGAAGACTTGGTTGTCGTCGGCGCCGCCGGAGTCGACGATGCCGGAGACGGCGAGTTTCGCGCTGCGGCTCAGGTAATTTAATTCTAAGGCGCTGCCGGGCGACAATCGGAACTGCTTGGCTACGTTTCGGCCTACCAGGCAATGCGTAAGGTCCTCGCGTGTGCTGATCCCCGCGCCTTGCACCTTCCAGGTGGGTTCGAGCCTGGAAGCTTGGTCAAGCCAGGTCCCGGCTACGACTACGGGCCTGGTTCGGGCGCGGGCTACCAGGTAGACAAATGGGGCGGCGCTCACTGTGTCTGTTGCCGGGACAGAGGCGATTTTGGCCATGACCGAGGTTCCGTCGATCAAGGCGGGCGGTGCCGGCGACGCGCTGGGTGTGGCAGCGCCTTCCGGGGAGCGCGCCGGGGCTGCTGAAGAAACAATCAGGTTCGCGCCTAACATGCGGAATTCCTGAGTAAGTTTGCGTTCGATATCAAGATCGAGATTGAGCAGAGCAGAGATGACGGCGGCGCCGCTGATGACCGCGACCAGGGCGACGGTGAGGCGACTGCTGCTTCCGCGAAGAAGTCTGATGAGCAGGCGGACGAACACTATTCGCCTCGCAAGATGGGCGCGGGGTTGAAACGAGCAGCGCGCCGCAAAGGGATGAGGCTGCCTGCGATCGATACGAGCGCGGCAAGGCCAAGCACAATCGGGAGAAGCACCAGACGAGCTTCGGCGGGAGAGCCGAAGACGCTCGATCCGAGGATGCGAGCCAGCAACAAGCCGAGTGCGAATCCGACCACGCCACCTGCGATCGCCAGAAGAAGCTGCTCGGCCAGGAAGATACCTCCGACTAAAGAGTTGGTCGCACCGATGGCTTTCATGATGCCAATCTCGTCGCGGCGCTGTAGGACCGTGGTGGCGGAGGTGGCGGCGACCGCCAGAGCGGCGGCGATCAACGCGGCCAGGGTGACGATCCAGAGCAGGGTGCTGATGCGAGACAGGATTTTGCCTTCGGTATCGGCTACGCGGCGGATCGTGCGGATGTCGGTACCCGGGAGCACCTGACCGATTTGGTAGCCGATTGAGGAAATGTAGGGCGAGCAGAACCAGCGATCGTATTCGGTCGGGGTAAGGGATTTTGGATCGCGCTCAGAGAGCGTGTCGGCGGGCTTGGTTAGCGCGCTGACGAAAAGCTGGCGGAATTCGCCTGCATGGCCGGACAGCAATTGGGCGACCGATAGCGGCACCAGGATGGCCTGATCTTCGGCATCGCCAGTCGAAACGATTCCAGTTACCATCAGCGAAACCGCGGTGCGCCCGCTTGCCAGGTTCTGAGCAGTTACTTCGATGGTTTTTCCCGGGGCCAATCCTCCCGGATAGGTGGCGGCGAGCGAGGCGCCAATGACTGCTTGCCGGGCGCCTTCCTGGAACCACTGCCCTTGGATTTTCCACCAGGGATGGGTGAGGCTGGCGCCGGTTGTAAACATGGTGCCATCAGGGACGGGAACGGGGTGCGCAAACCAGGTGCCGATCAGAGTTGTGGAAACCGCCCCGGAGGCGGGCGATGCAGAGGCACCCGATGGCGGGTCGCTGACCGAGACCGGCACGTCCAGCAACGGCGTGAAGCCCAGGATGTTGTGGCGCCAGAAGATGGTTTTGATCTTGCCCAGGTTGGCTTCGCTTAGATAGGCGCCTTCGTCGACCGGGCGATAGTCCAGGCCCCCGATTTCCAGGGGCAGGGAGTCCGATTGCGGAGTGACGAGGAGATTTGCGCCCAGACTGCGGAATTCGCGGGCCATGCGGTCGCCTACTTCGAGCGCCACGGTTAGCGTGGCGGTGGCTACGGCCATGCCTACGACCAGCGCGGCCGCGGTTAGAATTTTGCGGCGCGGATTGCGGACCAAGGATTCTGCTACCAAGCGTGTGAACATAGTCAGGGGTGAATCATCGACCGGGCGCTCGTGAGAGCGGAAAGATCCACGATCACTTCGCCTGCTTCCACGCGGGATTGTACCGGGAGGGGATTGCACCCGCCGGTCTCACCGATCGAGGGCAGGTAAATTGTGGCGCCGCAATTGCGGCAGACTACGTTTTGGCCTTCTTGTTTGTACCCGGCGGTGCCGCAGATCTGGCAGGCGTCCAGGGCGGCGGCGTAATTGCCATTCGGCTGGTGAATGATCAGAAAGCGGATCACGGAATCGCTCACCTGCGCGGTGTAGAAATGCACGCTAGCATCCTGAAGATCCGCGAGCGCAATGCGGACCTGGTTCTCTTCGGCCACCAGGGCTCTGGCCGGCGACGGAGCGTTCATGGCGCGCGCGTAGACGAATTCGGCGGTCAGCGACAGGACTACAACGATGCACAGAATGGCGGCGGCGAAACTCCAACGGCGCTGGCGGCGGAATTCCCATTCGCGCATGCGGCGCTCGGCGGAATTGAGCTCGGCATTGGGTGGCGGCTTCTTGGCGCTGAACCATTCACGCATTACCACTAAGGCTGCGGCACCTAGGATCACCACGAAAAAGAATAATTCGTTGCGCACGATGGGGCCGATGGTGGCCATTTCGTATTTGCTCGACCAGATCCACATGGCCTCGCTCAACTCGTGCACACCGGTGAGCGCCAACTGGAAAGCCACGACCATCAGGATGGCGCTGGTGGCGGCGAAGAAACGATGCAGCGGAATGCGCAGCGTGCCTTGGAAAAAGAAAAGGCCGACGGCCACGGCGATGGCGATTCCCAGCAGAGTGCCGATCCAGACTTCCACTCCGGCGCTGGAAAGCTCGACGGCCCGGAGGATGAGGACCAGTTCAGCGCCTTCGCGCACCACCATCAGGAACACAAACGCGCCAACGCCCCATCCGGCGGCGCGCGTGGAACGCTGGGCGTAGGCTTCGACGCGGTCTTCGATTTCGCGTTTGAGGTGGCGGGCGACGCGGTTCATCCAGACGATCATGGTGACCACCAGACCGCAGGCCACCAGCATGAGAAGACCTTCGAAGCCGTCCTCGCTGAGGCGCAGCCGCTGCAAAACTTCAGCGATAGCGATGCTGGCGGCGCAGGCCAAACCCACACCAACCCAAGCGTAACGGACCAGGGAACGGCGGCCGGTGCGGTTTAAATAGACCAGTACGATGCCGACGACCAGCGCGGCTTCGACGCCTTCGCGCAAAGCGACAAGGAGAGCGGAGAGCATGGTTTCTAGTTGAAACTTGGTTTCAACTGACTAAGCTAGCATAGTCCCAGCGTGCTGCTAAGATCAAGGAAAATTCCCCGCAGTGGGCCACATGGCGACGCGACAATCCCTGTACAATATGCATCTTAGTACGCTCATGCCTGGCTTGAAACGTTCATCTCGAATGGGGTGCGCAGCCGGAGTTGTGCTGTTGCTGGTGGCAACGGCGCTGGCGGCTCGGGCACCCTCGCAGGCCGCGGCCGCGCCTCGATCGGAAACCGAGGGCTTGCCAGACCCAGGGCCACAGGCTGCAGGGCAGTCGATCTCGTCACCGCAGGTGAAAGCTGAACCTAAGAAAGCCAAGGAAGTTTTCAAGAAGGGAGTGAAGGCGGAGCAAGCCGGGGATTGGCAGGCGGCGCACGAGGCGTATGCGAGCGCGGTTGCCTGGGACCCGAACGAGCGCGAGTATGTGTTTCGGCGGGACATGGCGCGGAGCCATCTGGTGCAGGCCAAGGTGGATGTGGCCGAGCGGGAGGCGATTTCGGGGCGGCTTAAAGAGGCGCGCAAGGAATTGCTCGATGCCATCTATCTTGATCCCACCAATCGCCTGCTGCGCGACCGACTGACCGAACTGAACGCAATCGCACCCGACGATCCGAGCCAGGCTCGCAAGGAAGCGGAGCTGGCCGGAGCTGTGCAGCTCGATTATCAGGGTGGCCAGAAAAGCTTCGACTTTCGCGGCGACACCCAGACCGCGTACAACGAAGTGGCCAAACAGTTCGGGATCGAGGTGGCCTTCGATGTGGACCTGCAGTCGATTCCGGTGCGCTTCAAAATGGATGATGTGGACTTCCCAACGGCCATGCGGCTGCTCGGGAACATGTCGGATACCTTCTGGCGTCCGCTCGCGAAGCACTTATTTTTCGTGACGCAGGATACGCCGCAGAAAAGGCGCGACTATGCGGAGTCGGTGGTGCGTACGATTGTGCTGCCGGGGTCGGAGACTCCCGAGCAGATGACCGAGACGCTGCGGATCGTGCGGGATATTACCGGCATCACGCGCTCCAATCTAGATACCAGCTCGCGAACGATTACGCTGCGGGCTTCGCCGCAAGCGGTGACGGTGGCAAGCGGACTGATTGATGACCTGCAGAAGCCGGGGGGCGGGCTCATTCTGGAAATGGAAATTCTCGAAGTGGACAGGTCCTATGCGCAGCAACTCGGGATCACCCCGCCGCAGACCAGCCAGGTTTTCTCGCTGTCCTCGCAGGAGATTCAGGAGGCCCAGCAGTCGGTGCAGGGATTGGTCGACGTCATCACGCAAGTGTTCGGCACGCCGTCGTCGCTTTCTGGTTTAACGAGCAGTCAAATCACCTCCCTGCTTAACTCCGGACAACTGGGAGTAAATTCACTGCTGCCGCCGGTGGCCGCCTTCGGGGGCGGAATGAGCACCTTTCTGACGACGGTTCCCGGGGCCGCCGCGAATTTCTCGCGGATGCTTTCGCTCGTGCAGCACGGGCGGCGCATTCTGCTTCGCGCGCAGGATGGGCAGCCGGCTTCGTTTTTCGTGGGAGATCGCGTCCCGGTCGAGCTGTCAAATTTTTCGGCCAGCCTTTCGGGCACCGGCACGAGCGTTACCGGGCTGAGCTCTTCGAATTTTCCTACCACGAATTATGACACCGGAACAGCTCCGACGTTTGTGGCCACGGCCAGCCTTCGCAACAACAGCGTCGACGACTTGATCGTTTCGAATTTCAACGACAATACGATTACGGTGCGGCTGGGCGCAGGAGACGGGACCTTTGGTGTGCCCACGACTTTCCCGACCGGGACCGGCCCGATTTCGATCGCCACCGGAAGCTTTCGGACGGCGAGCAACAATCAGACGCTTGATTTGGCGGTGGTCGATCAGACCGCCAACACGGTTTCGATTCTGCTGGGCAATGGTGACGGAACCTTTCAGAACCGGACCGACCTGGCAGCGGGAAGCGGGCCGACCAATGTGATCGCCAAAAATATGCACGACTTGAACGGGCTCGGGAATGTGGACCTGATCGTGGCCAGCCACGATGACAACACCGTTCTGTTGTATCCGGGAAACGGGAACGGGACGTTTCAGAAGCCTAGCGTGATTCAATTGCCGAACGGCTTTGGTCCGTCGGCGGTTGCGGCGGGCGATTTCAATGGCGACGGGCACCTCGATCTGGCGGTGACCGACGAGGGTAATGCGAGCGTTTCCATTTTTCTCGGCAACGGAGACGGCACCTTCCGGCCGCGCACCGACTACGCGACGGGAAATTCGCCGCTCTGGGTTTCGATCGGGGATTTCAACGGGGACGCTGTTCTCGACCTGGCGGTCGCCAACAAGAACGACGACACGGTTTCGGTTCTTTTCGGGAACATCAATACCGGCGTCAGCGGAACCACGGCTGTCGGAAATGGAACCTTTGGCTTACAGACCATTTATCCGGCGGGGACCAGCCCCACCTCCATCGCCGTGGCTGATTTCAACATTGACGGGCTGCCCGACCTGGCGGTGGCAGCCGAGGCAGACAACTCGGTTTCAGTGCTTCTGAATCTGGGAAGCGGAACCTTCGGGCCGAATTTCGAGCTACCCGTTGGCACCAGCCCGGTCTCGATCGCAACAGCCGACTTCAATGGCGATGGCCGCCCCGATGTGGCCACCGCCAATAATGGATCCAATAACGCCAGCGTGATCTTAGATGCCTCGAATTTTTCGCCCACTTCGAACAATCCATTCAATGGCGGCGCCGGATTTCCCGGGGTCCAATACATCGACATTGGTCTGAAGGTGAAAGCGACGCCGCGAGTCCATCTGGACGGCGACATAACGCTGCAGCTTGATTTCGACATCAGCAGCCTGAGCGGGCAAAGCTTCAACACCATCCCGGTGATTTCCAACGACACCGTTACGCAAACCGTGCGCGTGAAACAGAACGAAACGGCTGTGCTGGCCGGACTGATGCAGCATCAGCTGACCAATATGGTGAATGGAACGCCAGGGATCGCCAATCTTCCGGAGATTGGGTTGTTTGCGAGCGATCAGAACAAACAGACCCAGGACCAGGAGCTGCTGATTCTGGTGACGCCGCGAATGGTGCGGCTGGCGCCGCGACAGGACCACGTGATCTATGCGGGGCAAGGATCGATTGAAGGGCAGAGCGGTGCGGCGTCGGGACCGATCAACGAAAATCCGCTGCCAGCAGGGCAGGCTCCGCCGCTCGCAGTTCCCACCGGCGCGCAGCCGCAACCCGCGCCGGGGGCGGAACCACCGCCCGGAGTGCCCCAGCCGACCACGCAGGTGGGGACACCGGTGGGCGAGCCGCCCCAGCCGATACAACTGCCGAGCGCACAGCCGCCGCCTCCTCAAGCACAGCCCCAAGGACAGCCACAACAACAGCAGGCCCCGCCGCAGCAGTAACCACCGCGAAATTCGCGCCCGCCACCTGAGCGCTTCGAAACATTCAGGGTGTGGCTTCGAGCACCAGCACCGGTTGATAGGTGCGCGGCACGACGGCTTCGGCGATGGCGATCAACTGGCCTTGCTGGCTGAAGACTCGCAGGCGGGCGGGCTTCCAATCGCCGGAATCGAGTTGTTCGGGTGCGCCTTGGGCGGCGGTGACGTGGCCGGGCTGAATCTGCGCCAGCGGCAAATTGAATTTCGCGCCGTGGCGGACGCGCTTTTCAACGACGGGAAGAATGGTCGCGCGAGGAAGATCCGGCAAAAGATTTTCCAGGCCGATGACGCGGTCGGCAATTTTCCCGGCCTTGGCATCCTGTTCGAGTTCGGCCAGAGGCACGGCGTGATCGAGCGTGAATTCACCGACCGCGGTGCGAACGATCTCGGCCAAATGGGCGCCGCAGCCCTGAAGCTGTCCGAGATCATTGGCGAGCGAGCGAATGTAGGTGCCCGACCCACACTCGACGGCGAAGCGCGCGATCGAACCGGCGACGCTCGTGAGGCGAAATTCGTACACCTCGACTTCGACCGGCTCTAGATGGACCGGTTTGTTCTTCCGCGCGAGTTCGTGGGCCGGCCGGCCATGGATCTTCTTTGCGGAAAATGCCGGAGGCGTCTGCTGAATTTTGCCGACAAACTGGGCGGCGAACGCTTCGAGCCGCAGCGCATCGAGAGCTGGGGCCTGATCCGGGCCGCGGGCTTCGCCATCGGCGTCGTATGTGTCGGTCGCGAATCCGAAGCGCAGCGCGCAGGTATAACGCTTGCGGCGTCCCGCATAGAAGCGCGCCAGACGGGTGGCCCGCCCGAGCGCCAGCACCAGAACGCCGGTGGCGAGCGGATCAAGTGTGCCGAGATGACCGATCTGGCGGAAGCCCACCAGACGGCGGACCGATTCGACGACGTCGTGCGACGTTCTTCCCCGGGGCTTGTTTACGACGAGCATTCCATCCATTGGGGGCGCTGCTGGAGTTCGCGGCATTCGCTTGGATCCCGTTCTGCTTTCGGGCGAGCCTACACCCGCCTGTTTGATCATGCGGCTGCGTTCATTCAAAATGCAATGTTACGGCTTTTTCGGCTCGCTGACTTTTTGCAACAGAGCGTTGATACGCTGGCCGTATTCTTCGGACTGGTCGATCATGAAGATCACTTCCGGAGCGCGACGCAGATTCAGGCGTTCGACAAGCTCGTGGCGGACGAATTTCGCGGCAGCTTTCAAGCCGGCCAGAGCCGACGAATTCTCTTCCTTGGTTCCTTCCATGCCCACAAAGACGCGCACCGTGCGCATGTCCGGCCCCAGACGAACTTCGGTCACGATCAAGGGAAGCGCCAACCGCGGATCCTTGAGTTCGCCGGCCAGCATCAGCGTCACTTCGTGGCGAATCTCCTCCGCCAGGCGCTCGCTGCGATGGCTGACGGAATGGTGTCCCTGGGCTTCAAAGGTCATGCTCCATCCTCAAAATATTCGATCTCCTGCGAGACCAGATCGCGGCCCAGGAGGCGCTCCGATTCGGCGGCGATAGCCGACATGGACTCCTCGAGATGCTTCCCTTCATTCGAGATACTGACGACGCCCACCCGCGAGCGCTGCCAAAGGTCCTGGTGATCGAGCTCCGCAACAGCCACATTGAAGTGCGCGCGCAGCCGGTCCTTCAAGCTGCGAAGAACTTGCCGCTTGTCCTTGAGCGACCGGGCGTCCGAGATGTGAATTTCCAGGGTAAGAAGGCCGATCGGCATTTCCGCCCCACGAGCTCAACGGAAACGTGGTGAGCAACGCATTTCTACCGCATGACTGGCTTTGTCGCTACTTGCTAGTTTCGTCGCGCTTCCGCAGAGTCCAGCGGGCGGTTGCGCTCGCCGGGACCGAGCGTTTCCAGCGGCTGGGACTTCTCCATCTTGAAACACTCCAGAATGTCGCCGACTTTTACGTCGCTGAAATTCGAAATGCCGACGCCGCACTCGAAGCCGGCGCGGACCTCGCTCGCGTCGTCCTTGAAGCGGCGCAGCGAATTGACCCGTCCGGTGTAAATTACGACGTTGTCTCGCAGCACGCGCACCTCGGCGTCGCGCTTGATGATGCCGTCCTGCACCGAGCAGCCGGCGATCATGCCCACGCCCTTGACGCGGAAGGTGTTGCGAACTTCGGCGCGGCCCAGATAGGTTTCCTTGATGACCGGGGCGAGCAAACCGGCGACGGCGAGTTTTAATTCGTCCAGCAATTCGTAAATGATGGTGTGCATGCGGATGTCCACGTTTTCGCGCTGCGCCAGATCGGCGGCCTTGCGCTCGGGACGCACGTTGAAGGCGACGATGATGGCGTTTGATGCAGACGCGAGCAGCACGTCGGTTTCGGTAACGGCACCGACGCTGGCCTGAATGACCTTGAGCTTCACCTGATCGTTGGAGACTTTGGGCAGCATTTCGTTCAGGACTTCGACAGAGCCCTGCACGTCAGCTTTGATCACCACCGGGAGTTCTTTCACTTCACCGATGCGCAGCTGTTCGTGCAATTGATCGAGCGTCAAGCGGCTCGAGGCCGTCTTTGCCAGAGAGGCTTCGCGCTGCTTGCCCTGACGGTATTCGACGATGTGACGGGCCTTGGCTTCGTCGGCGACCTGAAATTGGTCGCCGGCCTCGGGAACGCCCTGCAGACCGAGGACCTCGACCGGCGATGAAAGCGCGGCCTGCTTGATGGGCTGACCGCGATCGTCAAACATGGCGCGGACTTTTCCATAGACCGCGCCCACGATGAAGACGTCGCCCACATGGAGCGTGCCGTTCTGCACGAGCACCGTGGCAACCGGACCCCGGCCCTTGTCGACGCGGGACTCAAGCACGGTGCCGCTGGCAGGCGCGTCCGGGTCGCCTTTGAGTTCACGCAAATCGCCGACCAGGAGAATCATTTCGAGCAGGCGCGGGAGGTTCTGCTTGGTTCTGGCGGACACTTCGACCATGACCGTGTCGCCGCCCCATTCTTCGGGCAGCAGGCCACGGTCGGCAAGCTGGCGCTTCACGCGTTCGGCCTGCGCGTCGGGCTTATCGATCTTATTGATGGCGACCACAATAGGAACATGCCCGGCCTTGGCATGAGCGATGGCTTCTTCGGTTTGCGGCATCACGCCGTCATCGGCTGCCACGACGAGCACGACGATGTCGGTGACCTTCGCGCCGCGGGCCCGCATACGGGTAAACGCTTCGTGGCCGGGAGTGTCGATGAAAACAACGCGGCGCTCGCCCACGTGCACTTCATAGGCGCCAATGTGTTGGGTGATGCCTCCGGCTTCGCCGGCGGCCACTTCGGTTTCGCGAATCGCGTCGAGCAAGCTCGTCTTGCCGTGGTCGACGTGGCCCATTACGGTTACGACCGGCGCGCGCGGCAGCAAGTTGCCGGTGCGCTCTTCCTTGATTTTTTCTTCCTGAACGACCTGCTCTTCGAAACTGACCACCTGCACGATGCCGCTAAAGGCTTCGGCGAGATTGGTGGCGGTGGGAACGTCGAGCGCTTGGTTGATGCTGGCAAAAACTCCACGGTCGAGGAGAACCTTCAGCAGTTCCTTCGCGCGGATGTCGAGTTTTTCGGCCAGCTCGCGAACGGTGATGCCTTCGGTGATGGTGATCTCGCGAGGCTCGCGCTGAACCGGCGCCACAGGCTCGGTGAGAACCGCGCGGCCCCCCGGACCGGCGCCTGCTCGAGCGCGCACCGGATGCAGCTTGCGCTCGCCTTCGGCGAATCTCTTTTCGATGAGCGGGCGGCCACGGCCAGCAGGAGGCTTGCGGGCATATAGAGGCTTTCCCGGCTCGGCTTTCGGCACGCCGGCTGCGCCGGTTGCTCCGGGACGCTGGCTTCCAATGGGCCCTTGGCCAGGGCGAGGGCCGCCCGGACGCTGCGGGAAACGAGACGGAGGGCCGCCGGCACGAGGCGGCGCTCCCGGGCGGCTTTGCCCCGGCGACGCGCCGGGGCGCATACCCTGCGGAGCGCCGGGGCGATTCTGCCCGATGGGCTGGCCAGGACGTACCGAAGGATAGCGTTGTGGGCTGCTGCCGATTGGCGGCGCATTCCCGGTTCTTGCGGGAGGAGCCGGAGGTTTTGGTCTCGCTGGAACTGTCGCGGCGGCAGCCGGCCGCTGCATACCAGGCGCTGACGGCGGCTGACCGGGAACGGTACCACCGGCGGGAGCTGCTGGGCGCACCGCAGCAGCAGGCCGCGCAGCGCTCGGCGCGACCGAGGGCCTCGGCGCGGAGGGGGGAACGCTGGCGGGTGCCGAAGCAGCTGTCGGATGACTCGGCGCAGCAACCGGCGGCTGCGTAACAACGACTGCAGGATGCGCAGCAGGAGCAACCGGCCGAGGCGTCACCGACGGAGGCGCGGCGGCTGGCAGACCGGCCACGGGCTTGGCCGAAACTGGCGGCGAAGCAGAACTGGGCGCCGCGGGACGAAGCGGAGCGCCGGGCACCGGCCCGGCAGGACGCGAGGCTGGCGCGGCAGAAGAGGGCGCAGCAGCAGGGGCCGCAACGATCGGCCGCGGTGCGGCTTTCGGCTTGGGCGCCAATTTCGCCGCTTCGGCCGCCGCTTCCTTGTCCGCGAGCTCTTTAAAATGCTTGCGCGCCAACTCCGCGTGTTCGACGTCGATCGAGCTTGAATGGGTTTTCTTTTCCGTGACGCCTATCTCGGGAAGGTACTCGATCAAAACCTTCGCCTTGACTTCAAGCTCCCGCGCCAACTCGTTAATCCGGATTTGATTTGCTTCTGGCATCAGCCTCTATTCTTGGGTTCCTCGCCGCTTCAGGCAACTAGGATCCTGCTGTTTCTCCGCGTTCTTTGTGTTCCTTACCCGCGTCGGTTGCTTCGGTTGCTTCGTCCGTGGCTCCCTCGGCGGAATCTATCACAACTTCCTGAGCGGCAGTAACATCGGGCTGGTCCACCGCTTCCGCCGATTCCTCGGCCGCTTCTTGATCGCCCTCGGCAACCGCTTCTTCGGGAGTCATTTCAAGAGCGGTTTCGGGATTTATTTCTTCGCTGGTTTCACCGACCGCTTCTGCTTGGCCCTCCAGAGCGCCTTCTTCGATGGCCTGCTCAACAGCTTCCTCGGCCGGGGCGGTAGCCTGGGCTTCGAGGGCCTCGAAATAGGCAGCCACCGACTGATGAATTTTCTCGACCATCTTTTCGCCGATGCCCTGGATTTCGACCAACTGTTCCGGAGTCATGTCGGCGAGCTTTTCTATAGACGTAATGCCGGCCGATTCAAGTTTCTCGATTGTCTTTGGGCCCACGTTTTTCAGTTCCGCCAGAGGCGTGCCGGGCGCGGTGAGCGCGGCCATTTGCGCTTCGATCTCGCGGCGCTTCTCTTCCTCGCTCTTGATGTCGATGTTCCAGCCGATCAGCTTGCTGGCCAGGCGGACGTTCTGGCCCTTTCTTGCCGATGGCCAGCGAGAGCTGGGTATCCTCGACGATCACTTCCAGGCGCTTTTCCTCGGGATCAACCAGCTGCACGCGCGTGACCTTCGCGGGGCTCAGCGCTTTCTGGGCGAAGGCCACGGTTTCCTCGTTGTAGGGAATGATGTCGATCTTCTCGCCGCGCAGCTCGCGGATAATCGACTGCACACGCATGCCCTTCATGCCCACGCAGGCGCCCACCGGGTCGACATCCTTGTCGCGGCTTTCGACGGCGATCTTGGTGCGCTCTCCAGGTTCGCGCGCGACGGCGCGAATTTGCACCGTGCCGTCGTAAATTTCGGGAACTTCCATTTCGAACAGGCGCTGCACCAGAGCTGGATCGCCTCGAGAGACGATGACCTGCGGGCCCTTGGCGGCGCGCTCGACGGCGCGGATGGTGACGCGCAACCGATCGCCCACATTGTAGGACTCCAGCCGGGACTGCTCGCGCTTGGGCAAGCGCGCCTCGGTGCGCCCAAGGTCCACAATTAAGTCCGGGCCTTCGGTGCGCTTCACGATGCTGTTGACGAGCTCGCCGACGCGCGTGTGGAACTCGTTGTAAATCGTGTCGCGCTCCGCCTCGCGCACTTTCTGCAGGATGACTTGCTTGGCGGTTTGCGCCGCGATTCTGCCGAGAACATCGGTAGGCTTGGGGTGAATAATTTGGCCGCCCACTTCCACGGTTGGAACTTGCTTGCGAGCATCCGCCAGCGAAATCTCACGAAGCGGGTCGGCCACTTCTTCGACGACGGTATGCACTGAGTAAACATCGATTTGTCCGGTGTCCGGATTGAACTTGGAGCGCAGCTCTTCCTCGGTGCGGTAGTACTTTCGAGCAGCGACAACCATCGCGTCCTCGATCGCCGCGACGATAATCTCCGGCTCGATGTGTTTCTCCCGGCTGATCTGCTCGATGGTCTGGTACAGCAGACTCGCCATGGGCGTGTCTCCCTCAGAAGCAGCGGCGCCCGTGCAGCCTTCAGAAATCGACCGATCAGAACTCCACCACTAAATTCGCCTTCTGAATCGCCGCGATAGGGCACGGCGATCTCGCCGATCCTTTACCGAGAGCTTTACCATGCCGTCGGCATAACCAGCCAGCCGGGCCTCGAGGAACTTCTGATTCTCGACCGGCTCGTTCAGCCAAACTTTCGCACGCCGGCCGGCGAAACGCTCATAGTCCGCCGGCTTGATCAACTTGCGATCCAGGCCCGGCGAACTTACTTCGAGAACATAGCTCGGGCCGGGAACCAGATCCTCGACATCGAGGATCACGCTTAACTGCTCGCTCACGCGCTGGCAATCGTTATGGCTGACACCAAGGCCTTCCGGGTTATTCGGTCCCGGAAGGCGATCGAGATAGACCCGCAGAAAGCGCTGCTTGCCTACCTTCCACTCGATGTCAAATACTTCCAAGCCTTCCGAGCGCGCCACCCGCTCGGCTGCCTCGCGAATGCTGCGCCAAATCCATCGGGCCGATTCGATCGACTGGTCCCGATGCCTCGCTGGCCGCTGCGCAGAGGCTGGCGCCAGGACCTTCGCATGAAACAAAAAAGTGGGCTCGCGCCCACTGGAACGTGCGACCGTTCTCGAAACCGCCTAATTATAAGTTTGTTAGTCCGGGAAACGCAACAACGCATCCGGCCGGAGCGCCGCGAGCCATGGCTGCGGGAAACTCGCGGGCGCACGCAGAACCATTACGGCACTGACTACAGAAAAAGTACCCATGACCCGACCATAGGCCGGTCTTGACGCCTGACAGCCGAGCTCAATGAAACCGGACTATTTCGCCTGTTTGGCAACGGCGGGGCCGTCCAGTGGCTCAACCTTGATGATGGCCGCCTGGTGGTGTGTTGCCGACCCAGAACTTGATCTGCGGCGCCGGAATCGTCGACGAACGCGCGGCGCATATTGGTCTCGCGCGGCATCAGGTAATTGGTGAATTGCCCGGACTTGGGATCAAAGCGCAACACCGAGTCGCTGAACTCGGTCGACCGCCCAAGCGTCGCCGTACTTGTCGCCCGTTACGTCGTAAGGGAGATAGAACGGCACCGGAACGGCCCACTCCTGCACTTCGTTGCGTCTTGATATCAGAACATTCCGATTTTGTTCGAACGGTTCTCGCCGAACCAGAAGCGGTTCTGCGCATCCACCGAACCGCGGCGCGGAGCCGAGTGCTGCGACGGGAAAGGATAGATCGAAATCTTGCCGGTCTTCGCATCGATTTTTCCCACGTCCTGGCGGCCCATCACGGTGAAAATGGCGTCGTTTTGCGCGTCGGACGGTCACTTCATAGATATTCGGGCGCGGCTGCGGGAACGGTTCGAAGGTTTCCCATTTGCCGGTGGCCGTGTCGAGGCGCAGGATCGTCCAGGTGCCGGAATCGTTGACCCAGACTTTGCCGTCCACTTTGCTGTGACTTGCTGCCGCAAAGGTGAATTCGCGGTAATCGCCATCCATTTCGGGCGGTAGTTTGTAGATGGTGAATTTTTCCGAAGTCTTGCGATCGAATTTCGCGACGCCCGCCTGGAAGGTCATGGCGATCCAGAGATTTTGGTCGTCGTCGAGTTCCAGGTCGAGGTTCCCATTGATGTGTCCCGGCTTGAGCACCGGGATGGGATATTCGGTGGTCTTGCCGGTGCTGGGATCAAGCTTGCCCAGAACCGGTTCACCGAAACTCGCGTACCAGACGATCCCTTCTTTATCCACGATCACGTCATGCGGCTGTCGCGTCCGCTTTGGCAGATCATATTCAGTGATGACGACCTGCGTGGCTTTGCCCGTGGGGCGCGCGGCGATCTTCAGCGGATATTGCCATTGCTCCACGGAACTCAGGTTCAAGCTCGCCAGATAGTCCGCCTGCTTCTGCCGGTTGGCTTGCTGCGCGGCAAGCTGGCCCTCGCCCATTTCGCCGCCACCGATGCGTCCCGGGACCATCCGGCTGAACCATCAGCGGAAACGATTCGGGAGTGTGGCGCGACATGCGGTCGAGCACGCCCATGAACTCATCGGCGTCGTGATGCGAGCGGACAATGCGTTCAAGCGTGTGGCAGTGCGTGCAGCCTTGCAAGCGAGGCTTTCTGCTCCGCAGTTCCGGGGAAGTTGTAAAGCCAATCGGCATTGGTGAGCTGCGGCCGCGAGGTTTGCGGCTTTCTTGAGCTTGATATCGGCGGTGGGGCTCTTTCCCGCGGCGATATCGACCGCCGAAGGGCTATCGAGGTCATATCCGCCGGCGCGAATCTTCAAAAGGTAACGGCCAGGCTCAAGACGGCCGGCGGGAAAGCGGTAGTGCCCCTGCTGATCGCTCACAACGGTTACCGAAATGGTCGAAGCCTTCCTTCTTCGCGCTGACGAGCACACCTTCCATGGCAGGTTCGTCGGCGGAGCTGACCTGGCCCGAGAGTAGGTCTGTGCCTGCCGCGACCGCAGTATGAGCCGCCGGGGTATGAAAGAAAAGCGCGGCACCCGCAGCGACTACCACGAGGAAGAAACCTGATGCTCGCATCGGAAACCTCCGAGCCTTTGAAATCAGCGCGTTGTAGTGATCATACCTCCAAGCGGGGATACGCGTGGAGTCTATTTCGGGGGGCATTGTATGGGGCGATTTCGCCAGGGTCAACAGATGTTTGCAGCGCCTGCGAGCCCGAGAAAATGCGCCACGCCGCGATGCCTACCTTGGTCGTGGTCGAGACGGTCGAAGCAGAACCAGGCAATTGCTTGACCCGAAGCTTGGACACATCGTAGAGTGCGGGACACCGTGGAGAGGGTTAGGGCAATTCCAGGAGTGCATTATGAAGCCTGTTGGTCCAGCCGGAAGGGTGGTTGAGTCAGGCCGCCAGTTTGACTTACCCCGACGGAAATTTCTGCAAGGAGTTGGAGTCCTCGGCGCGGCCTGCCTGGTGCCGGAATTTGCGTTCATGGCACAGTCCCCCGCGGTAAAACCCTACCGAATCGATACCCATTATCATTTTTCCTCTCCCGGGTTCATCGAGGCGATCCGGGCTCGCAATACGGGGCAGAAGGCGCTGATGGATTGGACGCCCGCAAAGGCGATCGAGGACCTGGACCAGAACAGCGTAGCGACCGCGATTGTTTCGACCAGCGAGCCAAGCGTGTGGTTCGGGGACGACGCGGCGGCCCGGAAGCTCGCGCGGGAGTGCAACGACTACGGCGCGCGGCTCATGGCGGATCATCCTGGGCGGTTTGGAATGTTCGCTACCCTGCCGCTGCCCGATGTGGACGGAGCGCTCGCGGAAATGGAATACGCCCTCGATACGCTCAAGGCCGATGGCGTTTGTTTTATGACGAGCTATCAGGGCAAATATCTCGGCGATCCGAAGTTCACCCCGGTCATGGAAGAGCTCAACCGGCGGAAAGCGATTGCTTACACGCATCCGTTTCGCGCCGAATGCTGCCAGAATCTGTTGCCGAATGGCTGGGTGATGGGCATCGAGCTGTCAACCGACACGACGCGGACCATTGCGAGCATGCTGTTTAGCGGAGCGGTCGCAAAATTTCCGGATATTCGATTCATCTGGTCGCACGGAGGAGGATCGGTTCCGTCATTGATCGGACGGCTGGGAGGAGCGGCCAAGGCCTTGCCTCACGGAGTGCTGCCCGAATTACAGAAGTTTTATTACGATACGGCGCAGTTTTATACCCCACGGCTCTCGCGGGCCTGACCAGAATGGTTCCGAACGCGCACATCGTTTTCGGCACCGATTATCCGTTCACGCAGGCCGAGGTCGTCGCCAAGGGGCTGCGCGAGTACGGCTTCAGCGCAAGCGATCTGCAGGCCATCGAGCGTGACAATGCCCTGGCGCTGTTCCCGAAATATAAAAACGTATAAGACCGACCAGTGAAGCCCGGCGAAATGCCGGCGGTAGCGAACCGCCGCTGCGAGACCGGTGCTTTAGCCCGCGGAGGAAAGTCCGACATGAGCATGTGGAACAAGGCCCTCGCAGCGCTCGCGCTTGCGGTGTTGTGTGCCGGCACGAGCAGCCCGCAGGAGGCAGGCGACGTCGTCAGTCGAGTGGCCAAAACGATTGGCGCCTCCCAGGTGAAGAGCCTTCAATATTCGGGCAGCGGATTCGCCTACGCGTTCGGGCAGAGCTACCTTCCCGGCGGGTCTTACCCAAAGTTTTATGCCCGGTACTCGCGCCTGATCGACTTTGAAGCGAACCTCTCACGCGAGGAAACCGTTCGCACCCAATTTGAAAATCCCCCGCGGGGTGGCGGCGGGCAGCCTCTTTACCGCCAGGCGCGCGCCGTGGCGGTGACCGGCGAGAATTCGGCCTGGGGCGGGCGCGGTGGCTCTGTCGCCACAAGGATGGGTAAGGGCGGCGATGGCTGCGACGCCTACGGTGAAGGCGGCGAAGGTCAACGGAAAGCCCGGAACGCTGGTTTCCTTCAGCCAAGGGAAGTACAAAATCGACGGATACGTGGATGATCAGAACTTGCTCGAACGGGTTGACACCTGGGCGCCAATCCGATTCTAGGCGACATGCTGATTGAAACCACCTACTCGGACTATCACGATTTCGGCGAGGTGAAGTTTCCAACGAAGATCGCGCAGTCCCAAGGCGGGCATCCCGTGCTGGAAATTACGGTGAGTGAGGTGCAGCCGAACCTAGCGGCCAGCATTCCGGCACCTCCCGCACCGCCACCAACGCACGTGGAGTCGCAAAAAATTGCCGACGGCGTTTGGTATCTCGCCGGAACGCCCGATCCGAATGCGATGGCCGTAGAGTTCAAGGACTATGTGGTGATCATCGAATCGTCGGTGACCGAAGCGCGAGCCCTCGCCAACATTGCCGAAGTAAAGCGCCTGGTGCCCAACAAGCCGATTCGCTACCACATCAACAGCCACCACCACTCGGACCACGCCGCAGGATTGCGCGCCTTTGTGGCCGAAGGCTCGACCATCATCACGCATGAATCGAACAAGGGCTATTACCTGAAGACCGTTTTGAAGATTCCACGCGCTCGATCCCGACCGGCTGACCCAGGAGCCCAAGCCCGCCAAGTTCATCTGGGTGAAGGAAAACTATGAGTTAAGCGATGGAGACCGCAGCCTCGACATCTACTGGGTGCACGACGCCGGGCACACCGCGAACTTGCTGATGTCGTTTCTTCCCAAGGAAAAAGTGCTGTTCATCACCGACATCTTCAACCAATTCGGCGAGCCGCGGCCAAACGATCCGCCGGCGGGAATTGTGACGCCTTACTATGCGGCTCTCGGAGAGAACCTCAAGCGCTGGCATCTTGACCCGGAGCAGATTGCCCCTTCGCATGGTAAAGGAGTCGTTTCGGCCGATCTTCTAAAGAAAGCGCTCGAGGGGCGGGTGCAGGCCCCGGCCGTAGAGCCGCCGAAATAAGCCCGAGACCGCCAGGTTTGACCCGCGGCTTTTCGCGTTCGCGGTTGTATTCAGCGACGTTTTCCGAAGACAAACATATTGACAACCATCCGCTAGGCCGATAGCATCACGCCACTTTCATGTTCAACTGGAGCACTCCATTCCTCGTCTCGCTCTGTGCTTGTGTTCGGGTGAGAGCGATTTGCAGTGATACCAGAACATTTCCATCACGAGACACCAAACCGAGACGGCCCGAATGGGCGCGGTCTGGCCCGGTTCCGTCGCTGCTCTAACAGGGAGGGAAGGGATCATGTCACGAACCAAGCAGATTTGCGGATTGTTCGCGGGTCTGGCCGTCGTGCTGGCGCTGGCGGTTCATCCGGCAGCGAAGGCACAAGGCCCGAGTCAACTGAAGTGGGAGAAGGCGGCGCCCTTCCCGGAAGCCGAAGAAGACTCTACGGGACCAGCGCCAACGGAAAAATGTATGTGTTTGGCGGATTCGGGGCCGGCGGCCATCCGGTGGGAATGGCTTGGGAATACGATGCCGCGAGCGATAAGTGGACCAAGAAGAAATCGATGCCCATTCCCTCGCACCATTCGGCGGTGGCCGAATACCACGGCAAGATTTATCTGTTCGGCGGATTCACCTTGTACCAGAGCCCCAGTGGCGGACCAAACGGATGGGAGCCCGTCAGCAACACCTGGGAATACGATCCGGCAACCGACAACTGGAAAGCGCTGGCTCCGCTTCCGACGCGGCGAGGATCGCCAGTGGCCATGGTTGCGGGCGACGAAATTTACGTGATCGGCGGGGCCTCGATCAACGAGGGTTCCCATGAACCGGCGGTGTTTGCGCAGGGGCCTTCGCGTTCGCTCACGACCAACGAAGCCTACAACCCCGAGAACAATACCTGGACCAAGAGAACCCGATGCCCACGCCGCGCAACCATATGTATGCGGGCGTGGTGAACGGCAAGATCTACGTAATCGGCGGGCGCATTGCGAACCCCTTCATCACGGTTGCGAGCAACCTCGACATCGTGGAGGAATACGACACGGCGACCGATCAGTGGGGACCGCAGAAGACTCGGATGCCCACGGCCCGCAGCGGAGGCGGCTTCGCCACCTATAACGGCAGGATTTATTGCGCGGGCGGCGAAGTGCAGACCCCGCAGTATCTGGGCGCTTTCCGGGCCTTGGAGGCATACGATCCGGCATCGAATTCGTGGTCGATTCTGCCCTACATGCCGCTGCCGCGGCACGGTGTGGCGACCGCCTTCCTGGGCGACAAGTTGCATCTGGTAAGCGGGAAGATCACCTCGGGCGGCGCGCCCGACGTGCAGCTGGCAACCGGCTCGCACGACGTGCTCGAGATCCAGTAGCGGTGAGAGTTTCGCTAAGAAACTTCCAGGGCGGAAAAAATTGAGCGGGATGCGACTTCTTTGAGATTCGCATCCCGCTGTTTGTCAGAAAGACCTGGTGGCCAGGGGCTTTTCTGTAATCGCCGCGAATAGCCCCGCGACTTACTTGTCCGGGAACTCGTAGACTTCGTTGCTATCGCTGTTCGCAGCTTCTCCGCCCGTGCCCGCGGCCTGCACATGGCCGCCGATGGCGAACAGTTTGTCGCCGATGATCGCCACATTGACGCCGTGCCGCGCGGTGAACATGGTGGGAAGAATCGACCAGGTGTTCGTAGCCGGATCATAGGCTTCGACGGCGCGAATCGACCCCGAATACCTCGCGGTCATAAATCTGGCCCCCACGACGTAAATCTGACCCTTGTAGGTTGCCCAACCCATGCCGCTGCGGCTGGTGGGCATGCGCAAGCCGGCGGCGCCCCACAAATTGTCGCGGGATCGTAGACTTCCACCACGTTGGTATTGCTCGACGTGGTGATCACCGAGGAGCCCACGCGCCCGCCGATCACGTAGATCTTGCCGTTCACCACGCCCGCAGCGGCGTGATTGCGCGCCGTGGGCATGGTCATCCGGTGGCCCAGGTGTTGGTCTAGGATCGTAACTTCGTTCGCATCGAGCGAGCGGTGCGGCACGGTGGGCCCGAGCGAAACAATCTTCTGCCCCGGATGCACCGACGCGCCGCCGAGGACATAAATCTTGCCACCGACTGTCGGCCGCGACCGCTGCGGTGCGCGCGGTCGGCATGGGCGCCAGTGCTTTCCACGAATCGTTCGCGGGATCGTATTCCCAGGTGTTGTTCAGCGGGAATTTGCGTCGGTCCGCCCGGCTCCAGCTGCGCCTGGCCGCCGAACAGATAGAGCTTGCCGTCGTACGCGGCAATCGCGGCGTGATGCGTTGCCAGGGGCATGTTTTTCTTCTTGGTCCATTTATCGGTGGCCGGATCGTATTCCTGGACCAAGCCGAGCGGAGGCTTGCTGCTCACGCGGCAGGCCGCCGAACAGATAGATCTTCCCGTTCACGTCACCGAAGGTAAATTCTTCGGACTTCTCCGGGAGCGGCGCCATTCTCCCCCATTTCCCCGGAGACGGCGGCGGACCGTCTGGCCGCCCGCTTGCGCTTGTGCGGAAGAGTTGGCCATGAGAACATCGCCGCGGTGGCGATGGCCGCGAAGAAACCGTTTCCTTGCCGACTGCATGATTCCTCTCTTTCCATTATTCCTGCCAGCCTCGCGACTGACCTGGGCTCGGTCGATTCAGAACTTGCGCGATGCCAATGAAAACCGGCGGGCTGCTATCTTCCTGTCAGATCGAGCATGTCGTTTTCGTCGGAGTCAAGCGGATCGCCGTAAATGTTGCCCGACTGCAAGTGGCCGCTCACCACGTAGAACTTGCCGTCGGTGATGCCGCCGACTAGTCCGTGGCGGGAATCGCCAGGTCAGGAAGCTGCGTCCATGTCGTTCGCGACCGGGTCGAATGCTTCGACGCTGCGGTAGGTTCCCACGATTTGGTTATCGAGATATTCGCCGCCGGCGACGTAAATTTTTCCGCCGTAGCTTCCGTAAGCGGTTCCGCTGCGCGCCATGTGCATTTTGGCTTTGGCATATCCCCAGCTGTCGGTCGCCGGATCGTATTCCTCGACCACGTCGGTGGGGCTGGCGTTGACGAAGACCGCTCCGAGGCGTCCGCCGAGGACGTAGATCTTGCCATTCACGACGCCGATGGCGGCGTGGTTACGCGAAGTGGGCATGGGGCTGCGCTCCTGCCAGGTGTTGTTTTCCGGGTCGTACATTTCATTGGTACCCAGGGCGCGATGGGCGTCTGCGCACTCAAGCCAACGATTTTCTGGCCGGGATGCACCGAGGCGCCGCCGATGACATAGATTTTCGTCGCCCACGGTTGCGGCATTGGCGGCTCCGCGGGCCGTGGGCATGGGAGCCAGTGCCCTCCAGTGGTCGGTCGCGGGATCATATTCCCAGGCATTATTGATGGGCACCCAGTTCGGTCCGTTGGGTTCCAGCTGCGCACCACCACCGAAGACATACAGCTTGCCCTTATATTCGGTGACCGCGAGGTGGTGCGCGGGAAGCGGCATCTTGTTTTTCTTGGTCCAGGTGTTCGCGGCGATGTCATATTCCTCGACGAGCCCTTTGGGCGCGGCAGTGTTGCCGATGGGCAATCCGCCAAAGACCCACACTTTTCCATTCGCGGCAATGCCGCCAATTTCCTGCGCGGGTTCAGGAAGCGGGGCCAGCTTCACCCATTTCAACTGACCCTGTTGGGCGCGGGGCACGGCGGCCCACATCAGTACCGACGCTGCAAGGCCCACCATCGCACGGAGCAAACGGCTTTTGACCAACTGCATGGCTGAAATCTCCTTGTGCTTTCTTGCCGCGCTGCTTGGAAAACGGCCGCGGTCAGCAAGCGCGTTGCATTTTAACTGAAAACATTTCTTCCGGCCGAACCGATTGGAGTCGCCCCAGCCGGTCACACGCCCCGGGGCCGCCAGTGGCGTGAGGGCGGCCGCCGCCTGCGGACAGTGACAGGCCGGCTCGCTTGCCGCCAACGGTGCAGCCGAGGGGACGAACAAAAATCGAGCCTGGAACGTGTGCTCACGCTCCAGGCCCGGATGGTCTTTGCGCGTTCTGGTTCTTGCTGCGCTGTTTGTCTCGGGCCCCGGTCCGATTTGCCTAGAAGCTTACACGCAAGGCAAACTGAATCTAGCGCGAAGTGGATGC
>CAVQZU010000164.1:0-15379 GCA_963718485.1 uncultured Acidobacteriota bacterium
AATTGATCCTGAAACCGGCGCCGTCCACCAATACCCCACACCGCTGCGGGGCACGCCGCACACCATTCGCGCCGACTCCAAAGGCAACGTCTGGTTCACCGCCATGCAGGGTCAGAGCCGAGTCGGCAAGCTCGACGCGGTGACCAAGAAAATCACCGAATATGATCCCGCGCCGGCCTACAAAAACGCCCACTACTATGGCATGACGGTTGATCAGCAGGACCGCGTGTGGGCCGTGGGCATGACCGCGCACATCGTCGTCGGCTACGATCCGAAAACAGATAAGTGGTCGGTCTATCCAACGCCCACCCAGCCCTCGGGCCCGCGGCGCCCCACGGTTGATTCCAAGGGCAATGTCTGGTTTTCAGAGCACGTGGCCGGAGCCATCGGCATGCTCGATCCCAAGACCGGCAAGATCACCGAGTACAAAGATCCCTACCGCTACAGCGGTGAATATGAATGCTACGCCGACTCCCAAGATAACATTTGGGTAACGCTCCGCAGCTACGGCGCACTAGCCAAATTCGATCCCCAAACCAAGACCTTCACCTATTTTCCGCTCCCGTTCCAGGACTTGATGGGCCGCATCCATCCCGGCAATCACGGCACGCTGTTAGGCGGCGGCTATCCACCAAAAATCGAGCAGGACTCGCAAGGCACGATCTGGTATGCCGGCCTGGGCCTGAAAACACTGACCAGCTTTAAGCCCAACGGCAACGTTCCGACCCCGCTCAACGCGGCCAACAAATAGAATCGCGATGCCCGCCGATGGCGCGCCCCGGCGAAGGCGGGCAGGCTTTTGATGGGCGCAAGCCTGCGGTGACGGCTTCCCACAAGGCGGGTTTCGCAAAACTAGGCGGTGGCCTTTACCGCGGTCCCCTTGACCACTCCGACCGAGATCGCCAGTTCCTGCTGTGGCTTCATCCAGAATGCCAGCACCGCACCGAACAGCAGCAACACGATGCTGCCTAAAAACGGCAACTCCCAATTCCCGGTCTTGTCGATGATGTACCCCCCGATCAGCGGCGAAATAATCGCCGCCAGCGCCGACCCGGTGTTCATCAGCCCGCTGGCGGACCCCGAAAACCGCGGAGCGATATCCATCGGAATCGCCCACATCGGCCCAATCGTGAACTCGGAAAAGAAAAACGCTCCACTCAGGCAGACCGCGGCCCAGTTGAGATTGTGCATAAACAGAATCGGAAGCATGCAGCCGAGCGAACCAAGAAAGCCAATCACCACCAGATTCCGCCGCGCTTTGTTCCGGTCGCCGGTCCGGCGAAGGATCGCGTCGCTCAGCACGCCCCCCGCCGTGTCACCCACCACCCCGGCGAAAAACACGCCCGCCGCGAAGAGCGCCGATTTCGCCAGATTAAGCCTGTAGCTGTGCAGAAAAAACTGCGGGATCCACGCAAGATAGAGCCACAGCGTCCAGCCGTAGCAAAAATAAACAACCGTCACCGGCAGCATCCGCCGGAACAGCGCCGCCCAGGGCACCGGTTCTTTTTTCTGCTGCGCGCGATGCGCGTAATCCGGAATGCCCGCAAGTTCCCGCGCAGTGATTTTCCTGTGGCTGCGCGGATCGTCCCGGAAATAAAGCCCCCAGAAAATCGCCCACGCGATGCTGACAATTCCCAGAATGATGAAGGATCCCCGCCAGGTCACGAGCGCAATCAGCCAGGCGATCAGCGGCGGTGTCAGCGCATTCCCCAGCCTCGCGCTCGAATGCGTGATCCCCTGGCTGAACCCGCGCCTATCGGCGGGCACCCAATCGCTCATCGCGCGCGTAGCGGTTGGAAACGTCGCTCCCTCTCCAAATCCGAGCAGAACACGCGCCGCGAGCATGGCGCCGAGGCTGGTCACCAAACCCGTTAGCAGCGTCGCTCCTCCCCAAATGATCGCGCACACCGTCAGCGAGCGCCGCGCTCCAAACCGGTCGCTGACCCAGCCACCGAAAATCTGAAAAATCAAATAAGGGTAAGCAAACGCCGAGAACACCAGGCCTACTTCGGTATTCGAAAGGTGTAGCTCCTGCTTGAATACCGAGGCCGCCGTGCTCACGTTCACGCGATCGATATAGGTGATCCCATACATCAAGCAGATCAAGAACAGCACAACGGTGCTGGCTGAAAAGACCGTGCTCCTGACTGCCGGTGGGTTGGTCTGACTGGCCATAAGTGCCTGTCTCCGGGGGCCTGGTTGTTTCAACTCGACAAATTCATTAGAGCAATCGCAGGCGACTTTATTTTGGCATCGCCCGCCTGCTTATACCACAACGCGGGGCCCTGCCAGGAATAGTTTCCACGGGCAATCAATACAGGATTGCACGCCATGGCCGCTTGATGCAAAGTGTCGAACCACAATGTGTCGGCCAGGATCGACCGTCAGCAACCAAGACGGTGTGAACGAAGGGATCGGGGAATGAAACGACGACTGTTTCGCTTGGCTGTGCTTGCTTCCGGGGCGCTGGTTTTGGGTGTGTATCTTGTATCCGCGCAAGCCTATCCTCCCTTGAAGCTGGTTCAGACGATCGAGCTTTCCGACATCCGCACCACCGCGCCCGAAGTATCTTCGGAAAAGCTCGCGCAAAATGTCCAGACCTCGCGGATGCCCGGCCTTCAGAATCACTTCGACCATCTCACCGCCGACCTTCGACACGACCGCCTCTTCGTCGTCCCCGAAGACAATCATTCGGTTGAAGTCTACGGCCTGCGCAGCGGCAAATTCATTCACAGCATCAAGGGATTCGGCGTCGCTCATTCGGTGGTCTACCGCGCGGACCTCAACCACATCTACGTCACGGACGGCTCCGACGGGGACCTGAAAATTTTTGACGGGGCCAATTACGCTCTGCTGAGAAAAGTAGCGCTGCGGGCAGATGCCGACGCCACTGGCTACGATCCGGTCACGCATGATCTCTACATCGCCAACGGTGGTCTTGACGCCAAGCTCGACTATGGCTTCCTCAGCATCGTCAACACCGATACGGGTGAAAAAGTTGGCGAGATCAAGATCGATTCGAATCGCCTCGAAGCCATGGCGGTCGAGAAGATCCGGCTCGCGCCTGTTCCTCAACATGACCGAAAAGAATTCCATCGGCGTGATCGACCGCAAGAAAAACGCCGTCATCGCGGTCTGGCCTGCCAGCGGGGGCCATATCAATGCCGCCGTTGCCATCGATGAGCAGCACCACCGCCTCTTTGTAGCCTGCCGCGACGGAAAACTCGTGGTGATGGATTCAGATTCCGGCCAGGTGCTTCAAGTGCTGCCGATCGCCTCCGGGGTCGACGATATGGTTTATGATCCAGCTGCCAAACGCATCTACGTCGCCTGCGGCGAAGGTTTCATAAACGTCTACCAACAAGCCGATCCCGACAAGTATCGGTCGATCGGCAAAGTCGCGACCGGTCCGTTGGGGAAAACCGGCCTCCTCGTCCCGGAACTCCACCGCTACTTCGTGGCCGTCCCTCCCCACGGGAATACGCCGGCCGTCGTTCTGGTTTATGCAGTCGAGTAGCCCGGATCAGCAACAGTAGCGCGGCCGGCCGAGCACCGCAGGGTCGGTTGCTTAACGAAACTATTGACGTTCCTTTTTCAGCGTGTTACATGTGCCCCAGTTTTCTGGTGGGGAAGCCCGACAGTCTTTCCAAAATATTCGTAGGCAGAGCATTCGATACGAGGGATCGAATGTCCGCGCGGTCCGCTCGGCACGGGGGATTCGACATGATGAGACTCTTTTTGAAGAAGGCCGATTTTTGTCTTGGCACGACGCTTCTGCTGGCCCTGCTGTTTTCTATCTCCGCTCGCGCGCAGGTAACCGGCGCAACAATCACCGGCACAGCCACCGATCCTTCCGGTGCGGCCATTCCCAACGCGCAGGTGTCGGCCAAGAACACCGGCACAGGCGTCACCAGCTCGGCGACCACGAACGCCGACGGCTTCTACACCATCCCCAACCTGATTCCGGGCGCCTATGACGTCACCACCGCTGCGCCCGGCTTTGCGACTCGCGTGGACACAGCCGTAACGCTCGGTGTCGGCCAAAAACTGGAACTCCCCCTATCGATGAAAGTCGGCCAGACCACCCAGACCGTGGAAGTCGCCGGCGCCGCACCCACCGTCGAGCTGACCACCGCGACCATTAGCGGTGAGGTTACCTCCACCACGGTCCGCGAATTACCCCTGAACGGTCGCGACTGGACGCAACTCGCCACTCTGCAGCCCGGCGTGACGCAAGTGCAAACGCAGGCGCAAACGGGTTCACCAACCGTCAGCCGCGGCAATCGCGGGTTTGGCAGCCAGATGACCGACTCCGGTCACAGCCCGTTTCAGAACAACTACCGGATGAACGGCGTCAGCATCAACGACTATACCAACGGCGCCCCGGGCAGCCCGCTCGGCATCAATCTTGGTGTCGACGCCATCCAGGAATTCTCCGTCCTTACCACTGA
The DNA here is from genome assembly GCA_963718485.1 of uncultured Acidobacteriota bacterium. Lineage (GTDB taxonomy): Bacteria > Acidobacteriota > Terriglobia > Acidiferrales > UBA7541 > Palsa-295. Next base: position 4,452 of record CAVQZU010000164.1, read on the forward strand.
CTACACCGCCGAATACGGCAAGACGTCCGGCATGGTCATCAACGCCATCACCAAGTCCGGCACCAACGACTTTCACGGCAGTGCCTATGACTTCCTGCGCAGCAACCATCTGGATGCTCGCTACTTAAACGCGCCGCTGCAAAATCCGCCCTTCCACCGAGACCAGTACGGTGGGTCCATCGGAGGTCCGATTATCAAGGACAAGACCTTTTTCTTCTTTGACTACGAGGGAATCAATAACGACCAGAGCTTCAGCAACCACGTCACGGTGCCGTCGGCAACGGCGCGCAGCGGCGTCATTTCAGGAGTCAACCTGGCGGCGCAAGACCCTGCCGATTTCGCTAAAATTCAGCCCTATTTTGCGCTCTGGCCGCTGCCCAATGGCGGCGCCTCGACCGCCGATGCCGGCTTCTTTAATTCCACCGGACTGCTGCATGTAACCGAAAACTACTTTACAGCGCGAGTGGACCATCATATTTCAGCTTCCGACACTCTGGCCGCCAGCTTTTTCGAGGATAAATCCCCACAGATCCAGCCTGATCCGCTCAACAACGTGACGACCACCATCCTGAGCCAACGTTGGATGGGGGAAATCGATGAGACTCACGTCTTCAGCCCCTCGCTGGTGAACTCCGCACGATTCGGTTTCAGCCGCGTTGTGGGCCTTTCTAATGACGCGGGCACGGCGCTCAATCCGATTGCGGCCGACATGAGTCTGGGAAGTCTCCCCGGCCATCCTGCCGCCATTCTCAACGTCAGCGGATGGCAGGCCATTGCCACCTTGGGCAGCTCCACCCACAACGATCATTTCCTTAATTCTTTCCAGTTCTACGACGACGCTTTCTGGACCAAAGGGAAACATTCCCTGAAATTTGGATTTTCACTTGAGCATCAGCAAGGCGACGAGCACACCTTCCAGGCCTTCAATGGCAACTTCAAATTTGGGTCACCCGCCAACTTTTTGCTGGATAAACCCGCCAACTACAGAATTTTCGACCCTGCGGCGAGCTTTGAGAGCGCCATCCGAGCTACCGCCTTTGGCTTTTATGCCCAGGACGACTGGCATGTTCGCTCCAACCTTACTCTGAATCTCGGACTCCGCTACGAGCCGATGACCAGCCCGGTTGATGCCAACAATCGGATTCAACTCTTGCTTCATTTGACCGACCCCACTTTGACGCCCCAATCAAGCCCGATGACGAGCAATCCCTATTTGCACGCCTTCGAACCGCGGATCGGTTTCGCCTGGGATCCGTTCCACGACGGCAAAACGTCTGTCCGCGGCGGATTCGGGATATTTGATCAGTTACCGCTCTCCTGGCTCTGGGAACTGGCCATGGACGGGAACGTTCCCTACAATATCCAAATCGCACACGGTGGATTGCCGCAGGGCTTTTTCCCCCTGGGGGTACCCGGCAATCCGGTCATTCCCTCCAGTTTGGCCAGCGCCATCGCCGTGGCATCGGTGAAGTCGGTGGCTCCGCCAAAGGTCAGCCTGTCCATGGATTGGAATCTGAACATCCAGAGGTCTCTCACTCCGAATACTTCGCTGACCGTGGCCTACGTCGGGTCCCGAAGTATTCACATGCCGAACAACATCGACGAGACCAACGTAGTGTTGCCAAGCTCGGCATCGATGGACGGCGTCACGCGGTTCCTCTGGCCAAATCCGATTGGCAGTGGAACGACCCTCAATCCCAATTTTGGCGACATTCACTATCTTCCCTGGGATGACAATGGCTTTTACGACGGTTTGCAACTCGGCGTGACCAAGAAGCTCAGCCGCGGCTTCCAGGTTCAAGGTAGCTACAGCTGGTCGCGCTGCATCGACTACGGTTCGAACATGAACATCGGCGATCCCTTCAACAACTCGATCGCCAGCTTGTTCTACTTCGCCAATAAACAGCAGCGGCGGGGCCTTTGCGACTACAACATCAATCATGAAATGAGCGCGAATTATCTTTGGAACATTCCCAAGCCGGGCTGGGCCAACGGATTTGCCTCGGAGATCCTCGGGGGATGGTCGGTCGGAGGCATCATTACCGCGCAAACCGGTACGCCTTTCACCGTTGGTATGAACGGCGATCCCCTGGGTGAACAAGGCGCCGAGCAGTGGGACTTCGCAGATCGCTTGCGGACTCCACAATGCACTCACCCGACCACTGGTGATCCGAACAATTACCTCGTGCTCAGCTGCTTTACTCCTCCCACGGCTCCCGCTTCGTTCGCGGCGCAATGCTCGACCTTCACGGGTGCCACGGCACCCCCGCCAAGCGGCCGGATGTATTGTTCGAATCTTCTCGGGAATGCCGGACGCAATTCCGTGTATGGCCCGGGAATCGTCGACGTGGACTTCTCTGTTCTGAAGAATTTCCCGGTGACCAAGATCTCCGAACAATTTAACATTCAGTTCCGGGCGGAATTTTTCAACGTAATCAACCATATCAGCTATCTCCCGCCTTATGACTTGGGCGGCTCCTCAATGCTCTTGCTCTACAACCAAGATGGCTCTACTGCGTTTCCGAGCGTATTCCTCGATCAACAGGCCGGGAATTCGCGGCAGATCCAGTTCGGATTGAAGGTTATTTTCTGAAGGATTTTCAGATGCTATGGCTTAGCTGGCATTTGGCCGGGCCTGCCCGTGCTCCTTGGTTGCGGCCCTCGGCAAAAAAGCGCCACCCTGGGCCCTAGGGCAATCGTTGCGCGAGCGATTGCCGGTTGTGAACCCCACGGCAGTCCTTGTTTCGCTGATCGTGTGATTGCTAAACTAGTGGACCTCAGGAGTCAGGGATTCAGAGAGACGGTAAGTAAAGTTTTCCATGGCGGTGCCGCAATCAGCCTCGGCACTGCATCTTGAGGAATGGAGACTCCGGTGTCGGGCCCAAAAACTGAATTGCCGGGTGTCGAGCTGCTGGCTGCCCGCGACGCGCAAACCGAACACATTCTCACGCCCCAAGCCCTCAAGTTCGTGCTGGACCTCGAGCGCCGCTTCGGGCCGCGCCGCCGCGAACTGCTGGCCGCTCGCGCCGAACGCCAGAAGCGCCTCGATGCCGGCGAGCGTCCGAGCTTCCTCCCGCAGACCGCCGAGATTCGCAGCGGCAACTGGAAGGTCGGGCCGCTTCCTGGCGATCTGCTCGATCGCCGCGTAGAAATCACCGGCCCGGTCGACCGCAAGATGGTCATCAACGCGCTCAACTCCGGCGCCAGCTGCTTCATGGCCGATTTCGAGGACTCCAATACGCCCACCTGGAGCAACCTCATGGACGGCCACGCGAACCTGCGCGACGCGATTCGCCGCACCATCACTTACACCGATCCAGCCACCTCGAAGGCTTATCAACTGAATCCGCAAGTCGCCGTGCTCCTGGTTCGCCCGCGCGGCTGGCATCTGCCCGAAAAGCACGTCGTCATCGATGGCCAGCCGATGTCCGGCTCTTTGCTCGACTTCGGCCTCTATTTCTTCCACAACGCGCACGAACTTCTGGCCCGCGGCAGCGGCCCCTATTTCTACCTGCCCAAAATGGAAAGCCATCACGAAGCGCGCTTGTGGAACGACGTTTTCAACCATTCACAGGACGCGCTGGGCATCCAGCGCGGCACCATCAAAGCGACCGTGCTGATCGAAACCATTCTGGCGACCTTCGAGCTCGACGAAATTCTCTACGAGCTGCGCGAGCATTCCTCGGGTTTGAACTGCGGCCGCTGGGATTACATTTTCAGCTTCATCAAGAAATTTGCCAACCATCCGACCGCGGTTCTTCCTGACCGCGGCCGCGTCACCATGACTACGCATTTCATGCGCTCCTACAGCAAGCTGGTGATCAAGACCTGCCACCGCCGCGAAGTCCACGCCATGGGCGGCATGTCTGCTTACATTCCCAACAAGCGCGACGCCGCTGCGAATCAAACGGCCATGGAGCAGGTTCGCGCCGACAAAGAACGCGAAGCCTCCGACGGCCACGACGGAACCTGGGTCGCCCATCCCGGCCTGGTCGCGCTGGCGAAAGAAGTTTTCGACCGCATCATGCCGCAGCCCAATCAAATCAATCGCAAGCTCGAAGAGGTGCAAATCACCGCCGCCGACCTGCTCGAAGTTCCCAAGGCCGATATCACCGAAGCCGGTCTGCGCCAGAACATCGCCGTGGGCATCGGTTATCTGGAGTCCTGGCTGCGCGGGGTGGGCTGCGTCCCGCTGTTCAATTTGATGGAAGACGCTGCCACGGCCGAAATCAGCCGCGCTCAGCTCTGGCAGTGGGTTCATCAAAAAGCAAAATTGAACGACGGCCGCCCGATAACGCTTGAGCTGTGCTTGAAAACAATCGATGAGGAACTGGCAAAATTCAAACAGTCGGTGGGTGAACAGCAGTTCCGCGCCGGCCGCTACGCCGAAGCTGTCAGCCTGCTGCGCGAGCTGATCGCTTCGGAGCGCTTCATCGAATTTCTGACGCTTCCGGCATACGACCGCCTGAAAGAAGCTGACAGCGTTCGAGCGGGGTAATCGCCGTAATCGTAATTCGGCGCAAGCGAAAGCATCCTGCAGATGGAGTTTTGCAAAGGATATTGACCCGAATGCATTCCGGCCGTCATTTTCTCCAGATTCCAGGCCCCACGAACGTACCGGATCGCGTCTTGCGTGCGATGGACCGCCCGGTAATCGACCACCGCAGCGCCGAATTCGCCAAGCTCGCATCCGAAGTCCTCGAAGGCATGCGCTCGATCTTCCAGACCTCCGGCCCGGTCATCATTTACCCCGGTTCCGGCACCGGCGCCTGGGAAGCGGCCGTGGTCAACGCACTTTCTCCCGGCGACCGCGTGTTGCTGTTTGAGACCGGCCATTTCTCACAACTGTGGCGCCAACTAATTGAAAAATTCGGTCTGCAGGTCGACTACGTTCCGGGCAACTGGCGCCGTGGCGCTGATCCCGCCGAACTTGAATCTCGCCTCTCTGCCGACAGGGCCCACACGGTGAAAGCTGTGCTGGTCGTGCACAACGAAACCTCGACCGGTGTCACCAGCCGCATCCCCGAAATCCGCCGGGCCATGAATCAGGTCCACCATCCCGCGCTGCTGATGGTTGACACCATCTCGTCGCTGGCCGCGAGCGACTACCGCCACGACGAATGGCAAGTGGACGTAACCGTCGCCGGCTCCCAAAAAGGCCTAATGCTTCCGCCGGGCATCAGCTTCAATGCCCTCTCCGAAAAAGCCATCGCCGCCAGCAAAACCGCGAAACTGCCGCGCTCCTATTGGGACTGGCAGGAAATGCTCAAGCCCAATCGCAGCGGATTTTTTCCCTACACGCCCGCAACGAACCTGCTGTACGGGCTTCGCGAGGCACTGGGGATGCTGCAGGAGGAAGGCCTGCAAAATGTTTTCCGTCGCCACGAGCGCCATGCTGCCGCTACGCGCGCCGCCGTAAACGCCTGGGACTTGCAAATCGTTTGCGAAGACCCGCGCGAATATTCGAATTCCCTGACCGCAGTCTTTCTGCCCGAAGGCCACGACGCTGACCAGTTGCGCTCGGTGATCCTCGACAATTTCGACATGTCCCTGGGCGCCGGTCTCTCCAAGCTGGCAGGCAAAGTTTTTCGCATCGGTCACCTGGGCAGCTTCAACGATTTGATGCTGGCCGGGACGCTGTGCGGCGTAGAAATGGGACTGCAACTGGCGGGTGTCCCGCACAAACAGGGCGGCGTAGCCGCGGCCATGCAACACCTGGTAAAAACCGCGCCGAAACCTGTCGTCGCCATGTCCGCCGGTTAATGATCGGGATGAATCTCAGGGAGGAAAAATGAACAGGGCACTGCTGATAACTGTGTGCATGTTTTTCGGCCTTGCCGGTGTGCTAGGAACTTCTGCTAACGCATGGGCACAAAGCAGCGCCCCCAAGTATGAAGTCGATCCCAGTTGGCCCAAGCCTTTCCCGGCAAAGTGGGTCACCGGCCAGGTCAGCGGCGTCTGCGTCGACGCGCAGGACAACGTCTTCATCGTCAACCGCAATAACATGACCGACAAGGAAGCAGAGGTCGCGCAGCAGGCGCCCCCGTTCATCGAAATCGATCCCGGGGGCCAGGTGGTCAACAGCTTCGGCGACTGGAAAACCGTTCCCAACACCACCCATGGGTGCACCATCGACTCTGAAAATAATTTTTGGACCGCGGGCAACGGCGACGGAATCATCCAGAAATACAGCCATGACGGCAAGCTCATGCTGCAGATCGGCAAGCGCGGCGTGGTCGATACCTCCGACGGCACCTTGAAGGGCCGGGCCCTCAATTCCAGTCACACGCAGTTCTACATGCCTTCTGACATCGCGGTCGATCCCGCAAACGGTGACGTCTATGTCTCCGACGGCTACGGCAACAGCCGCATCGCTGTCTTTGACAAGGATGGCAAATTTCTGCGCCAGTGGGGCCATCAAGGCACCAAAGCCGAAGCCGAGGCCGGCGTAGGCGGCGCCTTCATGCAGGTCGTGCACTGCGTCGCGCTCAGCAACGATGGGCTGATCTATGTGTGCGACCGTCAGGGCGACCGCATCCAGGTTTTCGACAAGTCGGGCAATTTCAAAAATAACATCTGGATCAAACGCGGCAGCGCCTACCCGGATAACTGGGGCACCACTTGGTGGATCGGCTTCTCTTCCGATCGTCAACAGAAATATATGTATGTGGCCGATGGCGGCGACGAGCAGGTAAAAATCCTCGACCGCGCCAGCGGCGAAGTCCTGGCAAGCTTCGGCCGCCCCGGCCATCAAGCCGGCGAATTCGATCACGGTCACACGCTCGCAGTCGACTCCCAGGGCAACGTGTTCGTGGCCGAAACCGACTGGGGTCGGCGCGTACAAAAATTCAAGCCCGTGAAATAAGGCCATTCTTGCGGCGCCCCTGGGATGGTGCCGGCGCGCGGAAAAAGACAAAACTTGGCCGGATTGACCAACAGGAGGGTGGCGATGAACATCGGTCGATGGGGATGGCTGGTCCTCGGAGTATGCCTGCTCGTGATTGCGGGCTTAACGCTCGCGAGTACTCCCAAGGGCGGCTACCACCTGCTGAAAAAATATTCCCTCGGCGGCGGCGACGGAAAAACCGAATATTGGGATTACATCACCTTCGATGAATCCACGCGGCGCCTCTATCTTTCGCACGGCACGGAAGTTAAAGTCGTCGGCGCCGATACCGGAGAGGTCGTCGGCACCATCCCCGGCTTCCAGCGCGACCACGGCGTAGCCCTGGTCAAGGAACTGAACAAGGGATTTGTCAGCGACGGCAGCGCCGCCCAGGTCGTGGTCTTCGACCTGAAAACCCTGAAGGTCACCGGCCAAATCAAGGTCGGTGAAGATGCCGACTGCATCATTTACGATCCTTCCTCCAAGCACGTTTTCGTGATGAACGGTGGTACCAAGGACGCGATGGCCATCGATCCCACAAGCGAAAAAGTTGTCGGAACGGTTCCCATGGGCGGTCGCCCTGAATACGCCGTCGCCGACGGCAAAGGGATGATCTATGACAATATCCAGGATCAGAACGAAATCGCCGCCCTCGACGCGCACTCGCTAACGATCAAAGCCCGCTGGCCCATCGCCCCCGCCGAACGCGCCGCCTCTCTCGCCATGGACCGCCAACACCGCCGCCTGTTCATCGGCGGCCGCAACAAGATTTTCGCGATCATGAATGCGGACACGGGCAAAGTCATCCAAACCTTCCCCATCGGCGACGGCGTCGACGCCAACTTCTATGAGCCCAAAACCGGCCTGGTATTTGCCGCCACTCGCGAGGGCATTTTGCACATCTTCCACGAAGACACCCCCGACAAATTTAGCCTGGTCGAGAATGTGAAAACCGAACCCGGCGCCCGCAACATGGCCCTTGACCCCCAAACCCACAACGTCTACTTGGACACAGCCGACCTCGGCCCGCCGCCGGCTCCAACGCCGCAGCAACCGAATCCCAACGCGCCCGCAATCCCGGGAACGTTCCGCCTGCTGGTCTACGGCAGGTAGCCCGGACCACGGAGGGACACAGATGGCCGGCCTCTAGACTGAGGTTTTCTTGAACCGTGCAACAGGAGGCGCACATGATTTCACGATTTCTGCCGATGAGGATTGCAGCGATTTTCCTGCTGGCGCTTGTCTTTGCCGCACCGAGCTTGGCCGCACAATCTGAAAAGTCGGCTGCCGATTCCGCCGCCATTCGCAGAACAATCGACAATTTCCTTGCCGCCTTCAATCGTCACGACGCCAAAGGCTGGGCCGCGCCTTTCACCGAAGATGGCGACTTCACCAACGTCACCGGCCTGACCCGCCACGGCCGCAAAGAAGTGGAAGAGCGCTTCGCCGGCCTGTTCTCGACGACCCTCAAGGAGGCGCATCGCACCTGCACGGTCCGTCACATCCGTTTCATCACTCCCGAAATAGCCGCCGTCGATGCCGACTGGGAACTTGTCGGATCGAAAGGCTCCGACGGCTCGGAAAATCCCGTCCGCAAAGGCCTGTTCACCTGGGTAATGGTGAAAGAAAACGACCAATGGCACTTCGCCGTCTTCCATGAATCCGAATTCGCCGCGGCCCGCTAAATTCAGCTCGGCCAATCCCGCATTCATTCGCTCGCCCCATGGTCCCCCCCCCGGTGCGTGCCCGAACTGCGTCGACCGAAGCTGCCGGCATCCGGCCAGCTATGGGCCTGCGGATGGCTCGAGCGTTGGGCAGAGGCAGAGAGACGTAGAGGAAATATCCTTGGCTAGTCGCCGGCAGGCTGCTGGTGCACGAACTGCAAGGTATAGGCCGTTCTAGGATCAAAGGTTTTCTCAATCACCTTCAAATCCAGCAATTGCTCGTAGATCGATTGCCACCGCTGGGGATCCATCTGCCCCACAAGCGCTCCGCTCGGATCATCGCCGGTAACGAAATGCCCGTCGCGCAGAGCCTGCCAGCTGAACTGCATCCAGTCCGGCGTCAGCGCCGGATTGAGCTTCGAAATCATGGCGTGCGCCGGCCCCGGATCGACTAAATACTCCTTCCAGCCACGCACCGAAGCACGTACAAACCGTCCCACCACATCCGGATGCTGCTGCAAAAACTCTCGCGTCGTCAGCATCACGCGGTATGGCTTGTAGCCCGCGTCGCTCGTCAGCAGCACGCGCGTCTCGATGCCCGCCTTCTGCGCAAAATACGGCTCCGAAGTCGCAAACGCCTGCTGTACGTATTCCGGATCGGCCACAAAGTTGGCCACATTCATCATCGCCGGAACTTCGCGCACCTTATTCAGCTGGTAGCGCTTGGCGATGTATTCCCACCAGGTCGATCCCGTTTTGATCGCGACGGTATGCCCGTTCAGATCCGCAAACGAACGAATCGCCGAATTCTTCCGTACCATCACACCCTGCGGATCGATCTGCAGGGTCGCCGCCACCGCAATCAAAGACTGCCCGTCGGCGATGGCCTCAAGCGTCTTGTCAGACGACCCCATCCCAAACTGCGCCGCTCCCGAAGAAATCTGTTTCTCGACGCTCAGATAGGGTCCCAGCGGCGCGATCGTAACGTCTAATCCTTCTTCTTGGTAATAGCCCTTCGCCAGGGCCGTGAAAAATCCTCCGTGCTCCGGCTGCGGATACCAATCGGCCTGCAAAATCACCTTGGTCAACCCGGAGTCAGCCCGGGGAGCATGCGGGCACCCTGCCGCGAACAGGCAAGCTGCGAGCAGGGGGCAACATAGCCAAGATGAAATCGGAATTCGCATGAGCTTTGAGCCATAGCGTAGCACGCGTGTGGCCCCCGTAGGTCAAAGCTTCGGCGATGGCTTGCATCAGTTTTTCCGTGGGTTCCTGGTTTAAGCAGCTGTGCTAGCGTAGCGGTCATGGCGGGTATGCCCGTAGAACCTACCAGTGTCGCTACCTTCGACGAAGAGCGCATGCGTGAGATCTTCGAATTCACCGCGCGCACGCTCCAAACCGCCAAGCCCGTCCCCTTCGGCGCGCTCATCGTCAACACCAAAACCGGCCAGCGCCTGATGCGCGCCGTCAACGCCGTGCGCAGCGAGAACGACCCGAGCTCCCACGGCGAAACGCGCACTGTCCGGCTGGCCTGCAAAAAAAAGAAAAGCCCCAGTCTGGCCGGTTACACCATGTATTCCACCTGTGAGCCTTGCGCCATGTGCATGGCCAACGCCATCTGGGCTGGCCTGGACCGCGTCGTCTACGGCGCCACCATCGCCGACGCTAACAAATTCGTCCCTCAGATTCACATCGACGCCAAGGAAGTCGCCCGCCGCTCCGACATGCACTGCGTTGTCGACGGCCCTGTGCTGCGCGATCTCTGCGTCACTCTTTTCACGCACCCGAACATGCAAAAGGCGTTTCGCACCTGGCCGCGGCGCAAGGAGAAACCGAAACGCTCCCATTTGTGCGGTTGACTTGTTTTAGATGGCGCAGGAGATCGCCTGGGCGGGTTTCGTTCCCGTGGGTCGTCCCGGCGCAGGGAAGGATCGGCAGGCTGCTTGCGGGTGGGGGCTAGGACCTGGTGATGCACGTGGTAGAGCTTGCGGGCATCGAAAAAATCAGCACCGATCGCGGCGCCCGGCGCCTGCCCGTCGCGGCGCATTTTCCGCGAGCCTTCGGCTTCTCTGTCGTAGCGGCGGGCCGGCGCCGGCCAGATGTTCGCAGCTGATTGGGAGTAGACCATGGACCCGATGCACGTCGCCACACTTTCCGCCATGCTGGGCGATGACACGCGCGTAATCACTCAGCCGCTGGTCGTCGAACAACTCTCCCAGGATTTCTACTGGTACTCCCCGGTCTTGAAAAAACAACTGGACGGAAAAGTGGCCGAAGTCGTCGTTCAGCCGCTCAACTCTGAAGAAATAAAAATCGTTCTCCGCTACTGCTATACCCAAAACATCCCCGTAACCATCCGCGGCGCCGGCACCGGCAACTAC
>CAVQZU010000165.1:0-11065 GCA_963718485.1 uncultured Acidobacteriota bacterium
TTCTGATCGACGGTATGGACGCAAATGATCCGGTCTTCGGCTTTTCACCAGCGGGTGCTTCCGGGCTTTTCCTCGGCTTGAATGAATTGGCGGAGGTCCGCGTCTTGACCCAAACATTGACTTCGGAGTACGGCGGGAATGGTGGTGGCGTCATCGAGGAGGTAACCAAGTCAGGAAGTAATCAATTCCATGGATCGCTGTTCGAACTCCACCGAGATGCTTCTCTTGACGCCAAGAACTACTTCGACTTGAGTAACTCCCCGATACCCGCTTTTGTGCGCAACCAGTTCGGCGCCAGCCTCGGGGGACCGTTGGTGCATGATCGAACGTTCTTCTTTGCCAATTATGAGGGGGTTCGCGAAGTCCAAGGATCCACGGCATTCGCCACCGTACCCAACGCGCTTGCCCATCGAGGTTTGCTGCCATCAGCCCCCAACCCGGCGGCCTGCACCAGCGCCACGCCACAGGGTTGTGTCGCTGTTCGGATTGATGCGCGGATACAGCAGTTCCTCAATCTACTTCCACCTTCGAATGGAGCAGACAATAGGGACGGAACCGGAGACCTTACGACGGCGAATAAGAGCGCCACTCGTGAGGACAACGGCATGGTGCGTGTTGACCAGAACTTCTCCAATACCCATTCGCTATTCGCGCGTTACATCATTGACGACAGCTTGTCGCAGGTTCCCTATGTCGGGACGCCGCCAGGAACGTATGTTCCCGGTTTTCCGGCCATTCATCAAGCCCGAAATCAGTACTCTACGGTTCAGGACCGCAAGACGTTCGGACACGAGTTGACTAACGAATTACGATTCGGCGTCAACCGCACCACCGCGTCCACTTCGATTGTCAATACACATCCCGGGGTTTCTACGTCTTTGCTGCCGGGCCGGCCACTCGGACTGCTCGACATTGCGGGTATGAGTTTGGTAGGCAATAGCCCACTATTTCCCCTGGGCGATTTTTCTACTATTTATCAACTTCAAGACCAGCTATCTCGCACTTTCGGCCGTCACACCTTGCAATTTGGCGCGGAGGTTAAGAGGATCGAATCCAACGGTCCTCTGGATTTTGCTGTGAACGGATTGTATACGTTCCAGGATCTAGGGCCTTTCGGATTGAAGTCATCCAGCAACAATCCTGCTCTCGAATTCTTCCTTCAAGCTTTGCCTCTGTCGTACGTGGGGACTGATCCCTCGAGGTCCAATTCCGATCGCGGCTACCGCCAGAGCGTGGCATCCGGTTTTGTGCAAGATTTTTGGCGAATAACCGGCCGCCTTACCCTGAATGTTGGGTTAAGGTACGACTACTATTCCAATCCGACGGAGACGCACGGACGCCTCTCGACGATTCGTAACCCGTCGACGGATTCCGGGCCAACCGTTGGCAAGCTGTTTGCTGGGACTCCCCTGGATCTTTTGTCCCCACAGGCAGGCTTTGCGTGGAATATTTTTGGTGACGGTAAGACTACATTGCGGGGCGGAAGCGGGATCTTTCGCGATCAGCTCCCCGGACTTCTGTTTAGTGTCGATCGGTTTCTACCGCCCTTTTTCGGTGTAGAGTCCTTCGTTTTCCCTACCTTCCTGAACCCGCAGAATGCTCTCTTGATGCAACCGCTATACATTCTCGCGACCACTTACCATCCGAAGTTCCCCTACGCGCTGGAATACAATCTCAACCTGGAACGCGAGATCGCGCCGGGTGCGACACTCAGCGCGGGATATTTCGGCGCGCGTGCGAATCACCTTACCCGCGAGGTGGAAGAGAATCCTTTCGAGCCGGCCCTCGGCCATCGCTACAATCCCAATCTTCCTTCACCTCTGTTAGCGGATCTAACCGATGCGCAGTCCTTCTACAACTCATTCCAGGCGTCAGTTTCGAAGCGTTACGCACACAATTTTTCATGGCAGGCGTTTTACACCTGGGCCCACTCCGTGGATGACGCTTCTATGGATTTTTCCATAGAATCCGTGAATGAACCGCCCACCACTCAGGACCCGTTCGATCGCAAGGGAAGCCGAGGCCGGTCAGCATTCGATATCCGGCATAATTTCGTGGCGAACGTTGTTTATGAGCTACCCTTCGAACGCGGAAAACTCTTTGGCGGCTGGCGGGTCTCGGCTGTCGCGAATGTTCACAGCGGCTTGCCTTTCACCCCAATGCTTTCCTTCGACAATGCGGATTTGCAGTCGTTGTTGACTTCGGAACGGCCAGATCTAGTTGGTAATCCATACACGGGTGTTTGTCCGAACGGCGCAAGAGTAGGTACTCCGTCGTGCTGGTTCAATCCGAGCGCATTTGCATTGCCGTCTCCCGGTCACTTTGGCAACGCCGGGCGCAATATCCTGCGCGGCCCGGCGCTCGCGCAATTTGACTTAGCGCTGGACAAAACCTTCCAATTGATGGAGGGCGCCAAGCTTACGTTTGGCGCGGAGGCCTATAATCTGTTGAATCATCCTAATTTCGCAGTCCCGACTAACACGCAAAGTGCGCTTACGCTGGGCGGCAACGGCGACGCTGTCTTCAAAGATGCAGCGGGTAATCTCGCCAACAACGTAGGCCGAATATTCAGCAGCGTTGGCACGGGGCGGCAACTTCAACTTACCGCAAGGTTCAGTTTCTAAGACATTGGATAAGAACGCTGATTGACAGTATGCGAACGCCGGCGAATGAAGGATCGGAGAGCAACGAGCGCGAGTCGTGGCGCCTTATCGATAGCATCCCAGCGCCCATCCTCATGCTGACGAAGACAGGTGACGTCGATGTGGTCAATCGCCACTTGCTTGAGTACTTCGGCACGACTATTGACAAGACAAGGGAATGGGGAACGAACGAACTGGTTCATCGGGAGGATCTGCCTCAGCTGATCGAACTTTTCACACGATCAATTGAGTCGGGCACACCTTACGAGAGCGAACAGCGTTTGCGACGTTGGGACGGCGTCTATCGCTGGTTTCACGCCTGCGCTTTTCCTTTGCGCGAAACGAACGGCCAAGTTGTTCGATGGTGCGTGCTATTGACGGACATCGACGAGCGGAGGCGCGCCGAGGACGCGCTACGCGCAAGCGAACGCAACCTTCAACTGATCATCGACACGCTTCCCGCGCTGGCATGGTCCGCGCGCGAGGATGGTTCCGCCGAATTTTTTAACCGGCACTACCTGGAATACACAGGCCTCTCCACCGAACAGGCGAGAGGCTGGAGTTGGACGGCTGCGATCCACCCTGACGATTTCAACGCTTTAGCAGCTCGCTGGCAACGCATCATGGCTTCCGGGGAACCGGGCGAGGCCGAAGCGCGCATTCGCCGTTTCGACGGTGCATATCGCTGGTTCCTGTTTCGCACGAACCCGCTGCGAGACCAATCGGGCAATATTCTCAAATGGTACGGAACCAATCTAGATATTGAGGATCGCAAACGGGGAGAGGAGGCCCTGCGCCAGCGAGAACTGTCCTGGCGGCAGATTGTCGACAACATTCCTGGGCTGGTGGCTACGATGGGCGCAATGGGCGAGGTGGAGTTCCTCAACCGCCAGACCTTGGAGTATTTCGGCAAAACAAATGAGGAGTTGAAGAACTGGGCCCTCATTGATGCCGTTCATCCTGAGGATCTTCCCCGAGTTGTAGAGGCGCGCATCAGGTCCATCGAAACGGGGCAGGTTTATGAAGTCGAGCACCGTTGCCGCCGCGCGGATGGCGTCTATCGATGGTTCCAAGTTCGCGGCCTCCCCATACGTGATGCCGACGGTGCGATAGCGACTTGGTATCTGCTGCTTACAGACGTCGACGATCGCAAAAAGGCTGAAGCGGCTCTGCAGGCGAGCGAGCGCAATCTGAGCCTCATCATCAATGCCATCCGCATCTACATCGTGGTGTTGCGCTCCGACGGAACCGTATTGTACGTAAACCAAGCGGTGTTGGATTACCACGGACTCACTCTCGAAGATGCGCAGCGAACGGGCTATGAGGGCTATCGCCCTCGTTTTTTCCACCCGGAGGATTTAGAAAGGGCGCGCGAGGAGCGCCAGGAAGCGCGCGCGCGAGGAGTGCCATTCGAATATGAGCAACGTTTGCTAGGAAAGGACGGCACCTATCGCTGGTTTCTGTTACGCTACGATCCTCTCCTCGATGAGCAGGGAAAAATTTATCAATGGTATGTCGCTGGAACGGACATCGACGATCGCAAAAAGGCTGAAGCGGCTTTGCAGGCGAGCGAGCGCAATTTGAGATTGATTACCAACATCATCCCTACTCACATTTACGTGTTGAACACCGAAGGATTCGTCCAGTATGTCAATCAGGCTGTGATGGAGTACACCGGCCTCAGTCTGGACGATGTGAAACAAGAGGATTATCGGGATCGTGTCATCCACCCGGAGGATTTTAAGAGAGTCCGCCCAGAACGCACGGCATCGCTGAGGCGGGGCGCACCATTCAGCACTGAGCAGCGCGTCCTGGGCAACGATGGGGAATATCGCTGGTTCCTGGTCCGCTACAACCCTCTGCTCGATCAGCAAGGGAGAATCGATCGGTGGTATGTCGCCGCTTTTGACATTGACGATCGAAAACGAGCGGAGGCGCAGGTCGAGCAAGCCTATCTTCGTCTCGCCGAAGCCCAGCGGCTGAGCAAGACCGGCAGCTTCATCACCGACTTGGTGGCGGACGACCACAACTGGTCCGAGGAGACCTTCCGCATTTTCGGGTTCGATCCTGCGGCCAAGGTCACAGTACACATGATTCGGGACCTGGTGCACCCGGAGGACGTGCCATCGTTCGACGCGATGATCGCGCGTGCCATGACGGGCACAGAGGTTGACTTTGTGTTCCGAATTGTGACTTCTGGAGGCACATTAAAGCACATTCGAGGTATGGCCCGTATCTTGACGCAAATTGAGGGTCGCCCCTTGTTCATCGGTGCTCTTCAGGACGTGACGGACCGCAAAATTTCCGAGGAGGCACTGGACAGGGCCCGGTCTGAGCTTGCCCACGTTTCGCGTGTCACGACGCTGAGTGCCTTGACCGGCTCGATCGCCCATGAAATCAACCAGCCGCTCTCGGGCATTGTAACCAATGCCGGCACCTGTCTTCAGATGTGGATGGAGATGCTCCGAATATCGACGGTGCGCGCGAAACAGCGCGGCGAACCCTTCGCGATGGCAATCGCGCCGCGGACGTGATCTCTCGACTGCGTGCTTTGTTCAGCAAGAAAGAATTCACTCTGGAGCTGCTGGATCTGAACGAGGCCGTGCGAGAAGTGATTGCACTGTCGGTGAGCGATCTTCAGAGGAATCGTGTCGCCGTGCGGTCGGAGCTCGCCGAAGAGCTCCCTTACGTCGTCGGGGATCGTGTCCAGCTCCAACAAGTCATCCTGAACCTGCTCCGCAATGCCTCCGAGGCGATGTCTGGTATTGAGAACCGTCGCGCGACCTGCTGATTAGAACCCTGCGAGAAGAAGCCGATCGTATCCGCCTGAGTGTGCACGACACCGGAATCGGTGTCTGTCCTCAAGATCTTCAGAAGCTATTCGAAACCTTCTACACTACTAAGAGCGGCGGCATGGGCGTCGGGTTGTCTGTCAGCCGCTCGATCATCGAGAAGCATCATGGCCGTCTTTGGGCTGAGGCGAATGACGGGCCAGGGGCCACCTTCTGCTTTTCTATTCCTTGCAGTTTAGAGAGCGTCACGCGGGCTACCTCGGAGTGAGGAACCCTCAACGCGGCGCGCTGGACAGGCTCGGAGATTGCCCAAGGCACCCGAACACGGCCCGCGGTCGCATGGCGTCTCCCGGTCTCGACCTGTCGCACTCCCAGCTTCCGGAAGCGCGCAACCAATACCAAGGTACTATGGCGTCTTCCGCAACATTTGATTGATCCTGGGGTAAGGCATGTGGTCAGCGGCAGGAACGCGGCCGCTCTTGCTGCAAATGCATCGAACGGCCATGATAAACCCCAACCGTGAGAACTTGTAATGACGGGTTTACTCGTCTCAATCGTCGACGATGACGACTCCATTCGTGAATCCCTTCCCGACCTAGTGAGACAGTTTGGCTTTACCGCGCAGGCATTTCGGTCGGCCGAAGCGTTCCTCGCATCGGAGTTCGTCAACGAAACCCGCTGTTTGATCCTCGACATCGCCATGCCGGGGATGTCGGGTCCGGACCTGCAGCGAGAATTGAAGAGCCGGCAGAATCCCATTCCGATCATCTTCATCACAGCGAGCGGAGACAGGAGCGTCCGATCGCGTCTGCTTGCGGACGGCGGCGTGGAATGCCTGTTCAAGCCGTTCAGCGACACGGCCTTGCTCGATGCTTTGACGGCTGTTTCCCGAAAAGCTAGATATGATAGCAACTGACTCGGGAGCCTTGACGCGGCCGCACTATACGGTGGCCTCACCGCTCCCCTTCCGTTCCAGGGAGGTCTTCACGAAACGGGACGTCATGTCGCTTGTCTTCGTCGTCGACGACGATGTGTCGGTGCGCGAATCGCTGGAGCTGCTGATCCAAAGTGAAGGTTGGCAGGCAGAATTATTTGCGTCGGCGCAGGAGTTCCTGTCGCACCCCCGT
The DNA here is from genome assembly GCA_963718485.1 of uncultured Acidobacteriota bacterium. GTDB lineage: Bacteria > Acidobacteriota > Terriglobia > Acidiferrales > UBA7541 > Palsa-295. The sequence continues at coordinate 6,562 of CAVQZU010000165.1, forward strand.
CCCGCCGTCCCCTGCTGTCTGATACTCGATGTGAACCTGCCAGAGCTCAACGGCCTCGACCTGCAGAAACAGCTTACAAATCGGAACGACATGCCGATCGTGTTTATCAGCGGCTGTGCCGACGTGCCCATGAGTGTACAGGCCATGAAAGCAGGCGCTGTCGAGTTCCTGACGAAGCCGGTTCAGTACGATGTCCTACTGAAGGTGATTCGCGATGCAATCGAGCGCAGTCGCGAAGCGCTTCGCCTCGACTTGGAAATGCAAGCATTAAGGGGTTGTTACGAGTCACTCACCCAGCGCGAACGGGAAGTGATGGCATTGGTCGTTTCCGGGCTGTTGAATAAACAGGTTGGCGGCGAACTCGGCATTAGCGAGATCACCGTGAAAGCGCACAGAGGCCAAGTGATGCACAAGATGAAAGCCGACTCGCTGCCGGATCTGGTTACAATGGCCGCGCGCCTCTGGTTGCGACCCGCGCCCAAGCACTGACACATAAAAGGTATCGTCAATACCTTCGTCTAATAGATCTGGCATCCGGCACGTGGTGCAATCGTCGTGTTAGGAGGTCTGATGAAGACGCTGAGGCTGCTCCTCGACGTCCCTTCAGTCGCGGCTCGCTATGCCTGACACAACTTCTAAGAAACGCCGAGGATGGATCGTCGCAATTGCGGTCCTGGCGATTGCGGGTGGCCTTATCGCAGTTCTGTCGTCGAACCTCACTGCCTGGGCGAGCAATGGCGCGGAGCAAAAGACCGACGACGCCTATCTCCGCGCCGATGTCACGCCGCTCAGCACCAAGGCCGCTGGTCTGGTTGCATCGGTGGAGGTGTCCGATTATCAGCGTGTGACAGCGGGACAACTGCTCGCTCGTCTTCGTGACGAGGATTTTCGGGCGCAGGTGGATCAAGCGGAAGCCGCGGTTCAAGCTGCGCACGCGGCTCTCGTCAACAACCAGAGGCAGAAGGAACTGCAGGACGCACGAGTCGAGCAGGCCCAGACTGGTATCACTTCCGCTGAAGCAGAAATATCGGCAGCTGAAGCTGGCACTCAGGCCGCGAATTCAGCACTGGTAAGTGCGCAAAGCGGATTGGCGGCTACTCAAGCAGACGTTCAACGCACTTCACTTGAACGCAAGCGTCAGCAGGCGCTTGTTGCAGCTGACTCCGCAACACGGCAGAAGCTCGAACAGGCAGTTGCCGACGAAGAACGCTTTAAAGCGCAGCATATAAGTCGACAGGCTGAAATTGATGCGGCGGTCGCCGCGCTCGCCAGCCGCAAGGCTGACCTGCAACGCGCCCGGGCTCATCTGGATAGCTCACGCGCGGAAGTCGAGGCGCAGCGACGGCAGCGCGCGGTGCTCGACGCTCAGGAGCAAACGCTCTACGCGGATATCAAAGCGCGACAGGCGGCCCTCGCATTAACGCCGACGAATCTCGGATATACGCGAATCGTCGCACCGCGGGATGGAATCGTCGGTGAACAAAAGTCCGAGCCGGGCAGTTCGTAAGTCCTGGCACGCAGATCGTGTCTCTTGTCGAGAAGCAGATCTGGGTTCAGGCGAACTATCGCGAAACACAGCTCTTGAGAATTCGTCCGCGCGATGCGGCGGAGATTCGCGTGGACGCGTTTTCTGACGTGCTTCTGAAAGGATACGTGGAAGAGATCGCCCCAGCCAGCGGATCGCAATTCGCGCTGCTGCCTCCAGACAACGCGACCGGTAACTTCACAAAGGTGACGCAGCGCGTTCCGGTCAAAATCGTCCTCGACGAAAACCAGAACGGGATGGATAGATTGCGCCCAGGACTTTCCGTAGTGGTCTCCGTCACAACGAAAGGCTGACTGAGATGACCGCCACTGTTAATCAGTTACCTGCCACCAGATCTTCGTCGGTGATCGCGACGAACCCGTACGTCGGGGTACTCGGCGTGTTTCTCGGAGCATCAATAGCGACCCTGAATGGCCGATTGGTCAGCGTTGGACTGCCTGACCTGCGCGGTGCGCTCGGGTTTGGATTCGACGATGCATCCTGGATTCCCACGGTACTCAACATGGCCACGATGTTCATCGGGGTTTTCGCAGTGTTTCTAGGAAGCGCATACGGAATACGGCGCGTGCTGCTGGTTACCGCGACGATCTTTACGGTAACGTCGCTTCTGCTTCCGTTGTTCTCCGGGCTTCCCGCGATGCTCGTAATGCAGGCAATCGCTGGGGCGTCCTCAGGAACCTTCTACACCCTGACGCTAACGTTCGTGGCTCGCAGTCTGTCGCCGAAGCTGCTTTTGTTCGGAGTGGCGGCCTACGCAATGGACATCGTCGTGACCAGTCATGTTGCCACGCTCATCGAAGGATGGTACATCGACCATTTGTCGTGGCACTGGATTTTCTGGACTGCCGCCGTCCTTACTTCCGTGATGATGTTGTGTGTCTATTATGGAATCGCACCCACTGACAACGGCACTCGGCCGAGCTGGCGCGGATTCCTCTATGCAAGTGCGGGATTGGCCTTGATCTATGGCGCTCTCGACCAAGGCCAGCGGCTCGATTGGTCGAACTCCGCCGTATTCGTGGGCATGCTGAGTGGAGGAATCTTCCTCCTACTGACTGCACTCGTGCGGCGATATTTCCAACCTAATCCCCTGATCAACCTGCCGTTCTTGAACGCTCGCAACGTGATTATATTGGGGCTGGGAATTGTCACCATACGTTTCGCGCTGCTCGCCCCGTTGGCCGCGATTCCGGGGTTTTTAGGCAGTATCGCGCAGTACAGGCCCATTCAGACAGGCACCGCTTTGGCCTGGGTCGCGATCCCTCAATTCGTGCTCGTTTGGGTCGCCGCCATTTCAACTGTTTTCATCCAACCTCGCATCGTGATGGCTGGGGGATTTGCAACCATTGCCGTCGCGTGCTGGATGGCCGCGCGCGTTGATTCCGGATGGGCGGGGAGCAGCTTCGAGTTGCCCGAACTCATGCTGGCTATGGGAATAGCCGCGGCCTTCGTCGCGCTTGTCACGAATCTGCTTTTGCTCGCGGCCGAAATGGGCGCGGCCACTAACGTCGTGAACGCTTCCACCTATGCCGCCTGGATGCACACGATGCGTTTGCTGGGAGGCGAAGTCGGCGCAGTGGCTTTTGGCCGTTTTGTCGCTGTGCGGGAGCAACTGCATTCCAACGTGCTGGGGTATCACGTCGCAGCCGGAAATTGGATCACCGATGACAGGCTTCGCAACCTGGCACTCTTCTTGACTCCCTCATCGGCAGGGCAAGAGGAAGCTGCCGCTCGCTCTGCAGCGATCCTCGGCGGACAAGTCCGGGCGCAGGCCTTATCACTCGCGTATTCCGATGCGTTTCTACTTATAGGCTGGGTGATCGCCGGCTATCTTCTTCTGCTGACGTGTATGCGGCCAAGTTCCATCAGCCTCCGGCCGAAGGAGAAGACTGCATGAACTGCCGCGTCCTAGCAGCGCTATTGATCTTTATTCGCGCCGCGCACGCCGCGGACTCCGTTGCCCTGACACTTCCGGAGGCGGTGAAACTGGCGCTTACCCACAACAGAACGATCAGGCTTGCCCGACTGAAGGTGCAGGAGAGGGAACAGAATAAGGCGGCCGCGAAGGCGGACTACTTCCCAAGACTAAAGAATGAGTCCACGTTTGTTCACGTGACTTCGCTCCAAAACGTCGAGATTCCACGCGGCGCGTTTGGGCTAGTCCAGAATTCTGCGCCGGTCCCAACGCATGACATTCTTATCGACCAAGGAAGTCCAACGTTCGCGACTATCGGAACAGGTATCACCCAGCCTCTGACGCCGCTGATTCGCATACGCCAGGAGAATCGCGTTGCCGCATCCGAGGTAGCGGCGTCGCGGGAGGACGCTAAGGAACTCGAGAATCAGGTTGCTTTGAAGGTTCATGAAGCCTATTACGGCATATTGGTTGCACAGCTTCAGAAGCAAGCGGCAGAGCAGGACCAAGCTTATGCCACGACTCGCCTAAGCGAAGCGCAAGAAGGAGTCCGCGATGGGAGTGCGCTCAACCTCGACATACTCGATAGCAAGGCAGGGCTCCTTCAAAGCGAGCAATCGTTGTTGACGATCGATCTTCGCTTGGCCGACCTGAATACCGAATTGAACAACCTGCTGGGCCTCCCGCTCGACACCCGGCTGGTTTTGAGCCCAGTCCAACTGAACACTCTTGACGACCTCTCGCATGAGGATCTGGTCAAGATCGCGTTCGCAACAAATCCTGAGATTACATCTGCCATGGAAACGGTCGAACAGGCTAAGGCAGGCGTTACAACAGCCAAAGCCGCCTACATTCCCGACATTGCCGTCTTTGCACGGCACAGCTACCAGAACGGTGTACCGTTCCTGGTCCACAAGTTCGGAACATTCGGAATCACGATGAGTTATGACGTTTTCGATTTCGGGAAGCGCCGCGCAGCGGTCCGGGAACACGAAACGCAGCTCGCCGAGGCCCAGGAGAACGTCGAGCGTCTGAAAGAGTTT
>CAVQZU010000166.1:0-13637 GCA_963718485.1 uncultured Acidobacteriota bacterium
CTGCCTGGCTTCATCCTCCGCACAAATGGCTTCTTGGGGTCAGTCGTGGCCACGGTTTCGATATCTGCGGTTGGCAGATAGATCTTCTTCGTGATCAGATCCAGCGCCATTGTCCGAGCCCAGAGTTCGGTCTTCACCGTGTCGATCAGCTCATAGAAGTCAGGCGAGACCTCTCGGATTACGCTGATGACGCCCTCGCTACAGGAGATGAAAACGAGTTTGTTGTTTGGGTCGAACCCTCCGGCGTCCACGCCGGAGCAGGTCTGTTGATGAGCGACCACTTTCCCTGTCAATGCGTCAACCACTGCTAGCGTGGAATTCCGGCAGCCGACAAAAAGCCGTAGGCTAGCCGAGTCGTAGGCCATGCTGTGCGGACTGACGCAATCGTCGATCGGGTAGGTCTTCGTGACCTTTAGCGCCTGCACATCTAAGACAGCAATCGTCCCCTTGTCTGCCACATTGACGAATACCGTCCCCTTTCCATCGGAAACGGCTGATTCGGGATCGCCCCCGAGATCGACTTCTCCAGCCCTTTCACCGGATTGGGCGTCGAGGACCGTGATCTTCTCATTCATCGGAAAGACCCTCTTTGAAAAGGAATCATAGAGAATGAAGTCGGGATCATTCACAGGAACCTTCTTGATGGTCTTCAGCGTGTCGAGATCAAAGATCGTTACAGAGTCGTCGCCGCCGTTGGAAACAAAACCTCGTCGGAGGTCCGAGGCAACAGCGATGCCGTGTACCCCTGGCGTGTCGGGAATGACACCTACAGACTTGCCGGAGTTCTCATCCAGAACCTCGACCTGTTTCCCGTGCGATACGTAGAGGCGCTTGGCTTCGCTATTGATTGAGATATAGTCCCAGCCGCCCGATCCGCCGATAGGGTACTGCTGCAAGAGACGGTAGGATATCTGTGCCCTGGCTAACGGGAGAGTCAGAATTGCAAGAATGAATGGGGTAGCGAATCGGCCAAACAATAAATGAGTTTTCTGCACCGGTTCTCCTCTCTGGTCTTGGATACTGTCAGTTTTCACTTGCTCGCGTTCATCGGGTTGAATGCTTGATCGATTTCGGCCACGATGAATTCCAAGTGGTCGCGCGTGTCTCCGTCAACGACCCTAGGCAAAGCGGTCTTAATCTCGGATTTCAGAGACTCCAATTCGCCACGAAAGTAAGGCTCGATATTTTTGGGATCTTGTTTCATAGCCATCTTCGCGTCGAGCGCGTCTACATAACTTCGTTGGAGGTTTCGTCGGTAAGCGTCAATTCGAACGTCCTTGCCGTCGAGTTCTGCCCATATTCCTTGATGCAGATCGTGGAGAAAATCAAGCGGCTTGTACGCGTCCGCTGGGTCGAGCGCCTCCTGCTCGATCAGACGGGCGAAGCTGTCGTCACCCAGCAGATTATTCAGGACACTTGTCTGCTGTTCTCGGACCTGATTGAGCGCTCCGTCCGGCTCAATGAGACGAAGAACATCCTGCGGAACCAGAAAGAGGATCTGGTGGGTTTGAAAGGCATTCTCGTTCAGGAACTCAACTGCAGCACGTTGCCTAAGAGATGGCACTGGAGTGAAGATGGGACCTGGTTGTCCGGCGTGCTTGCCTTCCGAGTTGACGCTGCCGACTAGTTTTGCAACATGATTCATCTCCTTCGACCACTGACTGAGAATTTCGCCATAGATTTCTTTCAAGTCATCGTAGGATTCTCCTTCCTTCGACGTAGCCAAAACAGCCATCTTCATGACTCTTCGTAGGTTCTTCAGGCCAAGGCCTGTCGAGTACACGGGGTCGGCATCGCCAACCGCCTCTGTATTCTCTCCGGGGTCCGTACCATGAGCCCCTGCTGTCGAAGAGCGGAGCCAAGGAGTCTGATCCTGTACTCTGGCCCACTTGTTCAGGGTTGGCATTTCTTCGTCTGGGGTATTTGAGTCGATTGGTGCGTAGCCCCAGTGAATCGCCCATATGTCATAGGGGCCTACCCGTGGGACAAGATCTTCGGCCGAAATATGATCTTCCGGTTGAGCCACGTAATTGAACCGACAATAATCCATAATCGAAGAGCAGTGACCCATCGTGTGAAGCCAGGCAGGATCGCGAAGCTTGTGGACCGGATATAAGGAACTGGACTTCATGTTGTGTTCGAGTCCGAGCGTATGCCCGACTTCATGGGCAACGACGTATTCAAGGAGCCGTCCCATCAAGCCATCGGGCAGCGGCAGTTTCTGAGCACGTGGATCGAGCGGTCCCACCTGTACAAAGTACCAATCCCGTAGAAGATTGATCACATTCTGATAGATCTGGATATCGGAATTCAGGATCTCGCCACTGCGGGGATCGGTAATCTGTGGCCCGACCGCATTCCTATCTGACGAGGGGCGCCAACGGATAACCGAATAACGTGCGTCTTCCAGGCTCCAGGCGGAGTCATCGGGAACGTCTCTTGCAACGATCGCGTTTTTGAAACCTGCCTTCTCAAACGCCGGCTGCCAATCTTCCACGGCGCGCTTGATCCACGGCCGCCATTTCAGAGGGGTTGCCGGATCGATGTAAAAAACAATCGGCTGAACCGGTTCTGAGAGCGCAGCTGAAGGGTCTCTCTTTTCGAGACGACGCCGGCAGATAAATTGGCGTTCCGGCAAGCGTTGGTCATCTCGGCCAAAATCGATCTGCTTGACCGAGAAGAATCCAACCCTGTCATCAAAGAGCCGGGGCCGCATAGGAAGATCCGGCAAGCGGACCATGCTGTAATGCACAAGCATGGAGATGCTTCCGGCATCGGGTGTAGCGCTGTAAGTATGAGTAGCTTCGACTTCAATGTTGTTTGGGTATGGAGACACGCGATTGACGAAGGATCTGGCTGAGTCGAACCCTCCTACCTTGAGCTTCTTGAGCCATTTGGTCTCTGAAAATTCCGGAACCTCAGAAGCAAACAGAGGAGTCACGTCGATAACAGGAGCTTCATCTTTCCCAAATGCCTCGATCTTGAAAGCCATCAGAATAGCGTCGTCGCTGGCGTTGCGTACGGCCTCGGCTACCGGAAGGCTTTCGTCTGCAACGACCGAATAGTCGACGCTACGCAGCAGAATTCGATTTCCCTCACGCTCCCATCGGACAATTCGGTGCGGAGGAGACGGATCATACTCCACCTGCGCGGGTTTCTTTTCGACGCGAGCGACCAAAAAGAATTCCTTGTTCAACTCATTCTTTGGAATTTCGTAATAGAATTTGCTTTTGACCTCATGAACTAGAAACATTCCCCTCTCGGTCCGAGCATCAGGGGAGATGACATCGTCGTAGGGTTGAGACTGAGCATCAGTGATCTTACCACTATCCTTCTTTTCGGTCTCAGTAGGGGCTTTTGCGTTCTCTTCACCTGCACTCCGTGGAATCCGTGTCTGCTCCGCAACAGCAATAAGCTCTGCCTGCGACAATGTGCTTAGACTGAAAGTGACGGCACACAACACGATATTCCAGCGGTAAAAGCGAACCTTTGTCACGATCTATCCTTTTTTATGAAGTCTGTACGGAGGATAAGAACGGGAAGCACTTCGTTGACCTTGCTTGAGCTCATGGCATTCCGGTTGTCGCCGAAACAGGAAAATAACAGTCCATACGATTCAGGAGAGATCTCACGGTCCAATCACTAGAAGATGCAGCGTGCCGGGGACGTATTCTGTCTTGAATGGGCGTTTGCTGCCTGCAGTTGGTACTACGCGGATATCCTCCTTTGGGAGCAATACAGTCTTAGTCTTGATGTCATAGGCCATACGCGGATCCCCCCACTTCTGTCTCGATGTTTCGCAGCAGTCGATAAAAATCGGGGGACACCTGCTGAATGACGCTCATCGTACCATCACTGCACGAAACGAATAGCATTTTAGTGTCGCTATCGAAAGCGCTTCCGCCTTCTCGGCGACACACCGCAGAGGAGCTTACTTCCGCCCCTGTATCAGAATCAATTACGGCAAGCTCATTCGCACACCCAACAAGTAGTCGCTTGTGCGCGGCGTCGATTGAAATGCTGTGTGGGTCTTCGCACGACTCAATGTAGTATTTAGTGAGCAGTGTGAGTGTTTCGGAGTCAATAACTGCAACCTCTCCAGGTGTGCTATCGAGATTGATGAAAATTCGTCCTGACCCGTCACTGACCGCATTCTGCGTTTCCTTTCCGATACCTATCTCGCCGACGATTGCGAATGTTACTGCATCTAGAACGGTGATCTTGTCGCTAATGAAAAATACCCTTTTCGTCTTTGGATCGTACAGAATGACTTCCGCCGGATTTACCCGAGCTCTCTCCGTTATTTCGAGGGAGTCCGTGTCGAATGCTAATGCGGTGGCACCGTTGGTTGTAAAGCCTTTGTGAAGATCGGAAGCTATTGCTACGCTGTATGCAAGAGTTCCCGGGACTTCGCCCAGTATCTTTCCAGATGACAAATCCATGACTTGGACTGTTTGCCCATGTGGCATATATATCCGGCCAGAACTGTCATCAATGGCCAGGAAGTTCCAGCTTCCCTGACCTGGAACCTGGAATTTCGCCCGGATATGATAATCGGCGCCGGTTATTACCCTTTGGGCTCGGCAAACAAGTGATGGTACGCACACAAACGTCATGACGAATAGAATCGTTCTGCCGTAAAGTCCAATCATATCAACTCCAAGAAAGAACAGTTGTTGCAGTTCACTGAGATACGGAGAGTTCTCTTGCGTACTGTCACTTTTCACTTATTTACATTGATCGGGTGAAGGGTCTGGTCGATTTCGGCATCGATGAATGCGAGGTGGTCGTGCGTATCTCCATCTGCGGCCTCTAACAATACGGTTTTAATTTGCGCCATCAACGCTTCCAGTTCTCGTCGGAAATATGGCTGGAGATTCTTCGGGTCCTCTTTTGCAGTGATCCTCGCGACGAGTGTGTCCACGTAAGACTCGTTGGAGAGTTCTTCGGTAGGCGTCGATTCGAACCTTCCTGCCAGCAAGCTATGTCTAGACTCCATCATGCAAATCTCGAAGAAAGTCGAGCCCGTTCCGATTTTGCCATTTCACCAGTTGTTGATACGGACCGATCTCGAACGGAAGATTGGAACAACGAGTGCCTATCTACACCAGCTTATTTCGCTTTGCCGTGGGCCTGTGACCCCGGCACTGGCTCTTTACCCAAGAGGAACGTGTCGTACCAATTCAAGGTTTCTGCAAAGGCATCTCTAGAATTTGCGCCGGACAGTCCGTGTCCTTCGCCGACGTAGTGCAGGAAGCGCGCGCGTTTGTTTAAACGAAAAAGGGCCAAATACATCTCCTCCGATTGCTCAAACGGCACTACAGTATCGAGATCCCCGGCGATGATAAGTAGCGGTGTGTTAACCTCCTTCACGTGCATAAATGGACTATTTCGAAGAAATAGTTGTGGGTCATCCCAAGGAAGCCCTTGAAGATCTTCTTGCCCATTTTCAGTCCATAGAAACCCAGATGGATGGGGCCTACTCAGTAAGGGTTGCGCTTGCCCCAAATACTCGCTAAATAGATCCGTGATAGGGGCAGCTGCAACTGCAGCTCTGAAGATTGTTGTTTCACCGATAACCCCTGTGGCAGCGTATCCCCCAAAGCTAATCCCATATAGGCCCACTCGTTGTTGGTCTATGAGCCCCAAGGCAACCCCGGCATCTACCGCATTTACGATTGTGTCCCTGAAGTACCTCAAGGGTTCGTTTGTCTTACGCACATCGTGAGACCAGGGAATACTTGGCAGCATGACCGCATAACCATGGTGAGTCCATCCACCTATTGGCAAGTCCATGTTCTCGTCAGGAGCCAGGGACCATGCCTGTAGAGATCCCTTGCTGTAAACCCTTCCTGGATACTGGTCAACGATGGTCGGAAATGGGCGTTTGACTGAGCCATCAGCAGGGGGTATTAGGACCGCAATCAGCGGTGAACCATCCGCCCCGCTATAGTGAATACCGATAGGTTTTACTTCATTGCCTTTGGCGCCGACGCGAGAATCCGAAAGAGCGATCGTGACCTGTTCCGGGGCTCCCGCTCTCACGATCCTGACCGCAGACTCGTTCCCAATAATTACAACGCCACTCTTGCCTGAGTAGCCGTACACCATTCCATCTTGGTCGGATAAGGGAACATCGAGGGGAGAGTGAATGTGTGAACCGAAGATTTTGAGCGCATTCTTACCGCGACATTTCACTTGGACCGCCAAAGTGTCATCCAAATCCTGCGCTACAGCGCTAGGTCCGAGCACTTCATCGCATTTCAGGGAGTCAGTGATGTCGTCAACAGGGTGTGATCCCGCTTTCAGCTTCCACACGTGGCCCTTGCTGGCGCCAACGAAACTCCGATAGGAGTCAACCCAAACGATCTCTGGTGGAACCTCGGGCAACGAACAGGTCAAACACTCCATTTTCTCGCTCGTCGTTTCTAACCACCATTCTTTCCTGGCTGATGGCGCGGCAGACTTGGCCCGCCCGAATACTGCCAACCGATCCTCTCCATCCCAGGCTATGGGGAGAGGCCCCATGTAGGCCCGTTGAGAGTCAGGTGCAAGATCGGCGATTGTTTCTATGCCTTCGAGGGGCGATTCTTCAAGCCTTGCACCAATGCGACGAAAACGACGTGTTTCCGGAACGGCGCTCGAACGGTTGCTGTTACGCGCCCCGTACACCACAACCTGCGACTTGCTGGGTGACCAACGTACGACCCCCTCAGGCATTGCGCCAAATTTTCCTTCAACGAGAGGTGAAAAATCGCCGAGGTCGAAAGTTGTGAGTCCTCTGTTTGTGCCGAGCCCAATAATGTAATTTCGAGGCTCATCTTCATTGTCTGCTATCAAATGTTCCGAATCGTACTCGCCCGTTCCTCGATCAAGAAAGACTGCATAGTTTCCTGGGTCACCAATCGTTGGCGACACCAGCGCGTGTGCTGCAATAATCTGATTCTCGCGATGGGACGCAGTATCATAAGACACCAACTTACCAGCGGGAATGTTCTGCCCAGGCGCACCGGATTCAAGAACTCGCTTGGTCACCTCGTTCCCGACTGCCGCTCTTTGCCAATCGGCAAAGATCTGCGGCGCTCGCCATCTTCGGTCGCCATACCAAACGACATCAGCCGGCATTGTAGACCAAACGAGTTGGTGATCTGATAGCCACACAATTCTCGCATCGGGATAAGGTGCTCTGTCCGGAAATGCCACGTTATCGAGACTTAGTCGATTGAGTTTTCGGGATGTGAGGCTGTACAGCCACGGCGACACTCGGTTGTCGTGCAAGCCAAGCAACGCAATCTGCGTACCGTCGGGAGACCAAACAGGTTCTGAAAAGCTGACCCCCGTTTCAACTGAGTTTGTGATCTTCCATATGCGCCTGCTCTCAATGCTGTATAGATAAATGTCGCAGGGACTTTGCAATGAGCCCGCGCCACCCTCGCCGTTGTTTATAGGGAACGTCACTGCCTGAAAGGCCAGGGTACGGCCATCGGACGATATGGTGGCAGCCTGAAGACGTTGAGTTGCGGATATGTAGATGGTATTTTGATTGACGGCCGCCACAAGCACCGTAGACGAGAGCATCAGCGCCAAACCTACAATTCTTAGCGCTCTCGTTTGAGTTGAACTCTTTGCGATCTTTCCGGATCCACTAACGACCAAACCGTTCCTCCTGACCCGAGCAAGGGTTGCGATCGCGCGCCCCATCAATGAGATGAGGCGGTCGCGCAACTTCTCTTTTCAAAACTTGAGTTTCAATTGAAATTGCAGCGACCGGGCAGCGCCGCTTGCATACAGCGCATTTGGGGTACCAAGTGTTTGAACGCCATCTGCGACCCCAAACTGCTGGGGCCCGTCGAAGAGCTGATAGTCGATAGAACCTGGATTGGGATGGTTCAGCACATTGAACGAGTCAACTCGGATGCTCGCATGGAGCCTCTCGACGATGGGAATGTCTCTCTGCAGCGACATACTAAGATTAAAGAAATTTGGCCCATGAAATGCGTCCCGCCCAACATTGCTGACCGCTAACGGTGCGCCGCTGTTCGGATCGGTTGCAATCTGCGAAAAAGCATCGTAATTAAGAGCCCACCTGCCGATAGCAGATGGTATCGGTGAATTATGAAGGTATAAGGGAACACCCGGAATACGATCCGGCCGAAACGCCGCTGCCTGACCATCGGAAAGCAGGTATTCCCCTTGAATCACATCGATTGGACTGCCGGACTGCGCTTGAAACCGTGTTGCGATGAGCCATCCTTTTGCGAGACCACTCATCAAATGCCCCGAGAAGACTGCCGGCGTCTCGTAATTCATCGCGAGATTGACGACTTGGCGTATGTCGCTCGCTGAATTTCCCCACTGCGGCATGGTCTGATTGGGAGCGTCTTGTGATGCGCTGTCCAACGTATGTGCAAACGTGTAGGCTGCTATGATTTCGAGGCCCTGTGCCACATACCCTCGGTCCTGGAGATTAAAGGCGTTGTAACTTGACGCAGCCGCATTATTCGTCAACAGGACTGTTGTGAACAATGGATTGATCGGTGGAGTATAGTTCAACCCATAGGCAGCCGAATAGAGGAGTTTTCGTCCCCCATTTCCCACATACGATGCTGTGGCGGTGTTCTTGCTGCTGAGGACTGAGTCAACCGCAAGGCTCCACTCTTCAGTGTATGGAAGAGCAAGATGCGGGTCGTTTGCACGAATTTCCCCGTACGGCGGTGTGAGCGGCCCCCCAACGGGCGGCGGGGTCTCTTGCTGGGTGGATGGGGGAAAGGGTACCTGAATGAAGACATTCGCTGCGCTCCCAAATGGATAACCGAAGTAGCCGGCAATTGCCATTTGTTGGCCTGTATCGAAGAAGATTCCTCCACCGGCTCTCAAGACTAGCGGGTGTTCTGATGAACCAACACGCAGAGCAATTCCGAGCCGAGGAGCGAAGTCGTGGTAGACGGTAGCATATTGGGGCGTACCGGATGGCGCCAATGTTGCCATGGAAAGGTTTCCGGAGGTTAAAGCGAGGGGATAAACTCCATTGCTTGGACCGGGCGGTGGATTAAACTCCCATCGCAGGCCGTAGGTCAGTGAGAGACGTTGCGTTGCCTTCCATTGATCCTCTAGATAGAACGAAAGGTTGTTTATTGTGGGCCTCGTCTTGGTGTCGTATGCCGCACTCTCGTAGGCGGTGGCGACATTTTGCTCAAGCCCGCTGAGGGAAAAAAAGACAACCCTACTTGAGTAGGAAAACGGATCAATGAGCGGCGTCAAGCGTCGATAGTCAATACCTCCTTTAATCGCGTGTAAACCGTGACTCCACGTAAGGCTCCCCGTTACTTGCTGTTGTGATTGCTGATAGAGATTCTGCTCGTACTGCGGCAAGGAATTGTTGATGCTGTCCATTCCTGGAATGGTCACGGAACTTGGATATTCTTCTATGGTGCCGCTCGTTACAGCTTCCGGGAGAGCGAATAGTGTTTCAGGAAACGGAACAGCCCCATCCAAAGCTGCAGGAACCTTGTTGTCAAGGGAACTTGAATAGGTGTAGTTGTATCGAACATCCGCAGAGACACTGGGTGACACCCTTACAGTAGAGCCTACTGTCCAAGCGTGACTGTTCCCGCTCACATTCTCCTTTTGTGACACGAAAAGGTTTCCTGAATTTGACGAGGTGTCTGCATACCTTACGAACAAATGACCCCGAGTGCCGACCGCTTGATCTAATCTGAGACTCGGTGAATCAATAGCGTTTAGGAACGACGAATTTGTGATGTAGCGGCTGCTACATGAAAATGTGTAGCCGAGCGACAAGGCGCATTCATCTCCATTGTCTGCAGAGGGACTAGTAATCGGCTGCGAATTCAGGATCTGGCGGGCACCTGCCGCAGAAAACTGCCTGAGGTCCGCACTTGCCACGTTTACTGGAGATGCGGGGTTCGGTTGTAGAAGACGCAGGCCTTCATAAGAGGCGAAATAGAAGGTTCGACTTCTGCCGTCGTAGATGTGAGGAATGGTGAGAGCCCCACCCAAAGTGCCCCCGAAGTCGTTCTGCCTCTCGGGTTGTTGAGGAATGCCATTTAGGTTTCTTTCCCAATCATTCGCGTCGAAAACAGTATTGCGAAGATAATCGTACGCGGAGCCGTGAAGAGCATCTGTTCCGGACCGGGAGGTAAATTGGACTTGGCCTCCCGGCTGCCTTCCGAGTTCAGCGTCGTACGAAGAGGTCTCAATCTTAAATTCGTCCAAGGCGTCAACGGAGATGAGTGATTGCGTCGTGCCTAGGGCAGTCTGAGCAGGTGATGCGCCAGTGGCGCTCGCCGGATAGCTGTTCTCGAGAAGAGACGCGCTTACGTACACATTCGTAGCAGCACCATCCACAGTGAAGTAGTTTGCGTCGCTACGCTGGCCGTTGATGCTTAAGTTGCCAGCCGACCCGCTTGCCACGCCGGGCGCAAGAGCGATGAGGTCATCAAGCGAGTTGCCGTTCAACGGCATGTTTTCGATGAAATCGCGAGTGACAACCATGCCAATTGCTGACGAGTCGCTGGTGGCATCGGCCTTCACCGTGACCGATTCCGACGTTGAGCCGACTTCGAGAGAAAAATTTCGCGCGAGCTGATCCTGGGTATACAGAGTCAAGCCAGTAACATCAACCGAGCGAAAACCCACTTTCTGCACTCGCATCACGTAATTGCCCGGCATCACGCTTGGAAAGCTGTAGATGCCATCGTTGTTCGATTGCGAGGCGAGCACAATACCCGTATCCAGATTCTTGAGCGTAACATCGGCCTTTTGAATCACGGCACCCGAATGGTCAGCGACCCGGCCGGAGATGGAGGCGAAGCCTGTTTGAGCAGTCGCGAGCGGCCCGAGGACGGTGGCTAGCGCCAAGTGGCAAGTGACGAGCGAGAGATAGCGAACGGCAGTGGCTAGTGGCGAGTGGTGGGTGATCAGCGGAGTTTTCCTGGTCTCATTATGCGGTCTACTGTGCTGCATAACGGCTTTAGCCACTGGCCGCTTGTCGCTCGTCACTGTATTTGAGTGGCATGTAGCGAGGGCGACGAGGCGGGCGCAGAGGGAGCGAAGACGCAAATGCAAGCGACACAAGATTTGCATGGAATGTGACCTCTACTTCCGTTTGCCCCTGGGAAGCAGGATTTGTCCCAGACCGTGCGCGAAGAAAATTGTGAAGATCGCATGAAAGCAAAAAGGCAGTGGCTCGTGGCGAAGGGAAGGCGGTGAGTGAGGTTGTACAGGTTATCGCAATGCGTTGTCAGGCGCCGCATTTTGTTCTATTCACTTGTCACTTATTACTCGCCACTGTACTTAGGGATGGTTGGGCTGGCCGCGCAGATAAGCGTACATCAACTGGGGACCGCGCGGACGGGCCGCATCGGCTGTGGTCGGCTCCAGGGTCACGAAGACCGAGTCGATTTCGCTGAGCACTTTCGGGTCATCACACTTAAAGACCCAGCGGTGCTGCGTCTTGTCATCCGAGTAGAAGATGCCGAGGCTTTGCGCGGTATGCGGCTGGCCTTCCTTTTGCCCCCAGATGCGGTAGTCGTAGCGCGCTTCCTCAAGCCGCTTTTCGTTTAGGTCGTAAGCGTAGAAGACAAGCTGCCGATTCTCGGCAAAGAAGATGCGGCCAAAGGCTGGCTTGGTCTTTCCTTTGGAATCGGTGTCAACGACATCGACGATATGTAGGCTGCGCGCGGCCATCATATCGCGCATGTCTCGGCCGGCAGCGAGCATGTCTCGCTCACGGCCGAGCGAGACGTTCAAGTCTTTCACTTGCGCGGAAAGGTCATTGACCTTTAGTTGGTCGAGGCTCGCATTGGCACTCGCCGTATCGGCACGTGTCTGCAAATCGGAAAGTCGGGCCTGTAAGCCTGCCACGGTTTGTTCTGATGCGTGGCCCTGTTGCAGTGAAGCAGCCAGGGCCTGTTTCTCAGAGTCGATCTGCTGCTGAAGGGTGACGCGCTCTCTCGCAAGCGACTCGGCATGTTCCCGCTCCGAAGCGAGTCTAGCATTGGTGTCGCCGAGCTTCGCGTCGAGTGCCGCAATCGTCCGAGAGTCCGCGGCCAACTGAACTGATAGATCTGGCGAACTGGGTCGTTGATTGCTAGAACTGGCTGTGACAACAGGCGGAGGGGCTGAACCAATTGCCGCCTTTCCTTGACCGAACCGCCCGTGCCAGTTTGCTACTACGAAGCCGCCAACCGTTGCCGCGGCTAGGAGCGCAGCGGCAATGCTTCCCCGATACAACCACCGAAGATTTGTCCGCCTCCGAACCGGCATTACAATCGGACCAGCGGCTCCACCAGGAGCAACCTCTTCCGGCGCATCTTCCGGTGGATTCAGCGCCGTCGCAGAAAAGGAGATTCCTGCTGCCTGGGCGCGCTCCAGGAACCGTGCGCGCAACGCTTGCGTGTTGTCGCTTGACGAGCCAGAGACAGGGGGGATGGATTCGTCCGAGACCGATAGCTGCGGCAGAACCAACTGTACGAACTCCTGGTACTCGCGCCGGCAGTCGCCGCATTCGCTCAAGTGTTGGCGGAGATCCCGCAATTCGGTCGCCGAGACCTCGCCGATCATCGCAAGAGTGCAAAGTTCTTCGTATTGCTCATGCTTCGGCACGGCTTGCCCCCAATCCGGACACCTGTTCTCGGTCTCTCCCTTCGGAATCAGTGCGTACCGATCTTAGATGTTCCTTCAACTTGGCCATGCCCCGGTAATAGTGGTGGCGCGTGCCGGAGAAGCTTTCCTCAGTGCGCTTCGCCACCTCTTTCAAATTCAATCCCTCGAAATGCACCATCTCAATCGTCCGTCGCTGCGTTTCGGTCAACAACGCCAGCGCTTCGCGCACGAACCGAGCGCATTCCTGCGGCGCCTCGGCGTACATGCGCAACCTGCCTTGCTCCAACTCGCTCAGATCGTCCGCGGCTACATTAACGTAGAACTGGCGAACCACCAGATAGTTCTTGCGCCGGATGCTGCGGTGGTACGCGTACTGCAACAACCACACTATGAATGTGCCCCTGGCGGGGTCGAATTGTCCCGCTCGTTGGTAGATTTCGAGAAAAATGTTTTGGAGAACATCTTCCGATTCCGCCTCGTCGCGGAGGATGCGCAGCGCCACGCCACGGACTACGCCTTGATAGCGATCGAAGAGGATCGCAAGAGCGTCACCGTTCTTCGCCTGCACTTCCACCATCAGGGCAATGTCGTCGAGCGCGCGCAGCGCGACATAGTCGCGGTCGCGCAGGGTGCTCGGGTCGCCGGATGGAAGACCGCTGTTCATGGGCTCTCTGGGGCATCTGAGGGAAACGCCGGATGTTTGACTCTTAGCACAGCTTAGAGCATGAAAGCGATGAATTTCACTCTCCGAAAAATAATGTTTCTGCCTGGGACAAAACGCGGTTTCCAGGGGCATATCAATAAATAGGGATCAAGGGAGAGGCGAAGGCTGCACTCGTCGCCCGGCGGTCAATCGAAACTATCGATATAAGGATCGAAGCATTGGGACAAAGCGCAGTTGCGACGGGCATTAAAGAGATAGGGGTCAGTGACAAGTGAATCACGATGCCAACACCGAGTTGCACGTCAGCAACGGTCGTACCCGACTGGTGAATGGCCAGCAGGCGAGC
>CAVQZU010000167.1:0-29368 GCA_963718485.1 uncultured Acidobacteriota bacterium
ACGAGCAGACGCCGGATTGGCTCGCCTTTTTCATGTTCACCTTCTTCACCGACCGCGACGGCAAGATGCAGCTCCACGCGCTGGCGCAATCGGGGTTCGACCCGATCTCGCGCACCTGCCGGTTCATGCTGACCGAGGAAGCGCACCACATGTTCATTGGCCAGTCCGGCATCGGCCGCGTCCTCGAGGCGACCTGCGCCGCCATGAACGCCGCCGGTATCGACGACCCCCATGACGTGGCGCGGGTGCGGACGCCGGCGTCATCGACCTGCCGACGATGCAGAAGCGGGCCAATTTCCACTTTTCGCTTGACCCTCGACCTCTTCGGCGGCGAGCTGTCGTCGAACGCCGCGAACGCCTTCCAGGCCGGGCTCAAGGGCCGCTACCTCGAAGACCAGATCGACGACGACCACCTGCTCGGCGGGGCCAGCTATCCCGGTCCTGCGCCTGCACGACGGCCTCATCGTGCGCGAGGACGTGCCGGCCCTCTCGGCGCTCAACATGCGGCTGCGCGACGATTTCGTCGCCGACGCCGAGAGCGGGGTCGAGCGCTGGTGGAACCGCATCATCGCCCGCGCACGGCATCGACTATCGCCTGAAGCTGCCGCATGTCGCGTTCAACCGCCGCATCGGTGAGTTCGCCGCGATCCACGCCGACCCCGACGGCAAATCCTCACCCCCGGCGACTGGCAGCGCCGCCGCGACGAGTTCCTCCCCTCCCCCGCCGACGATCAATTCGTCCAAAGCCTGATGCGCCCCGTCACCGAGCCCGGCGAATACGCCCCCTGGATCGCCCCACCCCGCACCGGCATCGACGGGAAGCCGGGCGATTTCGAGTATGTGAGGCTGGCGGAATAAAAATCCCGAGCCGAGCGGCGGTACGAAGCTTTTTACGAAAGCTCCCCACCACACGGTTTTTTTGCGAGCGGCCGCTATCTCAGCTTGGGCGATTATTTTTGTTTATTTTTTCGATCGGGATCTCAGTACCGAACTCGCGCGCAGCGCACTCCAGCCGTAAGGACGAAGGGCGCCCGTGAAAGCACAGGTCCATTTCCGAGCCCTGGCCAGCCCGTTCTCGGCGAGCGGTCGAAAATCGGCGTGGCCGCTGATCTTCCTTTTCGGCGTGGCCGGCCTTTTCGTTATCGCCGAAGCCACGGCGACCGTGTTCGGCGGGCCCAGTGTCGGTGGTCTCGCCGCGGTGTTCGTCGCCTCGACATTGTCCAGCATCGCCGGCTTTGCCTTCTCGGCAATTTGCGGCGCCATGCTGTTTCACCTGCTCGCCGACCCCGTAAAGGTCGTTCAGGTGATGATCGTGTGCAGTATTGCGACACAGCTTCTTAGCGTCATAACTTTGAGAAACGCAATCGACTGGCGACGCCTCGGCCGGTTTCTTGCCGGCGGCGCCCTAGGATTGCCCGTCGGCGTCGCTTTACTCATCATCTTGCCCCAAGTCAATACATGAAATGCATTGGGATTTTGTTGATTGTTTATGGTTGCTACATGCTTGTGAGACGGCCAGTCACTAAAATATTCACTAGCTCCCTTGGCGATTATTTTGTCGGATTCCTCGGTGGGGTGACCGGAGGATTCGCCACGTTCCCCGGTGCCTTCATCACGGTCTGGTGCCGGATGGAAGGACTAGGATAAGGCCCGACAACGCGGCATCTATCGGCCCCTTCATCCTGATCGTGCAGGTTTGGCGCTGGGGTTGATACCGTGGTACGGTTATCGCGCCACCGTGCCGGTATCGATTTCGGACATTAAGCTACGTGCCGGGAGCGCTCCTGGGGACATCGTGCGGCCTCGCTATTTTCCGTCGCCTGACTGATCGCCGAGTTTGCAGGTTGGGTCAATGTGCTTTTGATCGCGTCCGGAGCAGGGCTGCCCTGTGAAATGACGGCGAGGGATATTCGCAGGTCGCCGCTTCGCGCTAGGCCCAGGTCCTCATCGGGCGGGACGGCGCGCCAGACGAGGCTCGTCCCAGTGCAGGATTTTCGCTGCGACGACACGCAAGGAGCCGCCGTGACCCTTTCCCCCTCGATCCCTTCCGTCCCTCCCCGCCAGGGACCCGCGCCGCGCTTTGTCGAGCGGTGAACGGCTGCGCGTCCATATCCTTCGAGGCCGGGAGAAGGGGTACGGCTAGCTGGCGCTATTGCTGCAGCGGTTTCCCGAGAGATAGCGTATTCGTGGCGAAAGGTCGATGCCGGCGTCGGCCAAGGCCGGGTACAGCGTCGTCGCGCCGGACCAGCGCCGGGTATCGCCGCACCGAGGGGTGGAGGCCATTACGACGGATGACCTGCGCGCCGTTCCGGCTGCTCAACGCCGTGCGGGAGCGGCTGGGGCTGGTGCGCGGGCGCTGGGATATGGGGCATGCCGACGCCGTCGTCGGGCATGATTTTGGGGCCTCGGTCGCGGCGTGGTGCGCGCTGGTGCGGCCCGACGTGTTCCGCTCGGTCGCGCTGATGAGCGCGCCGTTCGACGGGCCCCCGGCGCTCCGTTTGCGACCGACGGCAAGGCCCCGGCGCCGCCGCAAAGCCCGACAATTCACGAGGCGCTCGCCGCGCTCCCGCGCCCGCGCAAGCATTATCAGTGGTGGTACTCGACGCGCCCGGCCAACGATGCGATGTGGCATTGCAAGCAGGGCGTCCTGGCCCAGCATCGAGGGGATGTCGACATTGGTGCGGCGCTGGATATGGCCGGGCGGCTGTTCGGCCAGCAATCCGCCGAAATAGGTGCCGCTCGACAGATGGTCGCGCACCAGAATGGAGTTCATCGCCGCGGAAAGTGGCGCGGGCATCGGACGAGGTTTTGCCCAGCAAACCCTGACGGACACTCCGACCAGCGGGCGTTCGATCATGAGGGCGCCGCTGATCCGCGCCTTCTCCCTCGCGTTCGGGGGTGCGGAACCAGCCGGGCGAGCAGGTGTCGGCGCGGCCCTCGAAGACCTCGGCGAGGACGCGCTTGGCAGGCCGCAGCTTTTCCAGGTGAAAGGCAGCCCGGCCGCGGTCAACGCCTTTTCGGTACGGTCGACGATGCTGCCCGTCGGCTTCTGGTGGAGGCCGACAGAGTGGAAGGGCGGCCGGTCGTAATAGAGCAGGGTCAGGCTGCCGTCATCGGACTTGGCGGGTGCTCCAATCCCATCGACAGAATAAGGGCGGAACAGAACCGCCGCAAAAATCTTTCCCCAAGGCGCATGATCTGCAGTCCGACAGGGATCGAAGGAACCGGCCGGGGGGAGATTGGTCGCCCCCCGGCCGGATGGATGGTCGAGCCGCTTACGCCTTCTCGTGGGAGAGGTCGTAATCGGCGGCGACGGTCTGGTCGATGTCCTTCGACCCGCCCATCGCCTTGAAGACCAGGCTCAACACCAGGGTCATCACCATATTCAGGAGACCGGCAAGGATGCCGATATAGACCGAATAGGTGGTCCCGCCCAAGGCCACGGCATAGACCGGCTTGATGGTGCCGGTTGAATAGGCCATCCAGGTACCGAGGATCATGCCGGTGGCCCAGCCGATGAAAAGCGCCCAGCGTGAACGGGCGCGATAGAGGCCGAACACGACGGCCGGGAAGGTCTGGATGATCCACACGCCGCCCAGCAATTGCAGGTCGATGGCGAATTTCGTCGGGACGAAAATGATGAAGACCAAGCGCGCCGACCTTGACCATCAGCGACACCAGCTTGGCGGTCGGCGGCCTCGCCTGCGGCTTGATCTTCGGTCGAACATAAGCGGCTTCCAGATGTTGCGGGTGAACAAATTGGCGGCGCCGATCGACATGATCGCGGCCGGCACCAGCGCGCCGATCGCGATCGCGGCGAAGAGAAGCCGACGAACCAGTCCGGAAAGATCGGTTGAGAACAGGGCCGGCACGACCTCGGTTGCGGACGGTGACATGACCCCGGCGGCCATCGCCATATAGCCCAGCAGAGCGATCAGTCCGAGCAGCACGTATAGGCCGGCAGCAGCATGGCGTTCTTGCGCACGACATCGCCCTGGATGAGGAGAGCACGCCGGTCATGTATGCGGATACATGAAGGCGGCCAGCGCCGAGCCGAGCGCCAGCGTGGCGAAGGGAACGAACTGTGCCGGGCTGCAGCATGATGCCGGGCCGCCGCCCTTGGCCTCGAAGCGCCGTGCGGCCGCGTCGAAGACACGCGCCATAGCCGCCGAGCTTGCATCGGGATGATGCCCACCGCGGCGATCACCACGATATAGATCATGATGTCCTTGACGAAAGCGATCATCGCCGGCGCCCGAAGGCCGCTGGAATAGGTGTAGAGCGCCAGGATGACGAAGGCGATGCTGGCATTTGAAACTCTCGACTGGCTGCAACAGAAACAGGTGGCGGCGATTGCCACCGATACCTGGGGCGCGGAGGTGCGTCCCAACGAGACTGACGAAGCCAATCAGCCCTGGCACTGGATCTCGATCCCCATCATGGGGCTGACCGTCGGCGAAATTTTCAATCT
This sequence comes from uncultured Acidobacteriota bacterium, assembly GCA_963718485.1. Taxonomy (GTDB): domain Bacteria; phylum Acidobacteriota; class Terriglobia; order Acidiferrales; family UBA7541; genus Palsa-295. The sequence continues at coordinate 4,472 of CAVQZU010000167.1, forward strand.
CGGCGAGCTGGCCAAGGATTGCGCAGAAGATCAGCGCTACGAATTCATGTTTGTGGCCCCTGCGCTGCCGGTGACTGGGGCGGTGGGGTCGCCCGTAAACCCGCTGGCGATCAAGTAGCCGGCGGCGCACATTTCATATCTGCCATTCAAACGAAAGGATGTTTTGACATGGAAGTTACGCAAAAGCCGACCGTTGCCAAAACTGCTTCTGGCGGGGACGCCAGCGCCAAGCTTACCGTCTCGCAGGCGATGGCAAAAACGATGCGGGAATACGGCGCCGAATGTGTTTTTACCCTCACGGGCGCTCCCCAGAATGCGCTCATCGAGTTGCAGAACCGAGAAGGAATTCGCGTGATCCTGGGACGCAGCGAGCGCTCCGCTTTGGCGATGGCCGACGCCTACGCGCGCGTCACGGGCAAGCCCACCTTCGGCATCGTGCAATACGGCCCGGGCGCAACATATCTGCCCGCATCGATCATCGATGCGTATCTGGGCCTCGAGCCCGCTGATCGCCATCAGCGGCACGACGAACACGAATACGCGCTATCGCTACGAGTATCAGGAACTTGAGCAGACCTCCATGTTTCCGTCGATGACCAAGTGGGCAGGAGATTTGCCCCAGCCGGAGCGAATTGCGGACGTGATGCGCACCGTCGTGCGCGCGGCCGTGGGTGGCGTGCCGGGTCCCGCGTATCTCGGCATCCCGGCCGACTGGTTTAACAAACCGCTCAGCTCTGCGCCGCACATTTACGCAGAAAAATCCTTCCTGAAGGTGAATGCGATTCGCTGCGCTCCCCTCGCGCAGGATATCGAGCAGGCCATCGGACTTCTTGCACGCTCGGAAAAACCGGTGCTGCTTGCAGGTGGCGGCGTGATGCTTTCCAATGCCTGGCAGGAACTCACCTCGCTGGCCGAAACGCTGCAAATTCCCGTGGTAACGACCATGGCCGGGAAGGGCAGCATCGCAGACCTCCATGCGCTGTCGGTCGGCACCGTGGGGCGATATTCGCGCAAGATCGCCAATCAGATCCTGGCCGAAGCCGATTTCTGCCTGGCGATCGGCACCAAGTTGAGTTCCATGGGTACCGATGTATTCAAATACCCTCGCCAGGGCACCCAGATCGTGCACATCGATCTCGACCCGAACGCGCTCGGGCACACCTACAAGGAAGAGCTCTCCATGGTCGGCGATGCAGGCGTCGCGCTGGCTATGTTGCGCGAGGCGGCGCTGGCCGCGCGGGTGAATGGAAGCTCATGGTCGGGTTGGACCAAGAAAGTTCAAGGCCAGGTGGCTTCGTGGATGCAAGATTTGGAAACCGTTTCTCGCGATGCGCTCTACGAAGGCAAGCTCAACCCCTATCATTTGATGCATCTTCTGAACCAGTATCTTGGCCCGGATGATCTTCTGGTCGCCGACACCGGCTACATGGCAGTCTGGGCAGTCACGGTCTTGCAGCAGAAGAGAGCGGGTCGAAACACCCTGCGCGCCGCAGGCTCTCTCGGTTGGGCCTTCCCGGCGGCGTTTGGAGCCAAGCTCGCGGTCGGAGCCAAGCGGCGCGTGTTCGGCCTTACCGGCGATGGCGGAATCGGGTATCATCTCGGCGATTTCGAGACGGCGCTCCGGCTCAAGCTTCCGGTCACTCAAATCGTGATGAACAATTCCTCACTGGCCTTTGAATACCACGTGCAGAAGTATGTGCACGAGGAACTGTGTCCGGAAGCAAGTGAGTTCATCGACGTGCCCTTCGCGGACGTCGCCCGAGCTTTCGGCGGCTTTGGCGAGCGGGTAACCTCCGCGGACCAGTTCCTCCCCGCGCTTCGTCGCGCGGAAGAAGCGGGCAAACCGGCGATTATTGACGTGGTCGTGAGCAGGGAATTGCCGCCACCGGTAACCCGATACGAGGCTGCCGGGCTGCGCAAGGTTTGAAACGTCGGCCGTCCGGCCTGCTGGGAAAGTTTTCTGCCGCATCTGGAGAGGCGCGATGCTGGAGTATCTGGAAAACCAGACCAGGCTCACCGGAAACCAGTGGCGACTTCTCTTTGTCGCGATTCTCTGCGACCTGTTGGAGTTTTACGATTTCTTTCTGATCGGCTTTGTGCTTGCTTTCGTCGCTGGTTCCTGGAGAGTCACCTACGGGCAGTCGGCGATCATTCTGCTGTCGTCCGGAATCGGCGCCATATTGGGAGCCGCTCTCTGGGGCTGGCTGGCCGACCGGATCGGTCGCCGCAAAGTTCTGATCGCCTCGATCATCAATTTTTCGCTGGCGACGGGCATCCTCGCGCTGACCCCCGAAAATAGCTGGATTTTCCTCTCCGTTTTTCGCTTCTTCGTTGGCGTAGGTGTCGGCGGCCTGTACTGCGTGATTCTGCCGCTCGTGCAGGAATTCATGCCCTCGTCGAAACGAGGCCTGGCCAGCGGCCTGGTGACCGCGGCGGTTCCGCTGGGTCTGGGATTGGGAGCCGTGCTGGGTGCTTACCTGGGACCGTTGCTAGGCTGGCGCGGGCTTTTCGCGCTTGGCATGCTGCCGGCGCTGCTGGTTTTAGTGGTGCGCCCCTGGATGCCTGAGTCGCCTCACTGGTTGGTGCAGAGGGGACGGCTGCGCGAGGCGCGCGAATCTCTTGCCTGGGCGCTGCAGATCGATTCGGAAGAAATTCCGCTGCCGCGCGGCGAGGCCCCAGCGCAGGAACCTGTCCGCCTGAGCGAACTGTTCCGCTACCCGCGTAGCCTGGCGGTTTCCTGGCTCGGAAATCTCGCGGCGCAAACGGGAATTTATGGCCTTTCCCTGTGGGCGCCCACATTGTTGGTGCAAGTGCTCAAGATCACGCCGGCGCGTGCGGCTTCGCTGATGATCGGCTGTAGTGTCAGCGCGTTCCTCGGACGCATCGCCTTCGCCTATCTTTCAGACGCGCTCGGACGCCGCGTGTCGGGCGCCCTTTTCGGCTTCAGCGCGGCTGCGCTTATCATTCTTGCCAGCTACGGGCGCAACGAATTTTGGGGCGTTACTTCGGTGTTCTGGCTGGTGCTGGTCGTCGCGTACTTTTTCGCGGATGGCGGCTTTGCGATTGTCGGACCATACGCGGCGGAAGTGTGGCCTTCGAGGCTGCGCGCGAGCGGAATGGGCTCGGCTTACGGCTTCGGCGGAATCGGCAAGATCATCGGTCCGCTGGGACTTGCGATGATCGTCGGATCGTCGAACATCGTCAACCCGGAGGCCTCGGTCGCCAAAATCGTTCCGGCGTTTATTTACCTAGGTGGCTGGTACGCGCTCGCCGGAACCGTCTACGGACTTTTCGGAGTGGAGACGCGACATCGATCGATTGCCCAAATCGACCGCGAGCTCGGCTGAGCAGCATCTCCCTAGCGAAGCTCGCGCGCTATTTTAACGCCTCGGCCACTTTGGCGATCCCTGCGTTTGAGCACGATTCGTCGTCACGAGCTCCGCTCACGCCCACGGCGCCAATCACTTCGTTACCCGCCTTGATCGGCACTCCGCCGGGCAGGGCGATGGTGCCCTCAATCACCGGAGGAGGAGTCATCGCCGCCCAGGTCTTGGCTTGTTCGGCCGACGTTCTGCGCATCACCAGAGCCGTGTAGGCCTTGCGATGGCTTACGTCGACGGTGTTGATGCTCGCGCCGTCGTCCCGCAGAAATGCTTTGAGCTGTCCCGAGCCGTCCAGGACGGTGACCGCGATGTGCATGCCATCGGCGCGGCATTTCTCAATGGCGCCCTCGGCAATTGACTGCGCCATTCCAAGCGATAACGCTTTCTGCATCAGAACGCCCTGAGAAAGGGCCGTCGCTGAGCTGATCAGGATTACGGCCGCGGCCAACAGGAACAGACGAACCCTCGGCATATTCCCTCCCCAGCCTGCTATTGAAGTGCCCGCACCTTAGCAGCCTTGCCCGCGGGCAGTCAAGAAATTCGCCCGCAGCCCTCAGCCGCTTCTGCCGCTGCTGTCGCGCGCGTGCGCCGGCCTGATTTTGGTGTATGCTTCCCGGGCAATCATCCCTTTTCGAGCAGTGCCGGAGTGAACCATGGACAATGAAGAGAGGGACTGCGGCTGCGGACACGGCTTTTCGCGCCGAGGAATACTGAAAGCGGGCCTGGCGGCTGCGGCGACCGCAGCGATTGGCCTGGGCGGCGATTCGCTGGCTGAAAATGAAGTGGAGGCGCGGGCGCAAACCAAGCGTGCGCTTACGAACGCCGGTGCGCGTCCGATTGATATTCACGCGCATTATTATCCGCAATCGTTCTTCGACGTGTTCATCGAAGACGGCCGACGCTTCGGCACGGAATTTCACCAAACCGAAGTGGGCTTCTCCTACAAGAGTCCAGTTGGAAATCAGCCGGTTCTGCCGATGAAATTCATCGATCTGAAGCTGCGTATTGCGGATATGGACCAGCAGGGAATTGCGGTGCAGGCGGTATCGCTCACCAGCCCCATGGTCTACTGGGGCGATGAAGATTTCTCGCACAAGCTCTCGAGAGCCTGGAACGACGGAGCCAGCGCGGCCCACCAACAATATCCAGAGCGCATCGTGTCACTGATGATCCTGCCTATGCTTTACCCCGATCGCGCCGTCGATGAACTGAATCGCGCAAGCAAATTGCCGGGGATGCGCGGCGTGTACATCGGCACGCATATCGACGACATGCATGATCTCGATGATCCGCTCTTTGAGCCGATTTATTCGCGCATCGAAGCGCTCGATTTGCCGGTGTTTTTGCACCCGCTCCAAGGGTACGGCGGCGCGCGCATGCAGCCTTATTATCTTTCAAATCTGCTGGGCAATCCTTATGACACCGCGATCGCCGCTTGCAAGCTGATCATTGGCGGGGTGATGGATCGCCACCCGAAGCTGCAGGTTTGTCTGCCCCACGGGGGTGGGGCGCTGCCTATTTTGATCGGGCGCGTGGATCACGGCTACCTCGTGCGACCGGAGGTAAAGAAGATGAATCTTCCTAAGCCTCCCAGTGAGTACCTCAGCCGATTCACCTATGACACCATTGTGCACTCGAAGCCCATTATGGAGTTCATCATCAAGCAGGTAGGGGCCGAGCGCATCATGATCGGCAGCGACTACTGCTTCGACATGGGCTACGACCGGCCTGTGCAGTTCCTTGAGCACATCGACCTGACAAGCGCGCAGCGCAAGATGATCATGGGCGGCAATGCAGCGCGGGTTTTGAAGCTGTGATTCGCGACAACTGACCGGCGAAAAAACCCGCGCCCGGCTTCGATCGGAGGCACAAGGCGGGAGGTCGGGACGCCGCTTCTGACCTCGAGTCGCTCGCGGCCTTAAGCCGGACCTGGCGCTGGCGACGCAGGAATGGGGATGGAGACCGTCAGCCGCGTTCCCTGAGCGCCGGACTCGATCTCCAGCTTCCCGCCCAGCTCCCGGATACGCTCTCTCATACCCGCCAGCCCCACGCCGGTTCCCACGCCATCGCGCTCGAACCGCTCGAGCACTTCTCGGGCGATGCCTTTGCCGGAATCCTGAATCCTCAGCACAACGTCTCCATTGGCCTTTTCGCAGCGGATCGAAGCCGTCGAACTTCCCGAATGCCGGTGAATGTTCGTAAGGCTCTCCTGCAACACCCGGAACAGAGTCAATTCAAGCAGCGCCGGAAGACGGTCGCCAATCTGAATTTCCGCATCGATCTCGATACGGCTGCGCTGCGCCAACCCTTCCACGAACCACCGCGCCGCCGACGCGAAACCAATTTCGTCCAACAGCGGCGGATGCAGAAGGTGGGACGTCGTGCGGATTTCGTTCAGCGCCTCTTCGGCGAGAGCGTCGATGTCCTCGCAGTACTTCCTTGCTTTCGGGGGCATCTCGCCGCAGCGCTTAAGAGCGTCGGAACTCATTCTCAAGGCGGAGAGCGTCTGCCCGGTCGTGTCGTGCAGTTCTCGGGCGATCTTCCTCCGTTCGTCGTCTTGCAGCCGGAGAAGGCGGCCAGAGAGCTCGCGCATTTTCTCCTCGGCTTCCTTGCGCACTTTTACTTGGGTCTGAAGGCTTGAGAGCGTCTTCACCAGTTCGTAGGTGCGAATTTCGACGCGGTGCTCTAAGTCGTCGCGCGCCTCGCGCAGCTCCCGTTCCACCTGCTTCAGCTCGGAAAGATCGAGCACGAAGCACATCCACTCGAGCGGCGCGGGATTGAGCACCGAAGCGCCGATCAGGATCGGGACGTGGCTGCCGTCCTTGCGAATCATGTCCTTTTCAAACGGCGAGCAGGCCCCTAAGGTCTTCAGCTCCTCAATGGCCCGTAGGTCGCGAGGGAGATGTTCGGCGGGCGTCATGGCCATCCAGTTGAGATTGCCGGCCACGAGCTCCTCCCGCGAATAGCCGAGGATATCGAGGAACACGTCATTGGCTTCGATGATCCGCGTGGCGTCGGCGATCACGATGCCGATCACGTTCGATTCGACAAACCGCTGGAAGCGGAAGACGCTTTTGCGCAGCGCTTCCTCGGTCTTCTTACGGTCGGTGATGTCCATGGTGATGCCGATCATGCGGCTGGGCTTTCCAAGTTCGTCGGGCATCCGCGCGCCGTGGGCCCACACCCAGCGCTCGCCCTGGTCGGGCCTGATGATCCGGCACTCGTAATCCAGATCGGATCCACCCGCCGCGGATCTCTGAATGATGGTGTGCACCGATTCCCGATCCTCGGGATGAACGTGTTCGAGGAATCGATCGACGGTCCAGTTCGGTTGCAGCGATTCGTACCCGAAGATCCGGTCATGAAGCAGCGATCGCTTCACTTTTTCCGTCGGAATTTCCAACTCCCATTCGGCTACGCGAGCCGCCTGCAGCGCGAATTGACGATTTGCGTCACTCCACCGTGCCGCCGCCTCCGCTTCTTTCCTTTTGGTAATGTCGGTGGCAGCCCCCACGATCCATGTCCGGCCGTTTGCATCCCGCGACACCTTGCCGCGCGCGAATAGCCAGCGAACTTCGCCTTCTGGAAGGATCACCCGATTTTCGATTTCTAGATCGTGCCCCAGAGTGCATCGCTCGCCCGCGGCAATTACCGTTGCCACATCATCTGGATGAACGTGTCCAAGCAGCTGTTCGGTGTTGGTAACCGATTCCTGCGCCGCGAATCCAAATAGCCGCTTGGCCTCATCTCCGAATTCGAGCAGCTCTCCGGTGTCGGGACTCCAGCGAAACGTCGCCGTATCCGAAGCCGCCAGGGCGACTCGCAATTGCTCTTCCTTCTGGCGCAGCTCGTATTGTGCCAGTTCGAGCCGCATCATGGTTTCGGCAACACTCGTATTGAGCGCCGTCTCCGCATTCTTCTGTGCGGTGACGTCATAAATCACGCCCATGATGTACTCGGGAACGTCCCGCGAATCCCGTATGAGATTGAGCGTCGCCGTCGCCCAGACGATTCCTCCGTCCTTGCGAATGTAACGCTTCAGCAAGGTGAACGAATCAAGCTCTCCGGAGCGCAATTTCTGCACGTTCTCCAAGGTGGCCGCCAGATCATCGGGATGGGTCAGGTCCCGCAAACGGAACTTCAGAATTTCTTCCCGGGCGTAACCGAGAATATGACAGAGCCGCTGATTCACGCGCAGCAATTGCCCGTTGGAGTTCGCGTGAACCATCCCTACCGCTGCCTGCTCGAACGTCCAGCGGAATCGCTCCTCACTTTCGCGCAGCGCGCGCTCGAGCGCCGCCTCTTTGAGCAATATTTCCTGGGGGCCGGCCATCGGCAATCGGCCTCTCGGAGCGGATTGTTCGGCTGAAAAGGCCTCGTGCCGCCCCACGGTCCGCAACGCGGTGACCAGATCGTTCGATATCGCCGACTTGACCACGTATCCCCGCGCTCCCGCCTTGAAAGCCTGCCGGATCATCTCCTTCGAGTCATGCTGGCTCAGGATCACGATCTCAATCTCCGGGCTGGTCTCGCGAATGGTCCGCGTGGCCTGCAACCCGTCCATATTCGGCATGCTGATATCCATGACGATAATGTCCGGCTTGAGTAGGCGCGCTTTTTCCACCGCCTCCCGTCCGTCGACCGCTTCGCCGCAAATCGCCCAGGTATCGTCGGTGCTCAACAGGGTGCGAAGGCCCTGGCGGATGATCTCGTGGTCGTCGGCGATCAGAATGCGCATAATTTTGCAGATGCTCGGCTTGACTGCTGGGGGTGCAAGCCTATAACAGATAGAGTGGACTGTCGCCGAATTCGTTCCCGCGGCCGCGACAGCCTACCCGATCATGTCTACCGCTTCGAACCTACCTTCTTGGATTTCGGGTATTCTAGGTATTGGAAGCCCGTAGCCGGTCAAAAGTCAAAATCTTTTTACAGATGCAGTGTGCCGCATCCACATCACGCCAGGCCAGCCGATAGGCGGCTGCGGCTAGCAGCAGTGCCAGATACTCCAGCATCGCGATGACGTTCGAGCTTCGGGGCTGGAGCTATTGTTTGCGTCCACCCACTCGTGTGCCTTCCATCGGCGGCCGAGACCGACGGTTTCAGGTACCGGAATTCCCAATGGGACTGTGTCAGCGGGCCGATGCTTTCGTAGCGTAAGCGACCGAAGCCGGCACCTCGCAAAACTGCGGATTGACTTCAAGAACGCACATGAAGTAGAAGGAACCGCAGCGCTAGGTTTCAGCAATTTCCGAGCGTCGCTACGCTATAGACGGTGGCCAGGAACAATGTGAGACAGGATAAAGTTCAGGCCTTCCCGAGCTTGGTTAGAGATTCCATTCTGATGGTGGGTTCGGAGATAGGGGCCAAATGAAAGGGTCCGAAGATCTCCCGAAAAGAAGCCGTGAGGACAGCCAAACCGTCCAGAGAAAAATCCGTCAGCTATATGAACGCTTGGTCCGATTGGAAAAGAAGATCAAGAATCCCAAGGCCGGAAGTCCGAACGAACCTCCTGAACGCGACTCGCGCCAGTGAAGCCATCGCCCGACGACTGTACCTTATGTCGTTGCTCAAGTTTGGAGATCAGGCTCTCCAACCGGATGGTTCTTGATTCGAATGCTCGCACGTCCTCCACGCTAAACGATAATCGGCCGGCCCGCCGCAGAGCGGTGGCGTAAGACTTTTTGGCGCGGTGGATGTTTCGTGCGACGACCTCCCGATCGTCGGACAGCAGGGCTAGCTCACAACAAGTGGCGACCAGGGTCGTGACGCTCAGCAGGAGTGAAACCATTGACCGGTTCAGCTCGCCCCGATCAACCGGGGCCGGATAACGCTTCCTTTTCGCCGAGGGCACCGGCGCCGAGGTATCCACCAACAAATCTCCTTTCGAATACCTGCTCGCGAGCAGCATTGTCTCAAACCGAATTTCCCAAGCCAGGATGTCCGCTGCAGTTCTTCGTTTGCGCTCGCCCTATTCGCGGTGATTGAAAGCCGGGGACCTCTCCGGCAGGAGCTTGTTCTACGCCCCTGCTTTTCGGCGGTCAATCCGCATTATTACGCACGGATCGGCTCTGCGTTGTGGTTGTAGAGCCGAAGTGACAGAGATTCAATACTACAATGAGGTGACCAACCACCGCGGGGCTGGCGCTGGAATATGCGCGATCGCTTGGTCGAAGCGCGCGATGCGACCAAGCGTGTTTAGGCGCGGACTTCCCAGGTGTCGCCGGCCCGCAGAAGTTTTGCCAAGTCGCCTTGGCCGCGCTTCTCTTGCACGTCGCGGATCTGGTTGTTGATCAGGTCCTCGTAGCGCGGGTAATTTTCCCAGGAGCGCAGCACGCCGATGGGAGTGGGGAATCCGGACATCTCGCCCATTTTGGCGATCAGAAACGCATAGGCGGGCTGCGGGTTTTGCTCGTCGTGGACGAGCAAGTCTTTCTCCCCAATCCCGTTGCCGAGCTGCACCACCTCGAGATCCAACCCGTTCAGCCGGATGCCCTTGTCGCGATTCTTACCGTAGATGAGCGGCTTGCCGTGTTCGAGTTGTACCACGTGTTCGCTGCGCGCGTCTTTTTCGGTCAGCTCGAACCAGGCACCGTCGTTAAAGATGTTGCAGTTTTGCAGGATTTCGACGTACGCCGAGCCCTTGTGCGCCGCCGCTTTTTTAAGCGTTTCTTTCAAGTGTCCTTGAAATACGTCGACCGAGCGCGCCACAAAAGTCGCCTCCGCCCCGATCGCGAGCGAAAGTGGATTGAAAGGCCGGTCGGTCGTGCCGAACGGAGTGGATTTTGTTTTCTTTCCAATTTCCGAAGTGGGCGAATATTGGCCCTTGGTCAGTCCGTAAATTTTATTGTTGAACAGCAGAACCTTCAGGCCGACGTTGCGGCGCAGCATGTGAATGGTGTGATTGCCGCCGATGGAAAGCGAATCGCCGTCACCGGTGACCACCCAAACGTCCAGATTGGGGCGCGACACCTTCAGGCCGGTGGCGATGGCGGGCGCGCGTCCGTGGATGGTGTGGAACCCGAACGTGTTCATATAATACGGAAAACGACTGGAGCAGCCGATGCCGGAGATGAAAACGAAGTTCTCGCGGCGCACGCCCAGTTCTGCGAATACCGACTGCACGGCGGAAAGAATCGCATAGTCCCCGCACCCGGGACACCAGCGGATTTCCTGGTCGGTTTGGAAGTCTTTTTTGGTGTAAACCGGCAACGTTTCGGTGGCCATCACTGCTCTCCTCGACTCGCTTCACTTGCTCGAGATGACAACTTGGGCTTTGCGCCTCTCGGGGCGCCATCCTTTTCTTTTTCCTTTGCTCCTGGCGCTACATTCACAGCCACACCAGAGCGAAAAACAGGCTACGACTCGGCCAGAATTTGCGCGATCTTGCGCTCGAGCTCGGAAGTCTTAAACGGCTTGCCTTGAATCTTGTTGTAGCCTTGCGCGTCGACCAGATACTTGGCGCGCAGGACCATCACCAGCTGGCCCATGTTCATCTCGGGTACGAGCACCTTGTCGTAGCGCATGAGCACATCGCCGAGATTCTTCGGCAGCGGGTTCAGATGCCGCAGATGCAGGTGGCCGATGCGATGTGTCGCGAACTTCTCCGATTTGAGCGCCGCGGTGATCGGGCCGCTGGTGGAGCCCCACGAAACGATCAGCAGATCGCCCGATTCGGCGCCCACCGGAACCGCGTCGGGAACATCCTGCACAATCGCGGCGACTTTTTCGGCGCGCAGGCGAACCATGCGCTCGTGATTTAACGGTTCGTAGTTCACGTTGCCGGTCACATCCTGCTTTTCAAGGCCGCCGATGCGGTGCTCAAGGCCCGGCGTCCCGGGAACTGCCCAGGGGCGCGCCAGCGTCTGCGGGTCACGTCGATAGGGGAGGAAATTTTCGGGGTTCGTTGCGAAGCGCACCGGAATTTCAGGCAACTCCGAGAGCTCGGGGATCTTCCAGGGTTCGGCGCCATTTGCGAGATATCCGTCAGAAAGGATGATGACCGGCACCATGTACTTAATCGCGATGCGCGTTGCTTCCAGGGCGATCCAGAAGCAGTCGCCGGGCGTCGAAGGCGCGAGCACCGGAATCGGGGCTTCCGAGTTGCGGCCGTAGAGCGCCTGCAACAAATCGGCTTGCTCGGTCTTGGTTGGCAGGCCTGTCGACGGGCCGCCGCGCTGGATGTCGCAAATGACCAGCGGCAGTTCGACCGCGACAGCCAATCCCATGGCTTCGGTTTTGAGCGCCATGCCGGGGCCGGAGGTGGTGGTAATGCCGATCGCCCCTCCATAGGCGGCTCCGATGGCGGAGGTGACCGCGGCAATTTCGTCTTCGGCCTGGAAGGTGATCACGCCGAAATCTTTAAATGCCGAAAGTTCGTGCAGGATGTCGGACGCCGGAGTGATGGGATAGGAGCCAAGAAAAAGCGGAATCCCGGCCTTCTGCGACGCGGCGACGAATCCCATGGCCAGCGCGGTGTTGCCGCTGATGTTCCGGTAGACTCCCGGCGCGAGTTTGGCGGGCGGAATTTCGTAGCTGACCTGGAACGCTTCGGTGGCTTCACAATAGCTGTAACCTGCCTGCATCGCCATGCGGTTCGCCTGGACGAGTTGCGGTTTGTTCTTGAATTTCGCGTCGATCCAGCGGAAGGTGTTCTCCATCGAACGGTTGTAGAGCCAGTAGCACATCCCCAGCGCGAAGAAATTCTTGCAGCGGTCGACACTCTTGTTGTCGAGGCCCAGATCGTTCAGCGCGGTGCGCGTCAGGCGTGTCAGTTCGACAGCGAAAAGGCGATAGCCATCGAGCGAGTGATCCTCGAGAGGATTCGCGGTCATCTGCGCTTTGCGCAGATCGAGTTCGCCGAAGTCGTTGAGATTCACGATCAGGATGCCGTTTGGCTTCAGATCTGCGAGATTCATTTTCAGTGCGGCGGGATTCATGGCGATCAGCACGTCGACGCTATCGCCAGGCGTGAAAACGTCGGTCGAAGAAAAATGCACCTGGAAACCGCTGACGCCAGGAAGGGTGCCCGCAGGGGCGCGAATTTCGGCAGGGAAGTCGGGTAGCGTGGCCAGATCGTTGCCGTACAGCGCGACAGTATTGGTGAACTGGCTGCCGGTAATCTGCATGCCGTCACCCGAATCACCGCAGAAGCGGATGACCGCCTTATCGAGGACTTCTCGTTTACGTCCCGGGACATTAATCGTAGTAGTTGCCATGGTCTATAAGATTCTCCCGAACTTTTGGGCGCAAGCCGAGACGCCCACGATGCGCTGTGGCCGTTCCCTCAGGAATATGATGACGGTTACTGTCGCTCCACGTTGTTAAAGGTTAGCATAGCCCAAAGCGCAGGAAAACGGAAATTGCGGGCGCTCACGGGCGCTCAGGAACCCGCCTACCGCGGAGAAGGACAGCGCGAAGCTCCCGCGTGGTTCTAGGCCGCACCGAACGCCCGAGATAAAATGCTTTCCCGAGGCAAGGGTAAAGGAGGGAGTGCGATCACACCGGGAAGCAATTTTAGCGTGGAAGCTTTGGCGATTGCGGCACTTCGACGGGTGCCACGCCCGAGATCGCAAGACCGGAAATGAGTTGGCGGGACCGGCATTACGGAATGGCTGCGATGCCCATGGTGAACGCTACCAGTTTTTTTCCGCCGCATGCTATAACAGCAGGCCTGATGGAAGGCACAATCCACGTGCGAGGTTTTTACCGATGAAAAAGGTAGCTGCGATTTTCCTTGTTGCTCTTGCGCTGATGATGGCGGCCACTGGCTTGCGGGCGCAGCTGGCTGCGCCCAATGAGGCGGGCGTGTCGATGGGGCACGTGCACCTGCTGGTGAAGGATGTGGATGCCAGCAAGAAATTCTGGACAGACCTGGGCGGGACGGCGGCAAAGCTTGGGCCGAACGACATGATCAAATTTCCGGGTGGAGTGATCGGGTTGCGCAAGGGCGATCCGACAGGTAACGGGACGGGCGGTGTCGATCACATCGGGTTTCAGGTGAAAAGCGGCGCGGGGCTGATGGACAAGTTTGCCGCGATGGGATTGAAGACCGAACCTACCAAGGGCGGGTGCTCGGCGAGCCCCGTAGGGAGCTGTGGCTTTATGTATACGGCCGAGGGCGTGAAGGTCGAGTTCATCGAGAAGCCGTCGAACCCGATGCCGATCAAGTTCGATCACATTCATTTCGCTGCCGTGGGAGCGGCACCTGATGGCGCGAACTCCGCGTCGACGATGCGCGAGTGGTATCAAAAAGTGTTCGGCGCAGCGGATGGGACTTCGGGAGCAGGGGCCACGGCGGCGAAGGCGCTCGAGTTGCCGGGGACGAGTTTGCGGTTTCGGGCGGCGACTTCGGTGACGCTGGGTACCAAGGGGACGGGGATCGATCACATTGGATTCGAGGTGAAGGATCTCGAGGCGTTTTGCAAAAGAGCGGAGGCCAACGGAATCAAGTTTGATGTGCCTTTTACCAAGAGGCCGGAGTTGGGGATTACCCAGGCGTTCGTGACTGATCCCTGGGGAAATTACATTGAACTCACCGACGGGTTGGGGAAGTTGTGAGGCAGAGGTAGCCGAACTAAATTGGAAGTAAAGAAAGTAGGAAAGGAGCGAGAAGGCGAACCGTCTGCCCGAGGAGGGGCGCTGAACCGAAGCTAGAGTTCCTTCGCTTATCGCAACGGCAAAATCGACCTTATTTAGGGATTTAGGGCCGAACCCCACCATAGAATCCACGGCGTCACAACGGCGGAAAAGCAAGGCTAAACCGCACAGCAGTAAATCCGAAGCAAAGCGTTCAATCGCGGAAAACGAGAAGTTGAGCTGATCGCCGGCTAAATCTTTGGCGTGTCGGCGGGGGTCGTTTCTACCGGGAGCATCCAGAGGCCACCGATTTTGCCGGCGGGGTCGAAGGCAACTCGGACGATGATTTCGCCGCTTTCGAAAGCGCAGGTGACGTCGACGAAATCGAGCTCGTCATCTTTGGAGGCCAGCTTGATGTTCTTGAATTGGCCGAGGTGCGAGACGACGTGGCCCCAGGACATGTCCAGACGCTCGGGGGGCATGCTGGCATTCAACTCGGAGCTGAACTCGATGGAGAGCTGTTCGAATTGCTTTTGGCGGATGAGATCGACGACTCTTTTGGCTGTTGCTTCCATATCCTCGGGGCTAAGGTCGGAAACCGGAGCTAGCCAGATGCGGGTGATCTGATTCTCGCCGTTGAAGGCCAGGCGCAACTCGACTTTGGAATCCTCGAACTGGCTTTGCGCAACAAAGATGGTGGTGCCGTGAATGGTTCGGGTGATCTGCGAGAGCTGCTTCTGGAAAGCTCCGCTGACTCCAAGCAGGCGGTTCCAGACGAACTGCATTTTGTCCTCGGTGATTTCGTCCTTCAGTTCCGGAGTGAAGCGGTCGCAAACGGAAGAGATTTGTCCTCCGGCCATTTCGTTCATCACATCTTTGGTGAGAGCAAGGCGCGTGTCGGTGGCAGATTGGGTTTGCGCAAGAAGCGGGAATCCCAGTAAGAAGGGAACGATCAGCAGGAGCATTCGAATCGTCCGCATGGCAATCTCCCAAACCGCGCAAAGAGACTGTTTAATCGGACGATAGCATAGGGCGCGGCGCCAACGCTACTAAATCGCCTTGGCGTTCCTTGGTGTCTTGCTGCGACGGCAGCACCTGAGATGGGTGCGTCGTGGGAAAGCGATTGGTCGACAGGGGATGAAATTCCCACCCGGGAACTGGTTCGCCCCCCCGGTAGTAATCGGAGCGTCAGGAGAGGCTGCCAGGCGTCTGAAGCCTGCGGTGTAGAGGGTCGCAAAATGGCGACGTGACCAACAGGCAGGACTCAGAACCTGTTCTGGCTGTTGACCTACTTTAGAACTTGAGACTCTCCCACCAAACTGCGAGCCCCGCGCCACGAAGACTGGGCGAGCTCTAGCACCGGACTGCGGCGTGTTTGTTGTTGACCTGTGTGGGCTGGACGTGTACATATTCGCCGTACTTGGTTGGTTCCTGCGCTACTGGACGGAGGGCTGGGATGAGAATGGCGAAGCTTCGCATGGCTGTGATTGTGGGGCTTGGGCTGCTGGCGGTGCCTGTCGGTGCGCGGGCGCAGGTGACCGGACATTGGGTGCGAGGAACCAAGTTTGCGCCGCTTTCGGAGCCGGCCGAAGAATATTGGAGCGCAACGGCGAATGGAAAGTTTTATCTGTTTGGAGGCACGGCGGTTCGAACTGGCGACAAGGCTGTGTTGCCGGGGCGGGTGATTGAGTACGACCCTGCGAGCGATCAGTTTACGTCGAAGAAGCCGATGCCGCGGCCGTCTGAGCACATGACTGTCGCCGAGGCTGAGGGGAGGATTTATTTGTTTGGCGGGCTGAGCACGGAGCATCCGGAAGACCAGACGGCTGGTGTTTTGTACCTGAAAGATTCCTGGCAGTACGATCCGGGCAGCGATGTGTGGAAGGCGATTGCACCTATGCCGGAGCCTCGGCAGGCTGGCGCTGCGGTGGCGGTGGGCGGGAAAATTTACGTGCTGGGCGGCGACGCGTTGGCGCCGGGGGCGGCGAATCCGCCCAAGCCGGACGATATTATGGTGGTCGGGACCAACGAAGTCTACGATCCGGCGACGAACCAATGGGCTACCAAGAGGCCTATGCCGACGGCGCGGAATCACCAGGCCATCGGCACAGTGGGCGGGAAGATTTACGCGATTGGCGGCCGGATCGGGAACGCAAACGTTGCGAATATGCTGTCGAGCGGGACAGATGTGGTCGAGGAGTACGATCCGGCGACCGACCGTTGGCGAGCGATGGCGAAGATGCCCACGCCGCGAAGCGGTGTTGGTTGGGGAACATACCAAGGGATGATCTATGTGCTGGGCGGCGAACTGCGCGATTACCACGCGGATGCGATTTTTCGCGACGTGGAGGCTTTCAATCCGGCCACGAACGAATGGTTCCGGCTGCAGCCGATGGTCACGGCGCGGCACGGCGTAAATGTCGCGGTGATCGGGAACCGCCTGCATGCGATTGGTGGGCACGTGGCGTTTGATGGAACCGCCGAGCATGACGCGGACACGGGCGTTCATGAGGTGTATGAGTTTGGCGGGAATTGACCCCGGTATGGATTTTAGCCCCCGCACCGGGAGAAAGCTTGAAGATGGCGCGCTGGGGCGCGCCGCTTCGGCCGCGCCTTGGTGCTCCGCGGTATCCTGCATGCTCTTCACAAGATCGCGAGGGAGCCGTCGGATTTCGTTGCTAAAGGCCTGACGGAGAACTAGAATCCGCTCCAAAGGAGATGAACTATGAGTTCTTTTTCGAAAATGAGCAGGCGGGCGCTGGTGAAGATGGGACTTGTTTCGGCGGGATTGCCGCTGGTGTCGCAAGTGATCGGGTCGACGCCGGAGGCGGAGGCCAAGCCGAAAGATGATCCGGGGTTCGCGGCCGTGCCGGGGCAGAAAGGCGGGCAGGATGTTTTTGGCGCCTACGACATTGCGAAAGACTGGCCGAAGCCGCTTTCGGGCGTGCCCGGGAATCAGAAGTGGACATGGGGATCGGGCGAAGGCGTTTTTGCCGAGAGCCCGAATCGCGTGTATATGCTGCAGCGCGGCGAGTTGCCGAATATTGAGCGGCCGAAGACGAAGGACCTTCCAGATTTCGGCCCGAGCCTTTCGTTTCCGATCGGGCGGCTGCCTTGGCGCGATGCGACGGTGGCGAGCCCTCCGGGAGAATTGGACGGGCCGAATCGCGGGACCGAGAACGTCGATTACAAGTGGGAAAACTGCTTGTGCGTGATCAACGCCGAGGGCGACATCATCGAGCGGTGGACGCAGTGGGATTCGATGTTCCGGCGGCCGCATGCGGTGTACATCAGTCCGTACGATCCCGAGAAAAATGTGTGGATCGTGGACGATTACCGGCACGCAATTTTCAAATTCACAAATGACGGGAAAAAATTGCTGCTGACGCTCGGCGAGCCGAACGTTCACGGCGAGGACGACAAGCATTTCTACCGGCCGACGTATCTGGCCTGGCTACCCGACGGCACGATGTTCGTCGCCGATGGGTATGCGAACACACGGGTGGTGAAGTTCGACAACAACAGCAAGTATGTGACGACTTGGGGGCAGAAGGGGACTCCGCCGAACGATACGCGGCCGGGATACTTTAATGGCGTGCATGGCATTGCCGTGGATGTGCCGACCAAGCGGGTGTTCGTGAACGACCGGTACAATCACCGGATTCAGGTGTTCGACGAGAATGGAAAATTTCTCGATCAGTGGCCAACGGGCGATCCGCCGTCGGATGTGCATTTGATCATCATGTCAGCGGACCGGCACTTGTGGGCAGCCGATCGTGGGACGTCGAAAGTGGTGAAGTACGATCTTGAGGGGCACTTCCTTTATTCCTGGGGGACCTGGGGAGATTTTCCGGGCGGGTTCTGGGGCGTTCACGGAATGCACGTGGATCAAGAAGGGAATTTTTATGTGGCGGAAGTGGACAGCGGGCGGGTGCAGAAGTATGTGCCGAGGAAAGGTGCGAATCCAGCGTTTTTGATTGGGCCGCCGGTGAAGCCGGTGTGGAAATAAAAGTACGGCAGGTTCTGTCAGCTCCGGTTCGCAGTTTTTTTTGCGGCCGTCACGCTTGCTTGCAGGCACGCTCCCCGGTTGATCATTTTGGCCCCGAGGGGCAACCGTTCGCGAGATCGGGCGAGGTGGAAACTGACCGCAGAGATCCCTCATCACTTCGCTTTGTCGGGATGACAACGAAAGAGCTGAGCACCGAAGTAGGTGCTGGACGAAGATGGCGCCCTGAAGCGCCCCGCTGCGAGAAGCCGAGAGTCGCTGCACGATTCGAAGACCGAAAACAAGGGGCGTTATGGCCAAAGGAATTTCGCGGCGACAATGGCTGAATGCGGGGTATCGGGCGGCAGGGGGGATGGGGCTGTCAGTGGCGGCTGGCGGATTCCTACATGCGAAAGCGGGCGCACAGGGTGCGGCCGTGAGTGGCGAGCGGTGCGAGAGTGGGGCGGGGACCTCGGTCTTGTTGGGGCTGGGAGCGCAGGTGCACTATCGGGAGGATTGGTTTGGCGAGCCGTGGGCAAAACCGGACGCGATGCTTTTCATTCACGGGAATTTGGAATCGGGTGAGGTTTGGTATGGATGGGTACCGCGGATGGGGCGGCGATTTCGATTGCTGCGTCCCGATCTGCCGGGGTTTGGGCAGTCGACCGCGCCAGCGGATTTCGATTGGTCGCTCGCGAATTTCGCGACCGTAATGGCCGAATATCTCGACAAGATGGGCGTGGCGTCAGCGCACATCATCGGAGCGAAAACGGGCGGGGCGATTGCGATGCAGTTCGCGGCGAGCTATCCGCAGCGGACGAAGTCGGTCGTCGTGGCGAGCGGCCCGTTTACGCCGGTCGATCCGAAATTCGAGAACACGCCCATGAAAGTGCGGCTAGGGTCGTCTGCTACCGACGATGAGGTTGCGTATTTCGAGAAGATGCGGTCGGCGATGAGACCGGAGACCAGAGCGGGTATGGCGAAGCTGCTTTCAGGCGTAAATATGGACAGCGTGTTGCCGAAGATCCAGTCGCCCGCGCTGGTGATTACCAGCGATCACAGCGCGCTGCAAACCGTCGAGAGCGTCCTGCAGCACCAGCCGAAGATCCCCAATTCGCGCCTGCTCGTTTTGACAAGCGACGCCTATCACGTAGCCGTGGCGAACGCAGAGGAATGTGTCTCCAACGTCCTCGCGTTTATTGACGATTCGGCGCTGACGCGGCACGCGGGCCAGACAGTCGGCTGGATTCAGGGTGACCAAATCGTTGGTTAGCGAGGCAGCCTGTGCATCGAAGCGCAATTTCAACGCATAAATATCCACCCCGAGTATTCCGAAGAATTCGGCCCTAAAAGTACACCCCTCAGTTTCTTATTTGGTGCCAGCCCCGTCACAGAGGCCTTCGTCACCATCTTCGGTAGCTGAAAAGAGCCAATGTAAGGGGTTACGAATGGTTCATGGCCGAGAAGCTTGCGCGCTATCGATTGTCCCGCAACAACTGGACAGATCAACAGATTGGCCGCTTGGAAGGCGATACCAAACGGCCGCACTCGGATCGCTCACGCGGCTACAGGCTAGACAACACCGGCGGTCTGCAGTACCCCAGGTTTCAGCACGCCATTGATCGTCTTCAGAATGCGCGAGACGATCTGGTAGGGATCACCTTCGGAGTTCGGGCGGCGATCTTCCAGATAGCCCTTGTATCCGTTCTTGATGAAGTTAACAGGCATCCGGATCGAAGCGCCACGATCGGAGAGACCGTAGCTGAACTTGTCGATGGCTTGCGTTTCGTGCAGACCTGTCAAACGCAGATGGTTATCCGGGCCATACACGGCGATGTGCTCGGCGACGTTGTCGGAGAACGCCTTCATGAGGGCTTCAAAGTATTCCTTGCCGCCCACTTCGCGGATGTATTTGGTCGAGAAGTTGCAGTGCATGCCGGATCCATTCCAGTCGCCCTTGATGGGTTTGCAATGCAATTCCACATCCACTTCGTATTTCTCACAGAGACGCATCATCAAATAGCGAGCGGTCCAGATGTCATCAGCGGCTTTGGCAGAGCCTTTGGCGAAGATCTGGAATTCCCACTGACCTTTGGCGACTTCCGCGTTGATGCCTTCATGATTGATGCCCGCGGCAAGACAGAGTTCCAGGTGTTCTTCGACGATTTTACGGGCCAGGCTGCCCATATATTTGTAGCCGACACCGCAGTAGTACGGGCCTTGGGGAGTGCTCGGGTAGCCGTTTTCCGGGAATCCCAGAGGCCGGCCATCCTTGATAGAGGAAATATTCCTGCTCGAAACCAACCCACAAGTCAGGGTCGTTCTCGATCGTCGCGCGCGTGTTGGTGGAATGCGGGGTGCCGTCCGGGTGCATGACTTCGCTCAGAACGATATAAGCATCCTTGCGGCTGGCATCGGGATACAGAGCCACAGGTTTCAGCACGCAGTCGGAGCTTTTGCCCTCGGCCTGCATGGTGGAGCTGCCGTCAAAGCCCCATTTGGGCAGATCGGCCAGGGTCGGCGGATTCTCAAACGCCTTGATTAGAGTTTTGCCGCGAAGTTCAGGGACGGGCGTTTTGCCGTCAAGCCAGATATATTCGAGTTTATATTTTTTCATAGTATTTAGAGGATCAGTCGATGGGGGTCATCCAGACGCCGTCGGGCCTTTCTCAGTGGATTACAGCGCAATTAAAATACAGCGCGAGGGTTAGCATCGTCAAATTCATTAAATCTATCGGCTCCATTCAATGTGTTTCAACCGCCTTCGTCGCTCTGCCGTCCGTCAAGCTTCGTAGACGAGGCTAAGGACTGGCGCGCGTTTGGTGCTAAAAAACGATCGGCAGCGCCTTGCTGCCCCATAGGTACATTGTGGATTGCCGCAGACCTTTGCCCTGGGCTGCAGGCCGGTTGCAATCGTCAGAGCGGCATCTGCGCTTTGATCACGCGATCTGAAGCCATCGTATCGGTCGCGCCGCTAGCGATCAAGCAGAGCGCGGCGGCAATCCTACCCCCTACCCTGTTGTGGTCAGGATCGGCTGATGTCCGGACGCCGTTTGGCCGTGTTCATCTGCGGCGGTAGAGTCCGTAATTTGCACGGAAATGTTAGAATCTCGGGCTGAGAGTTCGGCCATTACGGGAATCTCGTTCTTATGCAAAGCACAAGTCCGCTTTGGCCGGGCATCGTTCGCTTCGGTGTTTTTGAGGTGGATGTCCGCGCTGGTGAGATCCGCAAGAGTGGCACGAAGATTCGCGTGCAAGAGCAGCCTTTTCAGATTCTGGTGACGCTGCTAGAGCGTCCCAACCAGGTTGTGTCGCGGGAGGAACTGCGGCAGAAGCTCTGGCCGCCAGACACCTTTGTCGATTTCGAGCACGGAGTGAACTCGGCGGTGGCTCGGCTGCGGGACCTTTTGGGCGACTCGGCCGCCAGCCCAAGATACATTGAAACGCTGCCCCGGCGGGGTTATCGGTTTATCGGCTCCGTGCAAGGCGGGCAGTCTGCGCGGCCGAAGCGGGCGGCAAGGCAGAAAATGCCATCACTCGCGGTGCTGCCGTTTGAAAACGTGGCGGCAGACGCAGAGACCGAGTACATCAGCGACGGTATTACCGAGACCTTGATCCATAACTTGGCCCAGTTATCCGGGCTCCGCGTCATCGCCCGCAGCACAATATTTCAATACAAGGGCAGAAAGACCGATCCGCAAAACATCGGCCGCGACCTCAACGTGGGAGCCGTGCTTACCGGTCGAATTTTGCAGCGGGGCGATGGGTTGCTCGTGACCGTTGAACTGGTGGACGTGGCCAATGGATGGCGGCTTTGGGGCAAACAATACGATCGGAAAGCACAAGACATTCTTAGCGTGCAGGACGAAATCGCGCAGGAAATTTCCGAACGACTGCGCCTGGCCCTCAGCGGGCAGGACAAGAAGCGCCTGGCCAAGCGGCATACCCAGAATACCGAGGCGTATCACCTCTACCTGAAGGGGCGCTACTGCTGGAACAAAAGGACGGCCGAAGACATTGAGAGAGGCATCGAGTTCTTCAAACGGGCTATCGAAAAAGACCCGAATTTCGCGCTTGCGTACGCGGGGATGTCCGATTCCTATCACCTGTTGTGCGGTACCGGCTTCGCCGAGTTGCACCCGGAAGAGGCGGTCCCACGAGCCGAGGCCGCAGCCTTGAGGGCGCTGCAAATCGACGAGACGCTGGCAGAAGCGCATTCCTCCATGGCATCGGTGCGGCAGAACCGGTGGGACTGGCCGGGAGCCGAACGAGAATATCAACGAGCCATTGAACTCAACCCCAGTTATGCGACGGTTCACCACTGGTATGCGTTTTTTCTGATGGCGCAGCGGCGTGTCGACGAAGCGATCAAGGAGGCCAAACAGGCCCTGGAGCTCGATCCACTCTCCATCAGCATCAACCGGGACCTCGCACTGATTCTGCTCTACGCGCGGAAGCCGGACCAAGCCATCGAGCAGTACGAGAAGACAATTGAGCTGGACCCCACCTTCGCACTGGCGCATCAGGGGCTGGGTCGGGCATACCTGCAGAAAGGCCTGCACGACGAAGCGATCCGGCACATCCAGCGGGCCGCGCAACTTTCCGCCGACAGCGTGGCGATTACGTCCGCCCTCGCACACGCCCACGCCGTGGCCGGCAACAAAGACCAGGCAAGAGCGATTCTGCAGAAGCTGCTGGAACGGTCGACGCACGCATACGTTCCGCCTTCGAGCATTGCGGTGATCTATGTGGGCCTCGGTGACCACGAGCAGGCTTTTGCGTGGCTGGACAAGGCCTATGCGTTGCGGGACGACGGATTGCTGACGGTGGGGATTCATCCCTTCTTCGAAGTCTTACATCCGGACCCGCGCTTCCAGGATTTACTGCGGCGGATGAACCTGGCTTAGAAAGTCCGAGTGCCTCGAGATTTCCAAGCCCGAATGGCCGCGCGGCAGGGTTACTCCTGTTTCGCAGGCGAACGATTTTCAGGCGTTTGCAAATCGTCTCAGTGGGTCGTTTACATCGCTTTCAAGTCGGTTTTGAAGTTCGCTTGAACACGGCTTGGCTGCGATCTTGCCGGGGTGGACCGCCCCCACTGGACATGTTTCTATATTTCTATTAGCGTAGAAACATGGTGCGAAACATAGAGAAATCGAATTCCGGACAGGTGGCGAGATACGCTGACATGTTCTCGGCTCTGGGAACCGAGTCTCGGCTACGGATTATGCAGCTTCTCCTTACGGCTCATCCCGAGGGCCTGGTGGTCAACGAAATCCAGGAAGAATTGGAGATTCCCAATTCGACGCTGTCCCACCATCTCGACAAATTGAGGAATGAGGGGCTGGTGTGCGTGCAGCGCGAGAGCACCTTTCTCCGCTATACGGCAAACACCATAGGGTTGCAGGAACTGTTGCGATTCCTCTACGCGGAATGCTGCACCCGCAGCAAGGCAGTGAAGAGCAGCGAAATCACCACGGTCTGTAAATAGGGAATCCGCGCGATGATCGAATCAAACATCAAGTATGTCGTGAAAAATAAATATGCCCAGGCGGTGCTTCGAGTCGCATCTGGCGGAGCGGGATGTCGCCAGGGACCGCAGCCCGGGCATTTTTGTTTGCTTGAGCATTGGCGGCCTACGTTGCCACGGGTTTAGAAGGAAACACTTCCTCTCGAACGCGATTCCCATGCCATAAATCCACGCCGGGTACTTTTCTGACGCCGGGTCAAACCCGGGAATACGGGATTTGCTGAAATTTTACAGAAAAGTAATTTGGGCGTAGCCATGAGTGTCTAGCACGTCCAGATGGATTGCATTAGGCGAAGCTAGTACGGTTGGGATTGCACTTATGACCGTGGCGTCCGGTGTGCTTGGCTTATCGCCGCAGGGAAACGGGGAACTTAATTCGATGATGGAGGATAAATTATGTTGGTAGGCCGCGCTTTCGGAGACCCCGATTTGACTCCGGACAATTTCGATAGTTTTAGCAAACAAGAAATTTCAGCTGACGCCGCAGATAAGGGGATCGAGCAATTAGAGCCCATACCGCCTGTCAGAAGCACTGCTCCGATGGATTTGGCCGGGGTTATCGGCACCGGCGCCACGCAAGCCATCCAGAACTCCGGCAAGATCACGTTTCACACGGTCGGTGACACTGGCGGAATTCATAACCCCGAATTCCAATTTGCAGTTGCCGACGCCCTGGCAAATGACTCCGATAGCGGCGCTTGCTTCTGGTATCACTTGGGCGACGTAGTCTATTACTTCGGCCAGGAACAATACTATTTCGAACAGTTCTACGATCCCTACCGCGACTACAACGCCCCTATCTTTGCGATTCCGGGCAATCATGACGGAGCGGTCTTCAGGGGCGAAACTACCAAGTCTCTGGAGGCCTTTATAGCCAACTTTTGTACCAGCCAACCCACCCGCACTCCTGATAGTCAAGGTGCCGTCCGAACGACCATGGATCAGCCGGGCGCCTACTTCACCCTCAACGCTCCGTTCGTTAAGTTCATCGGGCTGTACTCCAATACCGGAGAGGGTGGCACGGAAGGAGCGATTGCCGGGCCCACCATTGGCAATGCACAGTTGGTTTTCTTGCAGCAGCAGCTCGCGGAGGCAAAAGCGGAGCGAGCCAACGGACAATGGCGCGCACTGATTATCGCCACGCATCACCCGCCATTTACGGGTAGCCCGCAGCACGTGCCCAGTCCGAGCATGCTCAAGCAAATAGATCAGGCCTGTACTGCGGCTGGCATGCAGCCAGACCTGCACCTCTCTGGCCATGCCCACGTCTATGAGCGGTACACTCGAACCGTGGCCGGAAAGAAAATTCCCTACCTAGTGGCGGGCATGGGTGGATATTACAACCTACCAGGATTGAAGCCCGGCAAGCGTCCCACTCCCCCCAAAACTCCGCTCTCCGGGAAGGACGCTAGCGGTAACCCCCTTGC
>CAVQZU010000168.1:0-7915 GCA_963718485.1 uncultured Acidobacteriota bacterium
GACCGTACGGCCGCGTATGCGGACATGTTTTCCGCCCTCGGGGCGGAACCACGGCTGCGGATTTGCGAGTGCTTTTGGCCGCGCACCCTGAGGGGATGGTGGTTGGCGAGATTCAGAATGAACTAGGTATTGCGGCCTCGACTTTGTCGCATCACCTGGAAAAGCTCAAGAATGAGGACCTGATTGCGGTGCGCCGTGAGAGCACCTTCCTGCGTTACACGGCCAACACTCCCGTGCTGGAGGAGTTGCTCGGGTTCCTTTACGCCGAGTGCTGCACTCGAAACAAGGCGATCAAACCCACCAAGATCACTCAACTTTGTAAGTAGGAGAAGCCGTAGCCGAGGAGGCTTATGCTGATGAATCGAAGAAGACGTCACATCTGAGCAAACTTGCATGGATTATCATCGTGCTCGGATTTCTTTTGGCCGCAGCCTACGTAATCTGGGTCACCCGACAGTAGCATCGCGCATGGCGAAGCAAACTCCATCCCACGACAACTGCGCCCACGCCAAGTCTAGGTACTTGAACGCAATTCTCTGGGTGGTGATAGCACTGTTCGTGGTGCTCATTGGAGCGTGGACGATCTGGGCGAGCCAGCAACCCGAGCTTCATTCGATCTGGGCACCGGACTAACTTAAACGAAAAATCACTCAACTTCGAAGATAGGAGACAAACATGGCGATGAAGACGAAAGTTCTGTTCCTTTGCACCGAAAATTCTTGCCGTACCCAGATGGCGGAGGCGTTTCTTCGGGAGCTGGCGGGCGATGAAGTAGAGATCGTGAGCGCGGGATCGGAAGCGGGTCGCTTGGACCCAGAGGCGGTAGCGGCGATGCGGGAGGTTGGCATTGACATCTCGTCGGCACAAACCAAGATGGTCAATCCATACCTCGGCGAACGATTTAACTATGTCATCACGCTGTGCAATCGAGAGATTGAACGGTCATGCCCGATATTCCCTGGCGCGCTCTGGCGTCAAACATGGGAGCTTGAGAGCCCGGCCTCCCTGGAGGTGGATGGCATGAGCCATGCCATGGCGGTACGCCATGCGCGTGACAAAATCCGTCGGCACGTCACTGAGTTCGTCGAAACACACCATCACTCCGAGTCAGGAAAGAGGAAATCCACATGCACGTAAAAGAAACAGTACGAGAAAAATACGCCGAGGCCGCCCTTCGGGTTAAGACTGGTGGCACCGCCTGCTGTGGTTCGGCCACAAGGTCCCTCAGTTGCGTCGATCCGATCACCTCGAATCTTTACGGTGCCGATCAGACCGGGCAGATCCCGGAAGAAGCTCTACTTGCTTCCCTCGGTTGCGGCAACCCCACTGCACTCGCCAAACTCAACCCCGGCGAGTTTGTCCTCGATTTGGGCTCCGGCGGCGGCATCGACGTGCTGCTTTCCGCCAAGCGCGTCGGACCGACCGGTAAAGCGTATGGTCTTGACATGACCGACGAGATGCTGGCCCTCGCACGGGAGAATCAGCGCAAATCTGGAGTGAACAACGTCGAATTTTTGAAAGGCGAAATCGAAAACATCCCGCTCCCTGACAGCTCCGTCGACGTCATCATCTCAAATTGCGTCATCAACCTTTCTGCCGACAAAGATAAAGTGCTCCGCGAGGCTTTCGTGTCCTCAAGCCAGGTGGGAGATTTGCGGTTTCAGATGTGGTTGTTCGCGGCGATGTTCCCGAGCAGGTTCGGCGCAGTATGGAATTGTGGGTGGGATGCATCGCGGGAGCGCTTCGCGATTACGACTATGTCGCCAAGCTTACCAAGGCGGGCTTTGATTCGATCGACATCGAGCCTACCCGTATCTACAGCATCGACGACGCCCGGCAGTTTTTGGCCGGTGAAGGCATCGACGCAGATGCAATGAGCAAGGATGTTGAGGGAAAGTTCATCAGCGCCTTTATCCGTGCGGTGAAACCCGCCCCGGCCGCGAAGTCGTGCTGTGGTCCGACCTGCTGTAGCTAATGCCTCTCCATAGGAAACGACACCAACACATGACTCGCATCGGAATTAATGGATTTGGACGGATGGGGCGGCTTGCCTTTCGCGCGGCGTGGGATTGCCCGGATATCGAAGTTGTGCACATCAATGAAATGAAGGGAGGGGCAACTACCGCCGCGCATCTGCTCGAATTCGACAGCGTTCACGGGCGTTGGTCGAAGCCGATGAAGACTACGGCCGACGTACTGACGGTCGAGGGGCGTTCGATTGCTTTCACGGCTCAATCAACGCCGAATGAGGTCCCCTGGGAAGCCAGCCGTGTCGATATTGTGCTGGAGTGTTCTGGAAAACTACTGACGCCTGAAGTCCTGCGACCGTACTTCGAACGCCGGGTGCGCAAGGTAATCGTTGCAGCGCCGGTCAAACATCAAGGCGCACTAAACGTAGTTATGGGAGTGAACGACGGGCTCTATTCACCAGCTGAGCACCACATCATCACCGCCGCCTCATGCACAACCAACTGTCTGGCTCCCGTCGTGAAGGTGATTCACGAAGGCATCGGGATTCTACACGGCGTGATCACAACCATACACGACGTGACGAACACGCAAGTAATTGTTGATCTCCCGCACAAGGACCTGCGGCGCGCGCGGTCCGCCCTAATGTCGCTCATTCCGACTACGACGGGTTCTGCAACGGCCATAGGCCTCATCTATCCGGAGTTGCAGGGCAAGCTGAACGGCGTGGCCATCCGGGTACCGCTGCTTAACGCTTCGCTTACTGACTGTGTGTTTGAAGTGGCGAGGCCCACGAGTGTTACCGAAGTAAATCAGCTCTTCAAGCAGTCCGCTGAAACAACACTCCATGGAATTCTCGCGTATGAGGAGCGGCCTCTGGTCTCTATCGATTTCCTGAACGATCCGCACTCCGCGATTATCGATGCGCTCTCAACGATGGTCATCGACGGCACGCAGGTCAAAATCCTTGCCTGGTACGACAACGAGTGGGGCTATGTGAAGCGAATGATCGAGCTCGCGCAAAAAGTCGCGGCGCAGCTACCAGATCGCCCGACCGCATCGTGATCTTCCCATGAACAGCATTCGCAGCTACGCACTGGTAACGGGAGCCTATTGGGGGTTCACAATCACCGACGGCGCTCTGCGGATGCTTGTGGTCCTGCACTTTTACAAGCTTGGCTACGACAGCATTTCCATTGCGTTCCTGTTCTTGTTCTATGAATTCTTTGGGATTGTAACGAATCTCTTCGGTGGCTGGATTGCCTCGCGCTCGGGGGTCAAGGTCACGCTTTACGGCGGATTGGCGCTGCAGATCGTCGCCCTTCTAATGCTCGCGCTCCTGAATCAGCATTGGTCCACGCTCCTCTCGGTGGCCTACGTCATGGTGGCGCAAGCCCTGTCCGGCATCGCGAAGGACTTGACGAAAATGAGCGCCAAGAGCGCCATCAAAGTCATCGTGCCTGACGGCACCGACGGCGCACTGTTCAAATGGGTCGCGCGCCTGACCGGTTCCAAGAACGCACTCAAGGGCGTGGGCTTCTTCGTCGGCGGCGCGTTACTCTCGGCATTCGGTTTCGTCGGCGCATTGGTGGGAATGGCGGGAGCGCTCGTCGTGGTACTCCTCGCCACGGTTGTTTCCCTCTCGGGTGACCTGGGACGTTCTAAGAAGAAGGTGAAATTCACCTCGCTCCTTTCGAAGAGTTCCGAAATCAATTGGCTTTCGGCCGCGCGCCTATTCTTGTTTGCCGCCAGAGATGTCTGGTTTGTGGTGGGCTGCCGGTATACCTGAGTCAACTTGGCTGGTCTTTTTATGGCGTGGGGGCTTTCCTGGCGGTTTGGGTGATTGGCTACGGTTTCATCCAGGCTGGTGTTCCTGAAATCCTGCACGCAATCGGGAGGGGTGATTCAGTCGACGGAACTGCGGCGCGTCAATGGGCGTTCGTGCTTCTTCGTCCCGCTCGGCATCATTGGAGCGTTACGGCTCGGCCTAGACCCAGGGCCCGCGCTCATGGTAGGTCTCGCCATCTTCGCGGTGGTTTTTGCGATTAACTCGGCGGTCCATTCCTATCTGGTGCTGGCTTACACAGATGAGGATAGCGTGGCTCTAAACGTTGGTTCTACTACATGGCGAATGCTGGGGGCCGATTCCTCGGCACCTTACTCTCCGGCATCGTCTTCCAGTTCGCTGGGTTCCAGGGTTGCTTGTTGGGTTCGGCGGCGCTTGTATTCGCAGCCGCGGTTTTGTCGCTCGGCCTTCCACGCGGGCACGCCGTATCGCTCATGGCCGCGGATGTGGGGACTAGCGAATGAGCAAGCTGGAAAGCCATCCCGGAAAAGTTGATGTGTACCGCTGTGCCGTGGCTGAGGCTCTCGGGACCGCTTTCCTGCTGGCTGCTGTAGTCGGCTCGGGAATCATGGGAGAACGTCTTGCAGGCGGGAATGTTGCGATCGCTCTGCTCGCGAACACGATCGTCACAGGGGCTGCTCTCGTTGCCCTGATCCTTGCGTTTGGACCAATCTCGGGAGGCCACTTCAACCCGGCAGTAACTCTTGCCGATGCGTCGCAAAGCGGAGTCGCTTGGCGACACGTCCCCGCATACCTCGTTGCCCAGATCGCTGGTGCCTTTGCCGGTGTAGCGGCGGCTCACCTAATGTTTAGTGAACCAGTGTTTTCGGCGTCGCGTCACGTTCGTTCCGGTGGCGCGCAGCTCTTCAGCGAATTTATCGCCACGTTCGGGCTTCTCTCGGTTATCTGGGGTTGCGCGCGCCTGCGGTCTTCCGCGGTGCCTTTTGCGGTCGGGGCCTACATCACCGCCGCGTACTGGTTCACTGCCTCAACATCTTTTGCAAATCCCGCCGTGACGCTGGCTCGCGCCGCTTCGGATACATTTGCTGGTATTCGGCCCCGCCGACGCTCCCGGCTTCATCGTTGCCCAGCTCGCAGGCGCGGCTGCGGCCACGGCTCTCTTTCGCTGGCTGGTACCGTCTTTACCGAAGGACGCGGAAAAGGTCGTTGTTCCACACGCTAGATCGGAGAGCACGCATGCCCGATAAGAAAAGGGTTCTTATTCTCTGCACCGGGAATTCAGCCAGAAGCCAAATGGCGGAAGGCCTTCTACGGCGCGACGCCGGAGACCGGTTCGAGGTATTCAGTGCTGGGACTAAGCCGCGCCACATTCAGCCAGAGGCCATCACGGTCATGCGCGAATTGGGTATCGCCATCTCCGACCATCGGTCAAAGAGCGTGGATGAGTTCCGCGCCAGCAGTTTGACTATGTCCTAACTGTCTGCGACAACGCCAAAGAGAGTTGCCCGGTGTGCGGCTCATCCGGCAAATCGTCAGGGGAAGGCGCCGGAGTCACCGGAGACGTGGGAGTGGCGATCAAGTGGTCGAGGTTGGCGTCCGCAAGGGGCCGCGCATCGGCTGGGTCGCGAGCAACGATTTGTTCCTGGAGCCGATGGCCAGCTATCAAGTGGCGCAGCAAATTCCCGGAACCGACCGGGTGCCGATAAGTGAGCAAACGCTGCGCCATCGACTTCACCAACACGGCTTGTTGGCGAGCATCGACACCGGCCGGAAGATGCTGATGGTGCGCCGCACCCTTGAGGACATCCCTAGACAGATCTTGCACCTCAAATCCGGCGAAGTTATGGGCGCTTAAGATGGCCAATCGGGAGAGGCCGTTCGCTCATTGTCGGATTTGTCGGATCGTAGTGTCTTAAGTATCTTCGACACAAATGGTTTGCCGGGTCTCCATGCCCGCAGGCAATTTTCGCTCAGCCCGAGTCGTACTTGGCTCGATACGGACCAGGAGTGTCCATTATCCCTGCCTCTCTATTGCCCCACAGACGGCGTGGCGGCGCCCGTCCGCACAGGACCGTGAACGAACAATCGGGGAAGGAGTATTGTGTTGCCAAATTTCGACGTCACTCCTGGCGGAGTTACTTTGACGTCGACTTCTTGGATTCTTCAGCGCGGATGCCAGCCAGAATGCCAGCCAGCGAGTAGTTGCCCTCATGGCAGGCATACTCGTAAACCGGCTTCGAGGAACGATGCAGCGGGATCATCAGGCTCCAGGGCCTTGCATATGTATCCGAATCGTCCACGGTAATTTCGTACCGCAGCGTGTTCGCATCCTGCAGGGTGAACCGCTCAATAATATGGAGCTTCTCACTCGATATGTTCTGAAACGCGCGAGGCCGATAGTTTGTCGTATCCACCACCAGCGTGTCGTCTTTCCAATGCCCGATTGAATCTCCTAACCATCCTTGGACGTCGTGCGGCGGGTGAGTACGGCTGTTCATTTTTACAACACGTACGTCGTGGAACATCTCCGTCATGATCATGACCGCGCTTGGCGTTTCGATGATCTGGTAATAGCTCTGGTATCCGGCGGTCAACTGCGGTGAGCCGTAGGTGATACACCGCTCGCCCAGAGGCCGGTCCTGGACACTCCAAGAACGCTCAATTGCCTTCCTTGCTGCGGCACGGGCCTCGATGGCCCGAGGCGTGAGGGCGGGCACGCGGCCGTCGGGGGGGTCTGTAATCAGCGATGTCCGATTCTCCCACGTGCGCTCGTCATTCCACTCGGAGCCATAGTCCCCTGTCTCACCATCAGAGCTCTTGAAGCCCTGCCTCAGACCGAGCACGTTATCCAGGACAGCCGGATAAAACCCGTCGAAAAACACTGCGTCCGACTTGCCCGTGAACAGCTCCTTGGCTTTCTGCCGCATCTTTTCCACTTCGGCATCCGTGAGCGTCGGACGACCGGCGATTTCTTGGGGCCGTTGGAGCGGAGTGGCGATGTCGTTTTCCCAGACGCCCTGAAAGTCCGGATGTCCGTCCGCCGTCCGCGGGGCCTTATATTGGCTCTGAGCGAAAGTAGGGACCGTGAGCGCAGTAGCGCTGATCATCAAACACAGACGGCAGCCTACAATGAGGAAATCTCGAAGAAGCATGCAGCCTCCAGCTAAAAATCTCCTTGTTCTCTCGTTATTGTACAGCCGGCCGCGTCTGCACGAGCGGCATTGTTGCCGAACGCTCGTTGGCGTGAGTCAAATGGAATTTATAGAATAGACGCCGAACGCAACCCAGGTTGGATCCTAAGTGGCTCCGTGCAGCGGTATGCCCGTAAGGCCAAAAAATTCATGGGGCACGCACATAGAACCTTAGCAAGCCTCCAAGCCGCGGGCCGCACGCAACACTCCGACCGCGTTTTATGGATTCATCGCCAGCCTTGGGGAAACGCAGTTGTTCCCCTTCCCTTGATGGTTTCGCTCACCGTGGTAATGAACGCTCCGCAAGAGTATTCAGACTCGGACTCTTGGCCGGAAGCAGAATGGTTTTCATGCTACCCGCGGCCAGCGCAGACCGGAACGATGTGCAGAACTTCGCGTCGCGATCGTGCAAGATATACTACGAGCCTTCGATACCAGGCCAAGATGGTGTCGGGTTTGGCGATGCAGGTAACCTCTTGGAGCGCGTTGCGTCCTAGGCGCTTCCCAATCTCAGCTCGCCGCACCGATTGACGTCAGGGCCCGTCACCAGCTATATTATAAATTGCGAATATATATATATTCTTATTATGCAGGACGCCCTCCGTCAGTTCAAAGCAGAATTCTTCCAGGCCCTCGCGCATCCCACGCGGATTGCGATTATCGAGCAGCTTCGCGACGGCGAGTTGCAGGCAGGGGCGCTGATCGAACGCCTGGGCATCGAGCAGGCGAATGCGTCCCAGCACCTTGCCGTGCTGCGGGGAAAGAACATCCTGCTCAGCCGCAAGTCGGGCAACCAGGTGTTCTATTCGGTGCGGAATCCCCTGATCATCGAAGTTCTTGACCTGATGCGGAGGTATTTTCATGAGCATATGAGCGAGGCGGTGGCGGCACTCAAGGCGCTTGATAAGGCCGACAAGGCCCAGCGATGAGAGCTGGGACGCAATGGCTT
>CAVQZU010000169.1:0-12240 GCA_963718485.1 uncultured Acidobacteriota bacterium
TGAAAGCCAAATGATGCGAAGGTGTCGGACTCTCCGCATTCGGGCATGGTCTTCGTCGAATCTGTCATGGACAAGTACGATGCGCCAATCGATTTGATCGTCGGTTGCCCGACTGGAATAGCACCGAACTCCCCAGCGTCGTGCTGTTAGTCCAGATGGGAATGAAGTCAGTGGTGCCGGAGCCGCTGACGGCGGCTCCCGGCTCATCGGTGCTTGCGGGCTGTTGAGCGGCCATGGGCAGGACACAAACGAGAAGCGCAATCATACATAGACAAATGCTAATGCGAACCATAGAACCTCCCTCAAAGTTAGTTGGGTAACGGTAGCCGGTGCCGAACGCCGCTGGCGCTCGGCAAAACCAGGTGAAACGGGTAGTCTGCTTAACGACATCCGGCACCATTTCCATCAGCGCAGGGAACTCCCCAGCGAGAATTCCAGCCATAGACACGAGTTCCTAGGGTGTAGAATGTGAAGCGCCCGGAGTACTTCGCCCGGTCTGAACCCTCCCCCGTTGCGCCCCGGACACTAGCCCCCAAAAGTGATCGCTGGTCTTTAGGCCTCCATAAAGTTTTTCTAAAGCTTTTGTGAACGCCCCATGCCACAGCAAACAAAAGCGATTTTCGAGTTGGTACGCGCTACCGGAATCACCTTGGAGAATTCCGCGATCCCCGCCGCCGGCTTGGTTTTTGGTCCTATCACGATATTCGGCAAGTAGTAGCCCAGTCCCACAAATGCTGCGCACAAAGCAATGACACCCAGCACCGGCGCGACCGAGTAGGTGGTCTGGTAATGCTCGCTCATTCTCTCCTGTCCGCTCGGCGCGTACTCTGGTTCGCCCGGAAAGGAGGGAAGTGCTCCGGCGTCTTGAGCTGCCGCAGCGAACCTCAATTGCTCGCGCCCGCCGGCCAGTGGCGGAACCGAACCTGACCGTTCATTCCCTGCGCCCTCAATCGTCCCCTCTGGGTCTTCGAACGGATGCTCTTCCAGCGTGAAGATGTGCTTCGACAACCACTCCCTGATCTGTTGCCGCGGCCGCTCTGCCAGCTCGACAAACCGCACCCCGGTCCGATGGCGCGAATCGCAAGTCCACACCACCTGTGCGATCGCCTCGACCAGGTCGCCGCCATCCGGCAATCGAAACGCCAGCGGAAGTGTTTCATCCGGAGTCTGCGGCAGAAAGCCGTCAAATGCCATGCCACCTTCCGACAAGTCGCAAAGAAACCCTCTTCGCGTCGTGCCGAGAGAAACCAGCAGCGCCGAATCAGGTATGAATCGGGGAAATTGTCGTCGATCCTGCATGCGCAGCCGCCTAGTAAAATCGTCAGAGTGCCGATGGTAATCGCGATTGCCCTCAGCCAAACTCAATTTTCCGCGACGATTGCCCAAACCAGCAATCTCCCCGCCGCCGGAATCGTCTTCGCTCTAGTTGTGGAAGACCGCGACCTGCAAAGCTTGGCCGGCCACATTCACACCGGGAAGCAGTGCCAACACGAAGCCAGAGATCGCTTGGGGGGTCCTCTTGGGAGGCGGAGAAATTCACTCCCTCCGGTCGATGCCTGAGAAGCGCAGTTACCTCGGAATATCTTTCGCCCGGCTGCAGGGCAACATCGAAGCTCCCAGCGTCAACGCCATAATCCCCCCGACAATGCCCAGCGCAGCCCCGGTCGAAAGATGTAACCGTTCGCCCGCGATCATCTTCGCCGCAATGAACAATAGGATGGTCGCGAGTCCTTGGTGCAGGTAGCGAAGCCGCGTCAGCGCCCCGGCCAGAGCGAAGTACAGCGCCCGCAGCCCCAGAATTGCAAATGCATTCGACGAATACGCAAGGAAGGGTTCTCGGGTGATCGCCAGCACCGCCGGCACCGAATCCACCGCGAAGATAATGTCCATCGCCTCCACCGCAACCAGCGCCACGAACAGGGAAGTGGCCTTCCATTGCCCATTGTCCTTCACCAGCAGCCGATCATCTTCATACCTGTCGACCAGCGGCACAATCATCCGCGCCAGTCTCACCAGCCAGTTACGTTCCGGCCGCATGGGTCTTGTTGCCGGCACCAGCATCCGCAAGCCGGTAACCAGCAAAATCGCTCCAAACACATACAGCACCCAGTGGAATTCCCGCAACAGCTCGACGCCCGCCAGCACGAATAGCCCTCTCATAAGCAGCGCGCCCGCCACTCCATAGAACAGCACCTTGTGCTGCGACCGCGGCGGAACTCCCAGTGAAGAAAAAATGAGGATGAACAGAAAAATATTGTCGATGCTGAGCGATTTTTCCACCACATACGCGGTCAGGAACTGCAGCCCCGCCTCGTGCCCTCGCGAATAGCCAACCCATGCACTGAACAGCAGCGCAAGCCCAATCCACCCGCCGCTTTCCACAAGCGCTTCCTTCAGCCGAATTTCGTGCGTTTGGCGATGGAAGATCAGCAGGTCCGCCGCCAGCGCTGCGGCCACCACGATCCCGAATATCGCCCACTGAGAGATTGAATCGTTAAGCATCAGGCCGGCATTCTGAAAGGCTCATTGCCACCAATATACCCGATGGCAGACTCCTCTGGGCAGACCAACGGCGCCGCCCGAATTCCGATCGTCCGGACCCCGGTGCGGCGATTCGCAGCGGATGGCGATGCTGTTTGCTGGTGAAAGCCCGGAGGGAAGTGCGACTACGGTTTCAAATCGGTGCGTTCCACAGGTCCGCGGCCCGTCTTCTCGGCCGCCGCCCCGCCATTTGCATCTTCTGACAATCCGCGCAGCGCTTCGGCGCGAACCGCCAGGATCTTGTCGTTGAACGGACTATCGATGTGAAAACTCAAATAGTTATCCAGGTCCTGCACCGCGGCCGTCAGGTTATTCTCTCGCAGATGAATCTGCGCCAGCAACAGCCGCGCCCCGGCGAACATCGGCTCATCCAGGACCGCTTCCTGCGCGCTTTTCTCCGCATCCTGCAGCCGCGTGGCGGAATACAGAACCCACGACAGGACGAAATTTCCTTTTGCGTCTGCCGGATTAACCGCCAGTCCTCTCCTCGCAGTTTGTTCTGCTTCCCCCAATTGCTTTTCTTGATTGCAAAGGATCAGCGCCAACCCGAAATGCGGGCGAGCGTAGCTGCCCCCACTCAGTTCGATGGCTTTGCGGTACGCCGCTTCGGCCGGCCTCCAATTCGCCACCGACAACTCGGCATCCCCTATTTCGTCATACGCCTCATAGTAATCCGGGAACGCTTCGACCGCCTTTTCAAACTCGAGGATGCTTCCCGCCGAATTCTTCTCGGCAAGCAGCCGAATCCCTTTGTTGAATGCGACCTGTGCCTTCTCTGGAATCTGCAGCTGACGAACCGAGACCACTGCGGAGTTATGCTGCGGATCCATCGCCCGCGCCCGGGCCCCGCCGCCCATCGACTGCGCGCCGCAAATCAGCGGCACACTCAAGGCCGCCGTGAAGCAAGACGAAACCACGAGAGACAGCCTCATGGCCGCACCCCCTGCTGACCTTCACGCCTGCCCGATTCTGCGCCCGAAATCTTTCGCGCCAATACTCAATTACACGCAGATTTAATTTTGAGTAACCTGTACCAACGTACAGGTCGACCGGCAGGAAAGCCCGATGGGCCTACTGTTTTATATCGAACCGAGCAGGCCAGGGCGGCACGGCCGGAGAGCCTTGCTTTCGCGGTGTCTTTCCCGCGACTTTTCATGTTGTTTGTGTGTGCTTGGGTGCCCCGATCTAGTTGGCAGGCCTCTGCTTCTTCTGAAAATTATCAAAAGTAATATTATCCTCGCAGATCATTTCCCCCAGGCTCCAATCGACCTTGCGATCGAATATCATGTGCCCTCCCCAGGGCTTTGCATAAGCCTTCGGGTCATCGATTGTCAAATCGATCGCCAGTTGATCGTGCCCCACGCGCCGAATCCTTTCGGCCACCTGCAGCCCCTCGCTGTGCGGATGCCCCACCATATCGAGCCACGTTTTGTCGTTAAACCCCACCGTGTCGACAACCAGGGTGTCCCCCTCCCACCGCCCGATCGAACCTCCCATCCAGGTGGGCACCATTTCTTTGGGATGCTGCCGCCCGTCCGTATAAATCTGCCGAATAAAATGGTCATACTCGAACACCATCACCACCTTCCCTGGCACCTGCAGGATTTCCATCGGCTCTCCGCGCTCCAGATATATCCGCGGCACTCCCGGCGGAAAGCATCGCGCATCCGGATCGTTCGAATCCGCATAAGGCACCGCCCGCGCCCCAAACGACGGCTTGTTCGCTTTGAACCTGGCCTCCGCCCAAGGCGTCATCACCGGCTCGTCCACGGTAAACGCCAGCGCCAGCTCAAACACCGTATACTTCCTCGTTCTATCCGGCGCCTTGCGCGATCTCCTCCAAACCCCTGACAAATCCGCGCCCGCCTTCGCTGCGTTCGCCCCCCTGGCCGAAAATGCTCCGAGCACCGCAAACGCGGCCAGCGCCGCCATGGCAATCGTCGAAGCCACCCGTCTCCTGCTCATTCAAAACTCCGTGGTTCTGCCGTTCCTCAGCATTGCTCCTGGTTCCTTCCGCTGTCGTCCCCGGGGAGCAACGCGACCAGGGGCTCTGCTAGCAATTGCCCTTCGTCGACACCGGCAGAGTTGCTGGCGCGCTTGCTGTCGCCGCCTTCACAATATTTGCCTCACGCTATCATCCCGAGCGAGTACACAAGACCAGCGACCGGTCCTTTGTTTCGCGCTTCAAGCAAACACGATATCTCATGAGCGCAGGAATCCCTGTTCTTTCGTTCTCTGTTTCCGGCCACTCGCCACCAAATTCAATTCGCGTAATCCTCCCCGCGTTCGATCTCCAACTTCTGCCCGTTAACCAGCATGATCGTCCGCAGCCGCATCGTGTAGGATCCGTTCTTCGACTGGTTCCCGGTGAAGGTTGCCCGATCTCCCGGCTTCAGCAAGCTTTTTTTCCATCCTGCCCGGACCATGCCCGTCACGCTGCCCGCCTCGGCCTCCCATTTCTCCACTTTCCCCGCCCGGTCTTTCACCTCGAAATAAACTTCCGAGTGCGGATTGATGAACTCAAAATCCGTCACCGTTCCCACGACCGTGACCAACTTCGACATGTCATAGGCCGCTGTCCCATGATGCGCCCCTGCGGCCCCACAAATAACGCACACCGCCGCACCCAAAGCCCACCCCACCCGAAATTTTCTTGCCATCGTGGCCTACCCTCGCCAAAGCGCTTCGAATATCCCCTGGCCTCGGCAGCGTGTCAATCCTAGAGCCGGCCAGTCGAAGGCACACCAACCAAACAGGGAAGCCCCTCGCCGCCTACTGTCGAATTCTCCTTTCCTGCACCTCATTGCCTCGACCCCCTCTTCTTCTCCCACAAATATTGATCGATACACGTTGCCAAACCATCGGTAACCGGTGGGAAATAATTCCCAAGCGCTTCCCGCCACCCGACGCAGAAATTTGTCAGCCCCGCTCCCCATTTTTCGCGCTATCCTTAATCGAAACACCGAGCACGTTTCCATAGTCGGTCGCAACCACAAATCCGCCCCCGGAGGCCTGTGTGAACCCGGCAGCACTCGACGCCAGCACTAAATTAAGCATCTCTACTCGGACCGAATCCGACAGCATGGGCAAGATCGAGGTTCCGGTGGACCGCTACTACGGCGCCCAAACGGCCCGCTCCTTGATCCACTTCGATATTGGCAGTGACATCATGCCCCCCGAACTGATCGGCGCCTTCGGCATCCTGAAGAAAGCCGCCGCGCTCGTAAATCAGGATCTGGGAAAACTCTCTGCCGACAAAGTGCGCCTCATCGTCCAAGCCGCTGATGAAGTCATCGCCGGCAAGCTCGACAAGCATTTTCCATTGCACATCTGGCAGACCGGCAGCGGCACCCAAACCAACATGAACGCAAACGAAGTTATCTCCAACCGGGCCATTGAAATTGCCGGCGGTGTCATGGGCAGCAAGAAGCCCATCCATCCGAACGACGACGTAAACATGTCGCAATCCTCAAACGACACGTTTCCCGCCGCCATGCACATCGCCGCCGCCTCGCGGGTCGCCGAAGTTTTAATTCCCGCAGTGGAACATCTTCGCGACGCGATCCTGGTCAAAGCCCGCCAGTTTGAGAGCGTGGTAAAAATTGGACGCACCCACTTGATGGACGCAACCCCTCTCACCGTTGGGCAGGAAATGTCCGGCTGGGCCAATCAGCTTGACCGTGACGTAGCCCGCCTCAAGCAAGTCCTTCCCGGCCTCTATGATCTGGCCATCGGTGGCACCGCTGTCGGCACGGGACTCAACTCCCATCCCGAATTCGCCGAGCGCGCCGCGAAGAAAATCGCCGAGCTCACTGGATTGCCCTTTAAATCTCACCCGAACAAATTTGCGGCTCTTTCCGCCCACGATGAAATCGTTTTCGCAAGCGGCGCCTTAAAAACTCTCGGCGCCTCGCTCATGAAAATTGCCAACGACGTTCGCTGGCTGGCTTCCGGCCCCCGTGCCGGCCTCGGCGAGTTAACTCTTCCCGAAAATGAACCGGGTTCCTCGATCATGCCTGGCAAAGTAAATCCCACTCAATCAGAAGCTATGACAATGGTCGCTGTGCAAGTTTTTGGAAATGATGCCGCCATCGGATTCGCCGGCTCGCAAGGAAATTTTCAGCTCAATGTTTTTAAACCAGTGATGATTCACAACTTTCTCCACTCGGTCCGTCTGCTTGCAGATGCATGCCGTTCCTTTACGGATCATTGCGTTGCCGGAATGGAAATCGACGAAAAACGCATCGATCAGAACGTCAAGAATTCTCTAATGCTGGTCACCGCCCTAAGTCCCAAAATTGGCTACGACAAGGCCGCGCAGATCGCTCACCAAGCCCATCACGAACACATGAGTCTTCGCGAGGCCGCGCTCAAGCTTGGCTACCTCACCGAAAAAGAATTCGACGAACTTGTTCGTCCCGAAACCATGACTCATCCATAGTTGTCCGCGTGGGAGACGAGCAAGTGTCATTTTGGCGCGCGCTGCCGGAATGGCGCTCCCTTTTTCTGTCACGGAGTAACTCTTCCTCTTCCTCGTGGGGGGAAGTATTTCACTTGACGGCGTCGAAAAACAG
Source organism: uncultured Acidobacteriota bacterium (assembly GCA_963718485.1). GTDB lineage: Bacteria > Acidobacteriota > Terriglobia > Acidiferrales > UBA7541 > Palsa-295. The sequence goes on from CAVQZU010000169.1 coordinate 7,116, forward strand.
GTTCTCGGCTTCACGCATTGTGACAGCGGCAAGCTGTTAGCCGAGCATTGAAGCTGCCGTCCCACATTCAGAGGCTATCGTGGACAGCTGTGAGCTTAATGCCTAGCTCGCGCCGGGACTTTTGCTTCTAGACTTAGCCTCGAACGGCGACGGATCAGAAGCGATTACCGATGATGGGGGTAGGAAATACGAATTCTATCCCGCTTTACGCCGCGGTTTTTTCGCCGCCGCGGGCTCTTCTCTCTTCGCCACAGCCTCGCCCGTCTTTGGCACCACGCGCAGCAGCGATTTCTTCTCCGCGACAGGTTTCTTTGACTCGCTCAAACTCTGCTTGAGAGCCGCCATCAGATCGATCGCCGGCGGCTGGCTGATGTGCGGGGGCGCAACCACATCTTGCCCTTCAGCTTTCGCTGCGATTAACGTCCTCAGTCCCTCCTGGTAGGTGTCGTGATACTTTTCGGGCCGAAACGGAGCCGCAAGATTCTCGATCAGCTGTACGGCCATCGTGCGTTCCTGCTCCTTCAATTCCGTGTTGTCGATGTTCCCAAACTCCGCCGCCGAGCGGATCTCGTTCGAGTAGAACATCGTATGCAGCGTCAGCCCGTTCTTGCCGGCGCGGATGATCACGATGTATTCCCGGCTGTGCATGGTCACCTTGGCGATGCCCGCATAGCCCGACTTGCGCATGGCCTCGAGCAGCAGGTGATATGCGCGGGCGCCGGCCTCCTCGGGCGCTGCGTAATAGGAGGCGTCGAAATAGAGCGGATCGATCTCGTTGACCTTCACAAATTCCAGAATCTCCATGGTGCGTGCCGATTCTGGCTCGATCTTTTCCAACTCTTCTTCGGTGAACAGAAGATACTGATCCTTCTCGTACTCGTAGCCCTTTTCCACCTCATTGCGTTCGACCATGCGATTGCAAGTAGGGCAAAACAGCGGCTGTTTGAGACGCGTATGGCACACCGTATGCAACTGATTGAAGCTGATGCGCTCGGTGCGCGCCGCGGGCGAAAGCCGGATCGGAATGGAGATCAGCCCGAACGATAGAAAACCCTTCCACGAAGATGCGGCCATCGCGCCCTCCAGAGACAGGCGATATTACAAGCTTTTCGCCGGGTCAGACAATACTCCTAATTGCCAGGTTCCTCACGGAGAACGGCGAACAAAAGGCGAATTCGTCGGCGGGGCTCGAAATTCTAAGATCAACTCCCACAAGGTGCAAAGCGGCCCTTGCGCAAGGCCGGCGGCACGCCCGGCTCGTTTGTTTTTCAGCTCTGGTCTCGGACGGCCACGATTTATGAAGAATAGATCGGGCATCCCTCGTCTTTCTTTGGTTCTGGCTTCGTTCTATACTCGGCGTCGCCCTCGGCGACACGAAGGAGAATCAGATGCGAAGCCCACTGAGAAGAGAAGCGATCGCGCTCGTCGCAATGCTCACGTCTAGCTTCCTCTTCGCAGCTTCTGTCCGAGCGCAGGGCAGTCCCGACTGGACCGAGCCTTTTCCCCCCTTCAAAATCGCCGGCAACCTCTACTACGTTGGCAGCAAGGGCCTTGCAAACTATCTGATCACCACGCCGCAGGGCAACATCCTCATCAACAGCGACCTCGAAGCCAACGTGCCGATGATCAAATCGAGCATCGAAAAGCTCGGATTCAAGTTCAGCGACACAAAAATTCTGCTGATCAGCCACGCCCACTGGGATCACGACGCCGGGAGCGCCATGATCAAGGAAGCCACCGGTGCCGAATACATGGTGATGGCCGAGGATGTTCCGGTCGTCGAGTCCGGCGGGAAAGCCGATTTTCAGTACGGAACATCTTCGCTCTATGCGCCGACGAAAGTAGACCGGGTCCTACATGACGGCGAGGAAGTAAGGCTAGGCGGCACGGTGCTCGTCGCCCACCTCACTCCCGGACACACCAAGGGCTGTACCACGTGGACCATGAAAGTCAGCGACGGAGGTAAAAGCTACAACGTGGTGATCATCGGTAGCCCCAACGTGAACCAAGGCTATAAGCTTGTGAAGAACGCCGCCTACCCGCAAATCGCCCGCGATTACGAGCGCACCTGGCGGGTCCTGAAATCCTTGCCCTGTGACATTTTCCTCGGTGCCCACGGCAACTACTTCGGCTTGGAAGAAAAGTATCCCCGCCTCAAAGAGGGAAGCCCGAACCCGTTCATCGACCCCGACGGCTACAAAAAGTACGTAACCCAAAAGGAGCAGGACTTCTACACCGAGCTGAAGAAGCAGAAAGCCGAAGCCGCGAAGTAATTCCTGACTTCGCTGCAGTTTCGGTAGGTGGTCAGTTATGCCGGTGTCCGACGACAGGGCTTCCCATAGCTTGGAAACCCTCTAAGACTGATCTCGACCGGAGACAGAGCCATCGTTACGTTCTCGTCTTGTGGATCTGAAAACTCCAGGTGAGCATCCCAGATGTATAGGCTTGCCGTGTTTTGATTTTACCGCTGCGAAACGCCCGAACCGGGGGCGCTAAGAGATAGCGATGCTGGTAAACAGGTGCGCCAATCAGCACCGCGCCGTCCGCAAAGTCTGGGAAGCCGTTTTCTATTTGTGCAAGATTCACGATCTGCGCTTCCGATCGTTGCTCGCCGAACCATGCCCGAGATCGTTTGCGATTTTCTACATTCTGACAATACCTGGTGCGAAGCAGATTCCGCTGACGCGCGCCGCAAGGCGTGCGGTTTGCTTCACTGGCGCGCACCTGCTGACGCTGGAATTTCTCAAGCAGACTTGGGGAAAGAAGAACCTGGCAAGCGGCGGGCGGAGTTGGCTATCACGCCCCGCCGGTCCGAAGGGTCGATCTACATCAAAGGACGGGGCAAAGTCGGGACAATACCGCTGGGAATTCCAACTGTCGCTCACCGACTGCCGCAGCGGGCGATTACCTTGTGCGGGTCGACACGCCATGCGACAGTCTGACCGTCTGACCGCCCTCCAACGAGAGCAACCTGGGGAGCCCGTTGCCGGCAATCCGCTCGGCGGTTTTAAGAGGGGAGTGGGCACAAGAGGGTGGTGTAGTCTCAAGACCCGTCTCTAACCATCAACCCGCGGCGAAAGGTTTTGATCAAACTGTCCAGGCTCGGTACGCGAATCCTGGCGAAAAGGGGTGGCATCAAATCAGCTTGTTTGACTTCGTCGCCACTCGGAGTTTTCCATGACCCCTGACCCTGTTTGCGGCATGACCGTTGACCCCGCGCGGTCTCCCGCCAAAGCCGACCACGCCGGAAAAACCTATTACTTCTGCTGCGCCAAGTGCGCAGAAAAATTTCGAGCCGATCCCGAACAATATCTCAACGCCGAAGCTCCCGAGTCTAGGCAGTCTTCCCCCACTTCGTTTGTGCCGCTTGGCGAATTCAAGGCCGCGTCGCCAACCATGGGCGCGACGATCGCGCCGGCGCCCCAACATTCTTCTCGCCTCTCTGCGCATCGAGGCCAGCCCAAGCCAACGTCGACCCGCGCCGCCGTTTACACCTGCCCGATGGACCCCGAGGTCCGCCAGAAGGGTCCGGGGGCCTGCCCAAAATGTGGCATGGCCCTTGAGCCCGACATTCCTCTCGCGCCCGGGACCCGAATCGAGTACACCTGCCCGATGCATCCGGAAATTGTGCGCGCCGAACCGGGCGCCTGCCCGATTTGCGGGATGGCTCTTGAGCCGCGAACTGCATTTGTCGAAGAGGAAAATCCTGAACTGGCTTCGATGACGCGGCGATTTTGGATCAGCGCGGCGCTCGCGATTTCCATACTGGTCCTCGGCATGTCAGACATGCTGCCGGGGCCGCCCCTCCAACTGATTCTTTCCATGCGCGCGATGGGCTGGGTTGAGTTCGTGCTGGCCACGCCGGTGGTTTTATGGTGTGGCTGGCCATTTTTCGAGCGCGGCTGGGTGTCGATCGTGAATCGCAGTTTGAATATGTTCACGCTGATCGCCATTGGAACCGGCACTGCTTATCTTTACAGCGTCGTCGCGGTCGTGGCTCCCGGAATGTTCCCCGCTTCGTTCCGCGCCAGGGGTCAAGTTCCCATTTACTTTGAAGCCGCGGCCACCATCACGGCTCTAGTGCTTCTGGGGCAGGTGCTCGAATTACGCGCTCGCGGACGAACATCGGCCGCGATCCGTCTGCTGCTCAAGCTTTCGCCGCGAACCGCGCGTCTGGTCCGTGATGACGAGACCGACCTTGACGTTCCCATCGAGCGCATCGCGCGCGGCGACAGGCTGCGCGTCCGCCCGGGCGAAAAAGTTCCCGTCGACGGCGCCGTGTTAGAAGGATCGAGTTCTGTCGATGAGTCACTGGTTACCGGCGAATCGATTCCCGTGGAAAAATCGCCTGGCAGCGCCGTCCTTGGCGGCACAGTGAATGGGACCGGGACTTTTGTGATGCGCGCCGAGCGCGTCGGCAGCGAAACGGTGCTGGCCCAGATCGTGCGCATGGTCAGCGAGGCGCAACGCAGCCGCGCCCCGGTGCAAAGGTTAGCCGACAAGGTCGCGTCCTACTTCGTCCCTGCGGTGGTTATCGTTGCCGTGGTTACATTCGCAGCGTGGGCGGCGCTGGGGCCCGAGCCGCGAATGGCGCACGCGCTTCTCAATGCCGTCTCGGTGTTGATCATCGCCTGCCCCTGCGCACTGGGACTTGCGACCCCCATGGCCATCATGGTTGGAACCGGCCGGGGAGCCACGGCGGGCGTGCTCGTGAAAAACGCCGAAGCCCTCGAAACCATGGAAAAAGTGGACACGATCGTCATCGATAAGACCGGCACACTCACCGAGGGCCGGCCAAAAGTGACTTTGATCGTTGCTGCGCCAGGTGTTGGCGAAACCCAGGTGCTGCACGTCGCCGCAGTGCTCGAGCGATCGAGCGAGCATCCCCTGGCTGCCGCAATTCTCGCTGCGGCCCGCGAGAACAAGGTCGCTATCACTGATGTCAAAGATTTCGACCAGCGAACCGGGAAGGGAATCACGGGATTCGTGGATGGCAGAAAATCCGCGCTCGGCAATCGCGCCCTTTTCGCGGAGTTGGCGGTTCCGCTGGGTGAATTGGAGGGAAAAGCAAGCGCCCTCGAAGCCGATGGGCAGACGGTCATGTTCGTCGCCACAGATGGCAACG
>CAVQZU010000170.1:0-11228 GCA_963718485.1 uncultured Acidobacteriota bacterium
CCTGTATGTGTCCGTAAAGCATCTAGTGCCATGTCGACAGTTACGGTCTAGAACGGGAGCGTAACAAAGAAGAAGAAGAAGAAGAGCTCCGGCTAGAGAACTACTCTTAAGCAGTCTCCGGGTCACATGCTACACTAGTGCCGGGTCTGTGTCCCTACATGTGTCCGTAAGGAGTCTAGTGCTATGTCGACCGTTACGGTCTAGAACGGGTCCATAACAGCTACTATACTTGTGCGACCTTATGGAAATAGAGAGCCAGCATTACTAATTGCATTAGTATATAGTAATTAAGCTTTCTAGAGCCATAAGTCGCCGATGATGTGGGCAAACCACTATGGTTGCTCAGGGTGTAGCTAGCATTCCCAATCCGGATGGCTACACCTCGCTAAGTGGCTACACCTAGTGTTAAACCTAGGTCACATAACGACTTGCCGTCGGTGCCGACTCCACCTCGTATTGACTCCACCTCGTACTGATCCCCACTATCTATTTCTTACTCTATTATCCACTATATTCGTCACTGTATCCACTGCCACGACAGCAGCATACATACCATGAATGCCAACCTTACCAGCAGTGCTGGCAGAGCCGGCAAACTACCCCTATATAGAGAGACAGACAGACACATTTTTTAGGCATGCAATTAGTTACTCACAATGAATTCTTTACCCATAAGACGCACCACCGTGACTGTCTTACACCTGGTGTCGGCGTAGCCGCACCCTTATAGGAATTGTGGGACGAGGTGGATCCCAAAAATTGGCGATATTTGACAAAGAGATTAACTTGTAAGCTAGAGGATGTAATTAGTGCGAAAGGGATGGCTACTGTACATTAATATATAATTCATATACACAATTATACTATATTTAAACCTCATTGCAAAAGCTCTTGAATCTGTAAAGTTATTAATGATGCAATATAGGTAGTGACGCGACAAATGGGCGTTCTCGCTTACAGGGGTGCCACGAGTAATTGTTGGAAGTTACGGCACACGCAATGTAATAGAAGTCATAGAATGATGGTTTTGGGAGCTACCGACAGATTGTCTTGTATTGTCTTTTCTAAGTTCTATTCTTCGGGGGATCCCCTTTTCTTGGGACATTCGCCTAGCCCTGCCTTTTCTGCCAATGAGCTGTCTCTAGTACCGACTGGCTTCGGGGCTATATCCCGTCCAATAAGATGCCTTCAATCTAACAGCTCCCAGAAAACCACTTCTTATTTTTCCTGTAGAAAGTGACGGCTTGTCGAAATAAAAACTCCCCTCCCTCGCTTTCGATCGCAATATTGGTGTTTTGAGTGGTCATTGAGCAGGGTTGGTCGCTGGCACGCCGGGAAATCGGTTACCTAACAAAACTGTTTCAAAAAATTTCGAAAGATGTCTCGCTGAATTTCGTGCGCAGAAGCTCTTGTGGTGCTCTATGATTCGAGAAGTGCCGCCGAAGCAGGGCTCTGCCGCCTTTTTTAATATATCATGTTCTAAGGCAAGTTAGTTGCTTTATGCAACTGCTAAAGGGAGTGGTTACCGTTGTCGTGGATCATATAGGCGAAAGCATCTATCAACTCCGCCTCCCCTTCGTTTTGACCCAAGTTGTCGTCTTGTGGACATCCATTCTTGATTGGATTGTCCGCGGTGGACGGCGATGCCGAATTAAAGTTTTAATACTTCTTTTTTTATTCGCACTTGTTTCGATGGCAGCTAACGCTGTGGAAAATCCTAGACCTGTATTTGTAAAGGCAATGTGTAATGGCAAGGTTTCTTCGAATCTGCTTTCTTCTTTCAAAGAAGCGATCCGTACCTCACAAAAATATCAACTTGTTTCCACTTTGGACGACAACGGGCGAATGGACGTAGTGCTCGAAATCCAGATGAGGTGCACAGAACGCGATAATGCCGTTGCCGTTGCAACGGTCTACGCGGTCGCTAAGTGTTTCGGCTTAGGTAACTGCCAAGCTACTGTGGACGGGGCTTCTTTGAACGTGGCCTTGTGCGATTCCAAGGTTGTCGAAGAATGTGGACGGGCTATTTTCAAAGCGTTCGAGGATTATCTGAGCCGTCCGAATCCTGCACAGCTAAAATTGAACTAAGTGCTGTCACTCGAAAGCCCATATTGCCGAGGATGTGGGTCCGTTAAACATTCACCGCGTTGGCTGCCTCAAAATTTGCGGGTAATTCCTAGGGTTTAAAGAACGTCAAGCTCTGGCGGCCCGATCATCAGCGCTTCGTATGACTGCTCCTCAACATACCCGTGCCCTTTCTTTGGCTGAGCTCATAACCCGTTTCTACCATAAGGAGATTCGCTGACGCGCATCGTGTTTCGATTATTCGCGAATCGTAGGAGTGGCCTCGCTGATAACCACAGGCTCCAAATTCGTCCAACGTCTGAAAACTCGGGCATCCAAACGTGATTTCCCTATGTTTGGTTTAGGTTAGCGGATCGTACCCTAATGATCTCGGGAGGCATTTTTAAACGCAACCCCTTCGCAATCGCGGAATTGCAAAACATCCGGGAACTTGTTAACCGGAGATAAAAGCAATATCAAATATATTGGGACGAGGTCTGCCAGCCTTCGTAAGTTGTTGAAGTAAAAGCCCAGAGCCAATAAATCCGCAGAGTGACAACGAACTCGGGTTTGGTGGTCGCTAGCAGCTGAAACCGAATCGCATTGTCTTTAGGCAGCGGAGGGTCATTTCCTCGCAAAGAACGGGGTCAGCCGCTTCGTATCTGGGCCCAACCCCCTTCTAGGCCGAAGATGGATAAGTCCTCCTCGAACCAACGAATGCTCGAATGGGGTCTCCGCTAGGCACCGCACACGGTATAACCCCAAGACTTGCGCGAGTTTGATCTTGTGTCTCATTCGGCCTAGAAAAGAGATCAGAGACTCCTGCTCGAAATCGGCAGCCACGCAAGTACCCGATTTTTCTTGAAGATCGCAAAAACCGGTTTTCGCGCTTCCAGTCTGTCTGGCGGTGATATAAACGAAATCTTTTCAATGTCTTACGTGGCTTTCCGGCGTTCGGGTTCTCGATGCATCCTCCGACACTTGAAGCAAATCGGAATCTCTTGAGAATTTCCTCTATCCCCTTGCATCTGTTGCGGAAGCGAAAAACTCGAAGGGCGTCTTGGCAACTCGAAAATCCCCTCATCCGAGCCTCAATCCTGTCCGCTCATAAAGAACCGTGGCGTATCTTATACGCCACACTGTTCGTTCGCTTTCGGTCGGCTAATCGGTGAACACGCCGCGAACAACCGTCCACCGGCAACGCCAGCATTCACACTGGTTTTCATCGCTTGCGCGAACACTTACGAACTGACTGGCGAACAAACTCCGAGGCCAGTGCGAACAGATCCGGCGAACTCACTCTTTCTTGGACTTCCCGCCCTGAGCCTGGGCGTGTTCCTTATAATCCTCTGAGCGTACCGCACGCCTACATCGGCCCGCTCGGCGATTTCTTTCGGACTGGCATCGGGGTCTTCTTGCAGATCTGCCAGAACCGCTTCCCTTCCGGTACCCCTAGGCCAGACCTTGCCGATGTAGGCGACTTTTCTGACGCTGCCCGGATCGCGAGGATTGCCAGCGGTTTCCAACTTCAAACTGAAGTCGGTCTCTGACGCTCCGGCCTTGCTGTCCACGGACACGTGGACGAGGTTCCCCTGTCTTGCGAGCAATGCTCTTCTCGTAGTGCAAGGCTGTCAGGAAATTCGCCGTCTGGGTCACAGAGCCAGCAGCCCGTTTTTGCCGTTTATCCCAGGGCGAGTGCGTTACTAAGACCAGCGGCGCCGACTGTGCAAGCTCAATAATGCCGGCCATAATTGGCTGCATGTCGTTCTGACGGTTGTAATCTCGCCCATTTAGCAGGTTTTGAAGAGTGCTAAGAACGATGAAGTTCGGCTTGTGTCTCTGGACCAAGTCCCCGATCCGATTTTCCTGGTTGTTCATAAAATCAAACGGCCCAACGCAGGCATCGTGAAAACCGAGCTACGGGTCCTTTTCACCAATACCCAGTCCCTTGGCAAGTTCGCGAATTCTCGACTCGACCATCCATGCCGGGTCCTCCGTTTCCAAGAACAGAACACTGTCCATTCGGAGCAGCGAACTGGCCCCACACCTCTTCTTGGTCACCGCTTCGAGGCAAGCGCTGAGCCAAGAGAGTAATTTCATGCATGAGGCTGACGGAGCCCAGAGTTGCACTCTCAGCAAGTAGCAAGTCTTCGATGATCCATGGCGGGTTACTTTGCGATGCTGTCATTGTCCTGAAATCCCCGAGCTGTCCATCTGTCGGACGGGCGCTCCTGAGCCACGCTCTGCGTGACCTGCACGTTTGGCGTGGGCGGCTGCTCAGCTTCGTCCAACTTCTGTAGGTCGCTTTTCTCCCATTTGCCCGGCAGACCGAAGGGATGGAACTCGCCCTCTTCGTTGTTTTTCTGTCCGCTATTTCCCGAGTCGGTTGTCATCGCATCTCCTCAACGGGTATCTCACTCTTTTCGGCTGCGGCTTCCTTTGGTTCTTGGCTCTTGGCTACCAGCCGCTCCAACTCGTCCTCAGCCAAAAGGACCCGTCTGCCTAATCTCGCTGATTTGAGCTTCCCCTCTCGTATGTAGCCCCTGACTGTCCACTTCGAGATTCCTAAAAGCTCGGCGGCTTCCTCCACACTCTTCAATGCCCTCATGTCTTTATCTCCTCTCGTCTTCGCTTGGTTTTTACACGAACATAAAAAACAAAAAGGGCATCAGGATCGCTCTCGACGCCCAACTCACTCGGCGTGCTTTGATTTAGCCTTACATCTTCAATACTTCCTCACCCAGAAGAACGCACCTACGCGGCCCTTTCCCGCACTATCACCCTAGCAGCTATAGACGAGAGAGACAGATCTCCCTCTTCCCTATTTCTAGAGACTCGCCTCCTAGGGAGGCTTTTGCGTCTGTATTCGCCGCCAGCATCAAACGGCGAAGATGCTTCTTCAACTCTTAGACGCAGATCGGCATTTGAAAGATGCATGATTATTTACTGCACATTGCTGCATCTTCGGTTTAATCCGACGTTGACAGCTATTCCTCATTCACTGTACGATTGACATCATATAATGTCATCGCAGATCACACCACAAATAGACACAGCCGACATCAGCGAACGCCTGGTCGGCATTACTCCAGTTCACCTGCAAAACTTTCTTCAGCGCGGTTCATACGGCCTGCGATCCTCGGTGAGTCCCGGCAAAGTCCGCAGCCAGCGGAGATTGTTCAGCCAGCTCGACGTGTACGCCATCGCGCTCGTTTGGATGCTGTTCGAAGGCGGTCTACGTGGCGATCCGCTTGCCCGGGTTTTGAAGGATGTCGCAGGGACGAAGAAAGTTGACGCGAATAAGGCAGCAGAGGCCTTGCTGGATGCAGATCCGGACTACCTTCTCGTTTTTCGCATACCCAGGCGACCGTCAAAAACGATTCCGGAAAAGCCAGAACAGCGAGTAGAAATGGTGACTGCGGAATCCTTGAGCATGCTGTTAATCACGAAAGGTCCGGAGGAAGACGACGAGCATCTGGAGATCGGGGACCAAAACGTGCTGATCATTCCCGTAGGCAACAAGTTTGCGGATGTCCGCAAACGATTGGACATTCTCTTTGATGTGAGGTGAGGCTATGTCGCTCTATAAACGTGGCAAAACTTGGCACACCGATTTCATGGTGAACGGGCAGCGGTATCGGCAGAGCTTGGACACGACGGATTGGCGTGAGGCACAGTCGAAGGAGAAGGAGTTGATTGCCCAGGCTAGCGCGGCAAGCTCGCGCCCACAAGTCAACAGTTCTCGAAGCTCAACTTCACGCAAGCAATTGAACGTTATCTTGAGGATCGTGCAGCTCACGTTCAGCCCAGAAGCAAGCGGTCGGAATCCGACCACGCCAAGCCTCTACGGGAATACTTCGTTTGCATTCCGATTGGACGCATTGATTTGGACTCGATACTGGAGTACGCAAGACACCGCAAGGCTAGCGGCCTCTCGAATACAACGGTGAACATGGAGATCGGAATCTTGCGCCGCGTTCTGAAACGGGCAAAACGCTGGCACTTGTTTGCTGACGACGTTCCACGACTGCCAGAGCGCCGCGACATCGGACGCGCCTTGCAGCCTGACGAAAAACTCCGGTTGCTCAAAGTCGCACAATCTAAGCCAGAGTGGGAGACGGCGTACTTGGCGTCCGTGCTCGCCCTGAACACGACGATGCGCGGCTGCGAGGTCAAGGGATTGCGTTGGAGGGACGTCGATCTGCTGACCACAGCTTGGTAATTCGCCGGTCGAAAACACTCGCGGGTGAGCGAGTCATTCCGATGAATGCCAGCGCCTACAACGCGATAATGCGGCTCAGAGAACGTGCTCAAAGGGACTTCGGCAGCGTTTTACAGCCTGACTGGTACGTCTTCCCTAGCGCCGAAGGCTATTCGAAACCCGATCCGACAAGACCCATGAGCGGCTGGCGTTCGGCATGGCGAAGCCTGACGCAGGCGATCATCTGCCCAGTCTGCAGCGAGCAACAGAATCCCGCGCAGACCTGCCGTAATGAGAAATGTGGAGTGGATATCAGTAAGATCAAGAGTTCGACTGCTGGGCTGCGCTTCCACGATCTGCGCCACCACGCCATCACGGAACTTGCGGAGTCCCAGGCCAGCGACCGGACGGTAATGTCGATTGCTGGCCACGTCTCCCAGCGGATGCTAGCCCATTATTCGCACGTCCGAATCGAGGCGAAACGGAAAGCGCTTGATGCGCTGGCAGTGGGGATCAAAGCAGTAGAAGCCAAAGAAGAGGGTTACGTCACAAAGCAGGTCACAAAACAAACTGATGGTGCCATTCTCTCCTTCCAACCTACTGAAAAGAATGGCGGGGACGACGGGACTCGAACCCGCGGCCTCTGCCGTGACAGGGCAGCGTTCTAACCAACTGAACTACGTCCCCACTTTGTTTTCTTACCTTTATCGGAAACCCGCGTCTTTAGTGGCTTTCCTCAGGTTCAATCGATTCGCCTGCGTCGCCTGTTTCAACCCCGTAGAACCAAATTCCGAGGTTAATGGACACCATGGACACCACGCTAAACCGTTGTCCAAAAACTGTGCCACAGGCAAACACTAACCCAGAGCAGCTGTCCCTGCCCCGAGAATGAATTGTAGCAGAGCGAATTCAGATCAGTACAGTTGCCGAGATTGTTCGGAGTTTCTGCCACGGGCGATGGAACGCGGGCGGCCCCGTTGAATTTTCCTGACCGTAGCTGGACATTTGTCCGAGATGAATCAGCCGCCTAGTGCGGTTTCGCGGGTTTGTTCAAACTGATTAACTGATCCCGCGTCTGCTGGAGAATCTCTCGTGAAAGGTTCGGGTCGGACACGGCACGAGAGAGATTGATCGCTCCTAGCATCGCACTAATCGTGAGGATCGCGCGGGCGCGCCGATCAGAGATGCCATTTGTAGGAACAAGGCCCGTCGAGTAAGCCAAGGTGCGTTTGAGTCGTGCGGTATATACAGCCTTCGCCGATCGACTCGCCCGAGACATGTCACCCAGCAGTGCGCCTAACGCACAGCCTGCCCCTGGCGCATCCCGGTGCTCTTCGGACAAATAGCTCTCCAAAGCTGTGGTTAGCGTGTCAGTATGTTCCTCCCAGCGGTCGAGGTCTTGGAATGCGGTGGCTAGAGCCTCAACCACCAGTTCATCGCGCGAATCGAAATGTTTGTAGAAACCGCCGACCGTAACGCCGGCCTCCTTCATTACATCGGCAACGCCGATGCCTTCCAGACCGAGTTCGCGAAACCTCTTGGCAGCAACGCTCACGATCCGAGCGTGCGTCTCCGCCTTATCACCCTTCGAATAACCCATTCTGGCCTCATCCTCATCTTCCCGAGTCCGCATGGATCGCTCCAGCAGCAGTAGCTTCTAGAGTATCAGCGTACTCTTCATTGATTCGATGCAAACGGTATCATCCGTGGTGCAAGAAGCTCATTGCATCAAGAATAACTATAGACGGGCCTTAGCAACTGATGCGGCAACGAAATGTTCCGAAAAAGATTTTATAAAATACTTTGCAACTTCTGGATTACGCTCATACTCTACTGTGGTGAAGGCGCAGATCAACCTCTTCGGAAGCACAGGAGAAGCAATGAGCGACTCATCCACAGAACGAAATAAGGCAGTCGTGCTCGATGCATTCGAGACACTGTTTAACAAGCGTGATTATGCGGCGGCGGAACGCTTCTGGTCACCGAACTATATACAGCACAGCGCACACATACCACCAGGCCGCGAAGGTCTATTCAATCTAGTCCGCTCAGTGCCGGAGACGTTGCACTATGAGAACCAGCTCATCATCGCAGAAGGCGATTACGTCATAGCACACGGCCGCTTCACTGGGATGGGCAGGCCCGCCGCCTGGATCGCAGCCGACGTTGTCCGGTTCGAAGACGGTCTTCTCAAAGAGCATTGGGACGTTTTGCAGGACGAGGCGACCAAGGCCGATTCTGTGAGCGGCCTTCCCATGTTCGGCGACACATTCCCGAAGTGAAGGCCACAGACAACGCAATCGCCGTGAAGGCGTTCAACACCCTTTTTTACGGGCCGAAGGAGGCAGCGACTATGACGTCATCCGTTGTTTCGAATGAAATGTATGTGATTTTAGGAGCGAGCGGGAACACCGGCTCGATCATTGCCAATTCTCTGCTGTCAGCGGGCAAAAAGGTACGCGTCGTGGGACGCGACTCGGGGCGACTACAGCGCTTTGTGGACAAAGGCGCGGAAGCGTTCACGGCGACTGTGAGCGATGCGGCTGCGCTCACTAAAGCTTTCAGCGGCGCGCGCGCCGCATATTTGATGTTGCCGCCGGCGAAATCCCGGGAGGAGCAGGAGCGGGATAGCGACGCAATTGCGAAAGCTGTAAGAGAGTCCGGCCTGCGCTACGCGGTGCATTTGAGCAGCTACGGCGCGCAGCTTGCGGAAGGTGCCGGGCCAGTCTCGGGACTGCATTCTTCGGAAAAAAAACTGAACGCTATCGAAGGTCTAAACGTTCTGCACCTCCGCGCGGCGTATTTCATGGAGAACAATCTGGCGGCGATCGGCATGATTCATGGGATGGGAGTCTTCGGCAATGCGCTGCTACCCGACCTGAAGATTCCCATGGCCGCGACGCGCGACGTTGGTGACTACGCCGCTCAGCGCCTCCTGCACCTGGATTTTTCTGGCAAACAAACGCGCGAGCTGCTTGGGGAGCGCGACCTCTCGATGACGGAAACTACCGCAGTGATTGCGCGCGGCATCGGTAAACCGGATCTGCGTTACGAGCAGTTCCCGTATGACCAGGTGCAGCAGGCGTTGACGCAATTGGGTGTTCCGCCGAAGGGAGCTGCCATGTACATCGAGATGTACAAAGCTATCAACGCAGGAGTCCTCGTTCCGCTAGAGCCGCGCTCGCCGGAGAACAGCACACCTACTTCGTTTGAACAATTCGTGCAGGAAGTTTTTGCGCCTGCGTACCACAGGAAGGCTCCCGCTGCTTAGGCGCAGCCCTGGGGTGGACCCGGTTTCGCCTGTTTGCAGGCGAGAAGTTTGGAGAAATCCATGACGACAACAAAGGCGATGCGGCTGGCTTCGGTGGTCACGGCAATCAATGTCCTGGTCGCGAGCGGCTTTTCCATCGTGGGGATCATCCGTCCGCAATATCTGGTCCCTGCGGGATCCGTTCCATCACAGGCGTCGTTGATATTGGCGATGTACGCAGCAGCGCGCACAATTCCTCTGGCTTTGTTCGCATTGTGGGCGATCTATAAGCAGGCAACACCTGCGTTAGTGCTCCTGGGTGCGCTCGCCGGCACCATGCAATTGCTGGATGCCGGAATCGGTCTGTTTGAGCATGATCTTGGAAAATGCGCTGGGCCGCTCTTTATCGCTGTCCTCCAATTCTTCGTAGTGTATGTGCTTCAAAGATCACGCCGCCAACCAAGCGCGGGTAGGCTCAGCCCCTAATGTGGTACCTGCCGCGCCTGATTGCAGGCGGGGGATCCGGGAACCCTGTAAACGATGGGGATTAACTGATAGTCAGAAACAGGAGAATATCCATGAAAAATGCCAAGGAACTCATGCTTGAATACACCGCCTTCTCGTTCAGAAATCCGAAGAAGGCGGCGGAGGTGTTTGCGGAAGACGGCGCCTTTGAGCTGCCGTATCTTGCGACGTTCGGACTTCCTACGCAGTACATGGGCCGAGACGCGATTGCCGGCTTTTTCCAATCTGTGCTCGACATCTATCCCGGTTTCAAATTCGAGAATACCAAGGTGCTGATCGATACCCCCGACCAAGCCTTTGCAGAATTCGAGGCCACGGCGGTGTCAAGCAAAACGGGACGATCAATTCATCAACTCTTCTTTGCGCGCCTGGTTGCCGAGAACGGAAAGATCAAGCTGTTTAGAGAAGCTCTGAATACTGTCGAAGTGGCCCGGGCCAATGTACAGGATAGCGCGGGCTTGTTTTGAAAAGGATTCGGTGGGTCGTGACTGGTGCCCCAGCGGATAGAAATGATCGCTGACTGCGACGGCTCAAATCAAATCGCCACGAATGGGTGCGGAGTGCCTTCTGGAAAAGATGGCAATCGTTGAGAGGAGAAGGAACCATGGGAAACGAAGGCTCTTATACAGCCCTCGGGCTGAAAGTATGGAAAGCGCAAGTCGATCGGGCGGACAAGCTTTTTGGAACCCTCTCGTCCGAGCAGATTCTGCAGGAAATAGCGCCTGGCAGAAACAGGCTGCTCTACTTGTGGGGGCATCTGACAGCCATACACGACGCGATGCTGCCGCTGCTGGGGCTGGGAAAACGAAGTTATCCCGAGTTTGACGTTGCCTTCGTTATTAATCCTGACAAGTCGCAGACCTTCACTCCTTCGCACGAAGAGATTCGCCGAGCATGGATTGCCGTAAACATAGAATTGTCGAAAGGGTTCGACAAAATGTCGCCGTCCAACTGGCTCCAGCGCCACTCTGCCGTGTCGGAGGAAGACTTTGCGGAAGATCCCTCGCGTAGTCGCTTCTCCATCCTGCTCAGCCGCACAAATCATCTCTCCTATCACATCGGCCAGGCTGTGCTCGGACTCAAGTGATCGAACATGAAGGATCGGAGTTGGAGAGTTCCAACTCAGCAACAACGGAGAAAGGCAATGACCAAAAAGCTGGAAGGCAAGACAGCCGTCATCACGGGCGG
>CAVQZU010000171.1:0-15877 GCA_963718485.1 uncultured Acidobacteriota bacterium
TGACGAGCAAATGGCCGTCACCGTCAGCCATACCGGCTACATGAAGCGGACTGCGATCAGCACTTATCGCAACCAGCGTCGCGGCGGCCAAGGCCGCATGGGGATGAAGACGCGCGACGAAGATTTCGTCGAACATCTATTCATCGCCTCGACGCACGCTTACATTTTGATTTTCACTAATACAGGCCGTGTTTACTGGCTAAAAGTGTATGAAATTCCCGATGTGGGCGCGGCCGGCAAGGGCAAACATGTCGGCAATCTCGTCGGACTGCAGGCCGGCGAGACCGTCCGCACCATGGTCGCGGTGCGCAATCTTGAAGAATCGAGCCGGTACATTTTCTTCGCTACGCGCAACGGTACCGTCAAGAAAACTGAACTGAAAGACTTCTCCCATGTTCGCTCCATGGGAATTATCGCCATCAGCATTGACCAGAACGACGAGTTAGTTGCAGTCCGCATCACCGACGGGCACCAGATTGTCTTTCTCGCATCGCATGACGGGCAAGCCATTCGCTTCGACGAAAACGATGTCCGCTCCATGGGACGAAATGCCGGCGGCGTTCGCGGCATGAAGCTGGACAAAGGCGACTACATCGTCGGCATGGCCACGACAATTAAGCCCGGTGCGCCGAAAGTTCACAAAGAAGGCGAGCCGGAAGAAGTCGCGGTCAAAGGCGACTTGATTCTTTCGGTCACTGAAAATGGCTATGGCAAGCGCACACCCGCGGACGAATATCGTCTGCAAGGGCGCGGCGGATCCGGGGTCATAAACGTTAAAACCACCGAACGCAACGGCAAAGTCGTTGGCATCTCGCAGGTCGCGGAAGAGTCGGAAGTGATGCTGATCAGTCAATACGGCAAGATCATCCGTATCGAATCGAAGCTAATCCGTGAGACTGGACGCTCGGCGCAAGGCGTTCGACTGCTGAACATCGAAGCTGGGGATCGTGTCGCGGCCGCCGTCGTCATTCCGCCGGAAGAAGAGCCGAACGGAAACGGCGGACTGATTCAGTAGTCGGCTGTCAGCTCTCTGCTGTCAGCTTTCAGCAAGAACTGGGACGGAGCTTTCGCTCCGTCCGTCCTCTTTTGTCTCGAGTGGCTCGCCTCGCATTAAATGCCATGCCTCTTCGTAGGCTCCATACTTCGAACTTACCAAGTGCGGCGACAAGACGAGGGCGCGGTTGCAATTCAAAACAACTGCCACTGGAAAAATAAACCACACATTTTTCGGAATGACGTACGCGGCAACGAAATCAATTTCGGAACTGCTGTATGACTTCGTGTGATGACTGCGGAGAGTGCATATGTATGAGTTGTTTCTCTTGCAAGTCGTGGACTTGACCTGCACCCGCAGGAACTTTCCCTCGTGCTCGACGGCGAAATCGTATCGCCGGCTGTCGCCCCATGGCTTGCAAATGTGCAGTCCGTGCTCGGATGCGCGGGCCATGAAGCGCAATTCGGCCCACTCGCCGCGCTCTTTGCAGTCTGCGATATTTGCCCCAGTGATGCTAGCCCTCGTGATTTTCATGAAAACTTCCTTGAGTTTTAGGCAAAGAAAAAGCGGCCCCAGAGGAGCCGCTTCGTCAAAAAATCAATATATTTTAAGCATAGCAGGTTGAAAGGGGTAAATGCGCCACCCAGAGCACACCTATATTTGGATTAGAAGTAACGATTTACGTGATTTATGCCCTTTCGCGGCTATTGACAAGAAATTGGAAAAAGGGCTCAAAAACGCACGGACACAAGGGCCCGTGAGGTGGGGGCGAAATACGGGCGGAGGGACGGTAGGCTGGCAGACTGGGACGGACATTCGGTTACGAGGCGGGAAGTCCGAGCGAAGGAGGGAGCGGACTATTTTTACCGTTTCCAGGCTGACGGTTATGGCCTGGCCGATCAGACGCAAGACATATTGCGGGTCGTGGCTGCGATTGGGGTCGTTGGTGATGCCGCTGCATTTGTCGGTTGAGACCTGGTATTGGTCTATTACCCATTCGAGGGCGGAGCGGTTGCCAATACAGGAGATGGGGAGCAGTTTCGGGCACACGGCGACTCGCGATTGATGTAAAATCACCACGCCTTGAGGGGGGCGCGGGTCACCGCGCCCCTTTTATTTTGTTTCATGAAGATCGGTATCAAAAAATCGCCCAGCGAAGTCGCACCGTTTGTTTCGGAAGTTCAAGCGAATGCCGATGTCGAAAGAGACGCACTCGGTTTTCTTCCTGCTACCGTTTACCAAAATGGAGCGAAAGAAGGGAATCTCTATGTCGCGGTCTGTGAAGAGGACAACACACCTGTTTATGCTGGTCATTTGTTGTTTCGATGCGTATTTCCTACAGCACGCATAGTGCAACTGTTTGTGGCTCCGAGATTTCGGAGACATGAGGTGGGCCGCAAACTTCTCCAGACCTTGGTCGATCTCACTGAAAAACTCAGCTTTTTGCACATCACTGCCGGCGTTGCATCTGATCTACCAGCGAACGGGTTCTACCAAAAAATGGGTTTTGTAATATCACGCACAAGACCCGGCGGGGAATCCAGAAACAGGACAATAAATGTCAGGGTCAAGCACCTCGATACCCTCGATCTCTTCAAAATGGTGGCGGATGATTCGCAAGGTCTTGGCCTCGTCGACAGGCTGGCGAAGCGTCAAGCCGTTTATGTGATCGATTTGAACGTTTTTTGGGACGTCGTAAAACGCCGACCACGATCAGAATACGGAAACGAGGTTGTCGGGGCTGCGTTTCATCGCCTTATCAATCTGGTTATTACGCGGGAATTTGTGCGCGAATTACAGCGAAGTTCAATAAATCCTTCCAATGACCCGGCGTTGGAGTTTGCCTTACAATTGCCAATTCTCAGCGACCCTGAACCATCCGTTGTCCGAACCATCATTGATAAAATTGCCCCCCTCGTATTTCCTGCCAAATATGCTGCAGGAACTATGTCAGATCGGGACGGCTCTGATTTGGTTCATTTAGCCATCGCGATTCATCATAGTGCCAATGCTTTTGTAACCAGCGAAAAAGCTATCTTGCAGGCTAGCGAGTTAATCCGCAGCCTGTACGGGGTCGAGGTCATACATGTCGAATCGCTTTCCTCAGTTCTCAGAGCAACCCAGAAACCCATTCCAACTTTTCGGGCCCAGCTCTCAAGTGACACACTTTACGTAGTATCGCTGGCGCAAAGCACCGCTACTTTAGAAATTTTCTTGAAAGAGACTTCGGCTCCCGCAGAGTTTCGTGAGGATTTTCTGAACGCAAGCGCTATCGATGCGTCGCGCAACCGTATTGCAGTAAGTTCGGACAAGGAAATTGTTTGCCTTGCATCTTGGGATTCTAACGCCGGGTTACAGGGAAGAACGAAGGTCAGGCTCATCGCAAATGAAGAACACCCGGCAGTCGAAACGGCTCTAAATTGCATTATTCATCAGGTTTGCAGGGAAGCGAGCCGTGCTAGGCCAGCACTATTGCTATTGACTATTCCGAATGGCCAGACGGAATCCGAGAAGGTCGCTTTACAACACGGGTTTCAACCAACCGAGATCCTTCGCGGAGAAGAAGTCCGCATGCAGAAGGTTTGCATTGGACGCCCCATTACGAGTAAGAATTGGCTCCGAGTTCGGAGGGTATTGGAACAATGCTCCGGTCTTTTGTTTGAACAGAACGTCCCTAGTCTCGACAAAAGTGATATCCCCATTCCCTTTGCCACTTCTGACGGTGGCAAGCGTACAATCCTGCTTTCAAAACTTGAGAAAATGCTCTCCCCTACACTCATCGCCTTACCTAGCCGGCCGGGCTGCATAGCTCCCATACGTCGCGGTTACGCAGAACAGCTATTGGAAGGGGCCCCGCAAATGTCTCTCACACCAAAACAGGAGGCCTTCCTATTCTCGGAGCGGGTGTACTTCAGTGCAGTGAGAAATTCTCACCTTTTCATTCCAGGAATGCCATTATTGTTTTATGAATCTGGTGGGGATGGTGGAAGAGCCAGCGCGATTGCGGTCGTGCGTGTTCTTAAGACTGAGATTCACGTTAAGTCGCAAGTACCGAGAGAGGACTTGCGGCACGGCGTTGTTGATGCGGGCAAACTTGAAAACTTGCTATCCAATGAATCAATTGCGGTAACAAGCTTTGATAACGTAATTATCTTCGAGAATCCGGTAAAGTTGGAAAGACTGCGCCAATTAGATTGCATTGACGCTGCAAACCTTGTAAGCGCCAGACGAATAACTCACGAACAGCTAGTCAGCATCCTTGAGGAGGGCTGCAATCTTGGATAGAGCAGAAAATATTTTGATATCCATAGAACAAAAGTATGTTATTAAGATGCTCTCAGGCAATAAAACCGTCGAACTCCGCCGCCGACCACTACGAGTCCCCGTCGGCACAAAGATCTGGATTTACAGTACGTCACCACATGCTCTGGTTGAAGCGGTAGCCAAAGTCGAAACCGTTGTGAGCGGTTCCCCGCAAAACTTATGGAATAAATATAAACATAGGGCAGGGGTAACCAAAGAAGAGTTCGACAATTATTTTTCAAAGGTAACAACTGGTTGGGTAGTTGTTTTGCAAGACATTCGCCCATTGCGCACTACGGTATCTCTAGCCGCATTGCGTCGACATACGCGTAGATTTCATCCTCCTCAGTTCTTCATGCGACTGCAAGAGGGCAGTAATACTCTAGAGCTACTGCAGGATAACGCCCACTGATGAGTATCTTGCTCATAAACTTGATCACGCTTGAGGTCGTCTTTCGTTGTTGGGCCCCCGTTAGCCGTGCGGCAGGTGGTAGAGGTCAACGAGCGCGCCGTCAACCCGGATCGAGCTGCGCTTGTGTTCGATAAGGTACTCTGGAGATCCTTTCTGCGCCGAGGGGTTGCATTGGTCTCTTCGCCAAGCTCAGGGCAGGCTCTTCGTTGGGAGTTCGCTCGCTGCGCGAGTGACTCCGCTGCCTCAGGATGACAAGGGGTTGGGGTGGCGAATCGGATGAACCGCGTTCGCGGCGGGGGTTGTCACTCAGGCATACGACGATGGGGATCCTATCCCGACAAAGCGGGCGAACACGAAATACTTAAGCTACGCGCTGCTGCTTTTCGAGCATGGTGAAGAATTCGATCACGATTTCTTCGTCCCACAGACCTACGCGAGATTCGCTTCGCATGGTGGCTGCGGCTTGCTCGTGGGAACGCGCGGGCTTATACGGACGTGCAGTTCGCAGCGCATCGTAGACATCCGCTACCTGTAGGACTCGGGGAAGCAGCGGAATCTCTTCGCCGTGGAGGCGGTCGGGATAACCGCTTCCGTCAGAGTGTTCGTGATGATTACGAATGATGGGAAGCACGAGCCGCAGAGATTTCAGAGGCCGGCAAATTTTCTCTCCGGTTACGGGATGCTGCTTCATAATTTCCCATTCTCGCGGAGTGAGATCAGTTCCCTTCTTCAGGATTTCGTCTGGAACCGCAATCTTTCCCAGATCGTGCAAGTAGCCGCCGCGCCGCAGGGCAACGATTGAGTCCTGGTCAAGACCGAGATGTCGTCCCAGGTTTGCCGCGTTTTCTGCGAGGCGCTCGCAGTGGCCCTCGGTGTAGGTGTCGCGGCTCTCGACACTCAGAGCGAGGGTGCAAATTACGGACTCGGCCGTCTCCAGTTCGTCGGTGAATTCCTTTAACTTGAGAAGAGACCTAACCCGTGCAAAGAGTTCTTCGGAATAAACGGGCTTGCTTATAAGGTCATCAGCGCCGGCTTCAATCGCACGCAGCTTGTCGTCACGGTCGCCGAGCCCTGTCATTAAAACGAACGGAATCAGCCGCGTGGCGGGGTCCTCCTTGAGTTGGCGGCAGAGTTCGTATCCAGACATACCGGGCATGATTACGTCTGAGAGGATCAGATCGGGAAGACGGCGCCTAATCTCCGCCAACGCTGCTGTCGCGTCGGATACCGTGATTACGTCGTATCCGGCGCCGGAGAGGAGTTGCAACATCACGCTTGCAAGCTCGGGATTATCATCCACGACCAAAACGCGGGCGAAGTGCCGATGCAGGATTAATTCGCCCATACTATCGTAAGACTGGGCGACGCTGGAAAAAGTTGTCCGATGCTTTTTTTGCGGAATCATGGCCAATTCGGAAACCTCTATTGTAAAAGATATTGCGCGTTGGAAAGCCAGACCACAATTCCCAAGTTAGGTACACGGAATCGTTATTGTGTCGTCTGCCCTTGTTTTTTCTCCGAATATGCGCCTAATTTTTGGTCATGCATAAATTCTTAAAAGCACTTCCGCTGATCTTGCTGTCGGGATTGTCATTTGGAGCCAGCAAACCGCATGTCATCGGCTTCGGAAAACCGATCTCCGCCAAATGGTTTGTCGGTCCGGATGAAAGCCAGCCCATGGAAATAAAGGTGAGACCTTTGTATATAGACACACGGCTGAAAGAATTTACTGTGGGCGCGCCACACGATGTGACTGACCATCTCTTTGTAGTGCGAGGCGCCTTTCGCTTGAATGATGCCCTGCCCGACGAGCACATTTCCTCGCCGAGATGGCGATGGCAGCGTGGAGGATGGTTGCTGGTGGATCGGGCCTCCGGGCACGTCTCGCAAATTGTTCTGCCTGAATTTGACACTTACTACTCCGCGTCGAGTTGGTATCGGGATTATGTCGCGTATTGCGGCCCGTCGGAGGATGGGAAAAAACTTTATGCCATCGTGGCCCAGATTGGCCAGCGCAAGCCAATTCTAAAAAAATCGCTTGGGCCGGTCTTGGTGACTGACGCTGGGAGTAATTCGCCGAAAAATGATTTGCCTGATTCGGAATGTCCCGCACCGACATGGCAACGTGAACCGTCGCGGGTTACATTCGCGCCAAAGGGAGAAGCATTTACTTACTCGATCCGAGGCCACGCTGCGGAAGTGCTCACTGTAAGCGACGATGATTCAGGAACTGAGTAGCAATCACGTTGATTTGCGTGAACACAGATTGGCCAATTCAGGCGGGCCGAGGGCAACTCAGGTACGCTTTTATTTTCATTCTTATGTTTTAGGAAACTGAAGAGCATAAACAGGATTATGGCGGTCACAGCGAAAACGCCCCAATTCCAGCGACTGCGCACATCGGGCGAATCCGTGAGATGCCTGGCTAAAGCCGCTCCAAGAGCAAGTCCGGTCAATAGCCCTCCAATATGCGCGGAGTTGTCTATGTTGGCTCCAACGGCTCCGAACAGAAGGTTATAACCCGCGAAGGCTACCAAACTTTTCATGGTCCCGCGTGTTGCTTGCTTCGGAATGGGGAGCTTGCCGAGATAGAGCGCAGTGATCAGCGCACCCGCTAACCCAAAGATCGCTCCGGAAGCGCCGGCCCCGACAACTAAAGGATGCCACAAGAGGCTCGCCAAACTTCCTGCAATTCCGCACGTCGTATAAGTGAGCACGTACGTCCAGCGGTCAAAAATTCGTTCGGCCAAAATACCTAGATTCCACAGACACCACATATTCAGCCCAATGTGGATGATCCCAATATGAAGATAGTTCGAGGTCAGAATCCGCCACGGTTGCGCTCCGAGGGACAAGGGTCCCCAATCCGCACCCCATTTCAGCAATTGCGCAATGGTGGGATTCTCGAGAGGAACGCCGGAGAGAAGCATCATGACGAAAACGGCGGCGTTTAGTCCAACGAGTACGGTGGTTACAGGCGGATATCCACGCGCAACCGCCCGAGGCTGAGGAGTGGGAGTGGCGACTGATCCCGTGGTCGTCATCTGGATAGCGTTCGAGCGGCAATCCTGACAGACGTTGCCCCGGCTGCCAAACAATGATGTTCGGAGTTCACGCCCGCAACTGATGCAATTGGCCATTCAAGAATTCAGAACGCCTAGACTATCATCCGGTGCGGAAATTGGTTGGGAGCGCCGCAGAGAAATAACACGATGGGTCTTCGCAGGACCAAAAAGCAAGTTGCTATTTAACCGTATTCAAAACTGGCATTTTCTCGAGTTTCATCCGCGATTTTACTTTGGCGCTGGTCACCAATACTACGGACGTGATCACAATTGCGCTTCCCGCCAGAATATATTTGTCAACTTTTTCGTGTAACAGGAGCCACCCCAGAAAGACCGCCACAATTGGATTGACATAGGCATACGTCGAAACCTTCGACGTACTGGCGTGATTCAACAGCCATATGTAAGCGGTGTATCCTATCCACGACCCACAAATAATAAGGTATAGAATTGCGCCGATCCCGGGCGAAGTCCACACCGCACGAGAAAAATCGCGCAAGCTGGCGGCAATCAGCAGGCACACCAGTCCCGCTGCGATTATTTGCCAGGCGGTCGCCGAGAATGGATCTACGGTTTCTGATTTCCATTTTTTGGCCAGCACCGATCCCAATGCCCAGCTAAATGCTCCGCCGAGTAAACTCAGCGATGCCCACAATTGGACACGGCCGAATGAGCTGGTAGCGGTCAAGTCCGGCCACAGCAGGACGATCATCCCAATGATGCCTAAGGCAAGCCCTGCTTTTCCGAGGAATGGCACATCGTGATCGCCCAGCAGCAACCTGTCCAATATTAGAAACCACAATGGGATAATCGCGACGATTAGAGCCGCAAGGCCGGAACCGATGTGAGTTTCCGCATAAGCGAGGGTGAGATTTCCCCCCACGAGCAGCAATACTCCGACTATCGCCATGCGTGCCAGCTCCGCCGAGGGATAGATAATTTTGCGTCCTCGAATCCCGCAAAATGCGAGCATGAATCCGCCCGCAACTACAAAGCGAATGCCGCACATTAACGCAGGCGGAATCTGTTTCACCGCGATGTCAATGGCGAGATAAGTTGATCCCCAGAAAAAGTAAACCAATCCGAAGGCAAGAATGACACTCCACCGCGATGTGGGATTGGCGGAGACATGATTACGAAGGCTGCTAAATAAGATAAGAGTGGAGGAATGTTATTTACGATTCAAACCCTGCGCCAGGGACGGATACGATAAGTCATCTTTCATCTTCATAATGCGTGACTTGACTAAAGGACAGGCAACGGGCGAGCCGTCATTCAATTTTCAATTTCGTTCGCGTAATTTCGTGTGAAGTCCGCGCCGTTTGGGTCCACCGAGCGACCGCGGTCAATTGACGCTACGGGATGCGGTTGTTATCATGAATTCGCGGGGTGGAGCAGTCTGGTAGCTCGTTGGGCTCATAACCCAAAGGTCGTAGGTTCAAATCCTACCCCCGCAACCAACGACATCATAAAGTTACGGGCAATTGGGCACTTGTAACGACGTCCAAAACTGTCCAATAAGGGGAACTGCCTCACAGTTCCTCTTATTTATTGGATGGAGAGCTCTTCACGTTGCTGGGAGGGTCAGACCCAAAAACGCTGGCTGGAACCTCGACTCTGGTTTAGAGATCGAGCGTGATCCATGTTGGGGCATGGTCGCTTGCGTTTTCCTGCCCACGCGCCCATCGGTCTACACCGCCGTCCACGAGCCGGTCCGACAAATTTGGCGAGAGCAGAAAGTGATCGAGTCGCATGCCTTTGTCCTTCTGCCACCGTTCAAATTTGTAATCCCAGAAGGTCCAGAGCGGCCCGTCCGGATGCAGCTTCCGCAGCGCGTCCGACCAGCCTTGAGCCAGCAAACGCGCAAAGGCCTCGCGGCTTTTGGGCTGTATCAAAGCATTGTTATCCAACGACCTTGTCGGATAAATGTCCTGCGGTGTCGGCACGACGTTGTAGTCACCAGCCAGCACCACCGGTGCGCCGCTCGCCATCAGTTCGGATGCGTGCGCAATGAGCCGCTCAAACCACGCCAGCTTGTAATCAAATTTCGGTCCCGGCTGCGGATTCCCATTGGGCAGGTAGATGGAAGTGATCAGCACTCCCCTGAACCGCCGCCTCAATGTAGCGAGCTTGATGATCTTCATTATTATGCCCCGCAGGATTTCCCGGCAAGCTCGTGCGCGTCACCACAGGAACCTGGTTTCGCGCGAGGATGGCCACACCATTCCACGACCGCTCCCCTTGCCAGACCGCTTCGTATCCGAGACTCCGAAGGGCATTCACGGGAAAAGCTCCCTGCTCAGCCTTGAGCTCTTGGAGACTGACCACGTCCGGTTCAGCCTTCGCTAACCAAGCCAGCAGGTTGTCAAGCCGCTTATTGATGTTGTTAATGTTGAAGGTCGCGAATTTCAGTGGGCCCCTTTCTGCGATACTGGCAGCATCGTCCCCCCCGAGAGTGCCTTGGTGCGGCTTTTCCGTGACAATCCCAGATGCCCGCGCTAGGATAAATGAAAGGCGAAAGAGCTATGATTCACAGTGTCAAAGACCTGTCACCCGACCAAAAGCTGGCTATTGAAACCCTGCTCGGTCGCCCCATTTCCGAAGAAGAGCAAGTTAGCGTGCGCACCCTGCCCGCTTCGCCGGAATGGCTTACGTCCATCCAACAGGACGCCAGGAAAAAGGCCACCGATAAACTCACGATCGAAGAAATTGACGCGGAAATTGCCGCAGCACGGCGTGAGCGCGGCCAGCCTCACGGACAATGATTCGGGTAGTTATCGACACCAACATTTTGGTTTCAGCATTATTGACCAGCGACGGTTTGCCGGAGGCCGTCATCGACCTTGCAATTTCCGGCGAGGTGCAGTGGGTTGCCTCCGAGTCGGTTCTTGCCGAATATGAGGTAGTGCTGAAACGCCCCCGGCTCGCAATCGATCCTGTCAAAGTCGCGGACGCAATGGCCAGAATCCTGGCAATTGTTTCTGTTGTAAAACCGGCAGTTCGAGTCTTTTAACTTGCGGGGGTGCTGGAAGGCTCAAACCACCCTTCTGACTTGAGCCGTTCCCATGCGGTAATTATTCGCGGCCGTGTGAACGTTCTACGCTTGTGGTCATTCCATGCGTGTACCGCCTCTACAACGGGACTTGGATTTCTTCGTCCCTCGGCTACACCATCGTGCACAACGACCCAATGCACGGTTGACAACAATTCCAAGCCGTACGGTGTTTCATACCCTTCGATCAAGGCAGTCACGCGAGCAAGGCGGTCGTGCGTCTTTTTTTCATCTGCAAGGAAGGCTTCAGCCTCTATGATCGCTTCAGGGAATAACTCAAGCGAAACATCGCGGCTCCGGTCTCCATAACCACGAACGAAATGTCCTTCAATTCGCTGCAAGACATGGTGAAGGTTTTCAGCATAGGGGCCGTACTGCTGTTTTCGAAACTTCAGCAAAAGAGGCTGCCCGGCTTCCTGAAGAAAGTACGCTAGCTTCTGAATTTCCAGGAGAGTCAACCGATACCCAGGCAGCAAATAGCGGCTTAGAACCTCTAGGATGACTGCGGGTCCCGGCGTCATCCGTGGCCGCTTGGTTGCAATCTTCATGTCTTCTGCTTTTGGGGCTCCGTCCGGGTAGAACAAGTGAACTTCTACTTTGGGCACCTCAAGAAATGCGCGCTCTATTAGTGGACGTACTTCATCCCAATCCAAGCCGCCGTTACCGCATCCTAGTGGTGGCACCGCGATCGATTGGATGTTTTCCTTCTTGACCACCTCAATTAGCGTCTTTAATCCGGACTTGATATCTTCAATTTTTGATTTTCCCTTCCAATGCTTTTTAGTTGGAAAATTGATGATGAATCGTGGATTGTTCTCGCGTCGGAACACAAACATCTTGCCGATCTGGACCTCTTCACGTTTGCACGCGACTTCATACGCAGCGTAGTTGGCGGGGTAGGCCAGTTTGAATTGCAGGGCTATTCCTTTGCCCATGACGCCAACTGTGTTCACCGTATTAACGAGGGCTTCTGCAGGCGTCTTGAGAAGGTCCCCGTCGCCGCGATAAATCATTTAGTAGTACCAACCCTGTCTAACAGTAACGGGAGGTTTGTTGCCGTTCAAAATTTCGTGCACTTTTTGCGCCGTAGCAGTATTGCACACCCCTATTTCAGAAACTAGCTTCCACGGGAAAAACGTGTGAACCAAAAATTCTGCCTGACGGCGGCGGCATCTATCCGGGTCATCGTCACTGTCATTCCAATACCTTGATTGCATTAAAGGCCAATCAATTTTTGACAGGTCATTGAGGTCATCAAAGAAGTCCGTATAGCTCATGGCGGCTTGCCCCTCAGTGAAAACAAAATCTAAGCAAGCCTTAACCACAGCTTCGGTAGATGAGCACAGATGGACGATTGGTGTCTGACCACCGCTGTACCCGTCCACACCTCCCCTGTGGATCACGTAAAGCATGGGTGAACGCGGTGCAAAATAGAATGGGATGTAATCGCTGACCGCTCCACCCGCTCCTTTCGGAACTTTTTTATTTTCCCTGCGTTCCTTAATGTGCTTGTGTCCGATGCTCACAAACTCAATTTTCTTCGCGTCACGGTCACAATACAGTCCGCCTTTCTTGATAATTCCCGGAAGGTTGTCAACGGGCGTAATGTGATAAATCGGCGGCACGGATGTTGAATATTAACCCATCCGTCTCCCGGCGGGCTGGCGCACCTTTGTCCCGCCGCTTTTGACTTCCTCAACACTGTGATTAAACGGCTGAGGAAGATCTCAAACGTGGTCCAGCCCCCGGCAGACTTACAGTGTGTAATGATGCTTCATCCTAGAATCCATTAGTTAACAGCGGAATTGAACGTGGGGTTCCGGCGTCGAGCACCAGATGAGACAAGTACCCTGCCACTAGCCCGTTTGCAAAACCTGCCGCCGCCCGCCATAAGAGCTCGCAGATCGTAAGCCAAAGTTGAGAGAGCGAACTGTTCTGAACAGAAACGAACACGCTCGACTGCGCTGAATCGGGAATCACCTGCAAAGTCCTAAGCTCTTGTGCTTTGAGATCGGCTTGTTGCCGACAGTACACCTCAACCTCGGCAAGGACTTCGCCCAGCGATAGGATTCCCAAACCAGCAGCACAACTGTGGGCAGTGCCTCTGTGCCACGAGGAGATTCCCGGCTCTAACCAATCAGCAGCGAGCGCACCAAGGTCGCCGCCAGCGATACCACCAATGGTTTCTGTGACACACCGACCAACGCTCTGTTTGCTCGCTCGTTGAAAAGCGTAAACACCACCACTGATTCGACCGGCACGTCGGTGCGTTATGCGATTCGGCATTGTGGCAAGCCTCCTAAGCCTAGAAAGCAGATTAGCATCTCCGCTCTGGCGAACACAAGGCGAAGTGCTACGATGTCCTTAACGGTTTATTGAGGTGCTCAGATGTCCGAAGGAATTTGTTCACTTTGCCTTGACCCGCAGAAGAAGAAGCTACACAAGAGCCACTACATGCCAGCGGCTCTCTATCCGAAAGGAAAAAGGCTCGAATATGCGACCCGAGTCAGCAGCGGGCCGCTACAGAACGACAATCAAATCAAGAATCCACTTCTCTGTTTTGATTGCGAACAACGCTTCGACCAGAATGGCGAGTCCGAAGTAATGCGTTGGATAAACCCGAAAGGTGAACGTTCTCTCCTCTGTAAGAGATTGGAAGTGGCCCTACCACGCGATCCTCATCCCGCGCTGTCACGATACTCCGGCGCGGACCTTGGCGTGAATATGGACAAGTTCGCTTACTTCGCGATCAGCATGGTATGGCGGGGAGCAGTTCACGATTGGGTGATGTTTGACGGGACTGTACGACCGCGCACAGAATTAGGCGGCTTCTTAGAACCCATGCGGCTGTACCTCATGGGGAAGGCTCCGATTCCGCCTGATACTTCTGTGATTGTGATCGTGACTAATGATGAGGAATCGCGCAAGGTATGGACTATGCCTTCGGTGGACGTCGAAGCGGATTGCCTCAATTTCAGATTCCTCACCTATGGTGTGTTGTTCAGAGTGATGATGGGCTACCGGATGTGGGATTATTATCGGCATCAAAGCTGCGTTTCGCCTCGAAAATGTCTCTTCTACGGGAGCGCGAAGCACAGGATGCCAGAGATCATGCAAATATTTGAAGATGCCAGAACTGCCTCGCAAGGAAGTGCTGCAACATAGAAAATACCGCCAGGAAAATCGGGGGATGGATCGGAGGTTCTCTCCAGACGCTATAATTCGCCGAAGGAGGTGCCGGATGTCACAGATGACTCCCGAAGTTGCCAAGGTGCTCCAACAAGCTCTTAGCCTTTCAGTGGAAGAGCAAGAGGCGTTGGCCGACTCCCTGATTTCCAATCTCGGGGGAAAAGTTGACGAGGGCGTTTTGGCCGCCTGGGACGGGGAGATCAAGAAACGTATCGTGGATCTTGGGGCGGGCAAGGCTAAAACCATTCCCTGGACGGAAGTCCGCGAGCGCAATTTGGCTAAGCTGCCACGTGCCCACTAGGGCCTTACACCTGTTAGGTACGATCGACCTGCATGAAGAAGCAGTCTGTGCCCGGTTTCTTTGTTTTGATTTCAGGAAGTCAACTTCAAAATCCAAAGGGTGGGGGCAGCCCCCCGAACGGGGGTAGGCGTCTGCTAGACTGTTGAGCAAATTTGCTAGTGAGGTGATCTATGCGTCTCCGGTATGTTTGCACTGCTTTGATTCTAGGAGGCTGTACGCTCGTGGGCTCTGCGCAAACGGGTTCAATGAGTGAGAAGGTGGCCGCCGGCACCCAAATGTCACCGGTGCAGGCGCAGAATGAGTTGCTGAACCTCTTCGAGCATGAGTTTATGGGAGTCGCGCAGGCGATGCCTGCGGACAAATACGGCTTTGCGCCTACCGCGGCAACCTTTACTGCCTCGCAGGGCGCAAAGTATGACGGGGTTCGCACGTTCGCGCAGGAAATATCGCATGTCGCAACGGCGAACTACTATTTCGCTTCGAAGATTCTCGGGGAGAAGATGCCGGTTGACCCTAAAAGCATTGAGGGTCTGAGGACGAAGGAGGAACTCGTGAAAGCCGCCGCGGATTCTTTCGCCTATGCACACAAGGCGCTCGCGACGATTACTCCCGAGAATGCCTACACCGCTATTGACGGTGTCGACGGTCTGCACACGCGGTCGGTGGTTGCATCTTTCATTTCTGCTCATGGATACGACCACTATGGGCAGATGGTCGAGTATCTGCGCATGAACGGCGTTGTGCCTCCAGGCTCGAAGTGAGCCCATCATGGATCTCTGCCGATGTTTCGCTGTTCGGGCCCATCGGCAATACTGGGACAGACGCGACGCACCCATTTCTCAGGGCCTACGAATAAATCCCAGGGCGGGCTGGCGTACCTTTGTCCCACAGGCTTTTGACTTCCTCAACACTGTATTAAATCGGCTGCCCCACCCGTCGCGGTGTTCGACGGGTGGGCATTCGTGACGGCAGCGTCGCGCTTTTCCGTACTTGAAGTTCCGCCTTCTGGGGTTCGTCGACCAAAACCACTCCCCGCACGCCATACTCATAATGACGAAAGCTACTCCAAGCCCATTGACTTCGTTCCAGAACCAAGCCTCGTTTCACCGGATTCTGATGCATATACTGAAGCTTTTCCGCCCGCTTATGTTCGGTGAATACTACAAAATCATAAAACCGCCGCTGCCAGACATGGCCTGCCTCCAGAGCCCCATCCCACAGGAGACCTTGGCGCGAATCGCTTCTCCGCATCCGGCCCAAAAGCCGCCGCGCAAAGCCTTGCTTGAGCGCCTGCATCACGACCGACGGATTGCCCCGCTGCGGCTCGCCCAGCAGCAGGTGCACATGCTCGGGCATGATTACGTATCCGATTACTGCAAAGTGATAGCGCCGCCGAACGTCCTGCAGCACTCGCAAAAACAAATCCCGATTCTGCATGTTCGCCAGCAGTGGCTGCCGCCGATAGCAGCCGGTGGTAATGAAATGCAAATATCCCGCGCCATAATAGCGGTGCAGCCGCCTCGCCATGGACTACCCCTATCACAGGCATTAACCTTTTCGC
>CAVQZU010000172.1:0-24910 GCA_963718485.1 uncultured Acidobacteriota bacterium
TCATGTTCTTGTTGTTACTCGTTAGACCCAGTCTTTGCTGGTCCGGGATCACCAAGGTTCCCCCAGCCCCAAGTCATCAGCGCAGGGCATGGACAAAGCCACCGCGCGGCGCTCCTGAACCTTCGTGGGGGTGAATTCTTGACTCGATGGCCATCACAACCGTAGATAATCACGCTCCAGGAGCTTCAACCGCAACCCCAGGCGCCAAGCCCGCCATGGCCGTGATCACCGCCCTGTTCTTTATGTGGGGATTCCTTACCGCCTTGAACGACATCCTCGTGCCGCATCTGAAATCGATTTTTGACCTAAGCTACGCCGAGGTCATGCTGATCCAGTTCAGCTTCTTCTCGGCATACTTCGTTTTTGCTATTCCGTCGGGCAAGGTCGTCGAGTGGATCGGATACAACGGACCATCGTCGCCGGCCTGGTGTGGTGATGGGGTGCGGCGCGCTCCTGTTCATCCCGGCCGCAAGTGCCCCTTCCTTTCCTCTCTTCCTCACGGCTCTGATCGTGCTCGCCGCCGGCATTACGGCGCTACAGGTGGCGGCCAATCCGTACGTGGCCGTGCTGGGCCCTGCTGAAACGGCCTCCAGCCGACTGAACCTGACGCAGGCGTTTAATTCCCTGGGAACCACGATCGCTCCCTACTTTGGCAGCCTTCTTATTCTCAGCGGCGCTCCGCTTGCTATGGAAGTCGTGCGCCAACTGCCGGTGGCTCAATTGCAGGCATATCGATTGCAGCAGGCGTCTTCTGTAAAACTTCCCTATCTAGGGCTCGCGATCACCCTCTTGGTTCTCGCGATTCTGATTGCACGATTCCAATTGCCATCGATCTCCACGGAAAACTCCGGCGCCCCAGCAGCAGGACTCCCTTCGGTCTGGAAGCAGCGTCATCTCGTGCTCGGCGCGCTTGCGATCTTTGTGTACGTGGGGGCGGAGGTCTCTATCGGAAGCTTCCTTGTAAATTATCTGAGTCAGCCCTATATCGCGAATATTCCCGTACAGACAGCCGCTCGATATGTTTCGTTTTATTGGGGAGGAGCGATGGTGGGCAGATTCCTAGGCTCGGCCTTGCTGCAAAAAGTGCGCACCGAGACCTTGCTTGGCGTCTTTGCGATCATAGCGGGACTTTTAATCACCGCTTCAATGCTCACGGCGGGTCTGTTTGCCATGTGGAGCATCCTCGCGATCGGTCTTTTCAACTCCATCATGTTTCCGAGCATCTTTACTCTGGGAATCGACGGACTGGGTCCCTTGACGGGAGAAGGATTCGGGATTCTGGTGTGCGCGATCGTGGGCGGCGCGTTGATTCCTGAGTTGCAAGGGATTGTTGCCGACCACATCGGAATCCATCACGCCTTCTTCCTGCCTTTGCTGTGCTATCTCTACATCCTCTACTTTGCCTTTTGGGGCTCGCGAAGGACGGGACCGGCACTGAGCTAGAACAGTGCTTCTCAGAGAATAGCGGAAGACCCCGAGACCCTTGCTCGAGTGCCGCGCCAGGATGAAGCGGCTAGGAAGCTTTCAGTTCAAAAAACGATTCTCCGAACGTAGCCTTGGCGATGATATTTGCGTTTCGAGCGGTGTGATTGTAGAGCTCCAGTGCCGCTGCCTTCGGGTCGTGCCCCGTGCAGGCGTTCAAGATTTTTTCGTGTTCTAGCTCATTCTGAAGGGGATTGCTGCGCAGGTTATTTTGTTGCCAGCCATAGCGGCGGCAGCTGTCCCAAAGCGGGGTAATTAGCCTGTCGAGCCAGCGGGAGCATGCCGCCTGGTATAAGGTGAAGTGAAAAGCAGTGTGGGCTTCCCAAGCCTCGTGTAAGGAGCCGTTCCCTAGCGCTGCCTGCATTCGCTCAAGGTGCCCGCGTGCGGAGCGGGCCGTCTCGGAGTTGAATCGCTCGGCGGCTTTTGAAACTGCCAGGGGTTCCAATATGAACCTGAGTTCGTATAGCTCGCGAAACTCGCTGGCCGAAACCTCACTTACCCGCGAGCCGCGGTGGGCCACGTACTCGGCGAGTCCAGCAGCTTCCAGCCGGCTGAGCGCCTCACGAATCGGTGTAGGACTGATATGCAACGTAGCGGAGAGATCCTCAATGCGCAGACGGTCCCCGGGCCGAAGACTACCGTCGAGGATCGCGCTCTGAATCGCCGCGTAGGCCCGGTCGGCGAGAGTCCTTTCGCCGCCAACGTTTGCAGCCCACAAGCTGGCTGTTGAGTTCGATTGAATTGCCACAGCGTCAGACCAAGACCGCTTGGGATCATTCGGGCGAGAAGCATTCGTCGCGCGATCGCTATAATGAGGCCCAAGATCGTCAAATGCGTCATTGTTTTCGAGCTGCGGCTTTTGCCCGTTCATCGCGCTCCCCTTTATCGGGTACCCCTGATGCCAGCCCTGGAAGCAAGCACCATCACAACAGTGGCCGGCAAGGCCTACCTTGTCTCGGGCCCGACTGCGACGAATTCAGCGAATCATAAGACATCGCAAGAGCGTGGCATATCATCGACTGGCATTCCTATACGAGAGACGACCGCATGGAAGCCCCGGAGACTCCTTTGGTTTAGAGAATATATTGCACACTCCGGCAAGACACGTCGAGAACCTTTTGTAGCGAAACCGCCGGACGCTCAGAAGTTGAACTGAGCCTGCAATTGGAGGACACGAACCGCGGAGCCGTTGCCGAACGCCCCGCCAGCCAAAGAATTCGATCGGTCGAAATTCTGCGAACCGAGGTTTCCAGCGGGAACCGATTCGTTAACGACGTTGAACAAATTGCGAGCATTCACGCTGAATGTAAGGCTATAGCGCTGGCTACCAGGTGCGGCTCCCCCAAACGGCCCGCCTCCGCCCCCACCACCTCGTCCCATGCCTCCCCTTCCCCCTCCAGGGCCTCCGCCGAGAACGGCCGAATCCGCCCGGCCCGCCGGGTCCGCCCGCACCGGTTGCTCCGGCGACTTCCTTCCGGGCCCCGAACTGCAAGGTCTTCGACAGCCGCAGGTTGAAGCTGAATTGGTTAGGCCCGCTGTAGTTATTGATCGGAATAATGCGCTGCCCTGATGCGGGGATCGTGTCGAAGGTCCCTAACTGGGTGCACAGAATGTTTGTCCCTACGCCAACCGGCGTCACCGACGAGCATGTGGTGGCAGAAACGAGCGCAGGGCGGTCGTTTAGAATGGACGTCCCGTTCAAATCCAGGGGGACGGTTACGTTGAAAGGCGTCCCAGTACCGATAACCAGGAACGGATTCAGCCGGAAACCTTTGGGAAGAGTAATCGTACTGCCAAGAAATGCGCGGTTGCGAACATCGAAGGCCGCCCGTCCGTAATCGGCACCGATGTCGTAAGGATTGGAAGGAAAGCTGGCTGGCCCGGAAGTATCGCTATTTGCGTAGTTCAGCGAGTAATAACCCGAGAGAGAACTCTTGCGCCGGCACGAATATTGATATTGGTGATGAGTTGATTCTGTTTAAAAAGGCCCTCGGACTCATACTCATAGATATTTTCCAGAATTCCGTTGGGTCTTATGCCGCTGATGCGATCTCCAAGAAGGTAGGTTCCCGGGAGCGGCGCATTGATGTTGTTCGTGAGCAGCTCGTGAACGCCGTGGGAATTCACGTAGGAAACCGTCATGGTGACCGCTTTCGAAACCTGGCGCTCAAGACTTACGGCGGTTTGCATGGTATAGGGAGCGTGCAGATTCGGCTGAATGCGATAAACCGTCGGCACACCCGACTGCGTCGATTGCAACAAGCTGACCGGTGGGATATTCGGATAGAAGGTTGGATCGGTGACGATGTACTCCTGCTGGGTCACGCCATTTTGCCGTTCGGCCTGCAACACCAGATCGTTTGTGAACCGGTCATAGAACATCCCCCAACCTGCTCGCAATACCGTTTTAGGCGCTTGCGACCTCCCCTGGCCGATGCCCCAAGCGAGCCCGACTCTTGGTGCGAAGTCCGCATGGTCGGCTATTTGATTTTGAGACTCGAATCGCAGACCTCCACTCAGGGTCAGATTCGGACGCCAGTGCCAATCGTCCTGAACGTACAGGCCGCCATCAAACAGGTTCGAAGATGCCGCCGGAACGCCAGTCGTAAGCGTGAATTGAATCGGGGCACTCGCTTGGAATGCGGCCAGCGTCGGAAACGTAAAGGTACCGTTGAAGTTGCTCGTGGCGGTGTTGGTTTCCTGCAGATCTCGGAGGCGCGCGCCAAATTTCAGAAAATGCTTGCCGAAAGCGATCGATGTGTAGTTTTGGAGTTCGTAGTGATCTTGATAATCGATCACCCTGCCCAGATTACTTCCACCCCCTTGAAATTGATACGGTATGATCACCGTGGGCGCGGTGTTCTGAGGTTCCTGATCGCTGGCGCTCCGAAGGTACTGGAAACGCGTCTCATTGACGACCTTCGATCCAAACACCTGCGTGTCGCTTATCTGCACGGTGTGCTCGGTGGTCAAAAGGTTATAGGCCGATGAGGGAAGCGTATATTGGCCTACGCCATCGTTCGTGATGTTGTCGCGGTAATACTGATAGCGCACCGTCAAGGTATTATTTGTAGCCAGCTGGTAATCAAGCCTCGGGCCGAGGTTAACGCGCGTTCGCGGGTTCGAAACCGCCTGTGTAAATGGATTGGCAGGCTTGGGCTGAAGCTGCGCATTGACCACCGCCACGTTATTGATGTCGCGATATTGCCCGTCGACGAAAAACGACGCTTTCTTGCTGAGCGGCCCACCGAGGCTCCCGTTGACTTGCACCGTATCGTAGCCCGGCAGCGGTGCGTTCAACAGAAACGGACTGCGCGAGTTGAAAGCGGAATCGTTACCCAGGATCATGAACTGCCCGTGAAGCTGGTCGGTTCCGGGCTTGGTGAAAATTTCGATTCGCCCGTAGCCGAGCTTGTCGTATTCGGCCGAAAACGGGTTCTGATTGATGCGGATTTCACGGATGGAGGATTTCGGCGGAAGTTGCCCTGCCGTGAATCCGTCGATGTACATCTGGCCCCCATTGGGGCCCGACCGACGGACCCGCGAGGGCCTCCAGATCGGACTGCAGTTGGTCCGGATCATCGGACAGTT
This sequence comes from uncultured Acidobacteriota bacterium, assembly GCA_963718485.1. Taxonomy (GTDB): domain Bacteria; phylum Acidobacteriota; class Terriglobia; order Acidiferrales; family UBA7541; genus Palsa-295. The sequence goes on from CAVQZU010000172.1 coordinate 5,074, forward strand.
GATCGAGGTCCTTGCCGGAAAGCACAATCGCGCCCGCATTATTTTCCGGGCTAACGCTGAGCTGCGATCCTGAATCAGCGCTGACTTCCACTTTCTGCTGCTCGACGTGAATCGAGAGCGGTAGATCGAGCTTCTGATTCCGCCCGGCCGCAACCTCAATAGCGGCGCTCTGATATTCGTCGAACCCCGCCGCATTGGCCCGTACCGTGTAACTGCCCGGCGCGAGGCCTTTCACCTCGTATGAGCCGTCCCGGCCTGTGGTCGTGGCAGTGGCATGCTGGGAGCCGTCAATTACCTGCACCGTGGCATTCGGCACCGCCGCGCCCGAAGGGTCTGTGACCTGCCCGTGAACGGTCCCCGTGCCCGACTGCGCCGCCACATGGTTCGCGAACAGCAGAACCAGAATTGCCGCACCAATGAAGCGAAATCGTTTGCCTAGACTACGCACTTGCATCTCGCCTCCCCGGCAAGAAATTGGCGGCTTGGAAAAAGACTCTCCTTACTGTGCCGCATCTCCGCCCGAAGCGTCCAGGCTCCAGGGGGGAAGTATCATGGATTGGTTACCGCCGTTGGGGGATGCCTGCAGAATTGGCTCGACGCCGGCCACCAGCGTGATGGCCGTCACGGCGCCCGAGCCGTTGCCTGCGGTTGATACAATCATCACCGCATCGCCCTTTTGGAGATCGGAAAGCGCGGCGGCCGGCACCCGACTGAGTATCTGCTGAAGATCGCCGCGGCCGCCTCGGCCATTCCCTCCCCCTGCGTTCTCGGTTGAACTAGATGCCGCTGTGGAATTGGGCGCGGCGTCCGCAGTTGCTGCTCCCGATTGACGTGCGCCAGTTCCAGCGGGGGCGCCGGTCCCCGCGCCGCCCTTCAATCTCATCGCCATAATCTGAGCCATTTGAGGGGGAAGTTTCCGAAGCTGCGATTCCGGCGTAATTCTCACCAGAACCGGCTTTTTGGTGACCAAATCGGTCACGGTTATGGTGTTCGCTGCAGAGTCGAGCGATGAAACGGTGCCGGAAATGTTCCGAAACGCTCCTGAAACAACCTCGTCAGCCGCCAATTCGCCGCCATCTGCATCGCGTGTGCCGCGGGCCCGCAATTGGTCGCCTGGTTTGATTTCGTCGATGGTGCCAACTTTCGCATCGTCGAATTTCACCGAGTCCGGAGCATAGCGTCGAAGAACAGTGCTCTTCGAAATCTGGACGGTGATGCTCTTCGAGCCGGCCAGTGACTGCGCCGAGATCGTAATTGTACTGGCCGGCTGGTCTACCGCTGTGACAAGGCCGCCGACCCCGCGCCGCTGCCAATCCTGCCGATCACGCTCCTGCTTCGAGGTAACATCGGCTTTCTTCATCACCACGACCGAAGTCGCCGCTACTGAGTGGCCATCGTCAGAAACCTTGCCAAGGACGAGGATGCGGTCTCCTGCCTGCAAATCTCCCAACTGCATGGGCTCAGCGTTTTTCAGGTCCTTGGCTCCGGGCTCGATCCGCAGAATCTTGGCGCTTCCGTCGACCGAAACATTGAAAACCGTTCCCGCGTCAGACGCGAGCGTAATCGCATTCCCGGCGATAGCTTTGATCGTGCCGATGGGTTTTGCTGCGCTCTGAGCAACGGGTTGGCCCTGGGGAGACCCAAAAGCCAACGCCACGCAGTTCGCAAGTAGCAAAACCACTAACCCGCCAAGAATGGACCACCTGCTTCGATTCGCGCTCATTCCAACTCCGGTCTGTTAGACGTACCGTATACCTCGACGTTTCAAAAGCACTGGTCGCGCTGTTTCAAACCGCAAGGCCCCAAACCTATATGTATACGCAGCCGCTGGGCTCAAATATCATGACCAGACTACCGGTTTGTCCGCCGCCTCGGTTTACAAAAAATTTATACCCATCCGATACACTGGTCTTCTGACAGCTATGCGACTAGAAACCATGCCGTGTTCCGCCTATGGCCTTGAGGCAAGTTCGTGAGTCCATTGACTCTGTTCGGCCTGTTTGCCGTTACAGCCATGCTCGTCTCTTACGCTCTCGAAAATCGCAGCCCGTGGTTCATACTCTTATTTGCGGTTTCCTGCGCTTTGGGTTCCGTTTATGGTTTCCTTCAAGGCGCGTGGCCGTTCGGACTTGTCGAGGGCGTCTGGTCTGTCGTAGCCATCCGGCGTTGGTCCAGATACCGCTACACGAAGTAGAGGCGCGAAGGACAGGGTCGCACATGTCGAAAACAGAGGCTCCTGAACCGTGGCTGCGCGGCACGCTAACCGAGGTTTTACCCCTGCCAAGGGCCATCCTGCATGCTTTGGAACTAGCCGAGGAAGATCTCAACCGCTGGTGCGGTGACCTCGCCGACAAGGAACTGAACACCAGTTTCGCCGCCGTGGCGTCTGTTGCGTTTCAACTGCGCCACATCGCACGCAGCGTCGACCGCCTGCTTACCTATGCCGAAGGCCACGAGCTAAGCAGCGAACAAACGACTGCTCTTCAGACGGAGTGGCAACCGGAGGCAACCCGGACCGAGCTGTTTTCCGAGTTGTCGCTCGCGCTTAGGAGTGCTTCCCTCCGGATTCGAGCCTTCGCCGCGCACCAGATGGACGAGCCGCGAGCCGTTGGCAACAAGAGGCTGCCCACGACTGTCACTGGCCTGTTGGTCCACATTGCCGACCACACCCAACGCCACGTTGGACAGGCCATCACCACCTCAAAGCTGCTCCTGGCGCGGCGCCGCCGATCCCCAGCTTGACCCGATCCAGAGTGATTGACACCTTGGAAACCCTAACGTCAATTCCTCGTGGAATGCGTTTTGCGTCTGCTCTCCATCTCCGGAATAATGATTCAAGAGTTTTACTGCAGCATCGCCCTTCGGATTCGACAGGAGCGTCTCGCAGCTACGGTCGGTGGGATTCTCGGTTCTTGGGAGACAAAGTGGCCCGAAGCACGCTGGAATTTCTGACTGAGAACGATTGGTCGTTGATACTGGCAAAGGCCAAACGATTAAGCTATGAGCCCGGCGAGGAGATCATCAAACAGGGTATTCCCGGAAGGGTCATCTACATCCTTCGCAGAGGCACGGCTTCGGTGGAGGTAACCAATCTCGAGGGGAAAACCGAAATCGCTGTTCTAGGACCAGAAGAAATCTGCGGCGACATTGCATTTTTGCTCAAAGACGAGATTCTAAAAGACAAAACCTCGGCTTCCGTTTTAGCCAAGAGTAAGGTTGAAGCCGATCTGGTTGAGGCCGAAGAGCTCGGCCGCCTGTTCGACTCTTTTCCAAGCGTAGGCGCCCGCTTTTATCATTCCCTGGCTGTTGTGCTGGCACGCCGGCTGCGGGAAACCTCCAGAACTCTGGCCAAGACCGTCAGCAAAGAAAAGGTTTAGCTCTATCACACCTGCGTGTATCCCGGCGCTCACTGGTTTGAGCGGATCTCAGCCGTGACGACCAAGACGCTGGCCATTTCCATACGCGCCAAGATCGAACCGGCTTGCCAAGCCGTCGTTAACGCTCTCGGAACAAAAAGCAGAAATGTCATTCGGTCGGCTATGGCGAGAAACTCATCTCCAAGTCTATCTGTTGAGCTGATCCATCAGTCGGCGCGCGGAACGAACCGGTACGCCGGCAAAGGAATTACTCCTGCCCGATTTCTCGCCGACAACTTGCTTTCGCGATCGTGATATAACTGGCGCGGAGGCGGCCGATGCGCTTGGGACCTTTCTTGTTCGTCGGTGTTTTCCTGCTGCTTATCTGGATCGCGAGTTTTTTGGTCTTTCACGTGGCGGATGCGCTGGTCCATCTGTTTATTCTGTTCGCGATCATCTCTTTCGTAATGCACTTGTTTTGGGCGCGGGATAGCAGCTAAGTGCCCTTGGTACGCTCCAGCGCGTGCGAATTTTGAGTCCCTGGGCAGTATCGCCCTGGAACCGCTGAAAGTGCAAAGTCCACCCCGTGCGAGTGGTCTGTTGTGATTCGGAGCCAGCCAGAACAATTTCCGCCAGAACCTTCAGCTAGACGCCTTGGAAATCCCGCCCAGCTCATCCCGATATCGTTCGACGAGGGGCGGCGGAACGCTCACCTTTTTACCCTCGAGCATGCTGAGCAGCTCCAAAGCATTCACGGCCGCTTTCCCTAAGTTGTGATTGTTCGCCACCACGTATGTTGCCGTGGTTTGATCGGCAATCGCTTCGATTCGTTCCTTCCAATGGTCTAATTCCCGTGTGGAATATAAATAATCGTAACGGTCCCGCACATTGGTCTCACCAAACCAGTTCTTGTAGTTTCGGCCGTGCAGACGGACATAGCCGATCGTCGAGGTAGCCCGCGCGGACGGCCGGATGGCCCGGCCCAATAACGGCTGATCGATGTTGCAAAACCCCACCCCCGCCGATTCCAGCCAGCTAAGAACCTCCGGTCGGTTCCAGGTGGCGTGCCGATCTCCAGAACCAGCGGATATTCGCCGAACCGCGCCAGCAGTTTTTCCAGATAGTCCCGATTTTCGCCGGTGTACTTAAAAGAAATCGGAAATTGCGCCAGCACCGCCCCCAATCGCCCTTCCGAGGCAAGCGCATCGAACCCGCGCTTCACGTCCGCCTCATCCTCCAGTTCGGGCCGGATCGTCGCGGCGGAAGTACTTTCGGCCGCTGCCACTGGGGCATGCGTAAATGCGCGATAAAGTTTTGCCGTAAAGGTGAAATCTGGATTCACCGCCGCCGCCACGCGGCACCACTGCCTCCCAACCTCTGCCTTGATCGGCCCATAGAATGACGTATTGATTTCGACCATATCGAAGTATTCGGCAAGGTATGCCAGCTTTCCGCTGCTCTTCACTGCGGCCGGATAAACAATCCCCTCCCAATCCCTGTAAGACCACCCGGCTACCCCGACTCTGATAATTCCCGCCACGGAATGATCATAGAAGATTACGGGCGATTCTGCGGTGGCCAATCCAGAGGAGCGCCCCTCGCCAAGCAGGCGCCCTGGATCATTTCACCTGGAGTTTTCCGCTGAGCGATGTTGATTTCGCCGACCAAGCGGCCGGCCGGCCGTCCTGACGATTATAGTAACCAGCGATTCTTGGCTTACTTTTGTGAAGGGCCAGCGCCGGAGTCATGGCCTTGCTTCAGCGCGGGATTTCGCGGCAAGCTCAGCAGGTTGGCAAATAATCGATAGGCACCCGGCACACCATCTGGCAGCTGGCGATAGAGCGCCAGCGCGACATAGACATAAACTCCACGGCCGTATGGCGCGTACACCAGGCCGCCTTTTTGCGGGTCCTGCTCCGGATCATGGGTCTCAAGCGGCGCCTCATAGTGCTGATCCCAAGAAACTAGAAATCCGTGTCCGCGCTCTTCGACCCAGCCGGCAAAGTCTCGTTCACCAATCTGATTTGGCCAACTCAAAACCGGGCTCTTGGGGTCCAAAAAGCTGACAGGAGAGTTTTCGTCCACAACTCTCTCAGCGGTGTTTGGCAAGCTATAGGGGTAAGGGCCATAGTTGTGGTCGTATTGGGCGGTATTGTACTGAACGATCAGTGCTCCGCCGTTCTTCACGTAGTTTAGAAGCCGCTGATTATTCGTGGCCAGTTCCGGCCGGGCAGCATAGGCGCGGACTCCGAGCACGATGACGTCATATTTTTGCAGGTCGCCCTGCGCCAAATCCTGCGGGCTCAAGAACTCAGACTTGACGCCGATGCCTGCAAGCGATTGCGGGACCGCATCGCCTGTACCGGTGACATAAGCTACCCGCAATCCCGGCGCAATCTTGCAGTCTACTCCGGAGGTCCGATAGGTCGCCGGCAGATAGAGGTTATAGGGACGCAACCCTGGATAGCCGACCGTAACGAAGCCTTCGCGATACTGGCGTCCTAAAAATTCGGCTGCCGCGGTAACGGTATAGGTCTTTTGCTCCAGCCGACTTGGAAACACCTGGAAATCGACGTTCTCTTCCTGGCCAGCCCTCTGCATCTCAAAGGTCGAGACCGAAGGCTCCGAACGCCAACCTGTCGGGAGCTCCAACCGCACCGAACCCTTCGCCCCGGTTTCCACTTCGGTGTGAACCAATGCGGACACAGAAAATGACCGAGCGCCGAGAGGCGTGATGCCAGCTTGCGGCGCGATGCGCACTGATATGGCGGGCGTCACCATCAGCGGGTCGAGCACCATGCCTGGTCCGTTCAGTTGCCGGACCGTTTGCACCGACTGCCCGGCGCGAGCTTGCACACCCTCATAGCTGAACTCGACCCATGCAGTGAGAGGGTATGGAGGGAGCGGTCGATTCAAATACCGTTTATCCACAATATCGTAGTATGGCTGCTCATCATTCGGCCGCGCGAAATACAGGCGGGTGGCCGCCGCGTTATCTGGAACGTGCACGTTAAATCTCTGATCGAGCTCTTGCCGGGGCGCAAGACTTGCGGCAACCTGCGATTCTGGAGTGACCGTCCAACTTTCGTCCCCAGGAGGCTGAAGCCAGACTCGATCAAGTTTCAGCGCGGCAGCGGCCGGATTGTATAGGTGAACCTTCACTGCAAAATCCTGGCCGGGCACGGCATAAGCGAGCGTTTCTGTGGGGCCCGCGGCAAAGAAATTCGTCCGAGTTGGTTCGCGTTTTGGAGCCACGGTGGCCTCGAGCGAAAGTCCCAGAGACTCGATGATGGCCTGCTGGAACTGATCCTGCTTGATCGAGAGCTCATGGAGAATATTGTATTTGGCGTCCTCAGTAACCTGGCTCGCCCTCACCTGCGCCGCAAGAGCGTTGGCCTGCTGCAGACCTTGTACCAGCGCGGGTGCGGCTTTCTCAGGATGATCCAACGAAAATTCACGGATCGCTTGCCCCACAAGCCCGTCGACTCGCGACAAGCCCTCTTTCAAGAATGCATTCGGCTGGTCCTGCGCTAAGTCCGCGATTCCTGCCAAAGAGATATCGATCCCGTCGAAGAAAGACCCTTCCCGGCCGCTCGCCGGAAACTGCGAGGCATAACGATGATAGGGAACATTCACAGGACCCGCGTCAGGAATACCGCCGCCGCCATTCTGTGATTTTTGGAGGGCCAAACCCTCTCGCGCAACTTGCAAATAGGTTGCGCCCAAAACCGGGTCAAAATTTCCTTCCGGAATTTCAACGTCGACCGAGGGCATCCCGTCAGACCAGTTCTTGTGAATGAAATCGTAGAAACGCACCGGGAAATATTTACCGGTAGCCGAGTCGCGAATTCCCTGCGGGGAAACAGAAAACGTGGGAACCCGGGCATACATTTTTAGAGGCGACCAGGGTCGCAGGCCGGCGCGAATCTGTTCCGGGAACATGTTCGGATCGCCCGCGTCCCTGAAAACCTCCTGCGCGATCTGGCCGGCCACCGAATGATGCCCGTGGCCGTCGGTCGGGCCGCCCACGAAAACGGAGGTCACCACCAGAGGCCGGGTCAGGCGCACAACTCGAACTGCGTCGGCCAGGACGCGGTCGTGGCCCCAAAGGGTAAGCGACTCCTCTCGGGTCTTCGAGAACCCAAAATCGACGACGCTGCTGAAGAATTGCTCCACACCGGAATAGCGATCAGCAGAAAGCAGTTCCTGAGTTCGCACCAGTCCTAAGGCGTCTTCAAAATCCTCGGACATCACGTTCTGTCCGCCCTCCCCGCGATTAAGCGTCAGCATCATCGCACGCGTTCCCTGCCCTCGTGACTCCAGGGTTAGCATCCCGCTATCTTCGTCGTCTGGATGCGCCACGACCATCAACAGGCTCGCGCGGGTGTGAAGTTTCAGCAGCGTCTGCCACAGCCCAACGGCTCCCCGGTCGATCTGCAGCGGACGACCGTCCGGAGTCGCCGGAGGCGTCGCGATATCGGGAGATTGAGCCTTTGCCGGACTCATGGCCACAATGGCAACAACCATTAAAGCGACGACGATCGCCAGCGACACGTGGTAGCAGTTCGCTTGTGACCTCGAAACCAGTTGATTCCGTGATGGTGTCATAAGAACGTTCTTTCAGAATACTAGAAGTTAATCAAATTGTGACGACACGATCTATTGCGGTGCTGGTCCACCGACGATCTGGACGAATTCATCTGGACGGATCCACTTCTCAAAAGCTGCGAGGACCTGGTCGGCGTCCATCGAAAGGTCCGTTGCGCCCCTCTCACGGGTTCGTCGAGCGGTAGGCCCAGTGCGCGCGGGCAAGCAACCCGCCAGTTACGTTACTTCACTCGATTCTGCAAGCGGAATCTGACGCAAAAGCAGTGCTTTTGCCTGTTGAAGCTCAGTAGGCGTGACGTTTTCCTTCCTCATCGCCATCAGATCACGCCTGATCCAATCTCGAGCTTTCGATACGTTCTGCGGATCACATCGATACGTGAGGGAACAAACCGTGCGGGTCTTCTGAGCGCTCAGGCGAACATCCACGTTGTACACAAAGCCCCTCACTTGCCTCAGGTCGTGATAGAGACGAAGCGCCAATTCAGAAAGTGAGCACCAGAATTAGGAGCGCTCCGGAGGCTTGAATATAAAGCCGACTCGCCGATCCCTTCAACACGCCGATCGTCGTGATGATGAGCGCTATCCCTGCCAGGGTGACACTGGCCGAAACAGCGATTATGTAATGTACACTCGCCCCTATGAGCCGTGAAGGCGATGCATGCCGCGACCGCAATCGAGGCCGACATTCCAGCGTGATCCAGGACGATCGCTGCACCTGCCATAGTTCTTTGATTTCCCCGTGCTGTAGAGCCCGGTTGGACTCCGAGACGGTTATAACCGGTGGCATCGATTGCCGAGATTGTCCGGCGGGGTTGGGAAGCCTCGGGCTGCTCGACAAGCAGGAGTCGTGTGTGTAGCATCGATCCACAAACAGCTTGCGGCGGAATCCGATATGACGCCGCGTGCGGTCACAGGGGAGCTTGGGTTCCATTTCTAATCGCCTTAGGTTCGGTGGGAGGCGGCCAGTTAATTCGGCCACCTCCCTACCAATGTCCGCGAACGAATGATCAGGCGAAGAGTCCAGATTCGGAAAATCCGGAAGGCATCGTCTTCTCCAAGACGAATTTTTGGGTCCCATGTCGGTCCCCAAAACCTGCGTTACTTGGAACTGGAAAGAACCCGCAAGAAGAGCTCGCGGATTCCAAAGTCGTCACGCAATTCAGGCAGCAGTAACGGCGGGTAGGGCAGGAATTCGAGTGACTGATCAAACAGGCCAGCGAGGCTGAAGTCAGTTTCTTTTGACCAGAGAAGGGGTGGGCAACGGCTGTTCGTTTTTCCATCAAAATTTGGCCCAGCTTTATTGGTTAGACTCTTGGCACCGTGTAGCCGCAAGATGTCAGCGGCACGATCCCCGGTTCGCTCGTGGGCTGTCCTCACAATTACCATTGCCCGTGCTTGCTGCATATGGCCACGAAACGAATCGCCTGATTTTTGCTCCGATATAATTTGGTAATCAACGGTCAGTAGTAGGAGCAGCGCCAATGTTCTTGAAGGACATTTCTCCTTCGACTCTGTTGACTACTTCCACTTCTGCGCCGGGACGGTCCCCAACATTTTCAAGGTCACGGACGATACTTCCTGCCGGTCCATACGAATCTACGAAGCCGACCACGGTTTTCTTGCCACAATCCGACTCCTTCTTCCACTCTAAGCCCACATCGTTACATGGCGCGATGGTGTTCTGTGTCATCTTCGGGACAGGTTCGCGTTTTGTTGGACAAGGTGGCGGGAGGGAAGGAAAATTGAAGAACGCGCAGACGTTGCGATGCTGTCTGTGTAGTCATGTTCCTCAACAGAGTCGAGTCGGTTAGTGTGGGGCTATGGAACGGGCTCAACACGCAGAGTCCCCACCAGAGCGAATAACAAAACTGGGGTACTGTCGTGGATACGCCGTGCCACAACCGCCAGTTGGCCTCGCAATGCTCGTTTAGCAAATGCGCGAGGTGGCCGGCCTGACGCGAGTGGAGCCCGAGCGCGCCAGCTCATGCGACCTAAGAGAGAGCCGCCCAAGAGGAACGGGCGAGGCACAATAAGCGCAGAAAGAAGGATACGTTGTGAATGTGACAGGCGTACTTGACAGGTTGGCTCGCTGGCAACGCGAACGGCGTCCGGTTCACGCGATACTCATCGACCGAGGCGGCTCGATCGCGTCATGCATCGGCCACATCATCGAAATCGAGGACCGGCAGCAAATCGTCAAGATTAACGCCACGGTTGGATGGGGCCACCTCCACCAGCAGACAAATGGGGATGTCTGCTCGACCTTAAGGGTGCTACCGCCTCAGTCTCGGAGTGGAAGACGCTAGAAATGAGTTTGCGAAGCGTATACAGCGAGATCATCGCCGTGAAGCTTTCGAGCGGTTCCGGATGCGAGTTACGAGCCATTAAGCTCCAAGAGGAGATCGATTCCTTTCCCGTGAATTGATCGCACGGTGGGGCTAGCAGGTCGAAATGCATTAATTTAGGTCCCAAACAACATAGAAGTCGAAAAACAAAGCAATCCTCTAAGATCAAAGGGTTTCGAGCAGCAAGCTAGATGTTGGTAGCTTCAGTTGCCGAAGCCGTTTGTATCGGGCTTGGGTTCTGGGCGCTTCTCGGAAAGTAAACTCGACTATAAACTTGATCGGACGGCTCAGATAGTCCGTTGGTTGATAGTTGTCATGTCGGTGCCTGTAGGGCGACTGGGGGCAGCCTTTCCAATCGAGGCCGCGCGGAACCCAATTCCTATAGTCCCGCATCCGCCGCAAACCCAAGCGGTTCCGCTCAAGCGGTTTTCCGAACGCGCCAAGAGCACCACGCCAACTCCACGGATTGCCGAAAAACGCGCGTCCGATTGGGCACCGACGTTTATCCCGCCGTTGTGCGGATATTGCAGGGCATGTCACAGTTCCCTAATCAATTAAGTGCACGATTGTAAAGTCGGTTAGCATGAATCAAGTTGTTACCAGGAGGCTTTCAATGAAAGGTTTCGCTGCCGTCGCGCTCTCTGTCCTTCTGGCCGCATCTATTCAAGGGGCTCAAGACCACCACGCGCCAGCGCTTGATTCGGCAGCTGCTACTGCCGTCCAATCAAAGATCGACCCTGCCAAGGAAGCCGACATCCGCCATTTGCTAGACGTGGCAGGGACAGCGGCAGTCATCCAGCAGGTAATGAAGAGCATGGAGCAGAGCCTCAAGCCCACGATGGCCAGCTCTCTTCCGCCGGGTGACTATCGCGGCAGATTGATAGATCTTTTCTTTGAGAGGTTCCGTTCCAAATTCGACGCCAACCGCCTTGTGGATCTGGCCGTCGCTCGATACGATGAGAATTTCTCCGACGAGGAGATCCAGGGCCTCATAAAGTTTTACGAAACGCCTTTCGGACAGAAGGTCGTCAGCTTGCTCCCCAAGTTGACAGTTGAATTGCAGCAGGACGGCCAGAAACTGGGCCAACAGGTGGGACGCGACTCAATGGTAGAGGTTCTCTCAGAACATCCGGATATCGCGCAGGCCCTGCAAGAAGCTTCGCACAGAACATCTCCGCCGTCACGGTAAGGCGTTTGATGAACGTAACCCGTGGCCTCCTCGGCCCCACAGGAGAATAGATTTAAAAAGAACCTTCTCACTTCGGGGTTCCGAGGCCTACCTTGGCCGGTCGGCCGGTATGGTTCTGGGGTGCCGGACGCAAAGATGCGATGCATATTCTTTGTCGCGCTGAGACGCAAAGTTTCGCTTCATTTCCTCTCGTGAGGTGCCCTCGGGTGGCCCCGACGGATTGAACGCCCATGCGCACTCGGAGCAAGTCCAACCCTCGAACCCCTGAGACTCTACCCAGACCATTTCACGGCAAATGGCCACATTATATTTTAAATTACGGCTTTAAGCGCCCTTGCCGGCACACGCAGTGCCCTACCCCTGGAGGACGATGACAATTGGCTGCAGGTATCACCAGTGTGCGGAATGAGACTGCATGGCTTCCGTCCCGATGCCATGATCGATGCATGCCACATCAGAAAAGTAAGAATGAAACCGAAGAAGCGACTCACGCCAGCGTTCTGAAGGAAATGGCGAAGCCGCGCATGGCCAGATCCGCAAGAATAGCGGAACTGGAGCTGGATAGTGCAAGGACTCCAGAACAACCAAGTATCATCATGCCCGGAATCGTCGATAAAATAATCCCGTCTCCGCGTCCGAGCCAGCCGGAAAAAGCTCTGATTGCCGTTGATGAGACCGACCGGGGCTATAGCGATCTCCGCATTAAAAATACACTAACCGACGAAAATGGCGATGATGTGAAGCTCAAAAAGGGTGCTCACGTTGAGGTCACCATCACAGCCGAACCAAAATAGTGTAGCTTTGCCCTTTATTCGATCGCTAGAACGTCACGCAGGCTGGGCCGCGGTCATCAACGTATCGAGATCTCCTTTCGCTACCACTGTACTGATCCCGCTTGCGGCGGCATCTCCCGACAGTAGGCAATCCGCGTACAAAGTGAACAAGATAATGGCAGTGGCCGGAAGGATGCGCCGCAGTGTCGGCGCGGCCTCCAATCCGCCCATTACGGGCATCGAGTGATCCAAGATAATTAAATCGGGCTTGTGCTTTTCCGCCTGTACGATTGCTTCAGCTCCATTCTCCGCCTCCGCGCAAACGATGAATCCAGCCCTTTCGAAGACTTCGCGCAAAGTTTCGCGAACGCTCGCAAAGTCGTCAACCAGCAGAACTGTTCGCGTGGGCATGATCGGGCCCTCCAGGGGCGAAAGAAAACACGGGGGGGAGGCGGTGCTTCATTACAGTGAGTAGTTTCGGTGACGCGCACGCTCCTTGCCTATCGGTAGGAGCGTGTATAATGTCCGCCACGAACGTGCAGTGCTCAGAAAGGCACCCGACCAGCCCCGGACCAAGGAAAGGTGCGTTTATGAACGACAAATTTAAGCCCGAGAAGCCATCGGAGAATTCGCTCGACAAGCCCTCGGTCACGTTGCCTGGGACAGTCGAAAAGATCATTCCCGCGGTGCAGGCAACCGAGGAACCTGAAAAGGCCCAAATATCAATCGAAGGCGCAGATCACCTTTATCGAGAAATCCGTCTCGAAAATGCTTTGGAAGATGAAACAGGCAGGACCGTGAGGCTCAAGCCGGGCGCTCACGTTGATGTCACAATTGAAGCGGAACCACCTGCGACGAAGCCTCCATCGCAGAACGCCGGCCGCTAACGCTCTTTGACTACAAACTTTTTTCCCACTTTAGATCGTGCAAATCGTTTATCGGCCGGTTGAAGACTTCCTGGTGTAGAGCGCGCTCATTGATTTTCTGAGCCGCTCAAGATGGCAACGACCCGCCTTACACCCAAGGCAACCAGGCAACGCGCGAGGAACTGAGCATTCAAGGGAATTCTTTTTGCGCAGCGCTCGCACGGATTGGGAACGGCGGCAGAAACTTCAGACCGCAAGCAGCGTCCCCAAGGACGTACGTATTGCCGCAGGCAACGACGTTACGAATATACGGTCCGCCGTCAGGCTGCTTGCTGACACGGTCGTATCGTCACTTCAACGCTCTTGCCGACCTCCCATTTATGAACGTTGGCGACTCGAACCTCGTCGTAAAGGTGGTCAGCGCCTGACAGAGAGATTTGCGCCTGCTGAGGCTCATTGAGGATGGATCGATCAATCAGTTTCTGAACAACACCAGCCAATGTGATTGTGCCTTGTGTGTCCATATAATTCTCCTGGGCGGGGTTTCAAACGACGCCACTGTGCGCCGTCGCTCGAAACTAAAACTGTCCTAAAAAGCACAGTCTGTGGAAATCGCGGCGTGATCAAACTAGAACAGTTCGGCCCAAGTTCATCGCGGGATAGGCGAGATCGAGGTGCTGACACAGAAGCGAATAATCCGCAGACGAACACACCATTCACAAATCGCCTGGCGGGCTGTAGGAGCACATTGTTGCGCTCGGAGAGCGCGCCGGAGTAACCCGCCCGACGCCACACCGCCTGCGCGATATGTTCGCTTGTGACATGCTGGCGCGCGGGGCTTCGATCTTCGACGTGGCGAAAATGCTGGCCGATACACGCTTCTTACTTTTTCAACTGCCTCCGAACCTGCTCGATATCCTTGTCAGTCCAAAGCCGAACCGTAACGCCTCCCACTTTTTGAAGCTTTGGTGCCTTGATTGATCCGTTCGCGATTCGGCGCTGTAGGGTGACAAGACTAACTCCGATTTTTGCCGCTGCTTCTTTGGTCGAGCAGTTCTTCATGCTATTGACCTGTGTCAGCGACATTGACCTATGTCAACAGACTGGTTCCAACTTGGGCAACCTGTGGCGTCGGCTGGTGCTGCCGAAGAGAATCGAGGCCTGCTCGCTGACGAGCTTGCAGCAGCGGCTCGTGAAGACTGGTGGACGGCTGATCAAGCACGCCAGGGATTGCTGGGTGTTGCTCGCCGAGGGACATCCGCATCGGCGACTGTGGCCAGATGCTGCGGCGGATCTCGGCTCTGCCGGTGCTGAACGGATAGCACTCCGATTGCGGTGGCAAAATCTGGAGCCGGGAGGAGGATCGGTGCAGTGTCCGAGAAATCGATCACCCGGCAACAACTGGGGTGCGTCAGACGGGCAAAAAACGAGCCGTCGGTACCCAGCAGTCTCGATGGGGCCTGCTCTGGTGACAAGTTCGTGGTCTCGAAGGCAGGACAGATGTACGATGCGCCAGAGAGTGAGCCAAATCGGAAATCCCGATTAAGACATCCATAGGGGTATGTATTGGTCTTTTAAGTCCCCCGGAGGAATCAATGAACCAAATGGGCCAAAAAATAGTCGCCCTGATCGCATGGGGAACTTTTGCGCTGGTTATCGGGCTCGGCGAGTTGCGGCAAGCGCAAGCGCAGGAGGCCAAAGAACCCTATCCAAGCATGGCTCCGCTTGATCAATACTTAATGGTGCGCAACGCCGAGATTGCCATGGCGCGGAGCGCGGCCCCGGAGGCCATCTCGCGCGATGCCGATGTCCTCGTCCTGGGAAGGCATGGCTACGAAACCGCAGTCAAAGGTAAGAACGGTTTCGTGTGTGTCGTGGAGCGAGGGTGGATGGGCCCATTCGATGGCGAATTTGCCGTTAATTTTTGGAACCCTAAACTTCGAGGCCCGCTCTGCTTCAATCCGCCGGCTGCCCGCTCCATTCTGCCGATGACGTATAAAAGAACGGAGATGGTATTGGCCGGTCAATCCAAAGCTCAGATCATCGAGGGCATCAAGACATTCATAAAGCAAAAGCTGCCGCCTCTGGAGCCTGGAGCCATGAGCTACATGATGTCGAAAGAACAGTACCTTACCGATGACGGCCAACACAACTGGATAGCTCACGTGATGATTTACACCCCGCTCATCGACAGTGCCGTTTGGGGTGCAGATCTGCCCCACTCTCCCGTCATGCTGAATCCACAGTTCCATGGCGATCCGGAACCAATCGACGTATTCATGATTCCCGTGGGCAGATGGTCGGATGGAACGGCAGACCCAGTCAAGTATTAGCAATGCGAACCAATGTGGGCGGTGTGTTCTCAAGAGTCATGTGATCCATGAAAACCGTGTTGTGTTCTGTCCTTATTCTGGTTACTTCTGAATCCTGAAACCGGTCGGCCGATGACGCGCCCGCGGCCATACCATCGCATCAAGGCGATGGGCGAACGCGCCGGAGTGAACCGCGCCCACCCGCATCGTTTCCGCGACACGCTCGCAGTCGACATGTCAGGATTTCACTGAACGGTGGCGTCAGCGATCCCAACGCGCCCCCCGGCGGAATGTGGCGAATATTTCATTGATTGAGTTCGTCGGCAGGCCTGCTGAATCGGATAGTCCGACATGGGGGAAGGTTCAGGCAGAGTAATTCTTTCTTGTTTTCGTGGCAGTTTCACGATTTTTCAGAACGGGAGTATAGCCTATTCCGTGTAGCTCCCGTGTAGTCGGAAAACCTGCGGTTTGTCGATGGGCGGAGACAGCGTGCGAGCCGTCACAGTAGGCACCTGCTAAGATCGCAACGAATCGGGTCCCAGTTGATCCGGGACCCCGATTTTATGTCGCCGCGAAGCGAAATCCTCCGCTGGCACAGAAGGAGACCCCCAGGCACTTCTATACGCATGCGTTATAGTTTGTGCATATTAGTTTGCCTTAGAGGCGAATTACTTGACATAATGATATAACGGTCGTTATATCGTTATATTATGTTCATATTAGATTTCCTAACAGGCTAACTAGTGAGCACACACTATAACTCGAACCTGAAAACGGCTCGAAGCCGGACGGCCCAGCTTCTGATGGCCCTCTATGACTCCGGGCGCACTACGTTCACCATTGCCGATGCCGCGCGGATTACCGGCCTCACACCACCTCTTGCCAGCAGCCTACTCCACAAGGCGAGCAAGCGGGGACTTGTGTCCCGGCTCAAGCGCGGCCTCTTTGTCATCGTCCCCCCGGAACTCGGAAGTTCAGCCGAATATTCTGGGAATCCCTATCTCGTTGCACGCTACCTGGCCGGTGAGGCCCCCTACTTCCTCTCTCATGCATCCGCCATGGAGCTCCACCGCATGGTGACCCAACCGCAATTCGTCGTCTTTATCTCGAGCCCGAAACGCATCCCGCAGCAAACGCTCGCTGGAACCCCATTCCGCTTCGTTCTCGTGAAGCCTCAGCATCTTTTTGGCACGACCAAACACTGGGTCACCAAACAGGAATCGGTCGAAATGAGCGATCTCGAACGCACCATCCTCGACGGGCTACGCCAACCCGAATACTGTGGCGGAATCACCGATGTGGCCAAAGGCCTGTGGATGCGCCACACCGACATGCGCATCGCCACGCTCACGGAATACGCAAAGCGTTTGGGCGTGGGTTCGGTCTACCGCCGTCTGGGCTATTTGCTCGAGCTGTTTGCCCTCGCCACCGAAACCGAACTGCAACCTCTGCGGAAATTGCTCACCGCTACCTATGTTCCGCTTGATCCCTTGCTGCCCCGCGAAGGTCCGCACCTCGCCAAATGGCGCCTGCAAATCAACATTCCACCCGAAGAACTCAAAGCCGTTCGGAGCAGCTGATTGATTCCGCAGCGAAACATTTCCCTGCTTTCGAATCGTCTGGCGGCCGGTGGCGGCACCCGCATTCGCGAAGACGTTCTTGAACGCGACTACTGCCTGGCCTGGTTTTTAAGTGCCCTTTCAGAATCCGATTTACGAGGAGCGCTCGCTTTCAAGGGCGGGACGGCGCTCAAGCGCTGCTACTTTAGCGATTATCGCTTCTCGGAGGATTTTGATTTTACGTTGCGAGAACCCGTCGCCTTTGCCGACATCCGGGCGCGCCTCGAACAGATCTACGCCGCCCTCCAAGAACAATCCGGCATCCGCTTCGTCTTTGACCGCGAGGATCCCCGAGCCACGCGAACAGCCATACCTTCTATCTCAGGTACACGGGCCCCTTGCCCAGGGAGAATGACGTCAAAATCGATATCACCATCCACGAACGCCTCGTACTTCCACTCGAGAATCGCCCAATTCTGCGGGGATACGAAGAATTCACCGATCTTCCGGAGAATAGCTCCCTGTTTGTCTATTCGCTCGGAGAAATTGCCGCCGAGAAAACGGTAGCTCTCGCAGACCCAGCCAGAAACGAACCCCGTGATCTCTACGACCTGTGGCACCTCACCACGAACGAAGGAATACACATGGATCATCTCGTTCCTGCGATCTGCCAAAAACTCGAATTCCGAGGAAAACCGTGCGAGGGATTCGAAGCTGCCATCGCTCGCAAGGAAGCTCGCCTGAGGGCGCTGTGGATCGCGAAATTGTCCTACCAAATGACAACCCTGCCTCCCTTTGAACAGGTTTTCAAAGCCTTGCGTAGAGTCCTTCGACAAGCGAATTTACCCTGAAGACCTCCTCACCGAAGGTGGGCGCGGACAATGGCATCCTCGCTTTTCTGTTGTTATGCTTTGCTAGGTGATCGGCGTGAAGAGACGAGGAAAGAAACCATCGAAAAAACGGAAACGATTCAAATGGAGCACATTCATCTGCCATGTTACCGCGGACAAGAAGGACTTTGTCACCGCGCTCGCCAAGGAACTTCAAAAGTTCGGCGTAACGGTTTGGCTGGATGAATTCATCTTGACAGTTGGCGATAGTCTACGACAGAAGATCGATGAAGGTTTGTCCAAGTCGCGCTACGGAGTGGTAGCTTTCAGCCCTTCGTTCTTTGAAAAGAAATGGCCGCAAACCGAACTGGACGGACTATTCGCCCGCGAAATGGAAGGGAAAAGGAAAATCATCCTTCCATCCGACACCAAATTTCCATTTCCGACCTCGTTGAAAAGGTTCCACTGCTCGCGGGAAAATTCATTTTGGATAGTAGCGAAGGTGTGGCTGCCATTGCTCGCAAACTCGTGAAGGAGGTGCGACCTGAAGCATTGAAGCTGGAGCAAAGCCAAGCAGACGCGCAAAGGGCCAGCGATCGATTGTTGCAGCAACTCCAGGGCAAAAACCCTACCCTCGCCTACCGCATAACAACGGGAAGCGGCGCCCGCCCCAAGAAGCTGGGCCTTGAATCGCTGGGAAAGTTCGAAGTCAAGGATGCCGTTGGCTCGATCTACAGCCCCGGGATGCGCATCGATCTTCTTCCCAAAGACCGTAAAAAATATCAGGCGAATCCCTTGACCTTCCATCTCACGCTACAGGACACCGGCGTGAAAAAGTTTTTGAGGGCCATGGAAACGGGACGCGCACAGAAATTCACTGCCGGTGAGTTCGGAGATTTTCAAATGAACGCCGGCCTATTTACCTCCCCCGAGGGCGCGGCGGCTATGCGAACCCTCGTGATGAAGCCACATAGTGGAAAAACCACTCCGGTCAGGCTGACGTTCGGAAGCGGTTCGGGAGCGGTTGTCTATGACCTCATGACCCATCGCGTCGTGCGGGCTGGAACATGGAGTCCCACGGTATCTTAGAGGGCAAAGATGTGCCTTTCGTGATGCACCTGCGAGCGAAGCAAAAGCCCCAGCTTGACCTGCGCATAACCATCGAGCCGCACTCGAAAGGCCGGAGTATTCGCCTTGTCAAGAAATTCGTTCAAATGAAGCGAACCTTGTGGGAATCCGGTCAGATTGAAATTGTTGATTCCGAATCGGGGTCAGTCATCCTAGGAGTGTGTCCGAGAATTCCGTTCCGTTCTAGTGAATTTGCTTGAAAAAGAACTGTAGGGTGTGCGAATTTTTCGAATCATGCCAAAAACATTCCGAACCTACCTTCCGGAACAGAGTTTGCTACTACCTCCAAGCCTTCGTGAGTGGTTGCCAGATGATCACTTGGCCTATTTCGTGTCTGACGTGGTGGACCAACTGGACCTTTCCGCAATTGAGTCCGTGTATGAAGAGGAAGACCGAGGCCAGCCGCCGTACCACCCGGGAATGATGACGAAGATTTTGCTCTATGGGTATTGCGTGGGGGTATTTTCGTCGCGGAAGATCCAGAAGCGATTGGTGGAGGACGTCGCTTTCCGAGTATTGGCAGCGGGTAACCAGCCGGACTTCCGCACCATATCCGATTTTCGGAAGCTACATCTGCAAGCGCTGGAAGCCTTGTTCCAACAGATGTTACGGCTGACGTTAGAGACCGGGACGATGAAGTTGGGGCGGGTGGCCTTGGATGGGAGCAAGATGAAGGCCCAGGCGAGTAAGCACAAAGCCATGAGTTATGAACGGATGCAGGAAACGGAGAAGCGGCTACGGGAGGAAGTCCGGAAGTTGTTGAAGCAAGCAGAGGCAGCGGACAAAGAAGAGGATAGCCGATACGGCCGGGATCGCCGGGGGGACGAACTGCCGGAGGAGTTACAACGGCGAGAAACGCGGATCGGACGAA
>CAVQZU010000173.1:0-126892 GCA_963718485.1 uncultured Acidobacteriota bacterium
CCGGGATGGCAGAGGCACGTCGAAAGGAATTACTTGAGCATCTTTCTTTCGTTTCGATTGAAGTTACGCTCCCTACGGAAAAAAGAAAGATGGGTGCCGCTGAAATCTTCAATAGCGCTCTTACGAGGCGCGCTCTCAGATGTCGCTCAACTGGCCGGCCTGTGGACATCAGTCGAACAGATTCTTAAGACAATGGGAATTATTTTGTGAGCCCGAATCGACTAAAGACGTTCTCTTATTGCACTGGCCCTCCTATGACTGCCTCCCACGTGTCCACTGCCCGGCGATCGTCATCCGGCAGAGCATGACTATAGATCCTCGCGGTAATGTTCGGTTGGCGTCGTAGCCGAGCGGAAACTGCGGGCAATTGCCGGTAGAATTGCGGAGCAGCGTCAGGAGAGATTTGGTCAGCGTCCCTCACGGTTACCAACACGCCGGTGTGCCGGTCGAAGTAGTCATCCAGTTCCAGAATTCCACGGACGGTTTCATCGGCTTTACGCGTGTTACCGATTCGGGGACGTCTTAACCTGTAAGTTAGACTATATTCGTTAGGTAACCTTCGCCGGTGATGGCAGTAATTCACCTGGCATGTCGCGACACATCTTCGCCGACCTTCGGTACGGGCTGCGGCTGTTGCGGAAGTCTCCCGGATTCACCACCATCGCGGTCTGCGCGCTGGCATTAGGCATCGGCGCAAACACAGCGATCTTTTCCACTGTCGACGGCGCACTGCTGCGGGCTCTGCCTGTGGGATCCCGATCGCTTCGGCCATGCTTTGGGAAGAGGCGACGTTTGTGGGATTTCCACGAGCGACGCCGGCGCCCGGAAACTATTCCGATTGGAAACGGCTGAATCGCGTGTTCAGCGGCATGGCGGCGATGCGATTCGTACAAGGAAGCTTGACGGCGGATGGTCCGCCGGGACGATCGGGGGCAGGGCCACTGCGGATTTCTTCAGCGTGCTGGGCGTCGAGCCGGCATGGGCCGCTTATTCACCGAAGCTGAGGATCGCGCCGCGGCGCAGGTAGTGGTGATCAGCTACGGTTTGTGGCAGCGAAGATACCAGGGTGACGCGGGGCAGCGAAATGGGCACGCTCATCGCCAAGAACCATGATGACATCGAAACCCTCGCAGCCTGGGCGAGCGCGACTATATCGAATTTACCGTGGCCGCCAAGAACACCCCGCAGAAGGTAGGCGACGTCAGCATCGAGCTCAAGGGCACCGATCCGAAGAAGAATCAGTGCAACCTGGCCGTGGTTCTCGACGATAAGCGCACCGAAAAGCGCAACCGCGGCATCAACGAACCCATCTTCCTCTACGCCCACGGCACCCATCGTCCGATGGAAATCGTAATCAACCAGGTCGAGAAAAACAAAATTGCTGGCTACCTCAGCGTTCCCAAGGCGGTTCAGCAGTCAAACTCGAGCAGCGGTAACTAGATTCTGAAAGACCTGCGGGAGGAGCATGGCCATCGCGCTCCTCCTGCAATCTCCCCCACCTCCGGTTGAGCTACACCTTGCCGCTTCGCTCGGTTTTCCGCCTCATTTTTCATAGTCGTCCCCGCAGAGCCGAGAAACGATCCGTTGATTTTCGCGCGACGTGAACCTGGCCTTTTGCTGACGGCGCACTTGAGTGCGCCATCTTTGCTTCGATCTGTTGAGCCATTCGCGCACCCGTCGACGCAGGAAGGAGTCTTTCTGCTCCTCTGCATGCGCTGTTTCTAGTTCGAGCCGGCAGCGCCAGCGCAACAATCAATCGCCTGAGTTCTCGAAATCCCCTGGGGAGAATTACTGCTGAAAGGAAGCGCCGGGTAAGACTATGGGGTGGTATTGGGTGGTCGCCCTACCCGGCTGTCTCTTCGTTACCGCCGATAGTAGCAAACACCTGCTGCGATGACAACAGGCCAATTGTTAAAAAACGGTAAATATAGGACGCCTTCGGCCCCGGCACGGAAACCTGACCGGCGACCAAGAGTTTCAAGGGGCTGCCAGATAAAAACCGGCGCGCAGCGCCTTGCTTTCGCGCCGTTTTTGGCGCGAGACCTCGGCTGCTCCTGTCCCCACTCCGGATCAGCGTACGGCACGCTTCAGCCGCCTCGCTCTGCTCAAGCATTCAGCTCACTGCTTGCAAACTGCCTCCCGTGGATTCGTATTCGACCCTCAGCAGCCAGTTGAAATGAAACTTCTGCGTCGCGAGCCAGTTCTCGAGTTCCTCGCGTCCCGGGGCGTCGAACTCCACCAGCATCTTCCCCTCGTGCATGTTCACCAGCACGCGCCGCACTTTCACCTCGGCTCCGTGCTGCAGCCGTCGCACAAGTTCGTCCGCTCCCTGGCGCGTCAGGCAAGCCAGCGTATGTTGCGAGATATAGCGAGCCATTCAGTCTCCTCATCCAGAGTTGCGGCGTGATTTTGACACGTCCGAATGCCTTGCCTGAGTATAAAAATGGCCCTCTGATGCTCGTGCGGTGCGAGGCCGACCCCGTTCGCGCGGACAGGTTCCCTTTCAAACACCACGCCGGACTCCTCGGTGGCCCGCCCTTTGATGGCAGAGATAGACTGGTCGCTTGAGGATCCTCTATGAAGATATCGTCTTCGCTCCTTTGCCTCTGGTTAGCCCTGGCGGTGGCACACCCTTCTTTTGCGAAGGTCGCCACTGGAACCTTGGACGGCATCGTAGTCGATGCGCAGGGCAACACGCTTTCGGGCGCCATCGTGGAAATCCAAACATCTGACGGCCAGCACCCCCACGCCACCCACACCGACGGCAAAGGGCACTTCCAGTTTTCGAACTTTGAAACCGGCCAATACGATCTGCGCGCCTACTTTCAGGGCTCTTATTCTGACTGGGCGAAGCGCGTCCCGATCCATCTGAAGAAAGCCCATTCCGTTACCCTGCGGATCGCCTCTGCGAAGTCCTGAACCCATCTACAAAACCCTCTCGGCACAGGAGCTGGCAGCCCGAGGTACTAAAACCTCTGTACCGTAAGAATGTACCCTTTGCCCCATCGTCCCGATCCGTTCCACATCGCAAGATGTTTCTGCGGGTTGGCAGCTGCGAACGCGGGGACGACGGTTCCGAGAAAAGGAGCCGGCGCACGCTTCCGACCCGTCCAAGCCCTCCTGTTGACGTTACCTACCCAGACCCCCGTCGGCAGGACGGGCTTGTAGATTCGCCTCCTGCCAGGTCCTACTAACCATGCCAGACCCAGTCTGTTCAACTCACCCCAAAAGACATCGCCGTGCGCAATGTGCACAGCGCCATTTGCATGACGCCGCCGGCCCGTCGGCTCCTCTGCCTGTAGGCTTGCTTGGTCAACAAACCAAGCAAAACCAACCAGAGCTGATCCATGGATTATCTCGCTGCGGTTAAAAAAGGAAGCCCCGCTTGGCACATGAAAATTGAATCCAGAAGCGCTCGGTCGCAAGATGTCGTGGACGGTTGGGAAATCCGATCAGGGAGATGCCCCTAGAACGTCGTGGCGGCCAGGAAAATGTCCTCCAGCGCGTTCGTATCAAGCGGCACAAGATCGCTCGCAAAAGAAAGGAAGCTCACGGTTGTTCCATCGGCGCTGATCGAAGGCGCATAACTGCTTCCATTAGCTGCGGGCGGTGAAGTTCCCGCCGCCTGGCTCGCCAGCACCGTACTGGGCGCGCACGCGGTCGTAGTCGAGATGAGCGTGTTGCAGGTATTCCGCACGTAAATGTTTTCGACTCCATTTGCCGCATTGGTTGACAAGTTCGACGCCAGCGACGCGAAGGCAATAAATTGCCCCGATCCGGTTGTGTCCGGATTGATGCTCGGGCTCTCGCTCAGTCCATTGGCGGGAGTCGTCCCGTTCAAGGTGGAAACCAGTTTCGTCGATGCCGTGCACGTTGTGGTCGCGCCCCGGCAGGTATCCCGCACGTAGATTTGCTGGAACGCCGGAATAGGCCCGCCCACCAGGTTAGTCCCAGCCGAAGCAAACGCCACGAACCGCCCGTCATAGGAGATGGTCGGCTGAGAATTCGCGCCGTTTGCCAGCGCTGTTCCGTCTGGAGTTGAAATCAAAGACATACTCGGAACGCATCCGGTCGTCACCAGCTGACATTCATCCTGCTCGAAGACTTCGGGATTCGGATATGGCAGGTTGTTGATCCCCGAAATAAGGTTGCTGGCCGTCGATGCAAACGCCACAAAGGTTCCCACATTCCCGATCGCCGGATGCGAACTGGGCGCGTTTCCAGGCGTGATCCCGTCGGGTGAAGACACCAAGTAGGTCGTCGGCGCGCAGGTGGTCGCCCCTTGCAATAGCGGCGTTGCTCCGTTGCACATCGTTCGCAGGTAAACTTGCGGCGTCGTGCCATCCACCGCGACGCCAGACACCAGATTTGTCGCCAGCGAAATGAAGGCCACGAATTGCCCGTCCGGACTAATGACAGGGTTGTAGCTCTCGGCATTTCCGGGAGTCCCATCCGCTCCGAGCGAAACCAGCACTCCGCCGCCCACGCTCGTCCCGCTGGTCGTGGACGATGCCGTTCGACAAGCCGTCAAAGTGCTCGCTGGTGTGGAGCTTGTTGTGCTTGTGGTGGCGCAGACCGGCTGCCAGTACACTTGCCGCACGCCCGGCGAAACCGATACGTAATCGACGATGTTCGTCGCAAGCGAGGCGTAGGCCGCGTGATCGGCCGCGCTGTCAACCGAGGGTTCCGCACTAGGCCCATTCGCCGGGGTCCCATCCGCCGCCACGCTCACGATGAACGTTTCCGGCGTGCATGTCCCAGCCAGGCAAGTATCCCGCACGAAAATCTGGCTGCCGCCGTTTACTTGATTTTGGAGCAGGTTGCTTGAGACCGAAGCAAACACGACGAATTCCCCGCTCGTGCTCACCGAAGGTCCCGACGTCTGCAAGGTCAGCCCCAGCCCTCCGCTCTGGCAATTGGTCAATCCGCCGCAAATTCCCGTGTTCGCCTCCGACCCGTCGAAGGCATAGTCGACCAGCACCGGCAACCCTGCAGCCTTGGTCGGGTCTACTGCGAACAGCGCGGCATTCGATGTTCCGCCGCCGGGTGCCGGATTCATGACCTGAATCTTGTACACTCCCCCGGCGGTGAGGTCTCCTCCGGTGAGCGTGGCTGACACTGTCGTTGTGCTCCCGGCCGAAGAAGCTCGTGCCGCGCCATTGATCAGCACGACCGAGTTCGGCACGAAGCCCGAACCGGTCACCGTAACCGTCGCCGAGGTTCCCCCCGCCACCGCGTTGGTCGGGCTAATCGACGTCAGGCTCGGCACCGGATTGTTCACGCTGAACGCGTATACGTTCGAACCTCCGCCTCCCGGCGACGGGCTGGTCGGATTCACGACCGTGAGCTGCAACATCCCCGAACTGCTCACGCTGGCTGCAGGTATGGTCGCTTGCAGAAGCGTTGGACTGATAACAGCGGTCTGCAGCGGCACGTTACCCAGATTCAGAACCGACAAGGAGACGAAATTCGATCCATTCACAGTTAGCGTAAAACTCCCGCTTCCGGCCACAACCGCCGTGGGCGAGGTTCCGCTGATCTGCGGCACCGGGCTCGCGACAGGGTTGATCGTGAAGGTGAGCGCCAGAGTCGTTCCCCCGCCCGGAGACGGCGTGACCACCGTAATGTTGGATGTGCCGGGAGTCTGGACCAGGGTTGCTGGAACCTGCGCGGTCAACTTATTCGTATTCACAAAAATCACGGTAAGCGGCAGGCTATTCCAGTCCACGGTCGATGCCGGGGTGAAGTTGTAACCGGTCACCGTGAGAGTGAAGGCCGGCTGTCCGGCGCTGGTACTGGTCGGAGAAATTGTGGCAATCGTCGGGGAGGGATAATTGATGGTTTGCTGGCATCCTACCAGCACTCCCATCGCCAGAACGAACACCGACAACGCCAGACAAGTTTTTCCCCGCAAATTCCTCACCCCTGAATCCTTAGTGCGAAAAGAACGATGTAAGCGCAATGGTAGAGACTACTAAAGATGTTCTCGTCCGGCAATCGGGATGCCTGCGTGGCCGAAGGGCCGGCGAGCGATCGGGCTTCCGCTTCTTAATGCGCCCTCAAGGTTTTCCTGAGAACATGTCTGGATCAGGATTTCTTACCGGGAGCGAGGTCCATTTTGTGCTTCGCCATTCTCGCCAAGTTCCGGCGCTACTCATCGGCTGGTTGCTTTTGTGCCTTGCGAGGATCACTCTCGCCCAGAATTCCACTGCGGTCGACACGCAGACGAGCTCCGCTCAAGATGCTTCTGGTGATACTTCCCCAAGCGATCCCCCGCTGACTCTGTTCCCCCACTCCGACACCAGCCGCTTCTGGATCTCCGGCCAAGCCAACCTCATCCTGCAGTGGCATCCCGCATTCCCGGCAAAATATAGCGGGCCTCACAGCCTGCGCCCAGAAGGGGAGAATGCGACCTCAAAGGTATTCACGCTCTATCTCGGTTACCAACTCACGCCCACCACCGAAGCCTCTTTCGATATCGAGAGCGCCGGCGGGCGTGGCATAAGCAATGCCTTTGGACTGGCGGGATTCACCAACCTCGATGTCGTGCGCAATCCCTCGCTCGGCGAGACCCCCTATGTTGCCCGGATAATGTTAAGGCAGATCATCCCGCTCACCGAGGAGCGAATCGAAGTCGAGCGCGATCCTGTTCATCTCGCCAGGTCGCTCCCCGCGAGGCGGCTCGAAGTTCGCATCGGAAAATTTGGTCTCGCGGACTTTTTTGACCTGAATACCTGGGGCACCGACAGCCACCTGCAATTCCTCAATTGGACGGTTGACAACAACGGCGCCTACGACTACGCCGCCAACACCCGGGGCTACACCGACGGCGCCATCCTCGAATATGACGACCACTGGTCGACCGTGCGCTTCGCCGAAACGCTGATGCCGAAACAAGCCAACGGCATTCATCTCGATGCGGACCTGGCGCGCGCGCGAGCCGAGAATCTCGAATTCGAGGCGCGCGGCTCGCTCATCGCCCATCGCAACGGCAGCGTTCGCCTGCTCGCCTATCTCAATCACGCGGACATGGGAAATTATCGCCAAGCGATCGCCGCATATCTGGCAGGCAGGACCTCCACTGCTGACATCATAGCCACCCGCGTCGAGGGCCGTCACAAATACGGCTTCGGCCTGAACTTCGAGCAGGAGATCACCTCGAACATCGGCCTGTTCGGCCGTCTTGGCTGGAGCGACGGCCGCAACGAGTCGTTCGCCTACACGGAGGTAGACCGCACGCTGCAACTGGGCGGGTTTACCAACGGCACTCCATGGCATCGCCGCAACGACCGCGGCGGCGCTGTCTTCGTAGCCAACGGCATAGTGGCCGCGCACCAGCAATACCTCGCCCTGGGGGGGCTAGGCTTCCTGCTAGGCGATGGCAGTTTGACCTACGCTCCAGAAAAAATATTCGAGGGGTTCTACACCGCGCATCTATGGCGGGGACTATTCGCCTCCTTCGACCTTCAGCACATCAATAATCCGGGTTACAACCGGGACCGAGGCCCGGTGCTTGTTCCCGCCGTCCGCGCCCACCTCGATTTCTAAGGCTTCCATCTAGCGCCGCGCCGTTCCGAGAGCCCCGCGTCCCACGATCTCGGTGCACGCAGATTTTTCTCACCTGATCTTGAGCGAATCGAGTGTTCTGTTTTAGTTTTCGTCTTTCGCGCGGCTCGCCGCAGCACCCGGAGCACGAACGACACGTGGTGTATTTTTGAGGGCCTGCTGCGCCTCGGCCGGCAGCCTGTTGGCCCGCGCCAGCAGCGCGCTCACATCCCACTTCTGCTGATCCTTCAAGATGCTTGCGAAGCTCGGCATCCCGCTCAGCCGGATTCCGTTCTGTACCTTCCAATACGTCACTCCCACCGGATCGTCGGTCACCATCCCCTCGGCCGTGAGCAGCTGCGGCGCCTCTGGATACATGCCCTTGGCGATCGCCGGGGCCGGGCGGCCTCTTGGTAGCTCCCATGGCACATCGCGCAGTTCTGCTTATATATGTCGGCGCCGGCAACCAGGTCGGCAGTCGTAAAGCTTGAAACCTCCCGCCTGGGAGCCTCGCGGCTGATCCGGTTATGCAGCGCCGTCCCCGCAATATACCTTTCAAATGGCATCGGGGGAGCCGTCGAAGCGGCCGGCGCCCACCCGAGTGTCAGGTAACCCACGACGGTCAGCGGAAACGCGAGGACCCCCAGCACAAATCCCAGCAAGAATCTCGCCCACAAAGACTCCTCCTTGGCCATCAAAGCAGAATCAACTTAGATAACACACCGCCCCTGTTGATCACCACTTTTTCACATCCAGAGCCTCGGCGGCCGTTGCCTGACGACGGCTCACTTGCCTGGCGTTTTTTGCTTTGCCGGATCCTAGTTTCCTCGCAGGGCAATAAATCAAAGGCCAGCCAGCAGCCGTGCGCCTCCGCTACCCTCTTTTTTTCCTTCATCATTCCCGATCTCTTCCCGCGTCGGGGATTTCCTCTCTGGCCAATACCAGCTTAAATGCCTACTATGAACCCGCTTCTCACCGACGAGGAGGTTCTCCATGTTCCAACCCAACCTGCTCCAAGGCCGCACCATCCTGATCACCGGGGGCGGCACGGGTCTGGGCCGCTCGATGGCCCTGCGATTCGCGGAGCTTGGCGCCAACCTCTTCCTCGTCGCCCGCCGCGAAGCCCCGCTGCAGTTAACCGCCGAAGCGGTTCGCGCCAAAGGAACCCGTGCTGCCTATGCCACTGCCGACATCCGCAATTTCGCCGCGGTTGAAGCCGCTCTCGCCGCCGCCGAGGCCGAGTTTGGCCGCGTCGACACCTTGGTGAACAACGCCGCCGGCAATTTCATCGCTCGCAGCGAGAAATTGTCTCCCAACGCCTTCAACGCCGTCATCGGCATCGTCCTTCAGGGCGCGTTCCATTGCACCCTCGTCCTCGGCCGCAAATGGATCGCCGCCCGCCAGCCCGGCAACGTTCTGAACATCGTCACCACCTATGCCGCCGCCAACTGCGGCTCCGGTTTCGTGATGCCCTCGGCTTGCGCCAAGGCCGGCGTTCTGGCCATGACCCGCTCCCTCGCCGTCGAATGGGCGCGCTACCACATCCGTCTGAACGCCATCGCCCCCGGTCCCATCCCCACCGAGGGTGCCTGGTCCCGCCTGCTGCCTGAAAAGGAATTCGAGGAGCACGCCAAGAACGATCATCCGATGAAGCGCTTCGGCCGTCACGACGAGCTCGCGAACCTGGCCGTGTATTTGTTGAGCGATCAGGCCGAGTACATCAACGGTGAGTGCGTGGTCATCGACGGCGGCTTGTGGCTCCGTGGCGCCGGCGAGTTCAACGACTTCGTCGATCTTCCAGACGCCACCTGGGAATCTCTCGAGCAGTCCCGCAAGCGCTGATGTTTCGGGGTATCCTCGCCCGTTTCATTTCGCGTCCGCAGAAATTTCTTGGCCCGATAAGCACCCGGCATTTTTCTACGTTCCAGAAAATCTTGAAAATTTTCACGCCGGAAATCATCGTCAAGCCGATTCGATGCGCGCGCGCTCGGCTCCCTTGTATCCCTCAAACCGCCCCTGTTTATCGTAGTTTTTGGCATTCACGAAAATTTTTAATGTCGACGCGCCGACAAACAAAATGAAAATGGAATGCCGCTTTGCTACGCGAGAACGCACGGGATTTTACTCTCTCCACCTGTTCTCAGACAGGGACACTGTGCTCTTAAAATTCTCCGAATCGTCATACGCACGTAACCTTCGCCCCTTCAGCCGCTTTGATCGAGAGACTCTTTTTCCCGGCAGCCTGCCCCCATCGACCGGCATGGGGTATTACG
Source organism: uncultured Acidobacteriota bacterium (assembly GCA_963718485.1). Taxonomy (GTDB): domain Bacteria; phylum Acidobacteriota; class Terriglobia; order Acidiferrales; family UBA7541; genus Palsa-295. Next base: position 9,819 of record CAVQZU010000173.1, read on the forward strand.
AGAGATCGATCGATCCATGTATTGACATACACAGGGCAGATCGACACAATACGTCTGAGGTTTTCACCGTGGAGAAAGTAAAAGTGAAGGTCTCTCCCAAATTTCAAGTCGTTATTCCCAAACCGCTTCGCGACGAGTTGAAGATCGAATCCGGCCAGCAACTACTCATGTATGTTTTCGACGGCTCGCTCCATCTCGTCCCTTCCCGCTCGGTCAAAGAACTCCGGGGAATTGCCAAGGGTATGCGATGGAAAGACGAGTATCGTGACCACTCGGAGCGCTTCTGATCTATTTGTAATCGATTCATCCGGCTGGCTCGAGTACCTCACCGAGGACACCCGCGCCGCCGCCTTTGCCCACTACCTGGAAGGCGATGGTTCCATTCTCCTGCCCGCCATCGTGCTCTGCGAGGTCTACAAACATTTGGCCAAGCAGCGCGGTCGTACCCTTGCCGAACGTTTCGTCGCCCAGGCGATCCACCGGCGCGTGGTCCCTTTTGACGAAACGATTGCCCTCGCCGCCGGGAACCTGGCCGTCGAGCATCGCCTGAACACGACCGATGCCATCGTCTATGCCACCGCCCGCACCTGCCAAGCCCAACTGGTCACCTCCGACACCCACTTCCGCGGCCTCCCTGGCGTCATCATCCCCTGAGGTTTAGATCGGCTTCCCCTTTCCTTGCGTGGCTGCTTTGCAAAGCAAGCTCGAACCGAAGACCTCCAGTCCCGCTCCTTCGCTATGGTTGTTGTACGTTGGTCAGCCTGCGCTGCCAATCCGAGCTAGGGATGAATCTTGAGCGTCTTACCGGCAACGACTGTAATGCGTTCCTGGTAAAACGTCCGGCCATCGGGCCCGCGGACCTCAAGATTATGTGAGCCGGCCCGCAGGTGGAACGTCTTGAGCTGCCCCACGGTGCCGGCATAGCCTTGGTCCACAAACACTCCCGCGTCCTTGATCGGCGTTTCGATCTTCACGCTGCCCGCATCGGGAACATACCCGTATCCCCACGCCGGTCGATACCATGTCGGTCCGTAATAGGCAGGACCGACATAGCCCCGGAGGAAAACCTGCGGCTGGGCCGATGCCATAGGTGCCACCATTGCCGCTGCCAGAACACCCGCCATCGAGAATTTCGTAAACCGGTTCATCAGATTCAGCCTCCCTGCTGCGAAATGTATTGCACACCCAATCTATGCAGCGGCGATGCCAAAACAGCTGCGCCGCAACTTGTTATGCAGCAGCTCGTTCGGGCCTTCAGGGCCAGCCTTCTTCGTGGGCATGGTGGGTTTCGAGCAAGGCAGGTGCTTTTCCACCGCTCCCTGCAAGCCAGCAAAGAGCCAGGAGTGGAACCTGCGATTCGCAGCTCTCCGATTCGCAGCTCTTTGGGGGGTCGCTTTTTGGCTACAACATTTCCTTAGTTGAGGTTAGGGATTCGAGAGGATTCTTTTCTTGCGGCCTAGAGCGTAGCTTTCCTGCATGGAGCGACTAATGCCGATCATCCACAAAATTGCAGTGACAGCTCTCCTGACGGTTTCTTTCTTCAGCTTAAGACCCGCATACGCCGACTCGGTCGTTACACTGGCCAGCGTGGGTACGGCCGCCGATGCCGGCCAGACCAACTCCAACGGAGCCACGGTGACGATTTCTCCGAACTCCGCCTGGGCAGCCGCACTTCCGGGGTCTTCTTGGGTATCCTACGCGGCGACGGGCAACAGCTCGGCGGCCGGATACGTCCAGGTCCCAAACGGCACCGTCGTCACCTTCTCTGACACCTTCACCCTTGCCGGTCCGGCCTCCTCCGGCACCGTCACGGTGATGGCGGATGACTCCGCAACCGTGTTGCTCAATGGCCTAGTTCTGTTGGGCGAAACAACGGTAAACAACACCTACAAGGTTTGCTCGGACTTTGGCATCGGGTGCCTGCAGCCGACCATCATCGACCTGCCGGTATCCTTGTTGAGTAGCGGATTTAACACCTTGGAGTTTCAGGTGGCGCAGCACAACGGCAGCTCCTTCGGCCTCGACTATCTTGCTTCGATAACCGAGCCCACGAGCACGCCGGAATCAGCTTCCGGGCTGCTGCTGGTTCTCGGTTTGGGTGCACTCGCACTGCTTGGCTTCTTCCGCAAGTCTGGGGCGTTCTAGAGTTCTTCTCTCTCCGGCGATGGCCAGGGCACGGGTCGCATCCGTGCCTTGACCCATTTCGCACCCTTCATTACCTGCAGAGCTGATCCCACACCAGGTCGAGAGACCTCTCCCGCGCCCTTGGCATTCACGGCCGTTCGGCGTCTGTTTGGGTCCACTTGTTCGCTGCGCGCTCGGCCATTTTGGTTGGCGATAGATTCATTCCCTGGTAGCGAGCCCATTGCAGCCTGACCGGATGTCCTGAGGAATGCTTTTTGTCCCTTCGGGTGCCTTCTGCTAGTGTTCGACCATGAAAAACTTCTCCGCTGTGGGATTCGCATTCGCAGTCCTTTCTGCGTTCGCAGTCCACGCGCAGGCCGCTGCAGAAATTGGCTCGGACGCGCGAGCGAGCGAACTGATCCGGCTGCTGCAACTCCACGTTCTGGCCAAGGAATCCGGCTATCTCGGCATCATCGGCGTGTCGGCGCAGAAAGTCGCGCTGAACGGTCGCTCGCTCGCCGTCCAGAGCCAAAACTACTACCTGCTCACGCGCGATCGCCCAATTAACTACCTCCACCGGCTGATTTCCGACGACACCCACATCCTCATCGAGGGCGGTCCGGTTGACTATTTTGTCTTCCATCCCGACGGCCGCGCCGAAAAAATCACGGTCGGTAGGGATCTCGCCGCCGATCAGCGCCCGGTCATCGCCGTTCCAGGGGGCTGCTGGAAGGCCCTTCGCCTCCATGACGGTGCCAACTACGCATTGATGGCCAATACTCTTTCCCCCGAATTCACCCCCGACCGCGTGAACATCGGCGCCGGCCCCGACTGGATCAAGCGCTACGCCAATGCAGCCCCCTGGGCCACCCCCAAAGTGCTGCGTGGCCTGATCGGCCCCAACTGGCTCGGTCAGTAGACCCTGTGAGGCGCGGCGAAGGGCATAAGAAAAGGCCGGCGGCTTTCGCCACCGGCCTGCAATCCCTTTTGTTTAGGGGACAATCCTTACCTACGGCCGCCTCCGTGAAAACCGCCTCCGCCGTGGAATCCCCCACCGCCATGGAATCCTCGACCGGCGTCACCGTGAAAGCCGCCACTCGGTCCGCGTTCGACGTATCCTGGTCCCCGACCTACAAAGCCCCGACCGTAGTAGCCGGGTCCGCCGTAAAACCCACGTCCCCCGTAATAACCTCGCCCCCCATACCAGCCGCCGCCGCGGTACCACGGCCCCGCGCCGATGAACACGCCGCCCGAAAACCACGCCGGCCCGTAATAACCATACGGCGCACATGCATATGGGTAATACCCGTAGTAGCCATAAGCGCATGCAGGAGCCGGCGCCACGTAGGCCGGTCCGCCTATTCCAACTCCAATCGACCACCTTTGCGCATGCGCGTAAGACGCCGGTATCAAGCACAACCCAACGACCGCCAATATCCTCATGTATTTCATCTTAGGACCCCTTCCGAGAGCCTCAAACTAAGCGAAGTCGTGCCCCTAATCCGCCTACTTTCCTGACTCTCATCGGGTAATAAGGCAGAAGGATTGCCAAACCTGCCCTACCCGCCACGGCACGAGTAAGCACCTTGTAATCAACATGGTAGTGGATTTCTGGATCAACGGGAACCAACTGCCCCAGCTCGGTTATCGGTGATTTTCAAGCGCAACCGGTGGTTCTCAGCCATCCTGAATCGTTCCTCGTTCGCATCGGCCTCTAGAGCGCCCCGTAGACAGGTATGGACGCTCCATGAATCACCTTGGCATCGTCGCTGCAAAGATACAGGATCACGCGCGCTAACTCCTCGGGCTTCGGCCATTTCGCAAAGTCAGAGCCCGGCATAGCCTTCCGGTTGGCCTCGGTGTCGATGATGCTCGGCAGGATCGTGTTCACGCGCACACCGGTGCCTCTCACGTCTTCGGCCAGCGAATCCATCATGGCGACCGCCGCAGCCTTGGAAGCCGCGTAGACCGAAGCGCCCGCGCCGTGATCAACCGCCGCCTTTGCCGCGACATTCACGATTACCCCATATTTTTGTTTGAGCATCACCGGAACCGCCGACTTCGACAACACATAGCCCGTCTTCAGATTCATCGCCAGCATCCGGTCAAAAATTGTGGTGTCGAGATCCCACAATTTCACTCCCCCGGCGTACCCGCCCACCGTGTTCACGAGCACGTCGAGGTGCCCATGTTCGGCTACGGTTCGCTCAACCAGCCTGCGAGCCGCCGTCTCATCGGTCACATCGACGTTATGCCCTTCGATCGATGAACGCTTGGCTCCCACCGCACCCTGCAACGCGGCAAACTCTTCCTGCCTGAGGTAGGTCACCACCACCTTTGCTCCCGCCTCAAGAAACGCCACGCTCACCGCGCGTCCCAGCCCGCCCGTGCCCCCCGCAACCAGCGCTACCCTGCCGGCAAAGCTCGCATTCATCGATTTCTCCGTTTTACGTCGGGTTACTTTGGCTTCTCGGCTCTGAGAAACCTCCCTTGCTCAAGCTCGGTGAAGGCTTCCTGGAGCTGCTGCTGCGTGTTCATCACGATGGGCCCGTACCACGCGACCGGCTCCTCGAGTGGCTTTCCCGAGACCAATAGAAACCGAATCCCATCGTCTCCGGCCTGCACCGTTACTTCGTCGCCACGATCGAACAGCAAAAGCGACCGGTTGCTCGCCTCCGACGGCGGCGCTGTGTCCGCCCATCCCACCGATTCGGTCGGCACTGCCAGCCGATCAGATGCATTGCAGAACTTCCCCGCACCGGCGAACACGTATGCAAAGCCGTGCCGCGATATCTCCACCGGAAGCGTTTTCCTCCTTCCCGGCGCCACCGACACATCAATATAAATCGGGTCCGCCGCAATCCCTTCGACCGGACCCCTCTTCCCCCAAAATTCCCCGCACACCACGCGCACGTGCGTCCCATCGTCATCCTTGATCTCCGGAATCTCATCGGCCTTCACTTCCTGATAGCGCGGCGAGGTCATCTTGAGCGACGCCGGCAGGTTCGCCCACAGCTGAAACCCGTGCATCCGCCCCGCCTGGTCGCCCTTGGGCATTTCCTGGTGAATGATCCCGCTCCCCGCCGTCATCCACTGCACGTCCCCGGCCGCAATCGCCCCGCGGTTCCCCATGCTGTCGCCGTGTTCGACGGTTCCCGCCAGCACATAGGTGATCGTCTCAATCCCGCGATGCGGATGCCACGGAAACCCCGCCAGATAATCCTCGGGCACATCATTGCGGAAATCATCGAGCAACAAAAACGGATCGAAATCCGACGTGTTCCCAAACCCAAACGCCCGGCGCAGACGCACCCCCGCACCTTCGGTCGTAGCCTTGGCCCGAATCATCCTCTTCACCGGTCGAATCGACATAATCGCTCCTGTCCCAGGCCCTCTGTGTTCAGCGGCCGGGCCCGCGGGCGCGCTTCCTGATCGCGGTACCCACGACTCCCACACCCCAACGGATGCCCGCCGAGTCCTGTCAGGTTCACGGATTCTCTTCGCGGTCACCCGACATTTGAGCCGCGTCTTTTGCGAACGGCCGTCGATGGCAGGTGTGCTGGTCGTCTTTAAGCTCCCGGTAAGCTTTCGCCGCTACGATTTCCCAATCGCTTCCAGCCGGAAAGGTACACAATGGACGCCCACACGAAAAGGAGGTTCCCGATGTCTTCTCCAGCCGCTCGAATCGGCGCGCAAAATCAAGAGCTGTATACCAAGATCGTCGACACATTGAATGCCCTGTTCGGATCACATCCCGGCTATCGCGCCGTCCATCCCAAGGGCGTCGTTTGCCAGGGAAGGTTTGCGCCATCGGCGGCCGCGGCCTCGCTCAGCTGCGCTGCGCATTTTCAGGCACCGGTTCCGGTGACGGTTCGCTTCTCCGATTTCGCGGGCGTGCCCACGATTCCGGACACCGACCCGAACGCCAGTCCGCGCGGCCTGGCCCTCCGGTTCCACCTGCCGGGGGGTGTCGATACCGACATTGTGGCCCACTCCGTGAACGCTTTCCCTGCTGCGACCGCCGAGGAATTTTTGGAGTTTTTGCAGGCCCTGGCCGCAAGCGTCCCCGACGCACCCCATCCAAGCCCCATTGAGAAGTTCCTCAGCACGCGCCCCTACGCGCTGGCCTTCGTGACTGCGCCGAGCGCGCCGCCTGCCAGTTTCGCGAGCGAATCCTATTACGCCATCAACTCCTTCGCATTTGTGAACCAGGAGGGGGCCCGCCGCTTCATCCGCTACCAGGTTCATCCGGTGGACGGCCGAGCCCATCTCACGCCCCAGGAAACCGCCGGCCGCTCCGCCAATTTCCTGTTCGAAGAACTCACCACCCGCCTGGCCCGCGGCCCCTTCGAACTCAAACTCACCGCGCAGCTAGCGCAGCCCGGCGACCCCACCAACAACGGCACCCAACAGTGGCCCGCCGGCCGGGAGATGGTCGAACTCGGCGTAATAACCGTATCGAGCCGCGCCGCCGACAGCGACACCCTCCAGCGCCAGCTCATCTTCGATCCCGTCCACCTCACCAAGGGCATCGAACTCAGCGACGACGCGCTGCCCGCGGCCCGCTCCGCCATCTACTCGGTCAGCTACCAGCGCCGCAACCCCTAGGCGCCTCCAGAAAATGGCGGGCTAGCCGCGGTTGCCGCGTACAGCAAGTTTCAGCGACTTTGCGGTCGTCGCTTGACCTGCGGTCGGTTTGATCCTATTCGCTGACGTCGCTGACGCTCTCGCCTTGACCGGCTTTGCACACGCCGTTAAGCTACATGCTTCAACCACAAGGTGAATCAGCCAGCATGGAAACCATCCAAATCACTCTGCCCGACGGCGCCACTCGCGAAGTACCCAGCGGAACCACCGCCGCCGAAATCGCCCATCAGATCTCGCCGCGTCTGGCGAAAGAAGCACTGGTCGCACGCACCAACGGGGAACTGATCGACCTTTCGCGTCCGCTAGACCACGACACCAAGCTCTCCATCCTCACCGCCAAAGATCCCGACGCCGTCCAGGTTTTCCGACACTCGGCCGCGCATCTTCTAGCCGCCGCCGTGCTTGAGCTCTACCCCAAGGTAAAACTCGGCATCGGGCCGCCCATTGACAACGGCTTCTTCTACGAATTCGTCCGCGACGAGCCCTTCACTCCCGACGATCTCGCGAAAATCGAAGCTAAAATGCACGAGCTCGCCGAAAACAACATCCCCAACGAACGCAAGCTCATCCCCAAGCCCGAAGCGATCGAGCTCTATCGCAGCACCAACCAGGAATTCAAGTGCGAACTGGTCGAGGAAAAGGCTGTCGAGCCGATGGTTTCCTTCTACACGACCGGCAAGTTCATCGATTTCTGCCGCGGCCCGCACATACCTTCTACCGGGCGCATCAAGGCGTTCAAGCTGATGAACGTCGCCGGCGCCTACTGGAAAGGACAGGAAGGCAATCCGCAGATGCAGCGCATCTACGGTGCTTGCTTCGTCGACCAGAAAGACCTCGACGAATATCTACACAAGCTTGAAGAAGCCAAGCGCCGCGACCATCGCAAGCTCGGCCAGGAACTCGAACTGTTCAGCATCGAGGACCAGGCCGGGCCCGGCCTGATCTTCTGGCATCCCAAAGGCGGCCTCATTCGCAAGATCATGGAAGACTGGCTGCGCGACGAGCTCCTCGCGCCGCGGCTACGACCTCGTTTTCACCCCGCACATCATGCGCCGCGATCTTTGGGAAACCAGCGGCCACGCCAATTTTTACAGCGCCAACATGTTCGGCCCCATCGAAGTCGAAAAGGCCGACTACCAGCTCAAGCCCATGAATTGCCCCGGCCACATTCTCATCTTCAAGTCGCGCCTGCGCAGCTATCGCGAGCTGCCCGTGCGCCTGGCCGAACTCGGCACCGTGTACCGCTACGAACGCTCCGGCGTACTTCATGGCCTGCTGCGCGTCCGCGGCTTCACGCAAGACGACGCGCACATCTTCTGTATGCCCGAACAGATCGAAAAGGAAATTCAGGATTGCGTCGAGTTCGCCTGGGAAGTCCTGCGCGTTTTCGGCTTCGATCGTTACGAAGTCGAGCTGTCGGGCGGCGACCCCTCGCGCCCGCAGGATTACACCGGCAGCCCCGAGGAATGGACGGCTGCCGAGAGTGCGCTCACTTCCACTCTCGATCGCATGAAGGTCCCCTACAAATACATCCCCGGCGAAGCCGCCTTCTACGGCCCAAAGATCGATGTAAAACTCGTCGACGCCATCGGCCGCCCCTGGCAGCTCACCACCGTCCAGTTCGATTTCAACCTCCCGCGCCGCTTCCATCTTGAATACGTCGGCGAGGACGGGGGCCGCCACATGCCCCTGATGGTCCACCGTGCCCTATGGGGATCGGTTGAGCGCTTCTTCGGCGTGCTCATCGAGCATTACGCGGGCGCCTTTCCCGCGTGGCTGGCACCCATCCAGGCCAGCGTGCTTCCGGTGAGCGGCAAATTCAGCGAGTATGCCCAAAGTGTCGCCGAAAAACTGAAGGAATCCGGCTTGCGCAGCCATCTCGATGAGCGCAACGAGAAGTTGCAAGCCAAAATCCGCGACGCCCAGCTCCAAAAAATTCCCTACATGCTGATCATCGGCGGCAAGGAAGCCGAAGCTGGCACCGTCTCGGTCCGACATCGCTTGAAGGGCGACCTCGGGCCGCGGCCCCTTGGGCAATTCGTCGCCGATCTCCGGGCCGAAGTCACCGCGAAGGCCACCTAGGATGTCGTGGCGCGGCGAGGCAGGAAATTTGATGGCGGGTGCACTCCAAATCGGCATCATCGGAGACTTCAACCGCGGCGCCCATTCTCACTGGGCCGTCGAGGCAGCCTTATTTCACGCCGCTGCGGAGCTGGGACTCAAAATCAGGCCACGCTGGGTGCCCACCGAATCGCTCGCACAGCCTCACTCTGAAAAGTCTCTCGAACCCTTCGACGGCCTGTGGGGGGCACCCGGGAGTCCCTACGCGAGCTTCGATGGTATGCTGCGCGGAATCCAGTTCGCGCGCGAGCGAGACTGGCCCTTCCTCGGCACCTGCGGAGGATTCCAATATGCTTTAATCGAATTCACTCGCAATGTGCTGGGTCTGGCCGACGCCGATACCGCCGAGAACAACTCCGCTTCACAGAACATCGTCGTTACCCCGGTCTGCTGCGCATTGCCGGGCCGGCTCGCCGGGAGGCCCCAAATGTCGGGAAGCGATTCGGTCCATCCCGTCGCCGGAACTTTGGTTGACCAGCTTTGCCAATGCCGCGCATTGCGCGGCGAGTACTTCTGTAACTTTGAAACAAATCCTTGCTTCGTTTCCCGCTGGGAAGCTGCCGGCCTGCGCATCGCGGCGCGGGGGCCGCAAAACGAGATGCGGGCCTTCGACCTGCCGGACAAACGCTTCTTTCTGGCGACGCTGTTTCAACCGCACCTTTCTTCCTCCGCAGATAACCCCCACCCCATCGTGAAGGGTTACCTGCGGGCCTGCTCCGCCTGGCGCGCGGATCGAGGGTCCGGCGGCGGGTTTCCCCTGTAGGCATCATAAAATAAGGCTAAATGCCCTATTGCGGCACGATGCCGGGCCCGTGCTATACTTTTCGACCTGTTCCCTCTGAACGGCCTTCCGAGCGGAGGCGGACGAAAATTCGGGTAGCGACGTTCGGGGGTCGCTGTTCCCGGGGGGTGAGTTTATCGCAGAGCGGGGTGGTCCCAGTAGTGGTCTTCGAGTAAACGAGCGCATTCGCGCTCGCGAAGTCCGCGTGATTGATGACGCAGGGAATCAATTGGGTGTGATGTCCCTGTTTGACGCGATGAAGCAGGCGCGGGATTCCGGGTTGGACGTGGTGGAGATCTCGCCCAATGCGGTTCCGCCGGTTTGCAAGCTCGTCGACTACGGAAAATTTCTCTACGAGCAGAACAAAAAAGCCCACGAACAGAAGAAGCACCAGAAGAGCTCGCACATAAAAGAGGTGAAGTTTCGGCCCTCGACGGCCGAGCACGACTATCAGGTGCGCAAGAACCAGATCATCCGGTTCCTGGGCGACGGCTTCAAAGTGAAGGCCATGATCTTCCATCGCGGCCGCGAAATGGCGCACCAGGATGTGGGCCGCGCGAAAATGGATCGCCTGTTGAAAGACATCATGGAACACGCGCAGGTCGAATTCGGCCCGCGCATGGAAGCGAACATTTTACTGGCGCTGCTGGCGCCCAAAAAGGGCGCCGTCGCATCGCCGCCGTCTCGTCCCGCACAGTCCGCGGCCGGCGGGGAAGCCTAAAGGCGTTTCCTAGGCACCAGGGGCCGTTCACGAACATCTGCTTTACCTTACCTCGGCGTCGTGTCATGCTGAGCCTGGCGAAGGATGTGCATTTTTCTTGAAGTTGCCGTGGTTCCCTAGGGCTTGGTTGGTCGCGCGCAGGGGATTTTTTTCCAAGAGGGCCTTGTGAAGAAGAACAAAAAGATGAAACTGAAGACGCACCGCGGCGCCGCCAAGCGCTTCAAGATTACGTCCACCGGAAAGGTGATGCGCTGGCACTCCGGCAAGCGTCACTTGCTCGGCACGAAGTCGCCGCGGCGGCAACGCAAGCTAGCGAACAAGGTCGAGGTCAACCCGGCCGACGTCCGCAACGTGCGTCTCGCGCTGCCGTATGGCCGTTAGCCAATTTATCCCGAGAATTCGCGATTTCAGGCCCTTAAGATAGTTTTCGGCCCGTAGAAATACGGGTCACCGCGCCAGGCAGTGCGTAACGGGTGCCTGCCGGCCGGATGTCTCGCAGGCTGCAAGCGAGATTTTTGCAAGGCAGATTCGATGAGACAAACCCGTCCCGCAGCCGCGCTCTGTTGGCGCGCCCGCCGGATGGTGTTTGCCTCTCCCGTGAAACCAGCGAATTTCCTGCGCGTTTTTTTAAGCGCAGCACAAGGAGACCAGCAATGCCTCGAGTCAAACGTGGAACCAAGCGCCGCGCGCGCCGCAAGAAGCTGCTCAAGCACGCCAAGGGGTTTTTCCTCACCAAAGGAAAACTGTACCGCTCGGCAAAAGAAGCGGTGAACCGCTCGCTGCGCTACACCTATCGAGATCGCCGCACGCGCAAGCGTGACTACCGCACACTTTGGATTCAGCGCATCGGCGCCGCCGCGCGCAACAACGGCATCACCTATAGCCAACTCGATTCATGGATTGAAAGCGAGCGGCATCGAACTTGACCGCAAAGTTCTTGCGGACATCGCCGTCCGGGACAGCGGAAGGTTTTGCCGCGCTGGTCGCCTCGGCGAAGCAGCATCTCGGCAACGCTCCGGCTGCTGCGCCCAGGCCCGCCGTCTAAATGTCCGAGATGAAAATCGTCGAGCAAACGCTGGCGGAGATCGGCGTCACGACATCGGAGTCGGTCTCGTCACTGTTCGCCGAGGTGCGGTCTGCGTTTTGACAAGCAGGCCTCCGAGCACGGGAACGATCCTGAAAATTGGCGGCTTCTCTGGTTTCCTGGACCGGCCGCAAATCGGGCGTGCTTTCTCTGATCACCGACAATTGGCTCAAACCGGCGCCGCCGGAATTGAAGCGCACCGTCGGCCAGGGCTGAACAAGCTCAAAGCGCACGTCGAAGGCGTGCTCGAAACGGGCGCGTCGAAATCGAAGCCAGAACGGAAAAGGCGGCGCAGGCCCGTGAGCAGATTGATCTTTCGTTGCCAGGAGTTGAAAGGCCGATCGGGACGCGCACCTGATCAGCCAAACCTATGAAGAGCTGCAGCAGATTTTTCTTTCGATCGGGTTCAGCGTCGTCGAGGGGCCGGAGATCGAGACCCCCTACTACAATTTCGAGGCGCTCAATATTCCCGCCCACCATCCCGCGCGCGACAACATGGACACGTTTTACATCGCAGGCGCGCGCGGCGGCGACCTGCTGCGCACGCACACCTCGCCGATGCAGATTCGCACCATGGAGAAGCAGCCGCCGCCGGTGCGCATCATCGTGCCCGGCAAGGTCTATCGCCGCGACAATCCCGATGCCACGCACGGCTACATGTTTCATCAGATTGAAGGGTTGGCCGTCGATACCGACATCACCTTCGCTGATTTCAAGGGCACCGTGGAATATTTCGTGCGCGAATTTCTGGGCCCCACGGCGAAAACGCGACTGCGTCCCAGCTATTTTCCCTTCACCGAGCCCTCCGCCGAAGTGGATGCGAGCTGCCATGTGTGCGGCGGAAGCGGCTGCCGCGTTTGCAAATTTTCCGGATGGATCGAATTGTTCGGCGCGGGCATGGTGGATCCCGCCGTTTACGGATTCGTGAAATACAACCCGGAGCGGCTTTCCGGCTTCGCCTTTGGCATGGGCGTCGATCGCCTGGCGATGATGAAATACGGTATCAGTGAGCTGCCGCTCCTGTATCAGAATGACGTGCGCTTCCTGCGCCAATTCCCGTGAATCGAGCCGTGCCGGACAGAGAGCTGCAGAGAGAGCCCTCGATTCGTCGCGCTCGCCCGGAAAAGCCAGGGCCTCTCGGGATGACCGCGTGAGGCAACAGCAAAACAGCAGCTCGAAGTGAACCATCTGCGATGAAAATCGTCTACCACTGGCTCAAGGAATTTGTCGCCCTGGCGGCGACCGCGCCGGAACTGCGCGGGCGGCTTTCCCTGGCGGGCGTGGCGATCGATTCGATTGAGGAATCGGCGGCAGGGCCGGTACTCGATGCGGAAATCACCGCGAACCGTCCTGACTGTCTTGGCCACTATGGGCTGGCGCGCGAAGTTGCCGCTATTTACCGCCTACCGGTACAACCTGTGGAAGCCCGGCTGAAAGAGGCCACTGAAAAGGCTGCCGACGCCACAGGCGTCGAAATTGAATCTCCCGATCTTTGCGCGCGTTATACGGCGCGGGTGCTGCGCAGCGTGAAGGTGCAGCCTCGCCCGATTGGCTGCGGCAGCGCCTGGAAGCCATCGGCGAAAAATCGATCAACAACGTCGTGGATGTGACCAACTATGTGATGTTCGAGCTCGGGCAGCCGCTGCATGCCTACGATCTCGACCAGCTTAATGAGCGGCGAATCCTGGTGCGGCGCGCGCGACCGGGAGAAAAGATGCGCACTCTTGACGGCGCCGAGCGCACGCTGGCCAGAGACATGTGCGTGGTCGCCGACGCTTCGCGAGCCGTGGCCATTGCCGGAGTGATGGGCGGTGCGGACAGCGAGATCAGCTTCGGCAGCCGGAATCTTTTGATTGAGTCCGCATGGTTTGAGCCGATTTCGGTCCGGCGCACTGCAAAGGCGCTTGGTTTGCGCACCGAAGCCTCGTTTCGCTTTGAGCGCGGAGCCGATCCGGATATGGCGGAGCTGGCCTCACGGCGGGCGGCGGAATTGATCCAGCAGGTGGCTGGCGGCGAAATTCTTGCCGGCGTGGTCGATGTGTATCCGCGCCGGGAGCCTGCGCAGAAGATCGAGCTCACGCGCCGGGAGCTTCTGCGGGTGATGGGCGGGGATGTTCCGGATCGCGATATCGAAGAGATCCTGACGGCTCTCGGCTTTGCTCCGAGAAAAGCAGCTGCCACGGGCAACGCGGCGGCCGCTTCATCCGATGCGGCGTGGCATTGCGAGCAGCCATCCTGGCGGCGCGATGTGTCGCGCGAAATTGATCTCGTGGAAGAGGTCGCCCGGCACTACGGCTATGAAAAATTCCCGGCGCGCCTGCCACCCGCGAAGCTGCCGGCGCACCGTTTGCCACATGCGGCAGCCCTGGACCGGCTGCGGGAGCGGATCATCGGGCTGGGCTATCAGGAAATTGTTGCCATACCGCTCGTGGATGCGCGGCGCGACGAGATCTTCCGACCCCCAGGCGTGGTTCCCGCAATCATCGGCAATCCTCTCGCGGAAGATGCTTCCGTAATGCGTTCGAATGGCGTGGTAAGCATGCTTTCGGCGCTGGAATGGAATCTGAATCACGGCCAGCGGAATCTGCGGTTTTTCGAAATTGGAAAGCGATACGAACTGCGTGATGGCCAGCCGGCAGAAACGTTGCTGCTTACCCTGGGCGCCACGGGCTTCGCCCGCGAGAAAACGATTCACGAGTCGGCCCGCGAGATGGGCTTCGCCGACCTCAAAGGAGATCTCGAACGGGTGGGAGAATTGTGTGCTGGATTTGCGTGGCAGGCCGGCGCGCCCGGATGGCTGGCAGTTTCGCGGTCGGCTCGGATTAGCTGCGGCCCACATCACAACCTTGGAATTGCCGGGCAGCTTGCCCGGCGCGTTGCCGATCCGCTGAAGCTCCGGCAGGATATTTTCGTTGCGGATCTGGAGCTCGAGCCCCTGCTCCAGAGCACCGAGGCAGCGCGTGCGACTCTGAAGTTCATCCCCATTCCGCGATTCCCGGCCGTGGAACGCGATTTTTCACTCCTGCTGGCGGATGGCGTGAGGTTCGCGAAGGTCGCCGAGACCATTCGCGCACTAGGCATCCCTGAATTACAGGGCGTTGAAGCAGCGGACTTGTTCCGCGGCGGGCAAGTGCCGGCCGGAAAATTCTCGCTGATGATCCGCGTCAAGTTTCAGAGCGCGCAAAACACGCTGACCGACGCACAAATTGCAGAATTCTCCGCGCGGATCCTCGCGGCGTTAGAACAGCAGCTTGGCGCTACGCTTCGAGGGTCGTGAAAGGCGCCGGCGGGACCACCGTGTTGCCAACAGCATCCGCCTGCTCCGCCAATTCGTTGATCGCTTTGCTGGGAGCGAGCCAAATGGGATTGTTCCGCAACGGAGTTGCATTGGCGGGCTCTCATCGTCGACAATGGCGGCGGCTACGGCCTCGTCAGGGAGCGCAAAGATGAAAATCGATATTTACGACCAGAGCTATAACGTCCAGGCGGCCGAAAACGAGCAATATGTAGCGGACTTGGCGGCCTATGTGGACGCCAAAATGCGCGAATTGGCCGAGGCCACGCGCACGGTGGACTCGCTGAAGGTGGCGGTGCTTGCGGCGGTGAATATCGCCGATGAGCTGTTCACGTTGCGGGAGCGCCAGCGGCAGATCGAAGGACCGCTGCGAAAACGGGTTGAGAAATGCGTTGCGTTGGTGGAACGAGCGCTGGAACACGTGAATTAGCGGTACCTTACTGGTCAGCCTGCCCCCAAAAACACAACCCTTGGGTTCTCTCCTGCGTCTACAATAGGATCGCGTGCGCCTCCGGTGCCGGAGCACCAAATGATTGATCAAAGGCCAATCCGTTACCTTTTTGTCACCGCGACAGCCGCGGGCATGCTGCATCATGAACAAAGCTCCACCTGGGAAGACTCCTGCCTGATCGGCGATTTGAGCCGCCAGCCGATCAAGCGTCCGCCTGCAAGAGATGATGGACGGTCTTGGCTCAGATAGGGGAACGGCCGGAACCAGGAATTTGCCCCGCCCGTGCTCGCTCACCGCTTGCCTGCCCGGGCTCCTCCCGCCGCCTCGCTTTTCGGCTTCTTACCTGGAATTCCGAATCACCCTTACCTCGATCTGAAGAAGGCAGAGAGCCTATGCATCTACAACTTGGACGGTCTGTACTTCTGGCCTTGGGCGTGAGTTTTGTTGCCCTGGGCTCCGGACAATTCTGCGTTGCTCAGAATCAGCCGCCAGGGGGAGCCGCGGCGCAGGCGGCCCCGCAGGCGCAAGCGCTGGCGCAGAAGCAAGGATCGGTGAAGATTTCGCTCGACGACGCCGTCCAGATGGCGCTCGAGCACAATCACAGCATTCTCGCAGCGCGCACCACGATCCAGCAGAACCAGGCCGAGGAGATCACGGCGAACCTACGCCCGAATCCGGTGATACTCGGCGACGCGCAGTTCCTGCCGATTTTCCAGCCCAATCAGTTCAGCTCCGACTACCTTGACAATGCGGCCCAATTCGATGTGGGAATCAGCTATCTCTTCGAGCGCGGCAAGAAGCGCCAGCGCCGGTTGCAGGCGGCGAAGGATGTCACCGCGGTGACCCGTTCGCAGGTCGCCGACAATGAGCGCAGCCTCACCTTCAGCGTGGCCCAGCAGTTCATCAACGTGGAGTTGGCCGAGTCCGCGCTCGAACTGGCACAGGAGGATTTAAAAAGTTTTCAGAATAGCGTCGACATCAGCCAAGCGCGCTACAACGCAGGCGACATCAGCCTAGACGACCTGCTGAAGATCAAACTGCAGATGCTGCAATTTCAGACCGATGTCTCGCAGGCTCAGCTTTCCCGCGTGCAGGGGCTTTCCGACCTCAGGCAGTTGCTGGGCTACGAATCGGTACCCGCCGATTACGACGTCGCCGGGCAATTCAACTACCGGCGGCTGCCGGGAAATGCCGAGGATTTTCAAATGAAGGCTTTGCAGAACCGCCCGGACCTGCGCGCCGCCCAGCAAGGCATCGCGGCTGCCAACAGCCAATATCAACTGCAGGAAGCGATCAGCAAGCGCGACGTGACTGCGCAGTTCAACTACACGCACATCGCCGATTTGAGCACGGCTTCACTTTTCGGGCAGATCCAGCTACCGATCTTCGATCGCAACCAGGGAGAAATCGCACGCACCCGCTACGCCATCGACCAGGCCCAGGAGCAGCAGAAATTCACGAATGGGCAGGTCATGACCGACGTGCGCGACGCCTTTGAAAACCTGCGCACCAACGATCAGATCGTCGGGCTTTACCAGTCGGGCTATCTCGATGAGGCCCAGCAGGACCGCGACATCAGCCAGTACGCCTACCAGCGGGGCGCCGCAAGCCTGCTGGATTTTCTCGACGCGGAGAGAAGTTACCGGGCAACGCAACTCGCGTACCGGCAGGCGCTGGCTTCCTATTTGCTGGCGGTCGAACAACTTCGCGAGGCCGTCGGGACCAGGAGCTTGCCATGAAGAATATCCGCATTGCTCGTGCGGCACGCGGGTTTGGCATGGCCATGCTGCTGACTTGCGCCGTTGGCGCTCGCTGCTTGCCGTTCGGGCCGGCCAGCGAGCCAGATGACATCGTTTTCAACGCAGGAATCGAAGTCCCAGACGCCGGAGTTGTTCGCCATTCCGCAAGACCAGATGTCGCACGTGCAGCTGGCGACCGTTCAGACCACCAGGCTGACGCGCACGCTGCGGCTTACCGGCGCTGTCGCTTACAACGCGTTTAAGACCACGCCCGTGATCACCCAAGTAGGCGGGCCAGTGAGCCGCATTCTGGTGCTTCCCGGGCAGCAGGTACCGAAGGGCAGCCGATGCTCGAGGTGAGCAGCCCGGACTATTCGCAGCTTCTGGATAGCTATCTCAAGGCCGCCGACTCGTTTCGTCTTGCCGACAAGAACTACGCCCGTGCGAAGGATTTGTATGACCATCACGCGATCGCCGAGCGCGATCTGCAGCAGGCGGAATCCGATCGAACCCAAGCCGAGGCCGATCGCAATGCCGCCGAACAGGGAATGAAAATTCTGGGAATCAAGAATCCGGAGGATTTGGCAAAAGCGCCCGCCTCCGCGCAGATTCCCGTGCTTGCGCCGATTGGTGGCGAGGTAGTGGAGCGGCTCGTTTCGCCAGGGCAGGTGATGCAGGCCGGGGCCACGCAGGCGTTCACGATTTCCGACGTGAGCCAAGTGTGGGTGCTGGCGAACGTGTATCAGTCGGATTTGGCATACGTGCACGATGGAGATGACGTTTCGGTCAGACCGATGCTTATCCCGACGTTTTTCACGGCAAGATTTCTTATATCTCACCGGCACTTGATCCTAATACGCGGACCTTGCAGGCGCGCATCGTGGTGGATAACAAAGGCCAAAAGCTGAAGCGGGACATGTATTGCACCGTCACGGTGACGGCCGGGACCGTTTCCAATGCGATTGCCGTGCCGGATGCGGCGGTTTTGCGCGATGACGAGAACCGGCCATTCGTCTACGTGGCGGTCGGCGCAGACCAGTTTGGGCGCCGGGCCGTGGACATCGGGCCAAGCCAGAACGGCCAGACGCAAATTACCAAGGGGCTTTCGACCGGAGACAAAGTTGTGGGCAATGGCAGCTTGTTCATTCAGTTTGCCAATTCGTTCCAGCACTGAGAGCGCCGGATTCCGCATGATTCATCATTTGGTCCAATTCGCGCTGCGGCAAAAATTTCTCGATCCTGATGCTGGTGGTGTTCCTCGTCGTCGGCGGAGCGATTTCGTTCCAGCACATGCCGGTGGACGCTTATCCGGACCTTTCGCCGCCGAGGGTGGAAGTGATCACGCAATGGCCGGGGCATGCGGCGGAGGAAATCGAGCGGCTGGTGACGCTTCCGACCGAAGTGGAGATGAACGGCGTGCCGAAGATGTCGGTGATGCGCTCGATTTCCCTGTACGGATTGTCGGACGTGATTCTGACCTTTGACGAGGATGCTGATGACTACTTTGCGCGGCAGGTGGTTTTTCAGCGTCTGAGCGAGGTGACCTACCCGGCAGGCGTCTCGCCGTCACTCGCGCCGCTTTCCAGCCCGTCGGGCTTGGTTTACCGTTACGTGATTGAAAGCCCGGATCGTTCGCCACAGGAACTGAAGACTTTTGAGGATTGGGTGATCGAACGGGAGTACAAGCAAGTGCGCGGCGTGGCGGACGATTCCGGCTTCGGCGGCACGGTGATGCAATATCAGGTGCTGCTCGATCCCGCGAGGCTCTACAGCTACCACATCACCGTTCCGCCATCGTTCAACAATTGGGCATCAACAATGCGAACGCCGGGGGCGGATTTTATTCGCAAGGCGGGCAGTTTTATTACGTTCGCGGACTGGGCCTGATTCGCGATACCGCAGGATATCGGCGACGTGGTGATCGGGTCGCAGAACGGGGTGCCGGTACGGGTACGCGATGTGGGCGAAATGACCATCGGCAACGCGCCGAGGCTGGGAGAATTCGGATTTAATAAGACCGATGACGCCGTCGAAGGCGTGATCATGATGCTGCGAGGTGAGCAGACGCAGAACGTGCTCAAGGGCGTCGAAGAAAAGACCAAACAGCTGAACGAACGCATCCTGCCGCCGGACGTGAAAGTGCGGCCGTACTACGATCGCAGCGATCTGGTGCGGCTCACGATTGACACCGTCGAGCACAACCTAGTGGTGGGAATGTCGCTCGTGCTGATCGTGCTGATCTTTTTTCTGGTGAGCGGGCGGGCGGCAATTATCGTGGCTCTGACGATTCCGCTGGCGCTGCTGTTTTCGTTTATTTTTCTACACGCACGCGGCGTGGCGGCGAATCTGCTTTCGATTGGCGCGATCGATTTCGGGATCATCATCGATGGCACGCTGGTGATGGTCGAGAACATCTTTCGCGAGCTGGGGTTGCGTCAAGGGCAGAATTACCAGCTGGAGGATGTGCTGCTGGCCGCGGCGAAGGACGTGGACCGGCCGATTTTCTATTCCGTTGCGGTCATCATCGCAGGATATATTCCGATTTATGCCCTGAGCGGGCCGTCTGAAAAGCTGTTCCGTCCGATGGCTGACACCATGTCGATCGCGCTGATCGGCGCGCTGATTCTGACCCTGACGTTCGTGCCGGTCATGTGCGCCTATCTGTTCAAGAAGGGCGTGCGCGAGCGGGCGAACCGGCCGTTTGAATGGGTGCGCGATCAATATGCGGGGGAGCTGGATTGGTGCCTGGATCATCCGAAGACCACCCTGCTCGTGGCGACTGTGATTTTCGCCCTGACGCTACTGCTGGTGCCGTTCATCGGCGGGGAGTTCATGCCGCACCTGGACGAGGGGGCCCTGTGGATCCGCGCCACGATGCCGTACACGATTTCCTTCGACGAGGCGAGCAAACTTTCACCGCAGGTTCGCACCATGCTGCTCAAGTATCCGATGGTGACCGATGTAGGCTCGGAATTGGGGCGGCCGGATGACGGCACCGACCCCACCGGTTTTTTTAACGATGAGTTCTACGTGGGGCTGAAACCCTACGGGGACTCATCCTGGAAGAGCGGCGCGATTCACGATAAGACCGAGCTGACCGAAGACATTCAGCAGCACCTGCGGACCTTTCCGGGAATCATCTTTAACTACACGCAGCCGGCCGAAGACGCCGTCGATGAGGCGCTTACGGGGCTAAAGAGCGCGCTGGCGGTGAAGATCTATGGGCCGGACCTGAATGTTTTGCAGGACCGGGCGCTGGAAATCAAGCGGCGCCTCTCGCAGGTGCCGGGGTTCACAGAATTGACCCTGGTGCGCGAGCTGGGCCAGCCGAGCTTGCTGATCGATGTGGATCGAGAAAAGATCGCGCGGTATGGCATCAATGTGGCGGATGTGGAGGCGGTGGTGCAGGCGGCCGTAGGCGGGCAGGCGGCGACGCAGGTGATCCAAGGCGAAAAACTGTTCGACCTGGTCGTGCGTATGAAGCCCGAGTTTCGGGAGAGCGCCCAGCAAATTGGCAATTTGCTGGTGGGAACCCCCGGGGGGCAGCAGATCCCGCTGAGCAACCTGGCGGATATTCATGTGTCGAGCGGTGCGTCATTCATTTACCGGGAAAGCAATTCGCGGTACATCGGCGTGCAGTACAGCATCGAAGGGCGTGACCTGCAGAGCGCTGTGGCCGACGGACAACGCGCGATCGCCGACGTCGAGAAGTCCCTTCCGACGGGCTACCGGCTCAATTGGGGCGGCGAGTACAGCGAATACCTCGAGGCCAGGCACCAGATGGAGATCATCGGGCCCCTGGCGGTACTGCTGATTTTCATGATTCTCTTCGCTTGTACGGCAACCTCAAGTTTCCGGTGGCCATTGCTTTGGGCGTGTTGATGACCGAGCCGGTGGGGGCGCTGATCGCGCTCAAGCTCACGCATACGCCTTTCAGCGTGTCCTCGGTGCTGGGGTTACTTGCGGTGATGGGAGTGTCGGTCGAGACGGCGGTGATTCTTGTGTCGTATATCAACAAATTGCGCCTCGCCAACCAGGACATCCGCACGGCCACGCGCGAGGCGTCACTTCTGCGGCTGCGGCCCATCATGATGACCGCGCTGGTGGCTTGCCTGGGATTGCTGCCCGCAGCGTTATCAACCGGCATCGGCTCGGACACCCAGAAACCCTTCGCGATCGTCATTGTCGCCGGGCTGCTTTCGCGCCTGTTGCTGGGTTTCTTTGTCAATCCGGTGCTGTATGAAATGGTAGCGCGCGACGGCGACGTGCTGCAGGTCTGATCGGATGGACCAAGTAGACCTCGATCGGGGAGTGATTCGCGCTAGATCTTTGCTAGGGGTGAACGCTCGCCGAAGCGGCGGGCGTGGTAGCGCATGGAAATGTTCAGGTGGACGGCGCCCGCCGGCGTGTCAAATGAGAGAACGGTTGCTTCCGAATCCCGCCCGATCTTCGCGCACTGTTCTTCGGTGAGTATCGAGGGTGGAAAGACCTTGAATTGAAAGCCGCGATCATTGAGCTGGGTCACGGCATTGCCGATAACCATGTTGGCCAGTTCGCAAATCGTTTCCGGCACGATGGGCGCGGCGGGATCGACCACCCCGCCAGAGAGGTATCCAGCCACTCTGGCGGCCGCGTTCGGGTCCATGTCCAGGACCACGCGGCCTTCGATCTGGCCGTTGAAAGCGACAACCGCTGCGAGTCCTTTCCGCCGGTAGGCCTCCTCCTCCATGGTCAGATCGGCAATGGTGACTGGCATATCCATCATCTCGGCCAAGACAGCGTCGAGCGAACCTATAAAGGGCTGGATCAGATCCATCCTCATATTTAATTCCCTCCTGGGGAGAGCGCTGGGGCCGGGGCGTCCTGGGCCAGGACGTATTGCAACACTTCGTAGAGAGCTTCCGCCTTGACCGGTTTTTGAATGAAGTGGCGCGCACCCTTCTGGAGCGCGGCGAGAATGTTGTCCTGATAGCCGACCGAAGAAACCATGATCACGCGCGCTTCGGGATGCTGCTGCACGATGCGTTCGACGGCCTCGAGTCCTTCCATCTGGGGCATGGTGATGTCCATCAGGACGATATCGGGCTGGGTGCGCGTGTATTCGGTGATGGCGGTGCAGCCGTCGCCGGCTTCTCCGGCCACCTGGCCGCCGAAGGCTTCGACCATTTTCACCATGCTTTTCCGCGCGAATACGGAATCGTCCACGATCAGGTAGCGCACCGGCTGATGGTCCAGTTTCCGCGCCAAGGGTTCGAATGATTTCATGACGATCTCCTTCCCGATGCGACTTCGGGTGCGCCTGCGCCCGAACGGAGCGAGGGATGATTGGAATCGGCCGGATTCTGGTCCAGGCTGCAGAGCGCTTGGATGGCGGCCGCCAGCCGGTCGAGCGAAACAACCCGTGTTGCAAAACCTCTCTCGATGGCCGCACGAGGCATACTGTCGACCACGCAGGTGTCCGGGCTCTGCGCGATGGTGTAGCCACCGGCGGCCCGCACGGCGCCCAACCCGGCGGCGCCATCGTCCCCCATGCCGGTCATCAACACCGCCGCGGCTTTCCCGCGCAGCTGCTGCGCGAGCGAGTTAAACAGAACATTGACCGATGGTCGGTGACCGTTGAGCGGAGGTGCATCCACGATCATGGCCACGTCGCCGCGTTCCAGCCGCTGAATCTTCATGTGACGGTTCCCCGGGCAGATGAGTGCGCGGCCGGCGAACAGCGGATCTCCGGACTGCGCCTCTTTGACCTCGATGGGCGAAGATTCGTTCAGCCGATGCGCGAGCCGCTGCGTGAATCCTTCCGGCATGTGCTGAACAACCAGGAGACTCCCGGGAAAATCTTCCGGCAGCTGGGAGAAGAGGTATTGCAAGGCATTGGGTCCGCCCGTGGAGACACCCAGGCCTACGACGCGAGAAGCCCAGCGGCGGTCGGTCCGGATTCTTCGTGCGGCGCCCCGCGCCGGAGGATTTTCCGTGATGATCATTTTCGGAGCGCCCGAAGCGGCGGCGGCCTTGATTTTTGACGCCAACTCCACCGCAACCTGTTCCAGGTTCCCCGACGTTGCCTCCTGCGGCTTGGTGAGAAAGTCGAATGCACCAAGTGCCAGGGCTCTGAGCGTTACGTCGGCGCCCTGCTCCGGGCGGGCGCTGAAGACGATCACCGGGATGCGGTGCTTGCGGGTGATCTCGCGCAGCATTTCCATCCCGTCCATGCGAGGCATGTTGAGATCGAGGGTCACCACGTCAGGGTGTAAATCCTCGATGCGTTTTAATCCGATCAAGCCATCCATGGCTGTGCCGACGACTTCGATGGAGGGATCTCGCAACAGCGTCTGGGGAATCAGCTTCCGCATCAGCGCGGAATCGTCGACCACGAGAACATGAATCTTCTTGTTCATGCCTTCGCTCCGGTGCGTCCGGATTTTGTAAGGTGCGAGACAACCGCGGCGACGTTCAGGATCAGTACGACGGTGCCATCACCCAGGATCGAAGCTCCGCTGATCAGCGGAGATGTGACCAGCTCGTCTTCGAGAGCTTTGATGACCAACTCCTGTTCGCCGATCAGGCTGTCGACGGCCAGTCCGATCCTGCGGCCCGCCGAACCCATGACGATGACGAATTGGCGATTGGCGCGTTCGCCTGCTGTCGCCGGACCCAGTTGGTCGAGCCTGCCCAACATTAGAATCTGGTTCCTCAGCCGGAAGACTTCCTTGTCCTCGACCGGGGTAATCTCTTCATTCCTGACGCGCGTGATCTCGACCACGGAAGCGATCGGCACGGCGTAAAGGCGGCCGTGCACACGAAACAGCAAGGCCTGGATGCTGGCGAGCGTCAGGGGAACCAGGAGCCGAAACGTGGTGCCACGGCCGCTTTCGGTTCGTACGTCGACTGAACCTTTCAATTTTTCCAGGACCGCGGTGACCACGTCCAGGCCGATGCCGCGGCCGGAAATTTCGCTGATCTCCTCGGCGGTGCTGAATCCTGGCCGGAAGATCAGCTGCAGCGTTTCGGCGGCATTGAGCTTGGAGGCTTGTTCCGCAGTCAAGACTCCGCGCTCGACCGCGCGGCGGGAAATCTTTTCCCACTGCAGGCCTCTTCCGTCGTCTGAAACTTCGATGACCACTTGATCGCCCTCGTGATAGGCGCCTAAGCGAACCGTTCCCCGCGGCGGCTTCCCGGCGGCCTGGCGCTCGGCGGGTGCTTCGATGCCGTGATCGGCGGCGTTGCGGACCAAGTGTGCGATCGGCTCTGCCAGAGCATCGAGGATGCTTTTGTCCAAGTCGGTGTTCTCGCCGCTCATCTCCAGGTGCAGGTCTTTGTGGCGCAGCCTGGCAACATCACGCACGATGCGGGGAAATCGCCGGAACAGTTGTTCAATCGGCACCATGCGGATCTTCATTACGGACTTCTGCAGTTCTCCCAGAACGCGGGACTGGAACGAAAGCGCGTCGGAGAGCCTGCCGCGCAGTGGATCTTTGGGATAGCGGCGCTCGAGGTCTTGGAGCGCCCGTTGCAGCATGGATTTTCCGATGATCAGTTCGCCCACCAGGTTCATCACGGAATCGATTCGCGCAGCGTCCACTCGCAGACTGCTGTCGAGTTGCGAATGGGGCAGGCTTGGCGGAACAGCTGTTTCAGAAATCGATTCCGAGCGCCGCGGAGCTCTCTGCTCCGGCTTGGGCGATTTGGACGAGGAGGCGGCGGCCTCCGCTTCCAGCAGAACTTGCAAGGCGTCACTTCCCACAGGGTGGGGCGCGTCCATCGCTTCTACGGAGATCTTTTCCACGATCGATGGCACGCAACATCGCTGCTTGATCGAATCGGCAGATTGTGCGGTGGACAACACCGCGTGGACCACAGCTACCTTCGTTGTGGGCGCGCCTTCCTGTGGACTGAGCGCCAGCACCCGGCCGGTGTTCTGCAGCGCTTTGCGCAGGAGCTCAAAAGCGACGGCCGAAGCCGGCCCTTCGGCTTTCAAGTGCAGAACCAGGTGATAAACGGGCTCGCTCTGACGACAGGCTTCACCGATCAAGAGGCGTTCGTATTCGGTCCACTCCGGATTCGCTTCCAAGGCAGGCGGGGCAGGCGCGCTTGCCTCGCCCAGCAACTGCTCGATCAAATCGCACAGGCCGGTTGCTGCCGGAGGCGTTGCGTTGCGACGGTAGGCCGCCAGCATATCCTGGAACACATCGGCGGCGGTAAGCACCAGATTGGCGATTTCCGAGGCTCTCTGGGCGGCGAATTCGGGGGTCAAAGCGTCTTCTAACCGATGGGCCAGCTCGCTGAGCTCACGGAATCCACAGGCGGCCGAATCTCCCTTGAGCGTGTGCACAGCTCTGCGCACGTGGCGGAGATTCTCGAGGTCGCCAGGGTGTGCTTCAAGCGACAGGCCGGCTCGATTCATTCCCTGGAGAATCTCCTCCGCGCTCTCGAAAAACACCTCGAGGAGTTCGGAGGCGTGTTGGTCGGAAGGAAAGGTCACACGGTCCCCTTCTCGATTCGCTGATAAACCGTGGCGTTGTTTTCGTGGATCATGTGAAAGTTTTCGGTAAGTCCGAGCAGGCTTTCCGCGTGGCCCACAAACAGAAATCCCTCGGGGTTCAGGCAGTGGTAGAGCTTCGCCACCAAGCGGCGCTGTTCGGCGGCGTCGAAGTAAATCATGACGTTCCGGCAAAAGATGGCGTCATTGCGGCGCGGAAGGAATTCTGTTTTCAAGTTGTGGAAGTCGAATTGGAGCAGATTTTTCAGCATGGGCTTCACCGAGTAGCGGTCGCCGGTTTTGTCGAAGTATCGGAGGCGGCAGGCATAATCCACGCTTTCCATTTGCGCGGCCGTGTACACGCCTTGCTGCGCCGCGACCAGCGCGGAATAGTTGATATCGGAAGCCAGGATTTCAACTTTCCAGGGAGGCGGAATGAGCGGCTTCGGCGTGGGCATTTCAAACGGCAGCGGGTTGCGCAGGTAGTAGTAAGCCAGCGCGTCGGTGAGCAGAATGGCGAGCGTATAGGGTTCCTGTCCCGTCGAGCAGCCGGCGCTCCAGACGCGCAGCGTCCAATCGCGGCGCTCCTGCTTGCGCCGCAGCATTGCTTCGACCGCCTTTTTGAACATTTCGAGCTGCGGACGGATCCTGAAAAAGCTGGTCTCATTCACCGTGAGGTTTTCAAGCAGTGCGGCCAGCTCTTGGCTGCCTTCACGGCTGGCCAGCAACAGGTAGTAGCTATAGAAAGAATCGATCTGGCAGGCCCGCAATCGTTTTTGCAGCCGATCCTGCAGAAATTGCATGCGCCGCTCGTCAAAAAACATTCCGCATTCCTGGTAGATCAGCGCCTGCAAGAGCTTCAGTTCCGCCCGGCTCAGCGGGGTGGATGTGAGTGTGGCCATGCTTTTTTGCTGCTCCCTTGATCGGGCTATGCGCTGGGGCTGCGGTGACCTGCGTCCACGGTTACCAGGGTCCCGGGTGCCTCGCCAACGGTTCGGAGCTCGGTCCGCGGCACAATTTTCTGCAAATCGAGCAGGATCACCAGACGCCCGTGCAATTTTCCGACTCCGGATATGTAATCCATGCCGGCTTCTGTGAAGACGTCGCGGGGCGCCTGAATTTCAGTCGGGGAGATGCGCAATACCTCGGAAGCCGAATGTACGATCAGCCCGACCGGGCGGTCCCCGATCTCTGCCACAATGATGCGGTTGGCCCGGTGGGGCTGCGGCTCGCCGCTGATGCCGAGCTTCTTCCCCAAATCGATAACCGGAACGATTTTTCCGCGAAGATTGATGACGCCTTCGATGTAGCCTGGCGCGTCGGGCACGGCGGTGATCTCGGGAACGCGGATGACTTCGCGAACCAGAGAAATGGGCACTGCGAACATTTCGCGCCCGATCCGAAACCCGACTATTTGAAGGTCTTGATTCATGGGAATCGCGCGCGTCAAGAGCGGACGGCTTCGGCGTATTCAGAAGCCGGGTGCAGCCGGTGTTCCGGCGCCAGCCGCCGGGGTAGCGGCCGCCGGGCATCCGGGTGGTTTTCGTCGATGACGAAGCGATCCATGGCTTCGAGCAGAGCGCGAGAAAGTTTCGACATTTGCTCGGCCGCGGCCGCCAGGTCGGTGGAGCTCGACGTGGATTGCTGCACCATTTCGCGCATGCGTTCCATGGCCCGGGCCACGGCCTGCACTCCTGAAGCCTGCTCTTCCACCGAGGAGTTTATTTCGTGCGTGATGTCGGTGAGGCGATTGGTAGCTTTGGCGATCTGGGCGGAGCCGCTGGACTGTTCGGTTGTGGCGGCGCCGATTTCCTGCGAGAACTTGTAAACTTCCGAGACCACGGCAGAGATTTTGTCCAGCGCGACGCTCAGCTCCTTATTCAGCAGCAAGCCTTCCTGGACCATGGCTGTGCTGTTTTCCATGTTGTCGACCGCCTCGCGCGCTTCCTTCTGGATTCCTTCGATCAATTCAGAAATTTCCTTGGTCGATTGCGTGGACTTTTCGGCGAGCTTGCGCACCTCTTCGGCCACGACTGCGAATCCCAGCCCGTGTTCTCCCGCGCGTGCTGCTTCGATGGCGGCGTTGAGCGCGAGCAGGTTGGTTTGTTCCGCCAGATCGTCGATTACCTCGATGATCTTTCCGATATCGTCGGCTCGGCGGCCCAGCGCGTCGATGATCTCCGCCGAGGACTGGATCGATTGGCTGGTTCGGTTGAGGCCCTCGGTCGCTTTGTCCATGGTGGACATGCCGGTCTTGGCTTCTTCGCGCGAACGATGGGAGATTTCCACCAGTAACCGGGCGGTGTCTGCCACACGTTGAATCGAGGTGACCATTTCGTCGATGGATGCGGAGGTCTCGGCCACGCTGGATGACTGGATCTGGGTATTTTTGACCACGTTTTGGACGTTGATGCTCATCTCGTGCATGGTACTGGTGACTTCGTCGATCGCCGAGGCGGCTTGGACACTCATCTTGGCGGATTCGTCGGAAGCGGCCGCCATCTGGCCGGCGCCGGAGGCCACTTGCGACGCGCTGTCGCGCACCTGCCGCACCAGGTCGCGGAGACCTTGCGTCATGCGGGCGAAGGCCGTCGCCATGGTGTCCTGCGGCGAGCGAGGCTTCACGGAAACGAACAACTGACCTTCCGCAATGGCTGCCGATACCGAAGCCATTTCCTTCAGGTGCAGGATCATCTTGTTGAAGTTGTCGGCCAGAATGCCGACTTCGTCGCTGCGGTGAATGTCAATTTTCTGGTCAAGGTCGCCGGTGTCGCCAATACGGTGCGCCACGTCAATCAGATGGTGCAATGGTTCCTGGATGGATTTCGCGGTGTACAGGGCGATGAGGCCGCCGAGCAGCACCGCCAAAAGCGTTCCGAGTGTGGTGATGATCGCGCTCCACATGGTGGCCGAATCCGAAGACTCGTTCGACTTTTCCTGGGCCCGTCGCACGGCGCGGCTGGCGTCGTCCAAAATGCTGGTGGACTTGCTGATCCAGGTTCCGGGGTCGTGCTGCAGGTAGTAAACCTGCAAGTCGGCGATGGTCGCTTTCCCTTCCTCGACCTGGTGGCGTTTGGCGATCATGGCTTTAGCGAATTCATCCACCCAGCTGTGTTCGTTCTCTTCCACTTGGGACAGGGCCGATCGCAAATCGGAATCCGTGGCCATGCCTTCGCCCTGATGCAGCAGCTGATGCAGGTCGATGACGCCCTTGTTCAATTTGTCTTCGTCGCGACGATCGCCGCTCAGCAGGTAGTCGCCCAGGGAGAGTCGGTTCTCCATGATCTTGTAGCGAACGCTTTCGATCACCTGTACGTCGAACAGCGTGGAAGCAACCGCGGCGCGCGCAGCGAATTGGCGCCGGACGGTAAAAATATTCATCACCAGCAGCACGATCATGATGGCGAGGATTGCGCCGAATCTTAAATAGAGTTTCTTGCCAATCGTCATCGAAAAGCCTCCACCACCCGCCTGAGCGGCCGCCCTGTTCGCCCCAAGGAAAGCTGGCGCCTCCGGACACGAATCCAAGGCACTGAAAATGCACGGGCAATGCCATCGCGCCGTTATTTGGCGGCTGTTCCGGATCCCGCAAATGGGCTTGCAAGCCCATGCTGCGATGCGGGTTGCATGAACCTGAATCGCTGCATCCCGGGCCGCCTGGGTGTGGGAGTCTCAACTACCTCGCAGATCGCCCGACAGTGTATCAATTTGCGACTGTCTCGCATTGACACTTACAGCACCACAATCACACCAACAAATTGACTCAAAATGAGATGGAATCTAAGGTCATCTCAGGCGAAGCGCGCGCAAGCCTCAATACCTCCATGCGTGCCTTGACACCAATTCGGCTAGCTCACTCCAGTCTCGGCAATTCCTTTAAGAGCCTGCTGGCTCAGTTTTCGGCCGCTACGCTCGAATTGAATCCCTCGATCGGCGCCCAGCAAATATCCCAGCGTCTCACCGAACGAGCCAAGGAAATGCTCGGTGCGCGTGCCGCCGTTTTGGCGCTGGCGGGCAGAGATCACTGGGAGATTGCCAGCGTGAGTGGGGAAGCTGCCTCATGGACCAAAGCCTGTGCGGCGAACCTTGCCCGATCCCTGGCCGCACATGCCCAAGAGTCGGCGTTTCATTCGGTCTCCGGAGCCACAGCGAAATTTCTGGGCGAGACCTTGGCCGACGCCTCGGGATGGTCCGAGGTGTTGCTGGCCCGCCTGAGTGCGCAACAGGGACAGACACTGGGCGTGCTGTGTCTGGCAGATCCGGCACACGATCTCTCTGCGCAGGAAATTCAACTCTTGGAAGCGCTGGCCAGCCACGCGTCGGTAGCGCTCGAAAATGTCCAGATGTTCGGGCGAATCGAATTGTCCCGGAAACAATGGGTCGAGGATTTCGATGCCATCTCCGACTTGATCGTGGTCCACGACGCGGCCGGCCGGGTTCTGCGGCTGAACCGGGCGCTGGCCCGCGTATTGGAGGTTCGTCCGCAGGCGGCCATCGGCTGGGAGGTTGCAAAGCTGGGGCTGCTGGCGACCAAACCCGCTGGGCGATGCCCCTTTTGCCGCAATCCGGAGGCCTGCAAGGAAGAATTCGCCCATGAGGTGAAAGATCGCACCTATGTGATTTCGACGTCGCGAATTACTTCTGAAGCCGGCGAACTGCGGACCATTCATGTATTCAAGGACATTACCGATCGCCGGGAAGCGGAGCGCCGCTTCCGCCGCGAGCGCGATTTCAATAAAAACATTCTGAACAACACGCGCAGCATGATTCTGGTGCTGGACACCGCTGGCGTGATCAGCTTTGCGAACCGTCGCTGCTCGGAAGCCGGCTACCGCGAGGAGATGCTCATCGGGCAACCGTTGGCCAGCTTCGTGGCTCCTTCGCGCCGGCCGCTGTTCTCGGATGCGCTCGACCGCAGCCTGGAAGGCACCGCCATGGAGCTGGAGGTCTGCTTTTCTGGCCATACGCTGGCGCCGCGGCAGTTTGCGATCAGCCTGAGTCCGATGCGGGATGAACAGGACGAAATCAGCAGCGTGGTTGTGGTCATGTCGGACATCACCGATTCCGCCGATCTGCAGGCGAAATTGATGCACACCGAAAAAATGGCGGCATTGGGGCAGCTCGTTTCCGGAGTTGCTCATGAAGTGAACAATCCGCTGGCGGCGATCGTGGGGTTCACCGATCTTTTGTTGGAGAACCCTGATATCCCGGAACAGTCCAAACAGGAGCTGCAGTTCATCCTTCGCGAGGCCCAGCGAACCCGGGTCATCGTTCAGAATTTGCTGCGGTTTGCGCGACAGATGCCCTCGCAGCAGGAGCCCGTGGAGATTAATTCGATTCTCGGACACACCCTGAAACTGCGGGCCTACGATTTTTCAAGACAGGGCGTGCAGATCGTGGAACATCTTGATCCGCAGCTGCCCCCGCTGATCGGAGATCCCCACCAACTGCAGCAGGTTTTCTTGAATGTTCTCAATAACGCCTACGACGCCATCCAGGAAAGCCGCCGCCCTGGGAAGCTTGAAA
Organism: uncultured Acidobacteriota bacterium; assembly: GCA_963718485.1. GTDB lineage: Bacteria > Acidobacteriota > Terriglobia > Acidiferrales > UBA7541 > Palsa-295. The sequence goes on from CAVQZU010000173.1 coordinate 40,787, forward strand.
TCCGTACCACGCATCGCGACGGCCAAATCGAAATCTCGTTTTGCGACAATGGTTCCGGAATTTCGCATCCGGACCGCATTTTTGACCCTTTCTTTACAACCAAAGAAGTTGGCAAAGGCACCGGCCTCGGATTGAGCATCTGCTACGGAATCGTTCGGGAACACCGGGGCGAAATTCAGGTTCGCAACAATCCCGATGGCCCCGGATGCACGTTTACCGTGAAGCTGCCGGTGGCCTGCGTCTTGGTGGACCGGCTGGCGGCCGGTGTTGCGCCATGATCTTCGGATTTTGCAGGCAACGGCATTCTGGGCTCATGCGGCGCTTCGCTGCCGCGCTGGTAACTCCAGAGAAAACCATAGGCGGACTATGACCGAAGATTTGCGGCTTCGTTTTTTGATCGTCGACGATGAACAGAGCATCCGGCGGCTTTGTATGACCGTCGGCCAAGGTTTGGGCTTTGTGTGCAGCGAAGCGGAAACGGCGGAGGCAGCAGCGGAGGCCATGGAAATGTCTCCCCCGGATATTGTGGTGACGGATTTGAAGCTGCCCAGCCTGTCGGGCGTGGAACTTCTTCGCAAAATCAAGGAGATGGTGCCGCGCACCGAAGTCGCCATCATGACCGGGCACGGGTCGATCGAGTCGGCCGTCGACGCCATGCGCAAGGGCGCCTACGACTATATTGAAAAGCCGTTTCGAGTGGAGAGGCTGCGCCAACTGCTGCAGCGCATGGCGGAAAAAGTCCAGCTGGTTACCGAGAACCGTTTCCTGCGAGAGCGCGTGGAGACCGAAGCGCAGCTGGATGGAATCGTAGGCACCTCGGCAAAGATACAGGATGTACTGCGGCTGGTGTCTCGGCTGAAGGACAGCCGCACGCCCGTTCTAATCACCGGTGAAAGCGGCACCGGAAAAGAGCTCGTGGCGCGGGCCATTCATTTTCGTGGGTCGCTTGCGCAAATGCCCTTCATTGCCGTGGATTGCGGCGCCTTGGTGCCGACCTTGATGGAAAGCGAGCTTTTCGGCCACGAAAAGGGCGCGTTCACCGGCGCGTTGAAAGCCAAAGCGGGGCTTTTCCATGCGGCGAACGGCGGAACGATTTTCCTGGATGAAATTGGCGAACTGCCCCTGGAGATGCAGGCCAAACTTCTGCGGGTGCTGCAGGAAAGAGAAGTCCGGCCCGTGGGCAGCAATGAGCATGTGCCGGTGAACGTTCGCGTAATCGCGGCCACCAATCGCGATCTGGAAGCAGCCTACCGCGCGGGAACTTTCCGCAAGGACCTCTATTTCCGCCTGAACGTGGTGACCGTGCGTTTGCCCAGCTTGCGCGAGCACCGCTCGGATATTCCCCAGCTCGTGCACTATTTCCTGGATCGCTATGCCGCCGGCAAGAATATTCAGGTGATGCCCCCGGCGATGAAGAGTTTTCTGCAGTATGACTGGCCCGGAAACGTCCGGGAACTTGAGAATTGCATTGCCCGCGCCGTGGCGCTCGGCGACGACCAGATGATCGACATCGAAGATCTTCCACCGGCCATTCGTGACACCGAGGAGGCGGGGTTAATAACCAATGGCGGATCGGCTCTCTCCACCACCGCTCTGGCCGATCTGGAGCGCATGACCATCCAGCGGGTGTTTGAACAGGCGGGCGGTGACAAGGCCCTGGCGGGCAGGATGCTGGGCATCAGCCGCGCGACTTTGTATCGAAAATTGAAGCGCTACAACATTCCGCTGCGAGCTTCTGAAAAACAGTTCGCTCAGGCAAGCGATTAAGCCCCCCCGCTTGGCGCACCACCCGGCCCTAAGATCCCGCTTGAGACGGCGGCGTGTCAGACCGAGACAGTATCAAAGCATGGTACGGCGTCAACTTCACGATAAATCAGCACTTACCGAATCCCGGGAGACCAGAACTTTGGCCTGTCTCGTGCATCCCTTCGGTTGAATCTTTCGCGCCGGGTGCCGCTACTGGCGGGGTCGCGCGGCAGGAAAGGACAGAGGATGTCCCACGACACGGCAGTGGCCACAGTCTTGGAGCAGAACTGCGTGGAAAAACTGGCCCAGCTTTTTCCCCACGCTTCCCCCATGCGGATGGCGGTGCGGCTGGTCACGAAGAGCGTCGGCCGCAGGCGTCTGCAGGAGAATACGGTGATCGAATTTGGAACGCCGCACGAAGTGCTGTTTTCCTCCCATCTTCCACTTGAGTTTGAGGATCGGATTCGCCTGGCGAACTCCGACGGTTCGCTCGAGCTGTACGCAACCGTGGTTGCCGTACGGTATCACGGGGGACGCAAGGCGGTGGCCGCACGTTTTGTCGGCGAAGTTAACAACTGGATCATCCAACCGTGACTCCGACTATTTCTGACACTACGACAAGTCCGCCGGCTTTTTCCGCCAGCCGAACCGCAGCCGGTATGAGCAACGCGGAACTGGCTGCACTGTGGTCAGAAGCCCGGCTGGCCTATCCCCTGTATGCGGCGCTGGCAGGCGAACTTGGTCTGGCCGCGCTCCCGCACCCGGCCGGGGAATTACCGCCGGCCCGGCCTACTAGAACTACTTTCGAACGCGATCTGAAATGGCTCGAAACGATTGACGAACACCTTCTCGCTTTTCAGCTTCGCCAGGTGCCGACAGAGGTTATCAACGGAAGCGAAGCGACTCTGCGGGCCTTCATCCAGCGGCAACTGAAAAAGCCCCACAAGATAACGGTCGATCGCGACAAAATCGATTGGCTACTCGTGCAGTATTTTGCCCTTTGCGCACCCGAAGACCTCTACCGCCAGGAAATCAAACTGGTCGACGTTGCGCGGGTGCTTCAGCCCGTGATCGCCGCGGCAGATGCCGCGCCGGTGGAATGGTCCGCCCCGCTCGACAAGATACTTTCGGACCTCGAGCAGTGTCAGAGCTTGCGGGACGTCATGGAAAATGGAATCTTCGAGCAGAGCAGGCTGCTAAAGGACGGTGCGGGCGACAAATTCTACGATCCGACCGTTCTGGTGGCCTTCTGCCGCTTCAACTTTTTGCTTCGCCGGGCGTTCATCCGCTTGCTCCACGCCGATTTGAAGTCCATGGGCGATGCGATAGACATTCTGGAAGCGAGAGGCAAAAAGACGATCGACTGCCGCCGCGCTGGGTTTTCAGCGGCGGAAACAACCGCGCAGCTTCGCTATTTCTGCGCCAATTGGAAGCAACCCTTCCAGAAGGATTACACCGAGAGTTCGGTCACCCGGTCGCTGGAACAACTTCTGGCGCTCCGCACCGACCTCGAAGAGGCGCTTCGGCTGGCGCATGCTGCTGGGCACACGGCTGGACGTTGCACTCCGGCCGAGGCGGCCCCGGCGGAGGCGCGACGAACGCGAGGGATGAGGCCCGGCTCGCTCGCAGGCAAAGTTCTGGCAACCTTGAGGGGCACTCCACCGGTTAGCAGCTCGGGCGGCAGCGAAGCGGACAAGTGCCTCAAGGCGATTCGGGAGCAGCTGTCCCACGCGGCTGTGGCCGGCGCCCGATCCATGTCCACCGTTACATTGCAGGACACCAAGGTGCTTCTGTCTTCGTGGGAGGTGGCGGCCTTTGTGAGCGAAGGTGGCCAGGAGCTCGAAGATTTGCGGCGGGCGGTCATCGCGCGCGCCCTTCTCACTGTCTCCATGGAGCAGCGCAAGCGCTCGGGCGAAGAAAACGCCCTGGCATCCGCGCTTACCCTGGCTCGTAGCGAATACTCCTATTTTCAGGGCCGGGTAGCACACGCCAAACAAACCAACAACCGGGAAGCTGCGGTAAATCTCGGGATCAGCGCCAAGCGCCTCCTTTCTTTCATCGAAGAGGCCGAGAATCTCCAGTCGTGACCGAACCAGAACAGTTGCAGGCTGGCGTGAAGCCGCCGAGCGTCCTAATCGTTTCGGACGACCCGGAATTTGCTCGAATGCTGGTATCGCGCTGGCAGGGTGAGCGCATTGTTCCTGACATTACGGTTGCCACAAGCGATGTTTGGCGCTCCTGTGGCGCGTCCAGGCACGATCTCATCATCGTTGGATTGATCTGCGGTGATCGGCGCTCCTCGATTCTGTCCTTTTTGTGCTCATCCAGGAATGAGCCCGCCATCTATGTCGCGTCGGATGAGAGCGAAGCTTCGGCTCTGCACGCGAGTTGCCCGCAATTGCTCATGGTTCAGCACCGCGATGAATGGATCGGCATGCTGATTCCCCTGGCCCACGAGGCGCTGCGCAGGGTCGAGGCTGTTAGCCGCGCGCATCGCGCGGAGCGGCTGGCGCTTGAATCTCAAGGCCATGCGACCCTAGGCCGCTACATGCTGGAGATGCGGCCGAACATCAACAACGCGCTCACCTCGGTCCTCGGCAATGCCGACCTGCTGCTCCTTGAGCCGGGACAAGCGGCGGAGGATACGCGCGAACAGATTCAGACCATCCATACCATGACTCTGCGTCTCAACGAAATCATGCAGCGGTTCTCATCGCTGGCCTGCGAAATGCGCGCCGGAGAAAAAGACTTTCAGCCGCAAGTGCCTCCCACGTCCCATAGCCTGGCCGCCAGGTCCGATTAGTCAGCAGCTGTCGCTCGACTGGACAGTTTGCGGCAGATCCCATCTGCGACTACCGCACTCTGCGTCAGCGCAGATGCGTTGGAAGCCGATCTATTCCAGGTGCTTCGAACGCAGAAAATCGCGCGCTACATCGGTGATGTCCTGCCGTTCGGCAACGACCGCATAGTTCATCTTCTGCATGTCCGCATCGGAGATTTTGTTGGCCAGTTCCGCTAGGGCTGAGCGCATCCCGGGAAATCGAGCCAGGCTTTCGTCGCGCGCGATGGGCACCGCCTGGTAAGGGGGGAAATAGTGTTTGTCGTCTTCTAACACCGTCAGGTCCCGCGCAGACAACAGCCCGTCGGTCGAGTTCCCAGCGATCAGGTCGACTTGCCTTGCTAGCAGCGCGCGATATAGCAAGCCGAGGTCCAGTATTCTGGGCGGCGCTGCAAATCGCAGCCCGTAGGCGCGCGCCAACCCTGCATAGCCGTCGGGACGCTCCATGAATTCGTACCCGAACGCTGGCCGCCATCTCGGCGTGTACTTCGCGGCATCGGACAGTGTCCCTACACTCAACCGCCGGGCATCATCGCCGCGAATCACAATCGCGAACGTATCATTGAAGCCGAGCGAAGGCATGACCTCAAATCGGAAGCGCTGCTGGTACTCCCGCTGCACGCGGCCAAAAACAGCCCGGGGATCGCTTTCCACAGGATCGCGCAGCACCGCTGTGAGCGCTGTGCCGGTGTATTCGACGTAGGTGTCGATGCGACCGCTGAGCATGGACTGCTGGCAAATGAAGCTGCCGGCAAGATAGAAACGGCGCTCGACGCGCAAATGCGTTCGGGCCTCAATCTGCTGCGCCAGGATTTCGCCCAACAAGGCCTGCTCGGGGAAATTCTTGGAGCCCACAATGATGGTGTTCCGACGCCGAGTGCAACCGGCGCAAAGAAAAAGAATTGCGCAGCCTGCGACCATCCACCACCTGCGGCTGCGCTTCATGCAACCCTCATCGTGCCGGGCGCAATCGGCGTTCGAGCAAGGTCAGCCCAAAGTCGGCCGCCAGAGCCAGCAAAGCTGCCGGAATCGCTCCGGCCAGAATCAACTGGTTGTTTACCATGGCCAACCCGCGAAAGATGAATTCGCCTAAGCCGCCGGTGCCAACCGCGGCGGCAATCGTGGCAATACCGATGGTGAGCACGGTTGCGACGCGTACTCCGGCAATCACGGTTGAGAGCGAGAGCGGGAGTTCCACCTGGAAAAGAATTTGCCGGTCGGTCATTCCCATTCCGCGCGCCGCTTCGCGGACAGCGGGGTCCACGCCCGCAATGCCGGTTGCCGTGTTGCGAATAATGGGCAGGAGCGCGTAAAGCGCGAGCGCCGCCACCGCCAGCCGCTCGGCGCGGTCGCCCAGCCAGGGAACAGGCAGCAAAAAGCCAAACAGCGCCAGACTGGGGATGGTTTCCGCTATATTCGCGCCCCCCAGAATTGGTTTTGAAAGCCAGGGCCTGCGGGTGACCAGAACGCCCAGCGGCACGCCCACGGCGGTGGCAATCAGCATCGACCAGAGCACCAGCCACACATGTTCGAGGGTTGCACGCAGGATTTCCTCGCCGTGCTCTAGGAAAAAAGCAACCAGTTTCATTTGCCCTCCCCGGCCTCTTCCAGCATCCGCAATTGCGCCAGGTAGGCCGCAGCCACGGGTTCGCTCGCGTTCAGGAACTCCTTCGGCGAATACAGGCCCCGCAATTCCCCCGCTTCCATCAGTCCGATGCGGGTCGCTAGCAGCAATGCCTCGCTGATGTCGTGCGTGACGATCACAATGGTCTTCCCCAGTCGCTGCTGCAATTCGTGAAATTCCTGCCGCACCTCGCCGCGTGTCAGGGGATCGAGCGAGCCAAACGGTTCGTCCATCAACAGAAGGGGCGGATCGGCGGCCAGGGCCCGCGCTAACCCTACGCGCTGCCGCTGCCCTCCGGAAAGCTCGTGCGGATAGCGCCCGAGGAACTCGCTCGGGTCGAGCCCCACCAGGGCCAGCAGCTCTCGCACGCGCCTCCGTTGGCGGTCCTGCGACCAGCCCTCCAGCTGCGGCACGACCGCGATGTTTTTGGCCACCGTGTAATGGGGAAAAAGCCCCGTCTCCTGGATCACGTATCCAATTCGCCGACGCAGCACGATGGCGTCCCACTCGGTGGTCGGCTTCCCCTCGACGCGCACCGTACCGGCGCTCGGTTCCAGCAGACGATTGATTAACTTCAGGGCCGTCGTTTTTCCCGCTCCGCTGCGGCCCAGCAAAACCAGCGTTTCGGCCCGTGCCACGCTGAAAGTAACGCCCGCCAGCAGAGATTTCCCGCCAGGAAGCCGGTAACCGGCGTCTTGAAATTCGATAATCGCTTCGGGCTGGGAGTCGCGACTCATGGAGGGCAGACGCTGAGGGAGTTGTCGCGTCACAAGCAGGCTAGCAAGCGCGTAGCAACAGTGTCAATCAAGCAGTCTCCGCCGAGGCCCCCCGCCGCGCGGTCACAGGTCTGTTTTCCAGGAACTCGCGGATGGTACACAACACATCCTCGAGCATGCCTTCGGTCAGCTTGCCCGTGAAGGTGTTTTGCTGGCTGGGATGGTAGGAGACAAACAGCTTTGGCCGATCATCACCGAACCAATAGCTCGCCGCATGCCCAAACAAAAATGGCGTGAAGCTTGGAATCTCTCCGTTGCCTTTGAGGATTCCCAGGTAGGCGCGCATGGCAATGCTGCCCAGCGCCAGAATCGCCCGGGGGCGCAATAACTCCAACTCCTGCTTGAAATAGGGACGGCAGTTCGCCAGCTCGGAAGGCCACGGCCGGTTCGCGGGAGGCGCGCAACGCAGCACTGCCGAGATGTATGCATTCTTGAGCTCCAGCCCGTCGCCGGCATGTTGGGACGTCGGCTGGTTGGCGAACCCGGTGTTGTACAATGCCTTGTAGAGAAAATCACCCGAGCGGTCGCCGGTAAACATGCGTCCGGTACGATTGGCGCCATGCGCGGCGGGCGCGAGGCCAAGGATCAGGAGATCTGCCGAAGGGTCGCCGAAACCGGGAACGGGTTTGCCCCAGTAATCCCATTCGCGGAACGAGAGCCTCTTCTCACGAGCCACCCTCTCGCGATAAACCACCAACCGCGCACACTTCCGGCAACGCACGATTTGCTCATTCAATCGATCAAGCTCGCTCATTCTAGGGTCCTATGACTGAAACCTGGGCCAGTTGAAAGTTATCTATATAATGAGGGGCCGGTTGCGTCTGGCAGGAAATCAGCGCACGGTTTTGGGCTGACTCATTATATGAATAATACCGCTGAGAAAATTATCATTCTTGAGTCCGATCCGGGGGGCCACGATGCTCTGCTCGCGGCACTGCAAGGAGCTGGCTACCTGGTATCTACCTTTCCCACATCTGCCGAAGCACTGGAAGCCGCGCGGCAGTCCAGCCCTGATCTCATCTTGCTCGATATGGCGGTGCTCGATCCCGCTTCCCGCGAAATTCTGGCCTCCATTCGCGGAACCGCCGCAACCGCGGGAGTCCGCGTAATCCTGCTGGTGGGCCCCGAGGATTGGCAGCGCGCCGCGGCGCTCGAGTATGGAGCCGACGACGCAATTTCCCGGCCCTGGGATGCCGCCGAACTTCTGGCCCGAATACGCAATCAGCTTCGCATACAAAAGGCCGAAGCGTCTCTTCGCCGCGAGATACGCATCGCAGTCGAAGGCCAGCAGATCGCGCACACTGCCTTCGAAGCGCTCGCCGTCACTGAGAAAATGACCAGTGACGCTTCCTCTCTCGACCGCCGCCTGAAAATCGGCCTGACCTCATTGATTGTCGTGGCGGCCCTGATGGCAGCGACCTACTTCCTTTTCGCGCGCAACACGCAAAAGCAGAATCAGCGCACCAATAAAATTATCGCCGGGCTCGAGGGCGGGCTCCTGAGGCAGCAGAACCTGCTGGCCGAAATCCGCAGACTGCGTGCGACACAAGACGCTTCGGCCGCACCGGTCGCTGCTAGGGACGAACTCCAGAAAAAGGCGGCCGATCTCCAATCGAAGATGGCCACCGCCAGTTCCGGCGAGCTAGCCGATCTCCAACACCAACTCGCGGACACGAACGCCCGGCTGAAGCGAGTTGAGCAGGAGCGGGGCTCCGCTCAAAGCCTGATTCCCGTCGACGTGCAAAGCGTCTGCCTTCTGCACGTCTCGGTTGCCTTCCGGAGCCAACAAGGCGGACAGCGTCTTCGGTACGCGGGCCTCAATGCGCAGGGCGAACCTATTCAGGACAGCACCGGTAATCCGATTCTCACTCTGGATGGCCGCGGCCCAGAAGTAAAGATGGACGTTTTCGGCACCGGCTTTCTGGCCGGGCCGAACGGGCGGGTCATTACCAATCGCCACGTAGCCGAGCCTTGGTGGAAAAGCGACGAACTTGGTTCGCTGAGCGCCGACGGCATGCAGGCCGAGATTTCCTCGATCCGCGCTTATTTTCCGGGCGACCCGCGGGCCTTCAGCGGCGAAATTCAGGACATCTCCAAGGAAACCGATCTCGCCACCATCAGCGTGAACCTGCAGGATTTAAAGCGAGCCATTCTGACCATCGACTCAGCAAAAGCAGCCGCGCAACCAGGCCAACCGATCGTGCTGATGGGCTATGCGACGGGCCTCGCCGCGCTGCTCGCGCGAACCGACGAAGAAACCTCCCAGCAGATCCTGACCAGCGGTGGAACCGATATTTCACAAGTACTCGACGAGCTCGCGCGCCGCAACCTGATCCGCCCGCTCATCACGCAAGGGCATATCGGCGACGTGCTCTCCGACAAAATTGTGTTCGACGCCCAGACGACCTCCGGAGGGTCCGGCGGCCCGCTCATCAATCAACAGGGCAAGGTGATCGGAGTTACCTTCGCGGTTTTGAAGGGATTCGGCGGGTCGAATTTCGGAATCCCCATCCGATTTTCGCAGCCCTTGCTGGGCCCTTAGGCCGTTGCCGGCGTTCACCGACCGCCCGCTGACATCGGTCACTTCTTCGTTGTCGGGTCGATCACCCGCTTTTGAAATGCTTCCGACTCCGACATGGAGCAGATGCCCTCGCTCATCGCCGACGTGCTCAGACCGAACAGCTTGGTTCCGGTGAAGGTTTTGGTGTAAGCCTTCGGATCGTCCACGGTCACCTGAAGCTCGAGCGTTTTGTGGTCCACGCGGCGAAAGCGCTCGATGAGATGCAAGGCGTCGCTATGCGGGTGCCCCAGATGGTCGAGCCAGGTCTTGTCGTTAAATCCGATCGTGTCGATCACCAGCGTGTCGCCCTCGTATCTGCCCACGGATTCGCCGAGCCATGTCGAATCCGGGTCTTTTGAATGCTCTTTGTTCAGGGCCACGGCCCGCCAGGTACGCGTATATTCATAGAGCAGGTAGACCGTGTCCGCTTGCTGGATGAAGGTAAATTCCCAGGGATACAGATAGACCCGAGACACGCCCGGCGGGTCGCAGTAAGTCTGTACTGGGTCGTTGATACCTTCGAAGGTTTGGTTGGCGCCGAATGGCGGGTGCGCGGTCTTGAATCTCTGCTCTGCCCACGCGGTCATCGGAGCCTGCTCGGGATGCTGCCCGCGGGGGTCGTTCGGAAACCAGTTATTGACCGTCTTGCCGCTCGGACCCCAGTTGCCGGAAAGATCTGGCGCTTTCGAAGCGCTCGTGGCTTGACTCGCCTTGGCGGCTTCCGGCGGCGTGTTGGTTTGGGGGCGGAGCGCCGGCGAAAAGGCTGCCGTCAATAACCCCAGCGTCAGGGCTGCCGCAATGGTGAAATTGCGCATTGGCCAGAAACTCCTCTCCGATTCATTTCGTCGCCAGCGGAACGCCGTTCACAACGACCTTCAGCACCGAAGATTGCATCCCAGTCGTCCCCACGGTCGCGCCGTTTTTCGCCGGATGGGTCTCCGCCGCGATGTCGTCCCCGACCTTGAGGGAATCCTTCTTCCAACCGGATCGCATCATGTGCGTTGGTGCGCCCAACTCCAGCACCCAATGTTGCACTTCGCCGGCATCGTTTTTTGAGTCGACATAAATCACGCAATGCGGATTGGTCCAGTCAAATTCCGTGACCGTCCCCTTTACGGTGATAACCTTGTTCATGTCATAGCCGGCCGTGCCATGATGAGCGTATGCGGCGTGGCTGGCGGTGAATAATGCCACGGTCAAAGTAAGCCCGAGCCTGCTTCTCATAAATCCCTCCAAAACGAAGCGGATCATATCAGGAAGCCTATCCTTTCAGGAACAATATCTCCCCGCCGCGGCGCGCCTGGTTGGGAGCTTTTCCAGCAACCCGAATTCCGGGTGTCGCATCCGTGATATTCTCGGGCGGGAATCGGATGAGAATGCTCCACGCATGGTCGGCCTTCACTTTAGCTTTGCTTGTCGCGATGGGTCTCTACGGTCAACGCCCGTTCCGCGAATATCCATCTGTGGAGTACGGCTATATGCCCCTGCCGCCAGATTCTCAGCAAAAAGCGGAGTGGGCTTTTGCGCGCCTCATGTATCCTCCCGGGCCAAACGACGGTTACCGCGGCCGCTTCGACGGCGATTGGCGCGAAGGGCTGTCCCTGTGGACGCAGGACTATCCGCGGGCCGACCGGGCCTTTGCTCAGGCGCTTCGCCGCTTGACCCGCGTCCAGAGCCGCTCCGTCGAGGAATCGGTGAACCTGGAAGATGGCGAGGAGGTCTACAACTGGCCGTGGCTATACGCCGTGCAGGTCGGCGAGTGGGGGCTGACCCCGCGCAGGGAAAAATTCTTCGCGACTACCTTTTGCGCGGCGGATTCTTCATGGCCGACGATTTCCATGGCACCGAAGAGTGGGAAGTTTTCGTTCAGCGCATGAAGTATGTGTTCCCTGACCGGCCGCTGGTGGATATTCCGAACGACGATCCGATTTTCCATACCGTCTTCGATCTGGATGATCGCTACCGCATCACGGGTGCCGAACACCTCGCCGTGGGTTACAAAAACGATGGCCGCGTTGCCCGGTGGCTGGGCATCTACGATGATAAAGGGCGGGTCATGGTCGCTGCGTCATTCAATTCGGATATTGGCGATTCCTGGGAGTGGGCCGACGAGCCTCGCTACCCGGAAAAGTTCTCCGCGCTGGGAATTCGCATCGGCGTGAACTACGTCGTCTATGCGATGACTCACTAAATCCAGGCGGTAACGCGGCATCGGCCACTATCTCCGGCTCAGGCGGCCGCTTCGCCGGCCGGCACCGGCGCGACCGTCGGTTGCCGCTTCCTCAATAGCAGCAGAAGAGGAATCACCATCAAGGTGAGCACGGCCAGGATCCGGAAATTGTCGATGAACGACAGCATCATGGCGTGCCGTTCCAAGCCCTGATAAAGAAAGATCTGCGCTGTGGCGCCACTCGGCGGGGAGCTGGCCTGTAAGGCAGTTTTTCCCAGGGAGGATACCGCGGCGGCGCTTCCGCCGAGTCCTTAGAAGGTGATGCTGCCCTCGCCGGTACAGCATGGTCGTAACGAAAGAAATTCCCATGCTGCCGCCGATATTCCGCGACAGGTTCAGCAGGCCGCTCGCCTGGCTGGTCTTGGTCCGCGGGACGTTTGCGAAGGCCATTACATTTACGGGAACGAAAAGAAACGAGGTGCCCAGGCGTGAGATGATCCAATCCGCGGCGGGCACCCGCATTTGCCAGCCCAAGCTGATGTGCGAGAGCTGCAGCACGCCGATCCCCAGTATCACCAAGCCCATAAAAATGAGGCGGCGCGGGTCGACCTTGGCCAGGATTTTTCCAACGATGGGCAAAGCGATCAGCGCCGCCAGGCCGCCGGGCAATAGCGTCAGCCCGCTGCGCACCGCCGTGAAGCCGATCACCGTTTGCAACAAAATCGGCAGCAGCACGACCGTTCCATAGAGAATGAAACCCAGCATGAACATCAAAACCGTGGCCACAAAGAAATTCCGCTCCTGCAGCAGGTGAAGTTCGACCACCGGATTGCTCACCCGAAACTCCCATACCACCATTCCAAGCAGCGCCATCGCGGCCACGATGCTCATCCATAGAATGAAGTGTGATTGGAACCAATCACTGCGCTGCCCCTTGTCGAGCACCACCTGCGTGAATCCTAGCCCGACGCCGAGAAGCCCGAGTCCGATGTAGTCAATCTGCCTCGCGCTTCCCTCCTGCTTGGCCGCGTGCTGAGGATCGCTGATTACCAGCCAGGTTAGAAAGATCGACAAGATGCCGATCGGAATGTTGATCAGAAAAATCCATCGCCAGCTGTAGCTGTCGGTGATCCACCCTCCGATCGTCGGCCCGATGGCCGGAGCGACCAGAGCGCCGGTCGCGTACGCGGCCATGGCAACTCCGTGTTTTTTCCGGGGGAAGCTGTCGATCAGGATGGCCTGAGCGGCAGGTTGCATCCCGCCCCCGCCGGCTCCTTGCAGCACCCGAAAGAACACCAGCAGAGGCAGGCTCGGCGCCAGCCCGCACAAAAGCGAGCTCAATGTGAACGTCGCCGTGCAGCAGATGAAGAATTGTTTGCGCCCGATCAGCTTCGAGAACCATCCCGTCAGCGGTAAAACGATAGCGTTGGAAACCAAATACGACGTCAATATCCAGGTGCTCTGGTCCACGCCAGCTGACAGGCTGCGCGCGATGTGCGGCAGCGACACGTTGGCGATGCTCGAATCGAGCAACTCCATGAACGTCGACAGCATCACCGTCGCGGTAATCAGCCACGGGTTGACCGCCCCTGGACTGCGGGTTCGGATTTCGTTCGCAGTCGCGCTGCTCATGGCTGCTGGCCAGCCTTACGTTACACTAGGGGCCTATGATTCCCTGATTGCTCTTCAGGAATGGTGCTCCCAACGACTGGGCGCTGCCATCCTATCACGAGAGCGGAAACACCTCTTCACCGCGGAGAGCAGCAGGAGAGAAAATCCCTATCTACCAGCAGGCTAACGCGTGCGGTTGTTCTCGGCGCACACGTATTCTTTTATCTGCCAGTCCGGTTTCAGGGTGTAGAGCTTCTGAATCGTCCAGGGCTTTGCATAGGCTTTCGGATCGTCAATCGTATATTGATCCGCGAGGGTGTCGTGGTTGACGCGCCGGATCCGCTCGGTTACGTGCAGGGCCTCGGTTGTGGGCAGCCCTTTGGGATCCAGCCAGGTTTTCCCGTTAAAGCCGACCGTGTCCACCACCAGCGTGTCACCTTCCCACTTGCCAATGGAATGGCCCATGTAGGTCGGATCGAGATCGGTGGGATGCCCGCGGCCGTCGGTAAAAATCTGGCGGACAAGCGACTGGTATTCGAAAATCATCACCACCCGGTCCTTGGCCATTATGATTTCCCAGGGAAATGGCTGCAGCATCGAGCGCGGAATTCCCGGAGGGATGCACCGGGCCGTGGGATCGGGCCCGCGGTCGGGAGCGGAATGAGACTTCTCAAAATCTCGCTTTTTGAACAGCGCAGCCGACCAGGGCTGAAATGGCGGGTCCTCCTTCGGCAGAATATTTTGATAATACTCGCTGATAAACCAGACGCCCGAAAAATCGGGCGTGGTGCTTTGGGCGGCCGATGGTTGCGCCGCACGCGCCGGAAAACTCCCCCTGGCGGCAAAACCGGCGATAGCCAGCAGCAAACTGATCCAGTGAATTCGCACCAAATCTCCGCTTCCTCAGTGCCCGTAACTGAAGCCCTGACCGTCGAGCTTCTGCCCGTTCGACAGCATCACGCTCGCCAGGCGCATCACCTGCGTGCCGTTTTTAGCCGGGGCGCCGGTCACGCTGATCTGGTCGCCCTCATTGAGAGCGTCTCTTTTCCATCCCACCCGGCTCAGCATGTTCGGGCTGTTGGCCTCCACGCGCCATTCCTCGACCGCACCTTTGGCATTTTTCACATCCAGATAGATAAACGCGTGTGGATTGGACCATTCGAACTTGGTCACGGTGCCCTTCACGGTGATGGGATGCTCCAGGTCAAACGCCGCGCTGGAGTGATGGGCGAACGCCGGCCTTGAAAGCGCGACCATGCCGGCTATAAGAAGCACCGTCCGCAGGACCCGCGTCTTCATGGCCATCGCCTCCGCACGAGAATTCTTCGAGCGCTTTTCTGATAGCGCGTTTTCTTTTGTCGCGTACTATACACCCGACGGCTTGGTGATCAAATCGCTAGTCCGACGGTGTCCCTCTCCACGAACAGATTCCTCCGACCACAAAAAAGGCCGGCCCGCTTGGCGGAACCGGCCTGCCAATATTTCCTGTCTTGGTTCGGGCTTATCCCTTTTTCTTGGCGGGCGCCTTGCCCTTGCCGCCGGCCTCGGGAATAACGGTGGGGTCAACCTTCACCTGATCCCAATGCAGCAGGAATGGCGAAGGATCGTAGCTCACAAGCGTACCCGAGAAGCGGATGCCGTCATCCTTCGAGAGGCGTACGACATCGGGTTGCGGGGGAATGGGAGCGGCCGCCTGAGCGCCGCCTGCCGCCGGTGAGCTCCCTGCGGGCTTGGCCGCCGTCCAAACCTTCACATCCATATTCGCCATGGTGGCCGCTTGCATGTCTTCCGGCGTGGAGCCGGTGTAGACCATGAAGTCAACCGAAGCATCGGTCTTCTGCTCGTCGATGATTTTTCCCACCACTTCCGGAAACTCGGCGCCGCAGATGGCCAGCCACGTCATTTTGGCCTTATCGCCGCCGCCATTGAGGTCCCCGATCACGGTGATGATGTTGCTCGCCTGGCGAACCTTGTTAAGATCATCGGCGCTCGGAATCGTATAGGTTGCGGGGCGGTCGGGGGAATTCGCAGCCAGCTGCAACATTTCACTGAGCTGCGCGTCGACTTGGCTGTCGCACCCGGGCTGCTCGTAGGCCAGCACCTTTGCCCGCAGGTAATCCTTTACTTTGTCGCTGTCAGGAACCTTCAGATTCACGGCCCGCGCCAGAGCCCAGAAGCCGTCGAGGGCCTGCGGAGGATTCATGGCCAGGTAGGCCAGTCCCAGGCGATAGGCCGAGACACCATCATCGGGCTTGCTGGCCAGAGCGGCCTTGAAGGCATTCACTGCGCCGGGATAGTCCTTCAACTGAAGGGCGGCAGCGCCAGCCGAGGAGTTGAAAAAGGCGATTCCCGGCTTCTTCTGCTTCGCAAAATCCTCATCCGACATTTTTGCGGCCGCCGGCTTGGGGAACGCCTCCAGGAGCTTCGCGCCTTGCAAGGCCGCGTCGCGTTCTTTGGTCAGCTGCTCGGTGGCATCGGGAGCGCTAGGATTGAACTGCATGGCCGAAAAAGCCTGCACCCGGGCCTGCAGAGCGCCCAGCACCACACCTGGATCGGCCTTGTCGCCCATCGCCACCAGCTTGTCCGCGTATTCGATGGTCTTGGGGTAATTCTTCATCTGAAAATACGTGGTGAAATACAGCTGGTAGACATACTGGAGCAGCGTTGAACTGGGGAACTTCGAAACGAAATCGTCCAGCAACTTTATCTTCGCGGCCGGGTCCTTCTCGGCGTTCGCGGCCTGGAAGGCGTTGTATTCCGGAATGGTGTATGCCGGCTTCTGCTGGTCCTGGGCCGCTGCCTGCGCGCCAGCCGGCCGTGTGAATCCCGCCATCCCTAACAGAGCGGTCAGAATCACAGCCGTCAGGTTGATCGTTCGTCGCTTCATAACTTCACTGCCTCCTGGACCAGCTTCGGGTGAACCGTCAGATCGAGGTCAAACCCTTTCGGGATAGTGGAACATAGAAATCGACGGGATTATAGGGAAAAGCATCCCACACGCGCAAGTTCAAATCAATAAACGCCTTCCAAAATAAGCCATCCGCGCCCGACCCTTTGGCCCGAAGCTTAGGTGGTAAGATGATCGAACAGGCTAGCCTGTCGCCTCATGAGAGTCAATCCATGAATGCCTCCCAGCCGCTCGATAGAAAGGTTGCGCTCGTTACCGGCGCGAGTCGCGGCATCGGTTTCGCCATCGCGAAAAGCCTTGCGGCTATGGGGGCCAGCCTGGGTTTGTGCGCCCGGGACCCGACTCAGCTCCGGAGCGCGGCGGCCGAAATCGAGCGCTCCGGGGGCAAAGCGCTGGCGGCTGCCGCCGACGTCTCTCGTGCGAGCGAGGTTTCGTCCCTGGTTCAAAGGATCGAGCGGTCGCTCGGCACGATCGACATTCTCATCAATAACGCGGGCATCGGCTATTTTGGCCCCACGCACGAAGCCGCCGAGGAAACCTGGAACTCTATATTGGACACCAATTTGAAGAGTGTGTTCCTGCTGAGCAAAGCGGTCGCACCCGGGATGATTCGCGTCCAGCACGGCCATATCATCAATATTGCGTCCCTCGCGGGCAAGAGCGCATTCGCCGGCGGCGGAATCTATTGCGCCTCGAAGTGGGGGCTGCTGGGACTCACGCAGTGTCTGGCCGAAGATCTGCGGCCGCACGGGATTCGCGTGAGCGCCGTCTGCCCCGGGAGCGTGAATACGGATTTTTCGCCGCACGCCGGCAAGGATGTGACCAAGATGTTGCAACCGGAAGATGTGGCCCACGCGGTGGAGACAATTCTCACTCAGGAACCCCGAAGCTTTATCAGCGAAATCCTATTGCGCCCCGCCCAGAAACCGTAGCCGGAACACACCACCAAGGGCTACCGCCAACTACACCAATGAATCGTTGTTTCGTGTGGGCGCATCTGATCGTTTAAGCTTAAACGAATTGAGGAATATGCCCACACATTACAAAGGAAATCCGAGAGAGCGCACGGCACTAAACGCCTACATCAACTTGGTTCGGGCTAGCGAAACGATCCTCAGCAGGGTCGCCGCCGATTTGGGCGCAAGAGGCTTGACCATCAGCCAATTTGGCGCGCTCGAAGTTCTGTTCCACCTTGGCCCGATGTGTCAGAAGGAATTGAGCGAAAAGCTGCTCAGGACCGGCGGCAATGTCACCTTTGTGATCGATCGGCTGCAACGTCGCGGCTGGGTGCAGCGCGAGCCGGTCGAAAGCGACCGCCGAAAGTTATTGATACGGCTTACGACCGGCGGAAAACAGCTGCTCGAGCGGATATTTCCTCTTCACGTGAAAGCGATCGTGAATGAGTTTGGCCGGCTCGACTTACGGGAGCAGCAGACGCTGCGAAGATTGTGCCGGAAATTGGGGCGCAGCGGTTGGGGAAAGAACGCGGTCAAGCATTCAAGAAATTGACAAAGAACAGACAGGAGAAAAACCATGATACAAGTTCGACCGAGTGAAGAGCGTGGCCGCAACAAGCTTTCCTGGCTCGATACGCATTTTACGTTCTCCTTCGATCAATACTACGATCCCGAGCACGTTCAGTTTCGTACGCTGCGGGTGTTGAACGAAGATGTGGTTGCGCCGGGCGGCGGCTTCCCGATGCATCCCCACCGGGATATGGAGATTTTGACCTGGATTCTGGATGGCGCGCTCGAACATCGCGATAACACCGGAGGCAGCGGAGTGATCCGTCCCGGCGAGCTGCAGCACATGTCCGCGGGAACCGGCGTGATGCACAGTGAATTCAATTCATCGGCCAAGGATCCCGTACATCTGATCCAGATTTGGATCCTTCCCGAGCGCCAGGGGCTGAAACCGGAATACGAGCAGCTCTCGTTTGCCGACGCGGATCTGCGGAATCAGTTCAGCCTCGTGGCGGGACCAAACGCACCGGTAACGGTTCATCAGGATGCGAACCTCTACATCGCGCGGCTTGATCCAGGTGCCCAGGCCAAGCAGGCGCTGCAGGCCGGGCGGCACGCCTGGGTGCAAATCGCAGGTGGCGTCGTGAGTCTCAACGGCAAGGAACTGAAGGCTGGTGATGGAGCGGCCGTTTCCGGTGAATCGGAAATTCGCGTCGTGGCCAAGCAACCGTCCGAGGTGCTGCTGTTCGATCTAGCCTGAAACAAAGACCCTGGGTGAACGGGCGGGAGGAACCGAAGATGGCCGGCCCATCGTCGCAGCCGTATCATGGTCGTGAATCAAGTGTCGTGAAATGAGACTAGGAGAAGGAAAATGACAGATTCACCGGCAAGTGCGGTCCCGTTCATGGGACGGATTCTGATGAGTTCCGTGTTTCTGGTCTTTGGCGCGCTGAAGTTCACTACGTTTCCCTATTACGTGGAGCTTGCTGCGGGCAAAGGCATGCCGCTACCGCGGGCAGCGATCATCGCCGCGGCGACCCTGGAAATCCTGGGCGGACTGGCGATTCTGACCGGCTTGGGGGTGCGGCTGGTGAGCTCGATTCTGTTTGTCTATTTGATTCCCACGAGCATTGTTTTCCACAACTACTGGGCGCTGCAAGGAGCGTTGCGGGCAACGATGGAGGCTCATTTCTTCAAGAACATGGCCATCATGGGCGGATTGCTGTTTCTCGCCGCGTTCGGCGCGGGTGCGTACTCAATTGATGCGTCTCGGGCTGCGAAAGCCTAATACGCCGGATTTCTGCCCAAGCCCTTCGGACGCATCTAGTCCCAGTGCGTTCGCGAGGTCCCGAGCTGCCAGTTGGGCGATTTCCGCTTGAACGGCAAACGGACTGGTTACCGGTCGTTCGTAGATCTCCGACCATAGGTGCGTCTGATCGCACACTTGCACTAATTGGATGCTGACGCGAACGCGGTGGCCATTGCGCCGCACACTGCCTTCCACAACCAGACCCGCACCGGCTTTCCGACCAATTTGATCAATGCCCAAATCCGCTCCCTTATAGAGTACCGCGGTCGTCACGGCGATCACGCCCAGGCGCTCGGGATCCAAACGGGCGATTTCGGCCGACAATTCCTCGGTAAGGCCGTCGCAGAAGGACTCACTGGCGCGGCTGGAACACCGGTTCCGAAAGGGAAGCACCAGCAGCGCCCGTCGCCGCGTCCCCGGCAGTGCCGGGGTGGGATTTTCCACCGCGCCCACAAACCGGTAGCCCCGTCGCGGCACCGTTTCCACGTACCGGAATATTTTCGACGTCTCTCCGAGCGCCGAGCGCAGTTTGCTGACCGCGGTGTTCAGCGAGTGATCGTAGCTGACAAAGGTGTCGGGCCATAGTTTCGCGCGCAGCTCGCTGCGGCTCACCAAGCCGCCCGGGCGCTTTAGAAGCGCCTGGAGGATCTGAAACGGCTTCTCTTCGAGCCTCATTCTCATTCCATGCTTTCGAAGCTCTTGGAATTCAAGGTTTACCTCGAATGCTCCGAAGCGAAGAACCGGAGAGGAGATCGCCGATTCCTCGGGATTTCGAGTTCCGCGCTCCTCGGCCGAAGGGTCCATCTTTGCTACCGTTGCCGATCGCAGGATCATGGGACCGAACTGCCGGTGTAACGATTTTCTCTCTGTGGACACGTGTGCGATTCCACTCTTGCGCACCTCTATAAATGCGGTGGGCATTCTCTGATACTACCTTCGACGACAAGGCTGATTTGTCACCGATTTGTATCTTTTGTGTCAATTCCGGTGCGCTTCTGCCAGGCAAACTCAGGCGGGCGAGGTTAAGAAATCACCGGAGGAGCGCTGACCTCGAGAGTCCGCACAGAGCGCGGAATTTTCACCAGAAACACCGTCCCGGTGGGGGAGGTCTTTTCAACCTGAATCGAACCTTCGTGGTCGTGAATGATCTTATTCACGATTGCCAGACCCAGGCCGGTGCCATTCGGTTTGCCGGAACTGACAAAGGGATCAAACAGCGTGCCGAGAATAGATTCCGGGATACCGGGGCCGTTGTCTGCCACACGAATTTCGAACGAGCCATCCGACGCGGCGACTTGCACGTGAATTTGTCCATCGCGGCTGGGCGTGGCCTCGCAAGCGTTCAGTAGCAGATTGAAGAACGCTCTCTGAATTTTCTTGGGATCAAATACGCCTTCCATCGATCCGGCGGTGCTGATGGAAATGGCGCGGCTGCGCATTTCCGGGCTGGCCAGCACGGCGTCGGCGGCCCGGTGGATGGCCTGATCGACCGCAGCGCTCACCGGAGAAATTGCGTTTTCCTCGCGAGCCAATTCCCTCAGGGAATCGAGCAGATCCGTCATCTGATCCGCAGCCGTCTTGATCTCGTCATAGATTTCGTTTCGATCGAGCTTGAGACGCTCCGCTTCATACAAGAATTCCGCGTTTGCAACCACCGCCGCCAGGTAGTGGCGAAGGTCGTGAGAAATCGAACTGGCGGCCCTGCCCAAAGCTGCGATTCGCTCCGTGGCGAGCTTCCGCTGCTGTGAGGCCAGGAGTTCGCTGCGCATTTTCGAGAAAGCTTCGCCGAGTTCGGCTACCTCACTGCTTCCGAGTGGTGTAATGGAATAGGCATAGTCACCGGCCGCAAGCGCTCTGACTCCCGCAACGAGATTCTCAAGCGGCCGGGTGATTGTGCGGGACACAAAGCTCAGCAGAATGGCGGCCAGCAGGACCGCCGAGAGACCCACCACGAAGATGATGCGATTGAGCCGTTGAATGAAAGCGGTGACCGGCCGCAGCGACATCAGCACATAGCAGGTAACCGGCGTGGCAGGTCCGCCATGAATCAAAACCGAGGCGACCTGGTAGGAATCGTTGCCTAAGGCGATCTCCTGCGGGGCCTCCCGAGAGGGAAGCCGTCCATCGCCCACTTCGATTTCCAAAGCTCGTTCATCGTTGGACGGAAGCGTCGAGGCAATCACCTTGTCGTTGGCCGCCAGGGCGATGCGGCTTCCGGCGACCACTGCGAGTTGTTCGGCGATCGTCGAATCAATCCGGTACCCCACGGTGAGCATCCCGAGTCGTCTTTCTTCCTTCTGAGTGCCGGCGCTGATGGGGCGCAAAAACACCCAATACAGCTGGCCGTCGGAGTACCACCAGGAAGCGACTTCTCCCCGGTCGAGCGAGCGCTTGAGATCGCTCTCCGCAATCGCGGCCGTCCATCCGGGTTTTGCGACGTGAAAACCGAGCACCTTGCCTTCGGTATTCGCCAGAAGAAACAGATCGCTGCCCGCAAGTTTCCAGAACGGCTCGGAAGCATCCTGGATGGTGGCGGCGTGCTGCGTGCTCATCAGAGCCTTTAGCGTGGGCAATTCCGCCAGCATCGCTGCGCTGCGGGACAACTGAACCTCATGCTCACGCTGGCCGGTCTCAAACGCCCGCAGCGAAGCATGCGTGCTCTGCTGCACCTGATCGGCTATTTCTGCCCGCACGGCGTACCGCACGATGAGCAGCAGCGAGCCGGTGAGCCCGCAGATGATCACGAGGGCGGCGATGAACAACTGCGTGCGCAGCCGAAGCCGTGCTATGGAATTGTTCATCGGCGCTCTCTCAATTGGCCGAACCGTTCCCGCCGCCTCCGGGGGCGAACTTGTATCCGGCACCGTGGGTCGTTAGAAGATAGCGAGGGTTGGCCGGATCGGGTTCGAGTTTCTGGCGAAGGCGAAGCACGTGGTTGTCGACGGTTCGCGTCGAGGGGTAATTTTCGTAACCCCATACTTCATTGAGCAGCCTCTCGCGAGAAATCACGCAGTCAGGCAAGCCGGAAAAGAATTTTAAGAGCTTGAATTCCTGGGCAGTCAGCGTGAGCCGCTTGCCGCCACGAGTCGCTTCCATGCTCGTGAAGTCGATTCGCACGTCACCGAAAATAAGAAAGTCGTGGTGATTTGATTCCACCGGAGGGTTGGCGGCCAACGGAGTTGGGGATTCGCTTCTGCGCATGGCTCGGCGGACACGAGCCAACAGCTCCTTGGGACTGAATGGCTTGGTGACGTAGTCATCGGCGCCGAGCTCAAGAAGTAACACCTTGTCCTCCACATCGGCGTTGGCGCTTAGGACCACAACCGGAACCGACGGAGCGTGGGCCTTGAAGGCGCGACACAACTCCTTGCCAGGGAGCCGCGGGAGTGTCAAATCCAGGACCACCACGCTCGGCGGACGCTTCCGGAAGCTCTCAAGCCCGGCCGTCCCATCGGGCGCAATCTGTACCTGCAGGCCGTCGGACTCAAATAAGCGCTGCAGTGTCCGCTGCATCGGCCGACTGTCTTCAACTACTAACACTGTGTCCATGAGGGCCCTGACATGCACACTTTCCCGCTGCTAGTGTTCACGATGAACGCCACAGAGTTTGTCACGCCGCGGTCTGATTCTTGTCAAAGGTTTGTAACCTTGCACGCCCATCAGCGCCGCGAATAGCCCGGGGGAGGCGGCGGAACATAATCCTGTCCGTATTTGTTTTTGTGCTCAGGAGAAAAGCTCGGATTTTCCGCCACCCGAATCCGACTCAGGTAGCGCGCCGATTCCGAAATGGTTACCTCGTGCGTCAGTTCTTGCAAATCTCCGGGCAAGCTCCGTTCATACCACACATGCATCTCGTAATGGCCGTCCGGAACATCGGGAATGGCGATGCGCCCGGAAGCATCTGTTAGTGCAAAATAGGGCGTTTCTACCGCCAGCACAACCGCGCTCATCTCCGCGTGGATGTTGCAGAAAAGAAAGCTTACGCCGGGCCGGTCGAAGCGCACGGTGCGCGTCGTGCCCGATTCGTACAAGCCGAGGTCGAAGCGTTTGCCGTCAAAAAGCGAGAAAATATTGTGAAAGAAAGGGTCCTTGTTGGGAAATTCAACCACAGTCCCGACTTCGACGATCACGGCATGCGGCTGAAAGGTCTTGTTGCGCTGCACCAGCTGCGGGGCCGCCTTTTGCTCCGCGGTTGCCGCGGCAGCCTGCGAACGGATATCGAGCGGGATCAGCCACAATGCCACATTGGAGGCATCCTTACGGCCGAGCGCGGCGGGCCTGTCCCCGGCTCCCCGGTTCATGATTTCAATCTCCGCGGTCACCGGCCCGCGCTCCTCGGCGGTCGCGCTTTCCATCAGACACAAGCCGGCCAGGCACACGACGGCGGCGCACAGCCGGATGCCTCTGGCCACCGCCGCCTTTCGCATCAGAATGTGTATCCGAGGCTCAAAGTCACCAGATTGGCCTGTTGCGAGTTGCTGTTTAGCACAAAGGTCTCCAGGCGGCGATACTCGGCCGAGAACAATACATCCGATCGCAGCTGATAGATAAAGTTCACAAAAGGGCTCACATTCCGGGTGAGCAGGGTCCCGTAGTAGGCCGGGCTACCCGGGAAGCGCTTAAGCTCGCTGCCAAATGGATTATCCTCCCCCAAAGCGCCATTTACCTCGAATTTTGGGTGTGGTTTAAACTTCAGCTGCGCCCAGCCTCCCACCGAATCAAGCCCGCGGACAATCGACGTCGAACTGGCCGAAGACGTCACGATGCTCTGCCCGATGCCGCCACCAAGCCCGCCCACGGCCCGCCCGCGATAAAACGCAGCGCTTAACTCAAAAAATCTGCCTAGAGGCAAACTCATATCGACGGTGCCCGCCCAGCTGTCCACATCGTGCCCGTATTCCCAATCCTGACGGCCATAGTATCCGCCCGCGCCCAGCGTGAAATCCTCGCCGAACGCCGGATGGATCCAGGCAATTCTGCCAGCATACGCCGGCTGGCCCGATTTTTCGCCCCAGCTCGGGTATCGCTCGTAACCGGCGACAGCTACGTCTCCTGACAGCGAATCGAGGATGCCGCCCTGCAATAACAGATGCGATCCCCCTGCCAGAGGGATGCGGTGCTCGACCCGCACCTGTGGCGTCCAACTCCACAGATCGCCGGCATAGGCCAGCGCAGGAACCGCAAGCGACGCAAAAGAACTGGGCGTCAGGGGCACAAAAAACAAGGAATCCTGCCCCGCGACGACCGAGGTGTTCGCCCAGTCGAGCCGTATGCTGGCGGTGCGCAGCCGAACAAGGGGCTTGCTCGCCCCGTTTTGAGCGGCCAGGAAACCGCCGCCAAAATCGATCGTCACATTCGCGCTCGTGTGCGCCCCCGCGACATCCGGTCCGAAAGCCTCGAGCCCCACCTGCGACTGCCGCAACGTGCCGCCAAATGCCCCCCCGGACGCTGACGATTGCGGCGGCAGGGCAACTTCGGGAACGTCCAGATTATCTACCGTGCCGCGGTTCTCGAACATGTTCAGAAGGACAATGCCGGAGATTCGAAGACGATACTTCGAGCCGCTCTCGACCTTCGTCTGGCTCAGCTCTCTTACGTTGGCCGCCGTTAGGGCCTGGCTCTCTTCCAATCCAGCAAGTCGCTGCTCGGTTGGCTGCACCGGTGCTGCCTGCGCGGCCGCGGGCGCAGTATCGCTCGCCCCCGGCGAAAGCCGCGACGACGAACCGGCCGCGACGACCAGCGCAGGCCCGGCCGACCCCTCGGCTGCAAGCCGGTTCTGGAGCTCAAGCAGTTCGTCACGTAGCGCCAAGGCTTCGGCCCGAGCGCTGTTTTGCTCGTCGCGCATTTGGCTTAGTTCGGCGGTTAAACTCCGTACTTGATCCTGCAGACCGCGAACCGAGCTCGCCAATGCCTGCATGCTCGCAGCCGTCTCTACGGGCGGAGTGCTCGAGCCTGGCAGCGTGGGGCTCTGCGCCTCAGAGAGAACCGCGGTCAACAGTAAGGCTCCCGCAGCCACGGCAATTTTGCACAATGTCCCCTGGCAGCCATTGCCTCGCATGGCAGGCCTCCTTGTTGAAGTCATAAGACAGCAGTGAGATGCGGTAGGTAAGCCGCACGGTTTCAGCAGTCCTGGCGAAGCAGGAAATCGGTCCTATTATCCGCCCATCGGGGAAATTCACCAGCTGTGAGAGCTCTTAACCGGAAGACGAGGAAAGCGGGTAGCAGAACTAATACACGCAGAGTATCGCCATCAAGATAGGGAAACTGAACCTACGCGAGGCCTGCTAGCAGCTAGCGCGAGACGCCGCAGGATTCCGGCACAACCAGCGTCTCTCCGGCCTGGATCGCGTCGACCGACTGCAATTGATTGGCGTACGCTATGCACGCAAATGCCAGGGGCTGCCCAAGTTCGGTGCGCGCGAGGCTCCAGAGCGTATCGCCGCGCCGGACAATAATCTTCTTCACGTTTTGCGACGGCCATACCGGCAAACGAATGGGCTCACCGGGCCGAATTAAGCTCGGATTCTGGATCTGCGGGTTGAGCTGAGCGATTTCCCTCCAGTGCTCTCCGTTACCGATGTAGCGTTCAGCCAGCCTCCAGAGCGAATCACCGGCTCGAACCAACACGGTTCGAGCTTCGGTTGCAGTTGCCACCACCCGCGCAGGCAGCTGCGTTGGCAGATGAGGACTATCGGCAGCCAGGACATCGCGATTCGCCTTGGTGGCCACCGGCGGTTCGATGACCGGAGCAGCGAGCCAGGGCTGCAGGTCGTACGCCGGATGGTAGGCCGAGCGCATGACGGGTGGCTCCGCAATCAAGGGTCGCACTGTCTGCCGTGTAACGGGCGGTTGAGTGCCCACGTAGACGACCGGATACGGAATCGTCGGGAGCTCGGCGGGAATTCCGGAAATCGTCGGGCTGCCCCCGATCACCGGTGGTAGGGAACTATGGCCCTCTGCCTTGGGTGCCGATGCCCTGCCCGAAATTGCGGGCTTGGCGGGCTCGGAGCCGGCAAGAGAGCCTCTGTTAAAGTCCGGCCCAAATACTACAGGCATAGCCATTCGCAACGGTGAGGCGACCTCGAATTCTTCAGGAAGATTTATCACCGGCAGTGGGATGTCACCCAGTCTGGGCGAGGAGAGTGTTTTCCTCTTCGTCGCGACGAGCGGGGCCTTGATTGACGCAGGCTCTGCCACTACAGTTTCCCCGGGCACGGTTGAGTTGATCGGCGGCCCTGCTACTTGTCTCGTAGACTTCGCCTTGAACGGCACGACTGAGCGCGCCGATTTCAAGGCTTCCGGCGACTGTGCAGGAGCAACCCCCGTGGCTGGCGGTTCTGCAGGTACCGACGCCACAGTCGGACCGGGGGCACGATCCTTCCGGGCCATTATTCTGGCTTGATCTTCGGGCACCAAGATCTGCGGCTTCGCCAGATCTTCATTGGTGTAGACGTGGGTCTCGCGCACGACAGCCTTCTTGCGCTCACGCTCCTGCCGCGCAGCGTCGGCGATGCTTTGCGCGAACGCCGGAACAGTCATAAACAGCAGGAAGGAAATTACTATGGCAATCATAGTTGCCGCGAACCGCTTCATTTTTTTGATCATACAAACCGCCAAGAGTAAGAATGGATGCGACTTCGGCCCTACCCCATCTAACCAAAGCGGCCGGGCCGCGGCAAGAAAATCGGGCCCCTATGTGTAGTCTGGGTTAATGACTGGTTGGATGGGCCAGATGGATGCGAATGGCCGTCTTATACCAGGCCGCGGCCGGTATTGCTCTTGAAAAAACGGCGCAAAAAATAATCCGTTCCGCCGCACTTTCGGGCCGTAGAATGGCCGCATGGCCAAAGGTTGGGAAAGCAAATCCGTAGAAGATCAGATCCAGGAATCGCAGGCACCCGAGCAGGAGAGCCACAGGAAGCAGCTGACCCCGCAGCAAATGGAAGCGCACCGCCGGAAGGAAGTTCTTCTTCTTTCGCGCGTCCGGGTGGAAAGGGACCTGAATGCCAGCCAAAACCCCCGTTATCGGGAGCAATTGACCCGAGCGCTCTCCGATCTCGATGCGCAACTGTCAAAATTGAAGGACGATTAGCTGCCAAGCCTTCGCGGCGCTATGCAGCGCTCGGCGCCCAGCGAGGCTTAGTCGCTCGGAGCGGCCGGATCAACTTCCGCGATGAATACGATTCCGACGCCGTTTTGGCTGTTCTCGCGCCCGGCCTTGCAATGAATCACCGTGGCGCGGAGCGATAGCAAGCTTGCGCGGCTCTGCTCAGCAGCCGCGTCGATCACGACGCGTACCTCGGATTGCAGCTTCGGCCGGTTACTTAGAACCAGATAGGCCCCCTGCAAGCTAAGGTCCCGGACGGTGGCTTTTTCTTCAAATGCGCGGCCATCCTCCGATTGGCCGCTGACAACCGCGTTAAAACGCAGACGCCGGCGAGGGGCCATCCGGCTCTCGCGCAGGGCCACATCGACCCCGCGGTCACTCAGCATGAGGCACATCCCTTCAGCGGCCGCCCAGGTACTTCGAAATTCCTGCCGCGCCGCCGAAAGAAACCCGTCGACCATATTGTCTGAAGAATCCGGATTATGAT
This sequence comes from uncultured Acidobacteriota bacterium, assembly GCA_963718485.1. Classification (GTDB taxonomy): domain Bacteria; phylum Acidobacteriota; class Terriglobia; order Acidiferrales; family UBA7541; genus Palsa-295. The sequence continues at coordinate 68,387 of CAVQZU010000173.1, forward strand.
GAAACAGCACCAGGTTTTGCACCTTTGACTCTCGCGCGATCTTTACGCCTTCCAGCCAACTGGAATGTCCCCAGCCCTTGCGCGTCGAGGCAATCTGTTCGGGGGAATACTGCGCGTCGTAAATCAAAACGTCGGCGCCGTGAGCGAATTCCCGCAAGCCCCGATCAAACTCCGGTACGCCAGGCTCGTTGTCGGTCGCATAGACGATCGAACCGGCCGGCGTATCGAATCGATAGCCCAGACACCCCTGCGGATGATTGAGCCACGCAGCTGAAACCCGGGTTCCGTCGATTTCCCATCGCTCCCCCCCGGTCACCTCGCGAAAGGAACGGGCAGAAGCCATCATGCTTAGATCCACAGGGAAAAAGGGACTCGCCAGTTGTGATTCCAACACCTGACGCAGCGTGTCGGGTCCCAAAAACTTGGACTGGAAACTGTAAAAGTGAAAGCGGTTCTGCGATTCGAAGAACGGCAGGAAAAACGGTATTCCCTGGATATGATCCCAGTGGTAGTGGGTGACTAGTACGTGGGCCTCGACGCCGAACTCGCTATTGCCCTGTGCCCAACGGTTGCCCAGCATGCGCAGTCCGGTGCCGCAGTCAAGAACGAAGCGCGTTCCGCCCGAGGTGGTCAATTCCAGGCAGGGCGTATTGCCACCGTAGCGCCAGGTATCACGCTCGAGAGTTGGCGTAGAACCACGTACGCCCCAGAAAACCAGCTTGGCAAAGTTTTGCGTCATCGCTGGGCGGGCCTTTACTGCGTGCGCCTAGCGCCCCCTCAGGAAAGCAAAAGATGTGTAATCAGTTCATGTTAGGCAGGTGTGCCAAATGAAGTCAATTGGGTTTGCGTTTGCTGTTTCGTAAGCTCAGCCTCGAATTCGTGAACCGGGGCTGTCAGCAAAGGCCTCAGAACGAGTAAGATTTATTCCATGCCGGCACCCTCCCATGCACACGGTGGGCACAGCCATGGATCGCTCGGCCACGATCATGGCTTAGGCGGGAGCTCGACGGGAATCCTGGGGATGTCGGTGCTAGCTACTCTTACCCTGGTGGCGGCGGAATTTATCGCCGGCTATGCTGGGCATTCCATTTCGCTGGTCAGCGACGGCATCCATAATCTTACCGATGTGCCCACCCTGGTAATCTCCTGGCTCGCCATGCGTTGGGCCTTGCGCCCTCCCACCCCGGAGAAAACCTATGGTTACCATAGGGCCGGAATCCTGGCGGCTTTCGTCAATGCGATGCTGCTGGCGTTGGCCGCCCTGTTTCTGATCTATGAATCGGTGGGTCGCTTGCGCCATCCCGTCGAAGTGGGCACCGGCCTGATGGTGTGGGTCTCTTTGCTGGCGCTGTTTATCAACGGCGGCATTACCCTCGCGGTGTCTCGCGGGCGCCACGATCTGAACGTCAGAACGGTGTGGCTCCACAATCTCGGCGACGCGCTGTCGAATCTCGCCATTCTCGTCGGAGCTCTGGCGATTCGCGCGACAGGCGCGCAATGGGTGGACCCGCTGGTTGGCATTGCCATCGGCGCCATGGTGCTTTGGTCGGGACTCGGAATTTTGAACGAGAGCGGTCACATTCTTTTGGAGGGCTTGCCGCGAAATATCCAGCTCGATCGGGTGGCGACGGCGATTCTACGAGTGGAAGGAACACAGGAAGTTCATGACGTGCACATCTGGACGCTCGGAAGCGACTTACACGCTCTTTCCTGCCATGTCCGCATTCCCGATATGCACATGGAAGAGAGCGAAAAAATTCTGGCCAACATCAAGGAGGTGCTCGCCCACGATTTCCAAATCTCTCATACCACAATTCAGTTCGAGCGCGCTGGCCTTCCCACCGGTGCCGGGCTGTACATGCCCGAGCCCGTCCGCCGGGTCACCCAATGAACTCGGGTTACAGAGGGAGCTGAAGAGGCGTGCCTCGTTCTTGATTCAGGCGCAAGGTCGCCTCGGCGTCCAGGTCATTGAGAGCAATCATTCGCCGAGCACCCTCCCGAGTGATGTAAACGATGCGATCACTGGTGTGGGTGAAAGCTACCGCTTCGATCTGGGTGCCATTCCGCAGCACGAGCGTGAACTGGCCGGCATCGGGCAGCGGCACCGCAGCTGGCGGCTCGCTGACGGCAGCGGCCTGCTGGGTGGGCGGTTGCTGCACGACGATCACTTGTGGCTGTTGCTGCTGCGGTGCGGGCTGCTCGCTCTGCTCGGAATCTTGCGGGAGAACATACCCGCCGCCACCGAGAAGGTAGTAGCCGCCTCCTCCCAACAGGCCAGTTCGCGAGGCTCGTTCGGCAAGCGCTAAATTCCACTGGGTAATCGGATCGATGGCGGCTTCGATGCCCACATTTTGCGTGGCAATGGTATTAATGCCGTTGATCCCGAGACCGTTTGTAGGAAAAAAACGGATGTTTCCGAGCGAATTGTGGAAAAAACCATTCGCCGCGCCCGACGCGTTCCGCCGGCTGCTTCGCAGGGGCGCGGGGGTCGTCAGGGCGGAGCCGCGACGCACGCTCATAGCCGAGGCCGAGAAGCGAGCCCCACGCTGAGCGCGCACCACGGTCGGACCCAGCAAAGGCGCGGTTAGCAGGACTGCGGTAAACAGAAGCAACGAGTTGGGTTTCATAACTCCCTCGCATTCTGATTATATGATGCTATCGTGCCCGTCAAGGGTGCTCCCTCGATCTTGCCCTGGCAGCCTTGGCAGGAAGGCTGACCGCAAGGCCGGATTCATCGTCTTGCTCCCAGTTAGGGCCATCACTCTGCTACCATTATTTGTTTGTCGAGCCGTAGGCTCGGTGCGCCGTGGGTGACGAACCGATAGCGAAGCGCTTCTTTGCGAGCGGTCTGGTCCAGGGAGTGGGATACCGCTTCTTCGCGCGCCGCGCGGCGGAACGGCTGGGCGTCGCGGGCTATGCGAAGAATCTGCGGGACGGTCGCGTGGAAGTTTACGCCGTGGGTAGCTCAGCTGCCATTGAACTGCTCTACGCGGAATTGAGTCGAGGACCGCGGGCCGCGCAAGTTTCGGGCGTGCAGGAGGAGAAGGCGTCGTTTGATCTGCGTTTCGCCCAGGAGTTCTCGATTGAATATGATGAATAGCGCCCCAAGGAGCCGAATGAACGATCTCAAGAGTCTAATCCGGGAAATCCCTGACTATCCTAAGCCTGGAATTTTGTTCTACGACCTGACTACCTTGCTGCAGGATAAGCGGGGCTTTCACGACATGGTCGACCGGTTGTGCGCGCATTACGACGGGAAGAAGGTCGACGTCGTTGCCGGAATTGAGGCCCGGGGGTTCATCTTCGCCCCGGCCCTGGCATACCGGCTCGGCGCGGGCTTCGTTCCGGTGCGCAAGCCGAAGAAACTACCCTATAATACTGCGGCGGTCACCTACCAGCTCGAGTATGGCACCGACCAGCTCGAGATTCACGAAGACGCTGTGCGCCCTGGGCAAAGCGTTCTGCTTTGTGACGATCTGCTGGCTACCGGAGGCACGGCTGCCGCGGCAATTGAGTTGGCGCGGAAGCTCGGGGAGAAGTTGTGGGGGCTGCCTTTGCCGTTGAACTCAATTTCCTGCACGGGCGCAAGAAGCTCCCTGGAATCGACGTGTTCTCGCTCTTGAAATATGACCGCTGAAAGCGGGCCTCGAGAGCTTGGCAGCGAGGGGGCCTCGGTTTATTTCGCGCGGCGCTGCCGAACCGCTTCGAAGAGCATGACTCCCGCAGCGACTGAAACGTTGAGCGAGCGCACCGGACCGGCAGTGGGAATTGACACCAGAAAGTCGCAGCGTTTGCGCGTGAGCTCGTGCAGGCCTTCGCCTTCGCTGCCCAGCACGATGCCGACAGATCCCCTCAAATCCACATCCGTGTAGCTTTTGCCGGCGCGCTCGTCGAGCCCGACAAGCCAGTAGCCCGCATCTTTCATTTCCTCCATGGCGCGAACCAGATTCTTCACGCGCGCCACTGGCAGATGTGCCAGGGCGCCTGCCGAGGAGCGCTCGACGGTGTCGCTGAGCCCGGCCGCGCGGCGTTCGGGGATCACAACGCCACTGGCGCCCGCAGCCAGTGAGGTGCGGATGATCGCGCCTAAATTGTGCGGATCCTCGACACCATCGAGCAAAACGAGCAGTCCCTGGCCGGTCTTGGCGCGCAGCAAATCCTCGAGCCCCAGCACCGGTTTTGCCGCGCCCAGCGCCACGATTCCCTGATGCTCGCGCGTGCCCGACAGCCGGTCGAGTTGCTGGCGGTCTTCGAAACGCACTGAAATTCCATGCGACTTTGCCAGACGCACGACGGCTTGGATGCGCTCTCCGTGCCGCCCTCGTGCGATCACGATCCGGTCAAGCGGCCGCCCCGCGACGAGTGCTTCTTCAACGGCGTGGAATCCAGTCAGCCAGTTCATCGGTTGGTAGAGCTCTCGCTTAAAAAGATGGCTTCCGTTCTCAGGAAACAGCCGCGCGATTTCCGGGGCGCTCTGCTGCCGTGCTCACTCCAGAGCCGCGCAGAATTCGAGTATTCGCTGACGGTTTGTCTTTACCGGCATGGCGAATCTCAGTCGGGCCGCGGGGTCAAGCAGCAGAATCACCCGGTCGAGGTAGCCTTCCCCTGAGCGGCCGGTGAGCACGAGCCGGATGGGATGGAACAACTCCCTGCTGCGGTATGGCACGGCCAATTTCAGCGCCGCGATAATCTGTTTGAAGCGGTCTGAATCGATATCGCCGCCATCGAGAATCCGGTTTGCCAGTTCACGAATCACTTCCCGCGCCCCGCAGCGGCTGAGGACGTCCTGATTGGCGCTACTTCCCAGGACGACTCTGGCGTCGTAGGCGAAAACCGGCTGGAGCAAGACGGCGAGCGCGGCTTGGTCCGCCGCCAGGGGGCCGAGCAACTCGGCGGCTCGAGCGCACCACGCCTGCAGCGCATCGCTTTGGTCTTCGGCTGGGCTCGCCAGCCAACCACGTTTGTCGAGGATGGCGATCACCTCGCCCGCCGTGAACCGATTCGGCGTCAAAGCTGTGGTGGCGATCACGCCAGCCGGCCGGTTGGAGGACATCACCGCGGACCTCATCTCCCTGGACGCTACGCGACGGGCGCCGATCAGCTTTCCAGGGTCGCAATCGCCTGGGCGGCGATGGCCTCGCCGCGTCCGATTTCGCCGGTGCCCTCGTTCGTTTTGGCTTTGAGATTGATTTGTTCGACTGCGATTCCGAGAGATTTTGCCAGAGCGGCGCGCATCGCCGGAAAATGGGGGCCGAGCTTCGGCCGTTCGCAAATGACCACAGCATCGAGATGCTGGATGCGCATTCCGCGTTCGTTAAGCAGCTTGCGGGTGTGCTCAAGGAAAATGAGGCTCGAAGCCCCCTTCCATCTCGGATCGGTATCCGGGAAATGCGTGCCGATATCGCCGAGGCCGGCGGCCCCCAGCAGTGCGTCGCAAAGCGTGTGGCTCAGCACGTCCCCATCGGAGTGCCCCACCGAGCCTTTGTCGAAAGGCACGTCGATCCCCCCGATCATTAACCTGCGGCCCGTCGCAAGGCGGTGCAGATCGTAGCCGATTCCGCAGCGCGTCATTTCGCGAGCCGCTCCTGCTCGAAATAAAAACGGGCCAGGTCCATGTCGGCGGGGCGCGTGATTTTCAGGTTCCGTTCCGAGCCCAGGACAACGAACACGTCATGGCCGAAGCGCTCGACGATCGCGGCTTCGTCGGAACCCGTAAAATCATCTTCCTGGGCCTTGCGGAAAGCGTCACGCAGAAGCGCGTAGGAAAACACTTGTGGTGTTTGCGCGAGAACGATGCGTTCTCGCGGGATGGTGGCGGAAATCAAGGCGACATCCTCCGGGAGGCTTGCGCGCTTCACCTCCTTCACGGTATCTATCGCCGGTATGCCCAAAATGGCGGCGCCGCGCGTGCGCGCTTCGGCGATGACGCGTCCAACTTGGTCCGGCGTCACGAACGGGCGCACCGCGTCATGAACGACGACAATTTCCGTGTCCGAGTCTACTTCGGCGAGCGCGTTGGCGACCGATTGCTGGCGCGTGTCACCGCCTGGAACCACGCGAGCAGGCCGGCCCAGTTCCGCCCTGGAGATTTTCGCCTGCAGGGAGGCGATGTCTCCGCGCGTGGCAATAAAAAACTCCGTAATCGCCGCGCACGCGGCGAGCCTCTTCAAGGTGAAGATGAGCAGCGGCATGCCGTCGAGTTCCATAAACTGCTTTGGCCGCTCGGCGCCCATGCGGGTTCCGAGTCCGGCAGCAGGAACAATGGCAGCAATTCGAGTCATGGAAAGTTGCTCAGTTTATCGCAAGTGAGCCCGGGGTGTATCGAGAGAACTTCAAGAACGGCCGGGATCGGGATAAATCGGCCGAGGCGGACGTTCGGCAACATCGGACGGGCGGCCGCCCGCCGCGTTTTCTCCGGCCAGAGCGGCCCGGGCCTGCTCGCCGCGCTCATCGTAGCGGCCGAAGATCATCTTGCCGGCGGTGGTCTGGTGGACCGAGGTAACGCTGATATCGACCGTCTTGTTGATCATCTTGCGCGCGCCATCGACCACGACCATCGTCCCGTCATCCAGATAGGCGACGCCCTGGTTGTACTCCTTGCCTTCTCGCAGGATGAAAACGCGCATCACCTCGCCTGGCAGAACCACCGGCTTGAGGGCATTGGCGAGCTGGTTCACGTTCATGATCTCGATGCCCTGCAGTGTGGCGACTTTGTTCAGGTTAAAATCGTTGGTCACGATTTTCGCGTCGTAACGCTTGGCAAGCTCGATCAGCTTCAAATCCACCTCGGCGATATGCGCGAAATCGTCATCAGCGATCTGCACCTCAAGGTGCGGCATCTTCTGAATCCGCTGCAGCACCTCCAGGCCGCGCCGGCCGCGCTGGCGCTTCAAGGGATCGGCTGAATCGGCAACCAATTGCAATTCGTGCAGCACGAACTGCGGAATAATAATCGTTCCGTCTAGAAATAAGGCGTCCGCGATGTCCGCCACGCGGCCATCGATGATCACGCTGGTATCAAGCAATTTGACCGAATGTTTCGCATTCCTCTCGCTACCGAACAGGCCGCCGAACGCCTGCAGGTTCAGCATGTCGCCCTTGTTGGCGCCCAGCACCAAGCCCATGTAGGTCATCACCAGATAGAGCACCAGGCTGAAGAACGAGCGCGTGCTTTCGGGCATACTGGTATGCGACAAAATCAACGAGCTGATGTAGGCCCCGAGGATTCCCAGAATCGAGCCGGTCACAGCGCCAATCAGCCGGCGAAGGCTGGCCTTGCGAAGCCGTACTTCAAATAGAATCACGCCGAGGGCGAACAGGAAACCCGCTGCCGCTCCCAATTCCTTCGACAGGCTGAACGGCCGGAAATGAAAGCCGACCACAACACAGCAGATCGTGAAAATGATGCGAAACCCGAGCATGTCCCAGAATGATCCAGCCTGCGATCCGCGGGCGCTGGAGGCCGATTTGATCGCCGTACTATCCGGGGTTGCGCTGGCTGGAGTACGGCCGGGGAAGTTAGGAGTCCGTTGCATCATGCCACCCTATGAGGAAACGTATGAGCGTGTATTCCTATCCAAGGTTATGAAATCACTGGGCCGATGAACTCATCCTATCCGGCGTTTATGAGAGAAGTGATCGCCGCCGGTATGAAGCGACGCATACAATATATATATGGAAAAAATATGCGCGTAGTATAGCACTGACCGGAAATATCAGACCAAGAGAACATCCTGAGGCAAGCGCTACAGATAGTAGCGGGGCACGCGACGGCCAAGCGCGCAGAGAAGATCGGATGTGACGGTGCAGATCTCGCGCGCAATATCGGAGACCACCATCGCATCGGCACCATCCCGGCCGTAAATGGTGACGACGTCTCCCAGGGCCGCATCCGGTACGTCGGTCACATCGAGGGTCGTCAGATCCATGGAAATGGCACCCACCAGTGGCACCCGCCGGCCACGCAGCAAGGCGCAGCCACGATTGCTGCGCTGGCGGGAAATGCCGTCCGCGTAGCCTGCATTGATCACCGCGATCCGCGTGGGGCGCTCGGTGACGAAGCGAGCCGAGTAGCCGACACCCTGTCCTGGCGCAAGGTCGCGCAGAGTGATAATCCTCGCGCGGAGCGAGAGGCTTGGCTCAATGGGCAGTCGGTCTCGCACCTGCTTTCCTTTGTCGGGCGGATCGAAGGATTGGTAGTAGCCATAGAGAATGGCGCCGGGGCGAACCATGTCCGCATAAGTGCTGGGACGCGCGCAGATGGCGCCGCTGTTGGCCATATGCACGATTCCAGGCGAAACGCCAAGTTCCCGCAGACGCGCCAGGCAGCTGCTAAACAATGCTTCCTGATCGTCGGTCTGACGAGCGCTGAAATCCTCGGCCGAAGCAAAGTGGGTGAATGTGCCTTCGAGCTGGATGTGACGGCAATCGGCCAGCGCGCTGGCGAAAGCTTCGATTTCGTCGGGCAATATGCCCAGACGATTCATGCCGGTATTGATCTTCACGTGGAACGGAATTGGCGCCCGCTTATCCCTGACCGATTTGGCGGCGCGCTCGAGATCGCTGACATCTTGAAGGCGCGTAATTGTGGGCGTGAGGCGATTCCCTATGAGGCGCTTCTCTTCACCTGGCCAGAAACCGGTGAGGACCAAAATTCGCTTGCGGATGCCTGACTCGCGAAGCTCGATTCCTTCGTTGGCGCAGGTGACGCCGAACCAGTCCACTCCCGCCTTTTGCAACGCTTTCGAAATCGGCACCGCTCCCAAACCGTAGGCGTTCGATTTCACCACCGCCAGGATTTTCGGCTTCGGGCCGATGTGCCGGCGGATTACCCGGAGATTCTTCAGGATTGCCTGGAGAGAAATCTCCGCCCAGACCGGACGTCCTCGGACATGAATTGGTTTGGACATGTTCTTCTAGAATGCCAGACAATTCCTTTTCGGCGCGATCAAAAAAGCGAAAGCCTCCCGCCGCTCTGCGCCGTTTAGGTAAACAGGCAGCTTGCAACGTAGCACTCTCGGAGCCATTTCTGATCGGGCCGGAAGACGCGTAAGTCCTGCAATTCCGGGGTGCGCCGCTGGGGTGTCCGGGGGCTTCCGTGTTACCGTTTCACAGCTGTGAGGGAGGGACACAATGGTTCACCACGGCTCAGCAACCAATCAGAATCAACCAGACTGGCGCAAGATTCCCTACCAACTGCCGCAGCCCACCGCCATGCGTGCCGACATGCTGCTTGCAGACGCCATGAACTTGTCGACCGACGAACACCTCTGGGTACCGCAAGGCGAAGGCGCCTGGTTCAAACCCCTCATCCTGAATGTCAGCCAGGGATATTATGTGAACCTGCTGCGGGTTAGGCGCGCCGGGGTGCTCTCGCGCCACCGCCATTCAGGGCCCGTCCACGCGTTCACACTTCGCGGGCGGTGGCACTATCTCGAGCACGCTTGGGTCGCGACCGAGGGGAGCTATGCTTTCGAGCCGCCGGGCGAGACGCACACCCTGGTCGTTCCTGACGATGTGACCGACATGATTACGCTCTTCCATGTAACCGGAGGCTACGTCTACGTTGACCCGCATGCCGCCGCTCTGGGCTACGAAGACGTGTTCACAAAACTCGAAAATGCGCGCAAGCACTACGAGGCCATCGGAGTAGGCGCCGATTTCGTGTTGCGCTACGTCCGCTAGCGCCGCCCGGCGGATACACGGATTATTCCTGGCCGCCCGCCGAACTCCATGCGTCTGGCGCGGCTTCTTCGAAGCGCGTGTGGCGGCCGAGGAAGACGAAATTCAGTGTCCCGGTTGGGCCGTTGCGCTGCTTGGCGATAATCAGTTCGGACTTGGCCCGGTCTTCCTCAGGGAGATCGGTCTTATAAAAATTGGGCCGGTTGATGAACAGCACGACGTCGGCGTCCTGCTCGATGGCACCTGATTCGCGCAGATCGGCAAGCTGCGGCTTGCGGTCTTCGCGCTCGGGAGCTCGCGTCAACTGGCTGAGGACGACGATCGGCACTTTCAGTTCCTTGGCGAGGCCCTTGAGCGCCCGCGACATCCCGGAAACTTCTTCCTGCCGATTGGTGCCGCGCCCACTGTTGGTGGGCACAACCAGTTGAAGATAATCAACGATGATCAGGGAAAGCCCGCGATCGCGCAGGAGCCGCCGCGCTTTGGCGCCCATTTCCAGCACCGTCGAGGAAGCGGAATCATCGATCCAGATTGGCGCTTCGCCCAGGCTGGCGAGAGTTGCGGTCACCTTGCTCCAGTCGTCGCGGTTCATGTGCCCGGTGCGGAATTTGTGGGCGTCCACACGGGCTTCGGAGGCGAGCAGACGCAAAAGCAAAGACTCCTTGGACATTTCCAGGCTGAAGATGGCGACCGGCTGTTTCTGCCGCAGCGCCACGTTCCCGGCAATATTCAGCGCCAGGGCTGTTTTGCCCATCGAAGGACGCGCCGCGAGGATGATCAGTTCGGAGGGCTGTAAACCCGCGGTTTCGTTGTCCAGTCCCGAATAGCCCGTGGTTAGCCCGGTGATGCGGCGGCCTTCGCTGAAGATTTTTTCCAGGCGCTCGAAACCGTCCTTGACCAGGTCCTTGATGCCGATCAGCCCGGCGCGAACGCGATCTTCGGCGATCTGAAAAATGGCGTTCTCGGCGCGGTCCAGAATTACGTCGGAATCGTCCCCCGCCGCGAGCGCCTGCTCCTGAATCACCGCGGCGGAATGGATCAAATTGCGCAGGACCGCCTTTTCCTTCACGATGCGCGCGTAGTGCTCGACGTTTGTGAGGTGAGGCAGCCCATCCGCAAGTTGCGAAAGGTAGGCGACGCCGCCGGCCGACTCGAGCAGGCCGCCGCGGCTGAGGTCTTCCATCAGCGTGACCGTATCGATGCCCTGCCTCTTTTCGCCGAGCTGGATCATGCGCTCGAAAATGTGGCGATGCTGCGAAAGAAAGAAATCTTCCGGACGCAAGCGTTCGAGAGCGGTGTTGAGGGTGTGATTGTCGAGCAAGACCGCGCCCAGGATGCAGCGCTCGGCTTCGATATTGTGCGGAAGCGGCCGCTCGATGCTGATTTCAGTGGCCATTCAGGTTCGCTTTATTTTCGCCCAAGAGGTTGTTGAGCGCAAGACCAGTAATTCTTTTCAAGTTGGCTTCTTTATGGGGAGCTGAGTGCCCGCCGTGTTTTCTGCAGCGACGTGCATTGTGGGGAACCGAGGAGGCGCGGTCAAGAAAGTAATCGTTCTTTTTGATTGTGAATATCACAGCGCGTGTGAAAAACCGGCGGGAACAGAATTAGAAGACGAAAAAGAAAAACAGGGCCATCAAACGCCCCTTTCTGAATCGTGGTCCCCAGAAAACCAGAGGACGCGAAATTGCTATCCTTCCTTGCGCACAACCACTTTTATGTTCGGGGCGACTTCACGGTGCAGCTTGATGGGTACGTCGTATTCACCGATCAACTTGATGGGATCGGCGAGCACGATCTTGCGCTTGTCAATGTTGTAGCCCTTGGCTAGGAGCGCTTCGGCAATGTCCGCGGAGGTGACCGAGCCAAAGAGCTGGTCGCTATCGCCGGACTTGCGGGCGAGCTCGATGGAAACATTTGCCAGCATCCCCGCAAGCGTGGTCGCGGCCTCCTTTTCGGTGGCTTCTTTCTTGGCGAATGCCAGGCGCATTCTTTCCAGGCGCTTCATGTTGCCCACCGTGGCTTCGAGCGCCAGCTTGCGCGGCAGAAGAAAATTGCGGGCATAACCTTCGGCAACGTCCACCAATTGACCGCGCGTTCCGAGCTTTTCCACATCTTCCTGAAGAATTATCTGCATGTTCACATCCTCAAACTTTTTCGAATTTTATTGCCTTGCACCAGGTCCGACGGCTTGGACCGATTCGCTTCCCGGAACTGTCGCCCCTGGGAAACCAAAGCTGCCGCGCCGCTACGAAGCTAGAGTTCGGCGGCGAAGGGCAACAGCGCGATATTCTGAGCGCGCTTGATGGCCACGGTGAGCCAGCGCTGATGGCGCGCGCAGGTGCCGGTCATGCGGCGCGGAAGAATCTTGCCGCGCTCCTGGATGAACGACGCCAGAACGTCCGCCTTCTTGTAATCGATGTAGTCGACCTTGTCGACGCAAAAGCGGCAAACTTTCTTCTTGCGAACGAAGTTGCGCTTGCCGCGCTTCGCCGGGCCGCCGGGGCGGCCACCCATTCCCTGAGGACGCGGCCCTCCTGGTCCTGAAGGCGGACCGGAATGCCCTCCGGTTGGAGCTGCTGATGATGCCGCGGCTGGTGCGTGGTGCTGCGGCGGCGCCTGCTGTTGCGGTGCGTGTTCGTCTGCCATTCGATTTCTCCCTTGCTAGATTGCCGCGGCCGATTGTTCGCCGCTCTGCGCTGGCGCGGCGGGTACGGTCTTGCGCGGACGGCGAGCAGCTCGGCGCTCGCGATGCTTCTTGAGTTTGTCCTGGCGTTTGAGTTCTTCATCGACGCGAATCGTCAAGTACTTGATCACCGGGTCGGCAACCTTGAGGCGCCGCTCCAGCTCCTTGACAACCTCGCCGTGGCTCGAACGAAGGTCCATGTAGACATAAAAGCCCTCGCGCAGCCGGCTCACCCGGTAGGCCATGCGCTTGCGGCCCCATTTGTCGGTCTTCTCGATGCGCGCGCCTTTTTCGATGGCGGTGTGCTCGAGCGTGGAGATCACTTTGTCGATGTCCGGCTCCGGCGTATCGGGCCGGCAGATGAAAATCAGGTCGTACTGGCGCTCTTCCATATTTCCTCGATTTCTTGCCGCTGTGGCAAGCACCGAACTTTACTGCGAATTTTCTTCCGCAGGCGGAAGCTTGTGATTAAAACGCGACATCGCCTTGCTCACGCCCTCGGTAATGATCGATTCCACTGCCTCGGCCGTGTCGGCAACCATTTCCGCCGCCGTTTGGCGCTCGCTGCGGCCCATGGCGCCGAGAACGTAATCGCGAAGGTCGCCCCGGATTCTGGGCGGGCCGCAGCCCAACCGGATCCGAAGAAATTCCTGCGTGCCGATCGAACCGATGATCGACTTCAACCCGTTGTGCGTCCCCGCCGAGCCGCGCTCGCGAATGCGAATGTGACCCCACGGGAGATCGACGTCGTCAACCAGCACGATCATTTGCGCCGGATCGAGTTCGTACCTCTCAAGCAGCATGCGGATCGAAACGCCGCTCAAATTCATGTACGTCTCGGGCTTGGCAAGAACCACGTCTTCCCCCGCTATTTTGCCAAGTCCTACGTGCGCTTTCGCTTCCGGGCGCGTCAGGCCAATACTGCCGCGTTCTGCCAATCCCTCTATGGCCAGTCTGCCCAGATTGTGCGGCGTCCACTCATACTCCGGGCCAGGATTGCCAAGGCCGGCGATCAGTCTCATCTCTCATGCCTCAGCGGCCCGCGCCCTCGCGCCGCCCCCGGAGCCGCAGCAAGGCGCCCCAAAAAACTTACTTCTTCTTCTCGGACTTCTCGGCCTTCGGGGCAGCCTCGGCCGCTCCCTCTTCTCCTTCTTCTTCCTTCTTGCCCTTCTTGATGACTTCGGGTTCGGCCGGAGCGGTCTCTGCGGCGACGGCCGCCTCGGGCGCTGGCTCCTCTTCCTTCTTGAGCGTCACCACGTGCGCGATCACCCGCAGAGGATCGGTGACCAGCTTGAATTTCTCACCTTCGAGCGGAATATCGGCGGCGCGAAGCTGCTTGCCGATCATCAGCGGCGTCACGTCCACCTTGAATTCTTCCGGGATGTCCGCCGGAAGGCACTCGATTTCCACTTCGCGGGTAACCATTTCAAAAATCCCGCCCTGCAGCTTCACGCCCTGCGGCTCACCAAACGTTTTGACCGGCACGCGCACGCGCATGCGCACGTCCATGGCGATCCGCAGGAGATCCACATGCAGCAGGGATCCCTTGAGCGGGTCGACCTGCCAATCCTTCATCATGGCTTTTTCTTCGGCGCCTGCGGCAACCCGTACCGTAAAGATCGTGTTGTGCCCGGTCTCGGACCGCAGGATCTTGGCGATCTGCTTTGCGTTGACCGAGAGCGCGACCGATTCCTTGCGACCTCCATAGAGGACCGCGGGCACCATCCCGTCTGCCGCGTGCGGCGAGCGGCGTTCTTGCCGCGTGATTCGCGAATCTTTCCCTCGACTGTAAATGTTTCCATACAATCCCTTCCTCGTTGCTTTGAACCACTTCAAGTTTTGCAACTTCACCCACCTGCTAAATGAACAGCTCGCTAATCGAGGTCTCTTCGTGAATCGACTGAATCCCTCGGGCGAGAAGCTCGGCCACGCTGAGCACGGTGATCTTGGGCAGCTTCTTGGCCCCATCGTTGAGAGGCACCGAATCGGTGACCACGATCTCTTCGATCGGCGAATTCATCAGACGCTCTGCGGCCGGACCTGAAAGCACCGCGTGCGTGCAAGCGGCAAACACTTTTGTGGCTCCATGCTCGAGAAGAGCTTCGGTGGTCTTCACGAGCGTCCCGGCAGTGTCGATGATGTCGTCGATCACCAGCGCCGGGCGCCCCGCCACATCGCCGATCAGGTGCATCACTTCGCTCACATTGACGTCGATGCGCCGTTTGTCCACGATGGCCAGCGGCGCGTCAATCCGCTTGGCGAAAAGCCTGGCCCGCTCGACGCCGCCTGCGTCGGGTGAAACCACCGTTATCGGGCCGATATTCTTCTTCTTAAAATACTCCACCAGCACCGGCGCGGCGTACAAGTGATCGACCGGGATATTAAAGTAACCCTGAATCTGCGGCGCATGCAGGTCGAGCGAAAGCACGCGGCTCGATCCGGAGGTCTCCAGGATGTCCGCCACGAGCTTGGCCGATATTGCCACTCGCGGACGGTCTTTGCGGTCCTGCCGGGCGTACGGATAATACGGAATCACCGGCGTAATGCGCCACGCCGAAGCACGCTTGAACGCGTCGATCATCAGCAGCAACTGCATCAGGTGGTGGTCCACCGGATCGAGCAGGGCTGCACTACGAAAACGTCGGCGCCACGCACGTTTTCAAGAATCTGGTAGCGCGTTTCGCCATCGGAAAATTTCCCGTGCTCGGCTCTCCACGAGGCACGCCCAGATAGGAGCAGATCGCGTCTGCCAGGGCTGGATTCGCAGTCCCGCAGAAAACTTTGAACTTGCCGTCGCCCAAAGCGATTCCTCAAGTGGTGACACGCCAGCCTAAAGCGCGGCCATATTTTTCCCTGGAAAGGGTTTCCACGACGAAAACCGAATCTTCCGGGAACGCACGAGCGGCTCGGCGCGCCTGCGCTGGGTTTTGGAATACTCCAAACACCGCCGACCCGCTACCCGCCAGCGCGGCATCTGCGGCTCCTTGCTTGAGCAATCCCGCCCGGATTTCCACCAGGCGCGGATGACGGCCAAAAACCGGACCCTCGAAGTCATTCGAGAGCGCCCCTGACCGGCTCCAGCACAGAGCGCAGAACCCCCAGATGTTATGGGGTTTGGGTCGATTTGTCAATTCCTGTGAGACCCACCGATAGGCATCCTTGGTGCTCACGCCAATCCCCTTTGGCGAAACCACCAGCACTGCGCGCTTGGGCAGGTCGGGCAGCGGGTAGATTTCGTCGCCGCGGTTCACGGCTGCGGCGCGGCCGCCGAAGAGGAAAAAAGGCACATCGGCGCCCAAGCTGGCCGCAATCTCCATGAGTCGGTTGAGAGGAAGCTTCTTCTCTGCCAGGCGCATCGCGCCAATGAGCGCGGCGGCGGCATCGCTTGACCCTCCCCCGAGCCCCCGGGCAACAGGAATTCGCTTCTGAAGACGCACACACATAGTTCCGCGAAGCCCCATCTCATCGCCTATGGCATTTAAGGCGCGGACGGCCAGATTATCAGGACCCAACAGGGTGGCGTCATTTGATTCCAGCGTTATCGACCGAACCCTTTTCTTTGACGGGCGGATGGTAAGTTCGAGCGTATCGTGCAGAGAAATCGTCTGAAAAATCGTGCGGAGTTCGTGATAGCCGTCCGCCCGGCGGCCCAGCACATGCAGGCAGAAATTTACTTTTGCAAACGCCGGCAGGCGTACCGATCTTTTCATGCCGGAGAGCTTACTGCGGCTTCACCGCGTCGGGAGAAGATTTCTGCGCCAGCCTCTTCTTCAGAGTTCTAAAGCTGCGCGTCGACCTCGTTTGCTTTGTCCGCCTCGTAATCGGCGGGCAGCGCTTTTTGCCAGGCGGCCAGCGATTGTTCCAGAAGTTCGGCGGCACGGTCGTTGCGGCCCTCTTTGAGATAGACGTTTCCGAGGTGGCTCAGAATCGTGGGGTCGCGTCCTTCGCGGCTCACAGCTTTTTCGAGATAATCCTGCGCTTCCATGAACTTGTTCTGCTTGTAGTAGGCCCAGCCAAGACTGTCGAGAAATGCGCCGTTGTTGGGATCCTGATCAACCGCTTTCTGAATGAGCGACGTCGCTTCATCCAGGCGAATGCCGCGGTTCGCGAGCATGTAGCCGTAATAGTTCAAAACGGCTGCATTGTTCGGATTTACGCCGAGAACCTTGCGAAATTCCTGCTCGGCAAGATCGTATTTTTTCTGGCGCTCGTAGATCGCGCCCAGCATGTACCAGGCGGTCTGCCTTCCGGAATCCTCCTGCGCCATCTGCTCGGCCTTCTGCGCCGATTGCTCCGCTTCGGCGTATTGCTTGCCCCGCTCCTGCACCTGCGCGATGTCGATATAAATTTCCTGGTCGCCGTCGTTCCCTTGCAGCAACCCCTGCAGCAACTTCGCTCCCTGGGTTGCGTCGGACTTCTCCCCATAAAGCATGGCGAGGGTGACCGTCAGGCCTGAATCCTTGGGCGAAGCGTCCAAAGCCTTTTTCGCCTCGCCGATGGCGGAGTCGATTTGGTGGCTGTCGCGGTAGGTGTCGATCAGCAGCATCTGGGCGCGCTTTTGCGCGTCCGGTCCTAATTTCCCCATTTCCTGAAGTGTTTGGATCGCCTCTGGATACTTATGCTGCTCCCGGTAAGCGCGTCCCAGCTGTTCGTAGAGAATGGAAAGAGCATTCGCGTTGTCGTCACTGGGCGCCTGATTCTTGATTCCCGCAATGGCGTCGGCGAGCACTTTAACCGCGTCGTCGTAGCGTCCCTGGTCTTCATACAGGAGCGCTTCGTTGTAGAGCACTTCGAGGCTGCCGGGAGAAAGCTCCTTCGCTTTGAGCAAGCTTGTCTCGGCTTCAGCGAATTTGCCCAAGCGGCGGTCGATCTGTGCGATGCGAAGGTAGTTTTCCGCGGTTCCCGGCTCCAATTGGGAAAGCTTTGTATACTGTTCAAGGGCCTCGGCGTACTTGTCCTGCGAGAGCAAGGCCTGCGCAAGACCATGGCGATGTCCCGGATCATCCGGATCTTGGTCCACCGCTTTTTGATAGGCGACTTCCGCCTTGGCGTAGTTCTTTTGCTGCGAATAGGCGTCTCCCAGTAGATCGTAAACATCCGGCGAAGAGGAATCATCCGCGGCTTTTTCGAGCAGATCGATGGCCTCCTGAGACCGGCCTTCATCCACCAAAAGCTGGCTGAGCTGTTCGAGCGCAGGCCCGTTATCGGCATCGTGCTGCAAAACCCCGCGGAGCACCTTTTCCGCATCGTCGTGGCGATTTTGAAACCGGTAAAGCCGTGCCAGCCATAACGATGAGAACGTGTCGTCGGGCTCAATCTGGAGAATGGCCTGAAACTGCTCGATCGCCCGGGAGAGATTTTCCTGCTGCATGGCGCCCGCGTTTACATCCCCCAGGGTGCGAACGTAGATGCGGGCGAGCAGCCGCCGGGCGGCGACATTGTTGGCATCCACTTTCAATACTTGCTGTGCTTGAGAAACGGCGTCGCGGATCCGCTGCGACTTCGCGTAAACTTCCGCGAGCCGCTCCATGATGGTTGGCGAGTTCGGCTCGAGATCGAGCGCCTTCTTGTAGGCGTCGATCGCCTGCGTCGCCATATCCCCGTTGTTCGTGATTTCGTACTGTTGCTCGGCGAGGTGCCCCATCGTGAAGTAGTAGTAGGCGTCGCCGGCTCCCGCGTTAGCCGACTTCGTGTCGCCGGAAGCCTGACTCTGCGGCGGAGCCGCGGCGGGCGTACTTGCTGGATTCTGCGCACAAACCGCCGACCCGCCAAACAGAACGGCAAGGATTGCGAGGTTAGAAGCCGTTTTCATGAATAGACGCTCTCACCATTATGGTACAGGCTTCCAGGGCCGTCAAAGTTTTCCCCCGGCGGGCGTTCCTCCTGCCTACCCAGGTTATGACGTGCCCGCAGCAACTTGGGATGCACACTATCCAATAATACCTTCCTCGTGTCTAATACCTATTCTGGGGTAAATGTAACCAAGGTAAGGCGATGAAGCGTCATCGGTTGCACCACAACCTGATTTTTTTGGCGCTGGCGAGCGGGCTTCTGCTGGTCGGCCTCCCGCTGGTTCTCTTCGCTCACCGTTTGACGGCCGCGCGCGGCCAACAGCCCGGCTCTTCCAAAGCTGAGAAGGCCCCATGGAAAGCGAGCGACAGCAGTTTGACAGGCGATAACCATCCGGGCGCGCCCTTGAATGCCACGCTTGCAGATTTCGCTTGGCTGGAAGGCAAGTGGCAGGGGAGCTGGGGACCTCGCGCTGCCGAACAATTGTGGACCGGGCCCAAAGCGGGTGAAATGCTGGGCTTGTTTCGCGTGGTGGAAAACGACAAAACGCTCGTCGTCGAGCTTTACTCGCTGCGGGAAACCTCCGACGGGATCGAGTTCCGGTTGCGGCACTTCACCGCGTCGCTTCTGCCGTGGGAGCAATCGAGCACGACGCTCTTGAAACTCGCCAGCCTGGATCCCAACGCGGCTGTTTTCGAAAATCCTTCCAGCCAACAGCCCAGGCGGCTCACTCTGCTCCGTGTCGATCCCGAGACCTACGTATCGCGATCGGAAATCACCTCCGGTGACGACAACAGTCAGGTAACAGAGATCCGCTACCACAAGCAAAAATCAGCTGCCGAAGTCGCACCGTTGCCAAAGAAACGGAAGTAGGCGCGTCCCGCCTACCCACACAACTTGGCCTCGAAGACACAACAACCGGAATGGCTAGTGGCGGAAGTGCCGGACGCCCGTAAACACCATGGCCATGCCGAGCTGGTTCGCCGCGGCAATCACGTCGGCATCCCGAACCGATCCTCCTGGTTGTATGACCGCCGTGGCTCCGGCATTTCCCGCTTCTTCGACGCCGTCGGGAAACGGAAAGAAGGCGTCAGACGCTACCACGGTCTTCCCCAGCGCCAGGCCTGCGGTCTCCGCCTTCATCACAGCGATTTTCACCGAATCGACGCGGCTCATCTGCCCGGCGCCAATTCCAAATGTCTGCCCGTCGCAGGCGAAAACGATCGCATTCGACTTGACGTGTTTGCATACTTTCCAGGCGAACAGAAGCCCACCTAATTCCTCCGCTGTGGGAGCGCGCTCCGTGGCGACTTTCAGCTGCGCTTCGCTGAGGACCTGGCGGTCAGTCTCCTGCACAAGCACCCCGCCGGAAATACGCTTCCATTCGAGTTCCTGGGGGGGAGCTTCCTTGGGCATTTCGAGCAGTCTCAGATTCTTCTTTGCCGCGAATTTTTCGAGCGCCGCAGGTTCATAACCGGGCGCTACGACGCACTCGACGAACAGTTTCGCCACCTCTTCGGCGCTGGCTGCATCGAGCGGCTGGTTAAAAGCGAGCACCCCGCCGAAGGCCGATACGGGATCGCAGGCCAGCGCCCTTACATAGGCATCGCGCAGGGATTCCTGCTCGGCCGCGCCGCACGGGTTGTTGTGCTTGATGATCGCCACGCCGGGCCTCTTGAATTCGGTCACGAGTCCCCAGGCTGCATCCAGATCGACAAGATTGTTGTAGGAGAGTTCTTTTCCCTGGAGTTGCTTGGCGCCCGCCAGGCCCGTTGCGGGCCGTCCGGCAGGGATATAAAGCGCCGCCGCCTGGTGCGGATTTTCTCCATAGCGCATCGACTGCCGGCGTTCCAGTCCGATGTGGATGCGCTGCGGCAGCTTCTCGGGCCTGCCGATGGTCACCGTTTCGTTCGCCGCAAGCCGTTCGAGTTCGGTTGCGATTTCGCCGTCGTAGGCTGCCGTGCAGGCGTAAGCCTTGCGGGCGAGATTGAGCCGCGTGGCCAGCTTCAGCTCCCGCCGCTCGCGCAGCTCCGCGGCAATGGACGCATAGTCGGCGGCATCGATCACCACCGCCACAGTTTGAAAATTCTTCGCAGCGGAGCGAACCATCGCCGGGCCGCCAATATCGATGTTCTCGATCAGCTCTTCGGCCGTCACCCCCGGGCGGGCCGCCGTCGCGGAGAAGGGATAAAGATTCACCACCACCAGATCGATCGGCACAATGGAATGCTCGCTCGCCTGCTTGCGGTCGTCGGCTTTGTTGCGCTGAAAGAGTATCCCCCCGTGCACCTTTGGGTGCAGAGTTTTTACGCGCCCTCCGAGCATTTCCGGCCAGCCTGTCAGATCGGAAATGTCGCGCACCGCAATCCCGGCCTCACGCAAGAGCTTTGCTGTTCCTCCGGTCGAGACGATTTCAATTCCCAGGGCCGCGAGAGTGCCCGCGAACCCCACGATTCCCGTCTTGTCGTAAACACTGATGAGCGCTCGCTCGATCGCCAAAGCAAATCCTCCCCGGGGGCAATTCCGGCGGGTTAGTGTAAGCGTTTGCGCGAAATTCTGAAAGGGTGGTTGTGCTGGCTCTACCCGTCAGCAAGCAGCCATCGCGAACCGGCTGCTCGCCGCACTGTCAACTGTCATATCTTCGTAGGCCGAGGACCGCGCTCTGTTGTTTGCTGGCATGGGACTCTGGCGGCCTGCTGCGACTCCTGAGGACCACAGGCGGCAATGTGCCGACAAAAGCCTGCAGCAAAACAGAGAGAGCCCCCTGCTGTTTGCCTCGCAGGAGCAGGTTTACCGGATTTGGCCTCTGGTGGCATGCAGTCCGATTCGAGCATTCCATCCTGCGCGCACTATCTGCTACGAGCAGGGCTGCGGTCGAAGTGCAATCTCAGGCTATGATCAGCCGACCGACAAGCGGCAGAAAGAATCGATGGCAGCCGGCGCTACTGCCGAGAACCGACGTTGGCCCCTATGGCCATAGCAAGGTTCACTTCTCGCCAAAGCGATACACGATGCCGATGGAGACGCGATAATTGGTCTGCGTCTGGTTTGTGAAAAATTTGGTAGGCGCGTAGTCAAGCTGCACCCGAAAAGCCCAGTGGGTTCGGTACGTCCAATCGACTCCGCCCCCGGCTTCCCAGCTGGTGGCCGCATCGGTTTTCACCTCCGCGGGGAACCCGGCATAAGCCGGATAGCTGTTGCGGTAAAAGCCCTCGCCGAACAAGACATGAGCGTAAGGCGTGATTTTGCGCCGGTGCCGGAAAGGGTATACCTGCGGACCCACCATTACGCTGTAAATACTCAGGTCTCCGTTGATGCCTTGGTTCCTGACCGCCCCGGAAACTTCCGCAGCGGCACTGAGGCGGCTCAAAATCTTGTACTCAAACGCCCCATAACCGCCGTTTAGTCCGATGCGCACGTAATTTGGCTCCGTGAACACCCGCAAGCTGTATCCGCCAGAGACTTCGTAGGGATAAACCACCAGCGGCGGCGGAGGCGTTGGAGCGGGCTCCTGGGTTTGCGATGAAGATGCTGATTCATTTTGCGGAGCGTCCTTCGCTGGCGTTTGCGAGTCTTGCGCGGCCAGCGGACTAACCAATAACAACAGAAAACTGCAAAGGGCGCTTAAGCGCTTCATCAACCGCATCCTCCATGTATCCACCTGCCGCTTCAACGCATCGGGCCGCATCGGCGCCGAGTTTTGAGCCTTGCATTCTCGCATGAGTGGTTCGAACTAGCCAATCAAACGCCGTGCTCACTCCGCGCGGACAAGAACATTCGGATGCGGGCCAAAGAAAAAAGGCCGCACGCTCCCCAAAGGGGCGGGCGGCCTTGGTCTCAGAAATCCGACCGGCCTTTGGTTCTCGGCCGAGGGCGACGGTGGCCGTATGGCTCACCGTACCAGAGCTGCCGGGAATGGTCCGCGGATACGATCCACGCGGTGTGGGTGGCAGGTTCGAGCACTCCCAACCGAAGCGACAGAAACAGGCGAGTCCATTGCAACCTTCAGGACCGCCTGGCTCCCTCGGCCCTTCTACCGGTTGCGCGCCAGCCACCGCGATGCCCGGTCGAGCTATCAGGGCCCGAATTAGGTGCCCCCATCAGGCGCTGCGGCGTCCGACGTTGTTTAATTTGTATTCGCCGATCTTGCGGCTGAGGGTGTTGCGGTGTATTCCGAGGGTTTTCGCGGCGCGGCACTGGTTCCCGTTGGAGCGTTCCAGCACGCGTTTGATGAACTTTTTCTCAAATTCCGTGACAGCTTCTTCCAGAAGAATGCCACGCTCAACCATTAACCCGATGAGCGATTCCAGTTGATCTTTCAAGTGCGCTCCGAGGACAACCCCAGAATTTCAGGCGCCGACGATCCCCTGTCTGGCCCATTCGCGCCCTCTCCCGCAAGTGAAGGGCAACACCATCTTCCCCTCCGGCTTGCGGCGCTGGGCAAATCGTGACCTCGGCTCCGCCCCGCCGGTGGGAGCAAAGCAGAAAGGACTTGTCTGCGTTTAAATGAGTGCGTGGCCGGTGATGCGTTGGTAGGCGTCTCTGTACTTATCCCTTGTCGCCGCAACGACGTCTGCCGGAAGTTCCGGCGCGGGCGGCTGCTTGTTCCATCCGATCCGTTCCAGATAATCACGCACATATTGCTTGTCGAAAGAAGCCTGTGCCTGGCCCGCCGAGTATTCGGCCGCCGGCCAAAAGCGCGACGAGTCTGGAGTAAGCGCTTCATCGATCCAAATAAGCTCATCTCCCAGCAATCCGAATTCGAATTTCGTATCTGCAATAATGATGCCATTTTTCGCCGCATGCTCGGCGGCGCGCTTGTAAAGCGTGAGACTGGTGTCCCGCAAACGTTCTGCAAGTGACCGGCCAATTCGGGAAACTGTTTCATCGAACGAAATATTTTCATCGTGCCCCGTGGTAGCCTTGGTTGAGGGAGTAAAAATTGCCTCCGGAAGTTTCTCCGATTCCCTAAGCCCCGCCGGCAGCGGCACGCCGCAGATCGCGCTGGTTTTCTGATAATCCTTCCAGCCCGAGCCCGAAAGGTATCCGCGCACCACGCATTCAATGAGCGCAGGTTCGGTGCGCCGCACCAGCATGGCCCGCCCTTCAAGCGAATCCGCGTAAGGCGCAAGCTCGCCTGTGAAATTGGCCGCCGAAATCACGTGATGGGGCACGATGTCCGCCAGCTTTTGGAACCAGAAAAGCGACAGCTGGGTGAGGACTTTCCCCTTATCCGGTATGGGCGTCGGAAGGATCACATCAAACGCCGACAGGCGATCGGTTGCCACAATCAGCAGGCGGTCGCCAACCTCGTAGATGTCGCGCACCTTGCCGCGTCCTAGAAGTTTGAGTCCGGGAAAATTCGTTTCTGAAACTACCGCATTCATTTGTGGAGAAGCCACTATGGTTTGTTATCCTCGTCCTGAGAGGCGGGTATTCTAGCGCAGGGCAAGAAGTTGTCAACGTCTAACCGCCCAAGCGACCAACTAGGATTTTAGGTGCAAGAATTTTCCCACCCCATTGTCAAGGGAGGGAAAATCTTTGCAGTCCATGGCGGCTTGTGGAAAATTAGCAGGCGCAGAGGATCGGCGGGCGGACAGCTGCTCTGGCGATCAGGCCGCGTTGCTTTTCGCAGCCGCTGGTTGAGGCAGAGCCTCGGCTTCTTCCCACTTCACGGAAATCAGTTTCGACACGCCCGGCTCTTGCATGGTCACTCCGTAGAGCACCGATCCCATTTCCATCGTCCGCCGATTGTGCGTAACCACGATGAACTGTGTCTGCCCGCACAGGTCGCGGAGCATCTTGTTGAAACGCCCGACGTTTGCCTCATCGAGCGGAGCATCGACTTCATCGAGGATGCAAAACGGGCTCGGCCGGAAGCGGAACACGGCGATCAACAGGGCCAGCGCCGTGAGCGCCTTTTCGCCTCCTGAAAGCAACAGAATATTCTGCAACCGTTTGCCCGGCGGTTGGGCCACGATGTCGATTCCGGCATCGCCCGAACTATCGGGCTCGCTCAGACGCATCTCGCCCGTCCCTCCCCCGAACAAGGTCTGGAAGGCGATGGCGAAGTGCGCGTTGATGAAATTGAATGCTTCTTCGAACTTTTGCCGTGAAACCTGGTCGAGCTCGTTGATGGTGAGCTGTGTGTTCTCGATCGACTGCAGCAGATCGTCGCGCTCGCGCCTCAAGAATTCGTCGCGCTGCTCGCATTCCCGGAATTCGTCAAGGGCCATCATGTTCACCGGGCCCATGGCTTCGGCGCGGGCCTTCATCTCGTTGTAGTTGGTTTCGGCGGCCACCAGATTCTCGCCCACCAGAAGCTCCGATTCCTGCGCGATCAGATCCTCCGGCTGGGCGTTCAGTTCGGCCACGCAGGTCTGGCGGAGGTAATCGCGATCGGCGTCGTTGCGCGCTCGCTCGATCTGCCGCTGGTTGCGCTCGTTGCGCAACTCATCGAGCGCCAGCCGCTTACCGCGCAGAGCCTCATCGATTTGTACCGTGCGTGAGCGGGCCTTCTCCCACTCCTGCTCGAAGCGCCGCCTGTTGATCTTCCAACCGCGTCTTTTGGTCCCGCAGAATCCTCGACCTGCTTGGCCAGTGTCTCGCACGAAGACTCAAGTTCCATTTCTTGCCGAGACAATGCCTCGTGCTGTTGCCGCAAGGACGTCGTGCGCTCGGCCGCCTGCGCTAATTCATCTGAGAAGCGTTTCTCGATGGCTTCGGCGCTCGCCAGTCGCTCCGACATGGTGGCCAGCTCTTCGCGCCGAGCCACCACGCGCTCTTGCAGCGCCTGAAAATCGTGCCGCAGCTTGCGAGAGCTTCCCGGCCGCTTCCGCCGCTTCGGTCTCCGCTGTGGCGCGGGGGCTCTGCGCCTGGGCATGTGCATTCCGCGCGCGATCGGCTCGCGCCCGCGCCGCTTCCGCTTCGCGCATGCAGCCGCGCGATCTCCCGGCGTCTCGGTTTCCAGTCTGCTGCTCGCGTGCGGCGGAATTCCGCTTGCACTTGATCGCGCTGGTGAGTGGCAGTCACCAAGGGATTTTTCCGCTTCCACATGTTGCGTCCGCGTGGTCGCCAGATCGTGCTCGCCCGATGCGATTGCTTCTTGAGCGCGCGCCACTTCAGCTTGCTGCTCCTGGGCGATCGCTTCGAGCCGCGCCGCGTCTGATTCATGCTGGCGAACTCGCGTTTCAGCGCGAGCGGCCCCGCCTCGCCCTGCCGTCCGCCCGAAACCAGCCGTCCGTGATAGCAGGTCCCCTCCGGCGTGAGGAAATAGCCTTGCGGCTGCTCGTGCGCCATCCGCTCCGCGATTTCAGCGTTCTCAACCAGGTAGGCCGCGCTCAGTCGCGAAAGAAAATGCTTTGCAGCGGGACCGAGCGGATTGCGGAATTCAACCATCTGGTCGAGCCGCGCGAGCGCCCCATCTGGCAATTGCCTTTGAGAAACCTCCGGCGCGCCCAAGATTCAGTTTGCTCAACGAATCGACGAAAAAGGTCGCCCGCCCGCCCATCTCCTCCCGCAGCAGCCCCACCCCGGCGCGCGCATGGTCGAACGATTCGACCACCACGTATTCGAGTTCCTCGCGCAGAAATTGCTCAATCGCGGCCTCGTACTTCTCCTGCACTTCCGCATAGTCGGCGAGCAGTCCCACGGCCCGAAAGCCCTCGTGCTGACCATCCCCATCCGCATTGAAGAGTTTCTGCACGGCGTCGGCGGTGTATGCGCGCTCGCTCAGAATCTGTTCGATGCGACGTTGGCTCGCGCGTTCGGCTGAAAGCGCTTCGCGCGTTTCTTCCAGTATGCTGGTTGCTGTTCTGCTGCCGTCGACGAAGGGCCACAAGTTCGACTTGCGCATCGCGCACTGCTGCGTCTAACTCATGGGCGCGCAGTTCCGCTGCTTGGAACGCCAAATCGGCCGCCTGAACGCGCGCCGATAAACCGAGCACTCCGATCTCCTTTGCGCGCATCCCGTCGACTGCGCTGTTCTTCCGCGGCCGTGTGCCGCGCCGCCGCTTCCTCCGCTTGCAGCGACTCCGCTTGATCGCGCGCCGATTCTTCCACCAGCCGCGCGGCGAGCTGCCGCAATTCTTCCACTCGGGCTTCAAGCTGTTCTGCTCGGTCACGCTGCCGGAGGCGTGTTCGGTCGATTCGCGCAGCGCTGCTTCGAGGGCAGCCGTTTGCTCGCGCAAGGACGCCGACCGAGGCCCGCTGTGGATTCCATCCTGGCGCTCAGATCGGTGGCCGTCGCTCGGCCTGCTCGATTTCCGCCGCCAAGCCGTACCGCCCGCGATTCAAGTTGCGCAAGCTGCTCGCGGTTGAAGGTAATGCGGTTTTCGGAACGATCCAGATCAAGCGCCGTTTGCCCCAGCAGATTTTGCGTCTGCCGAAGTTCGGAGTCGAGTTCATAGGTGCGGGGGTTCAACCGCTCCTGTTCGGATTCAAGTTCATGCAGCGGAACCGGCTTCTCGCTCTTCGGCGGCATCCATCTCCCGAAGCAGCGTCTGTAACCGCGCCGCTTCGATGTCCAGATGCTCCGCCTTGCTCGCCAGCATGATCGCGCAGCAACCCGCGCATCTGCTCGCGCAATTCCGCGTAACGCCGTGCCTTCGACGCCTGCCGCTTCAGCGAAGCAAGCTGCTTCTCGACTTCGACCAGAATGTCGTTGACACGCGAAAGATTGAGCTTCGAGGCCTCGAGCTTTGCTTCCGAGAGCCGTCGCTTGGTCTTGTACATCGTGATGCCGGCGGCTTCTTCGATGATGGCGCGGCGGTCCATCGGCTTCGAATTCAGGATCTGCCCGATGCGGCCCTGCTCGATGATGGCGTAGCTGTCCGGACCAAGCCCAACGCCCATGAAAATTTCCTGAATGTCGCGCAAGCGCGCCACTCGCCCATTGATCAGGTACTCGCTTTGCCCCGAGCGATACAGGCGCCGCGCCACCACGACTTCTCCGGGCCTCAGCGTATGCGCCGGCTTCTGCGCCCCGCGCCTCTTCAAGCGCTTCGGTTCATCCGGCTCGTCGGCAGGAACTTCACCTTCTCGCGGGCCCGGCTCGCTTCCGAAGGCGTTCGCCAGAAATTCAGAGCTGCCGCGGGCATCTGCTTCCTCCGCGGAGCCATCGTTCTCGACAACCGTCGGCGCTTCTTCGGCCCGTCAATGACTTTCGCCACCGCCTCGGACAACTCCGGATCCACAAGGGTCAGCGTCACTTCCGCCATTCCCAGCGGCGGCCGTTTGGCAGTGCCATTGAAGATGCAGTCCGCCATACGCTCGGCCCGGAGCATCTTGTGGCTCTGCTCGCCCAGAACCCAGGAAACCGCATCCACCACATTCGACTTGCCGCACCCGTTCGGGCCGACAATGCAGGTAATCCCACTGCCGCTGAACGTGATCGGAGTCTTTTCGAAGAACGACTTAAAGCCAAACAGCTCAACTTTACGGAGTTTTAACACCCTGCCCTCGCAAGGCTTGCTCCCCTCCGCCTCATCGGCGGGAGAAGCTTCGGTTCAAGATTTCGTCAGGAGACTGGTTCGAGACAAAAACGTTCGCGGAGATGATTTTCGATGGCCCTTCCGCCTGGCGCTTCGATGGCGGCTACGGGAAGTCAAAATAACACGCCTCAGCAACCCTGTAAAGCAGCCTTTTACAGGCTTTTACATCCTCGAAGCTTTTGCGCCGCAATCGAGATCACTCCCCCCGGATCCTTCGTAGGTCTTTCGGTCTATTTGACTTACCCTGGTCCGCAGCCTAGCATTGGCCGGCACGGAGGTGGCCTTGGCGCAGACCCCGGAACCGGGAACCCGGCGAATTCTATTGGCCGCGGCCATTCTGGCGGCGATTCTGCTGTTTTCTGTTGCCGGGCTTAAATCTCCCAACCCGAAAGCTGCGAGTTCGCGCGATGGTCAATTCTCGGCGGGCCGAGCCCTGGAAGTGCTCAAGCGGGTCATCGACAACGAAGTGCCCCACCCGGTCGGCAGCCTGGCTAATACCGCCATCCGCGAGCGCATCATCGACGAACTTGGCCGGTTCGGATATAAGGCCTCGGTGCAGAAAGCCTTCGCCTGCAGCGACTACGGCTCGTGCGCCACCGTAAATAATGTTCTCGCGCGCCTGGACGGATTCGAAGTGCCTGCTGCGGCAGCGGGAAATGCCGCCGACAGAACTCCCGCGGTACTGATCGCAGCACACTATGATTCAGTTCCCGCCGGCCCCGGCGTTTCCGACGACGGAAGCGGCGTCGCCGCTGTTCTGGAAACCGCCCGGGCCCTCAAATCCCTTCCAGTCCCGCGCCACTCCATCATCTTTCTAATTGACGACGGCGAAGAAGCGGGACTTCTCGGCGCCCGCGCTTTCGTGGAAAAGCACCCCTGGGCCAAGCAGGTGCGCGCCGTAGTAAACCTCGAAGCACGCGGCACCTCTGGTCCCAGCATGATGTTTGAGACCGGAACCGCGAATGCCTGGGCGGTTCGGCTTTTCGCCAACAGTGCCGAATACCCTACGACCAGTTCCATTTTCTACGCCATCTATAAGCAGCTTCCCAATGACACCGACTTCACCATTTTCAGAGCCGCCGGAAGCCAAGGCCTCAATTTCGCCTTCCTTGGTGACGAGCCGCACTACCACACCCCGCTCGACAACATTGCGAATCTCGATTCCTCGAGCTTGCAACATCACGGCGATAATGCCCTTTCTTCGATTGTGGCCCTGGCCGGCGCCGACTTTTCAAAGGTTCCCGAAGACCAAGCTGTCTACTTTGACGTCTTCCAAATTGGCGTACTTCGCTACCCCGCAAATTGGTCGCTTCCCTTGGCTCTGCTCACGATTCTGGTCCTCTCGGCGCAAATTGCCTGGCTCGTTCGCAGCAAGCAAGTCGTCGCCGGAGAGTTGTTGTGGGGTTTGGGTTTGTGGCTGGCGACAGTTTCGGCAGCCGCCATTCTAGCCTTCAGCCTGCGGGGGCTCATGCGCTTTCTTGACGCCATTCTGGTCAATTGGGTCGCGCACCCCTTTCCGGTGGAGTTTGCCTTCTGGTCGCTGGCCGCCTCGGTGGTTTTTACTCTGGGCATCGTCTTTGGCCGTCGTGCAGGATTCTGGGGGCTTTGGGCGGGCGTGTGGGCCTGGTGGGGGCTGCTCTCACTTCTTGTCGCCTGGCTGGCAACCGGTGTCAGCTACATCTTTCTGATTCCCACGGGGGTCGCAGCCGTCGCGGCGCTTCCGGCTACACTGAGGCGTCCTGCCCGCACCGGCGACCGATTTGCGGACCTCGCGGCAATCCTCGCGCCGGCCCTGGCAGGCGTGGTCGGCTTTGCTCCGCTGCTGCTGCTCTATGACGGGATGGGCAATCGTGCCTTGCCCGTTATAGCGGCGCTGGTTGCTTTGATACTCACGCCGATGCTCCCGCTGTGCACGGACATCTTGAACACGCCCGGCTTCCGCGGCGCGATGTTTTCCTGGGTTCCGCTCACGGCTGCTTTGACAGCCGGTTTTCTTGCCATCGTCGTGCCCCAATTTTCCGCAAAATCCCCCGAACGCGTGAACATTGAATACTGGCAGGATGCCGACACCGGCGTGGCGCAGTGGATTGTGGAACCGGCTTCAGGCCGACTGCCGGAGGCCATCCGCGTGGCCGCGGCCTTCAAGTACGCCGGCACCGGGCCCTTCCCTTGGGATCGAGGCCCCGCCTATCTCACCCCTGCGCCTCGCCTCACCTTCTCTGAGCCCAGCTTCACCATCCTTGAATCGTCTCCGGCCGGCGCCATGCGAAACTATCGCGCCCTACTGCGCTCTGAGCGTGGCGCGCCCGAAGCGCTCGCGCTTTTCCCACCCAACTCAGGCGTCGAGGGGGTCAGCATTCAAGGGCAGCCGCTCGCACACACCAGCAAAAAACTGCGTCTCATCTTCGGCAATTGGAACATCTATCGTTGCCTGACGATGCCCTCGGATGGAGTGGAGATCGCCTTCACGCTCCCGGTTGGCAAGCCGGTGCAGGTGTATGTGGCGGATGTGAATTTCGGGTTACCGCCGGAAGGAAAATTTCTGCTGAACTCGCGCCCCTTAACCGCCACGCCATCCCAGGACGGCGAGGTCACCATCCTGAGCCGTAGCCTTCAAATTAATCCTTAAGAGCAGAGCTGCTATGTGGTGCGCCCTGCCGCACCATCTGATGGATCGGTTCGCACGATTCCCTTCAAATATTAGATGCATCGGGTAGGTAGGGCCGTCGAATGATGCCCTGAGCGGCTGCCGCTATGTCTGCGCGTCCTTATATATGGCCGCGACGATAATCCCCAGAAGCACCATTTGAATGCCCCCCGCGATGATCCATTTGATCGCCAGCAGGTAGGGCACGACGTAGGTATCGTACTGGCTCAGCGAAAATGGAATCACGGTGAACAGGGTGATAATCACGCCGTAGCGGATACCCTGCGCGAGCGACGGCTTGGGCTGCACGCCCTGCGCGTATATATAAGCGAACACCACCGCGAAGAAAAACTGCCCGATGGCCATGGCCCAAAATCGATGCATGATTCCTGCAAGACTGCGATGGCTCGCCGGGATCGCATCATAATCGGGCATCAACCAGACCGCGTGGATCAGGTAGTTGGTGCCCATGAGCACGACGAACACCACGACAATAGCCAGGATGAGCTTCTTCATGTGCACTGCCTCCTGCGTCAACGCGCGGACGATGGAAGCGGCCAGAGGAAAGCCGAAGCAGGCATAAACATCGCCCAGCACGGCGGAGACTAGCACTAGGGGAGCAGGCGCGCGAGGATTTTTTGTTTTGACGGCATCCGGTTCAAGAAGGACCAGGCTTGAGGGCCGGGACCCTAATCTTTCGCCCAGCAGTCAGGCCGCGGGAGCACGGGCCCTGAAGCGAAGCATCAGGGATTGGTGACTTGAATCGAGACGCTGGCCGCCCGCAGCGGCACATACTTATTGACCCAGGCTTGGTGAATCGGGCTTTCCGCATAGGCATCGGCGGCCGAGCGATTCTGAAATTCGATCGCGTAAGCAGCGTTAAAATCCCGCGGTTCCACGCGGTCGGTCTGCATCCAGATGTTTTTGATTCCCGGAATTTTCCCCGCCATGTCTTTGATGCCTGCGAGCACTTGCTGCTTATCGGCCTGCGACACTCCCGGATTCCATTTGATCTCCACCACGTGAATGATGGTTTTCGGCTGTCCGAACCGGTTTTGTCCGGCCACGTAGCCGCTCGCAAACAGACCCAAAGCCAGCAACGCGGCCATCAGAATCCTGGTCGGCCGAATGGAATGAATGCGCATGGTCCCTCCTGGTAATCCTGACAAGTCTAAGCAAGCACCGCCTTGCCTAGCAACAGATGGCGCAAACCTAGGTGAGTTGACGTCGCGACATCGAAAATCACACCCTCGCATGCTATTCTCTTCGGCCGGGAGGATCGGACCGGAATGGGCTATATCGAACGCATTCAGAGTGACTTGACCGCGGCCATGAAGGAGAAGGACGAACTGCGACTGAGCGTCCTGCGCATGGTCAAAAGCGCGCTCAAGCACAAGGAAATTGAAAAAATGCGCCCGCTCGACGACCTCGAGTCGCTCCAGATCCTGCAGACCCTGGTCAAGCAGCGCCGCGAATCGATCGACCAGTTCCGCAAAGGCGGGCGCAACGACCTCGCCGAGAAAGAAGCCAAGGAAATTGGGATCATCGAGCAGTACCTTCCCGCCGCGCCGAGCGATGAGGAAATGCATCACGCCGTCGAAGCCGCCATCGAAGAAGAAGGCGCCGACTCGCTCAAGCAAATGGGTGCTGTGGTCAGAGCCGCCCGCGCCAAGCTCGAAGGCAAGGCCGTCGACGGCAAAGCCCTCAGCGACCGCGTCCGCGAGCGTCTTAGCCAAAAATCCTAAGCCCTTTGGTTTCCAGCTGACCTGCAGCGGAGCTCTCTTGTTTCTGCGATCGGTGTCCATCCCGTCTACTCGCGCCGCAGGAGCCGGCCCTATAATGACATCAACCGAAGCGAGGGACCTTCCGATGCGGGTCGTCGCACGCGAGCGAGCCGGCGCGATTGCTCATCGCTTGAGCCGCCATACCGCCAGAAGACTTCGTTTCTCGATGCACTCCTGCGCCCTGACGCGAGCGTGTTCTCACGCATCCTCCTTCAGGCGCGGTCTCTCGCTTCGCTCTCAAGGCCACTGGCCCCTTCCACCTGGATTGACAAGCTCCCGATTCCGTCTTGCGTGCCCCCATCGCAGATGTTAACTTCCCGAATCCGCCCGAGCTGAACCTGCTCGCCGGCGCGATATCAATCTCTCAGGGAGCACTGTGGCAACCACCTCCTCGACTTCCAGCGCCGCAGGCGGCGAATTCAGACCATTCGTCGGACCGGAAGAAAGCCCCCGCGAATTTACCCTCCGCGCCCTGATTCTCGGGGCCCTGTTCGGCGTTCTCTTCGGCGCAGTATCGGTCTACGTGGGCCTCCGCGCCGGGCTCACCGTTTCTGCTTCCATACCCATCTCCGTTCTGTCGATCAGCATCCTGCGCGCTTTTGGCCGCTCCACGATCCTTGAAAACAACATCGTGCAGACGACGGGCTCGGCCGGCGAATCGCTGGCCGCAGGCGTCATCTTCACCATGCCCGCCCTGATCTTCCTCGGCTATTCGCTCAACACCGAATACTGGCGCATTTTCTTCCTCGCCCTCCTTGGCGGATGGCTGGGCGTTCTCTTCATGGTGCCGCTGCGCCGCCAGCTCATCGTCAAAGAACACGGCAACCTCACGTTTCCTGAAGGCACCGCCTGCGCCGACGTGCTCATTGCCGGCGAACGCGGCGGCTCCTTCGCCGGCCGGGTCTTCTGGGGACTCGGCCTCGGCGGCGTCTATACTTTTGCGATGAACACCCTCGGCATGTGGCCGAGCCAGCCTGAATACCAGCCCGCGTGGCTGCCCGGCGCGTCCTTCCGCGCCGCCGTCACTTCTGAATATCTCGGCGTAGGCTACATCATCGGCCCGCGTGTCGCCGGCACGCTCTTCGCGGGTGGCGTGGTTTCCTGGCTCGTCCTGATGCCTGCCATTCGCTTTTTCGGATCGCTTGCGCCCAACGCCGCGCTCTATCCAAGCACCGTCCCCATTCCCCAGATGTCGCCCGACCAGCTCTGGGCCGCCTACATCCGCCCCATGGGCGCTGGCGCCGTAGCCGCTTCCGGCCTGATCACGCTGATCAAAACGATGCCCACGATTTACGCCGCACTCGCTGCCGGATTAAGAGACGTCCGCGCCAAACAGGAAACCCTCAGCGCCGCCGCCCGCACCGAGCGCGAAATCTCCATGCGCATGGTACTCGCCGGGTCGACCGTGCTGCTTTTCATGATGTGGGCGCTCCTGAAATTCAAGCCCATCCCAGGCGCGCAAACCACCTCGTTCGCCAATCTCATGGCCGCGCTTTTCGTTGTGGTTTTCGGCTTTCTGTTCGTTACGGTCGCCTCACGCATCAGCGGCCTCATTGGCAACTCCTCAAACCCCGTCAGCGGCATGACCATCGCGACGCTGATGGCCACCTGCGCCGTGTTCCTTCTGCTTGGCTGGACGGCCAATGCCTACAGCGTGCTCGCGCTCACCATCGGAGGCGTCGTTTGCATCGCCGCAGCCATTGCCGGCGCCACCTCGCAAGATCTGAAGACAGGTTTCCTGGTCGGCGCCACGCCGCTGTCGCAGCAGATCGGCCTCATCGTCGGCGTCATGGTGTCCTCTTTCGCCATCGGCGGCACGCTCATCCTGATGAACGTAGGCCTCGCGCAATATAAGCCGGTGCAGATTCGGCTCGACATCACCCATCTCCCGACCGGCGTCAATCGCCAGCAAGACAACTTCACTTACGAAGGCAAGAACTACACCCTGGTGAACGCGATCGGCTCAAGCGAAGTCCCCGACGGCAAGTATCTATACGATTCCTCGACGGGCCAGATCGAAGTCCAGTGGGTGCAGGGAATCGGCAGCGCGCAAGCCGCCGCGCCACAGGCGCGCCTGATGGCCACGGTCATCAGCGGCATCCTCAACCAGCGCCTTCCCTGGCGCTTGGTCTTCCTGGGTGTTTTCCTGGTGATTGCCGTCGAGCTGCTGGGCATCCGCTCGCTGCCCTTCGCGGTTGGTTCCTACATTTCCATCGCCACCACCATGGCCATGTTTGCCGGAGGCCTGGTTCGCTGGCTCGCCGAGCGCGGCCAGGTGGAAAAATCCGGCGCCGAAAACGAAGTTAGCCCCGGCTCGCTCTACGCCAGCGGGCTCATCGCTGCCGGCGGCGTATTCGGCCTGCTGGCCATCATCATCAATCTTCTTCAGGATCCTGAACTAAGCAGACATCTGCCTGGTTGGGTTATTGTCATATTCGGTCTCCCCTGGCCTGCCAAGATGTTCGCCTTCGGCGAAAAGTTTATGCCGCAACTCAGCCAGGCGCACATTCTCGGCCTCATACTGTTCTCGCTTCTCGCTATATCTCTCTACATTTCCGCCCGTAAGAGACTCACTTGAATCGTCACCTGTTTGCTCGGTGCTTCTTTCAGACCCCCGCCTGGCGCCCGAACGCCCTTGCGCTTCACTAACCTTTCACCTCCCTCAACTCGAGCAGAGGAGGTTCCAACCCGCGATGATCGAACCTGCCCGGGCGCAGCATAAAAAAGGCCGGAGCGGGTTTACCGTCCGGCCTGGCAAGGGATTCACAGAAGATCGGGTAAATCTATTCCGCTTCGTCTTGCTGCATGTTCCTTTCGTTGTGCTGACTAGACGGATTCCTCCGCCGCCCGGGCTGTCTGTTCGACCGGCGCCGTCCTCGACCGCTCGCGCTTTTCTGGTTTCTGCCTTTCGATGATGATTTTCTTGGCATCTTAGGCCTCCTCAATTGGACTGGGCCGTGACTGGATCCCCTTTTAGCTCCGTCTTCGCATCATCTCTATACACTTCGAGCTGTATTTTGCGTGAGGAACTTGGGTTATGCCTCTCTACCGAGGGCACTGGCAGTCGGCAAAGACGGGCGTCAGCTGAACAGCTCGAGGACTTCTTCGTAGCGCTTGAACGGCGGGATCAAATAGGCGCCGGCGATACCTTCGGCGCGGGCCGTGCGAGCCCAGTCGAGCATCTGGCGAGCCAGCATAAAGCCGCAGTCGCGCGCCGAATCTCCGGCCTTCTCCATCTGTTTTAGAACCAGCTTGGGAATAACGATACCCGGCACTTCATTGTTCAAGCGCAACGCCTGCCTGTAGCTCGTAAGAGGCCACAGCCCCACCAGAATCGGAACCGGCGCCTTGCCGCCAAGCCGCTGCAAAAACGAATGCCAATGCGCAGGATCGAAGATCGGCTGGGTCATCGCAAAGTGCGCGCCCGATTCGATCTTCGCTTCAAAGCGTCTCAGCTCCTGGTCGAGATCCTCGGCCACCGGGTTTACGGCCACGCCGATTGTGTAATTGGTGGCTCCTCCCAGATTCTTCCCGGCCCAGTCGGTGCCCTTGTTGAGATGCGCGATCACCTTTACGAGCCCGATCGAATCGAGTTCGTAGACGCCGCTCGTTTCCGGATAATCCCCGACCGACGGCGGGTCTCCGGTAATGGCGAGAACGTTGCGCACACCGCCGACGGTCCAGGCGCCCAGAAGCATTGCCTGAAGTCCGATGATGTTCGCATCGCGCGTGGTTAGGTGAGGAATGGTCTCAAAACCGTGCGCTTCCAGTGCTCCTGCTAAGACCAGGGCGTCCATCCCGACGCGGGCCAGCGTGCCGCTATTGATGTCGATCGAGTCGACCTGCCCTGAAACCATCACGCGGCCAACCTGCTCGACGACGCGGTCAATCGCGACACCCTTCGGAGGGTCGATCTCAACCGAGACCACAAATTTCTGCGCCCGAATCTTGGCCCACAACTGGCTTTCGGGCTCGCGCGCCGCAACTCGCCGCACGCGCTCTTCTTTGTCGATCAGTTCCACGGCAGCTCTCGCCTTGGTTCCGCCGGTTACCATCGGATGGATCTTCTTCACTGCCTCCGCCATGGCGCGGATATGCTCAGGGGTCGTTCCACAGCACCCGCCTACCACGCGCACTCCCAAGTCCGCCGCTTCGGCCGCGAACAGAGCGAAATATTCCGGCGATGACTTCGGATACACGGTCCGGTCACCGACCCGTTGCGGGAACCCGGCGTTTGGCATGGCCGACAGAGGCAGGGAGGCAAACTGAGCCAGGTCTCGCAAGATTGGCAGAAGCAGTTGCGGTCCCAAGGTGCAGTTGGTGCCAACGACCTGGATGTTTTCTTCCTTGAGACGCTCCCAAGCGTCCTGGGGACGCTTTCCGGCGAAGGTGGTCCCTTCTTCGGAAAATGTCAGGTTGGCAATCACCGGCAGCCGCGAAAAGGATCGAATCGCCTCAATCGCTGCGGCGAGTTCCTCGATGTCGCTGAAGGTCTCTAGAATGAACAGATCGACGCCGCGCTCTTCTAAAGCCCCGGCCTGCTCTCTGAAAATAGCCACGATTTCCTCGTGCCGAACACCGCGCACCTGGCGCATCATCCCGGCCGGACCAATCGACCCGGCGATCAGCACCTCGTGTTTGGCAGCCTCACGAGCTTCGCGGGCAATCTTCACACCCCGATGGTTCAGCTCAGCGACACGATCGGCCATGCCCAGCGCCGTAAGCTTATGCCGATTCGCGCTAAAGGTATTGGTTTCAATAATCTGAGCGCCAGCTTCGACATACGCTTGATGGGCCCGGAAAACAGCCTCGGCATGCGAAGAATTCAGCTCGTCCACAGATCGCCGGGGCCCCACGGCATCGTATAGAAGCGATCCCATGGCGCCGTCGCCGACAAGAATTCCCTGTTTCAGCCGCTCGTTGAAGTCTTCAATTCGCATGTCTGGTCGTCGTTTCCGGACGCCTCGTGGGGGCCCTCAACTATACCATTCGCAGCCCGCCACCAGGCTCTGCTCCACTCGATTGGCGGTGAGATCCAAGCAACGTGGAGAATGTTTCCCATGTGCGCAAATTATTTCCCATCCGGGGGCGAAAGAGCTTCCTATTCGAGGGCCACTTGAAAGCCATAGGTAATGGTTTTGGCAGGCATTGGATGAAAAATGGCGAAGCTGCGGCGGCGGCGAAGCTCGAAGGCAGCTCGAACGGGACCGCAAGGGCCGAAAGCACATGGTTCCACAATAGGACTTAAGCCGCCAGTAAATGTTGAGCTTGCGGCTCGGGCCTTTCGAGTTCATTCCATTTCGCCGATCACCGATCATCGGTACACGGGAAGGCCGCTTTTGCGCCAGGCTCGGGGATCCTGCAAGCGGGAATTCCAGGGAGCCGAACTTTGCCTAGGGTGTTTTTGGTATTCCCCGTGCCTAATCCAGTGGGAGAAGAGGTTGTAACGCCATGATAGTTGACGAAGGGGCCCGATCATCCACGTCTTGCCAGCGGGGTTGCCGGGCCGCCGTTCCCCGGGAGCTCGAAGCGGAGAGCATCTGCGTGCTGCACTTCATTCTGAGCATTGAAAGCGCGTGCACGGATATGCGCCGGGAAGCCGCCATGGAGCTGGCCACGCCCGTGCGCCGGCGGGAAATCGAAGGCTACATAAAAGCTACCGCCCTGAAACTCTCTGACGTCGCCACAAGCAACACACGCATGACCGATGATCTGAAAAAGCGGGTCCTCACAACTTTTCTTACCTTGATGAATCTTCAGGAAAGCATCGAGCGCTCCAGCACGCGCTTTATCCGCCCGAGACCGCCCCAAAAAACGACCATCCCGATGCGCATGCCAGCGATGGCGCGGGGTTAATTCGACTCGGCTCCCGGCGCCGTTTTCGACAACTTGAGCCCTGCTTCAGCGAGACGCTTGGCCGACCAAGCCTGCGATCGTATCCATCAGATCGAATTTTGTGACCACTTCCAGCCTGCCCGAATCCATTTCCACGAAGACGGCGGGGCTATCGTGGCTCAATATATAGGTGAGACGCTCAACCGGTGCGTTCGACGGAACCCGCGGTATAGCCGCGCCCATGACCTCGCGAACGATGAGTTTCCGCAAGTCCTTACCTTGCAGCGCAAGATTGAGAATCTGATCCTCAAAAACGGTGCCAATCGATAGATCAGCTTCAAACACCGGCAGCTGAGAAATATCCTGGTGCTGCATCGTCTTCAAAGCGTGAAATACAGTTTGGTTGGGGCCGACCACAATCGGCTCGCGGGTTTTCCCGTTCTGGTGCTTAACCCGGATCACATCAGCGGCCGTCAGCGTGACTTCGGAATCGGCATATCCGTGTTCGCGCATCCAGCCATCGTTGTAAACCTTGCTTAGGTACCGGCTGCCGGTGTCCGGCAGAAGCGCAACGATCGATCCCCTTTTTTCGCGACTCTGGCCACACGCAGCGCGGCCGAGATGCACCCCCCGCCCGACCCGCCGGTAAAAATTCCCTCGCGTTTGGCAAGACGCCGCGCCCATACGAAGCATTCTTCGTCGTTCACCTGGAAGATGTCGTCGAGGATCTGAAAATTCATGGTTTGCGGGAAAATGTCCTCACCGATGCCTTCGACCACATAGGTGCGCGCCTTCCCGATGTTCCCCGTCTTGGCGTATTCGTAATAGAGCGACCCGATCGGATCGACTCCGATGATCTTTACATCCGGATTCTTTTCTTTCAGGAATTTTCCCGCACCGCTGATCGTCCCGCCGGTACCGATGCCGCATACAAAGTGAGTGACCTGGCCTTCGGTATCGTCCCAGATTTCGGGCCCGGTGCTGCGGTAGTGCGCCTCCGGATTCATGGGGTTCTCGTATTGGTTGGGGTAATAAGCATTCGGAATTTCGCGCGCCAGCTTCTTCGCAACCGAATAGTAGCTGCGCGGGTCCTCGGGCTCAACCGCCGTCGGACACACGATCACCTCCGCACCGAACGCTTTCAGTAGGTCGATTTTCTCGCGCGACTGCTTGTCGGTAATCGTGAAAACGACCTTGTAACCGCGCACCGCTGCCACCAGCGCAAGCCCCACACCGGTATTGCCGGAGGTGCCTTCAATGATCGTGCCCCCAGGCTTGAGCAGTCCTTTTTTCTCCGCTTCATCGATCATCGTGACGGCAATGCGATCCTTCACCGAGCCGCCGGGGTTTAGGTAATCGGCTTTGACGTACAGTTCGGCTGAAACGTCTTTGGCAACGCGATTGAGCCGGATCAGCGGCGTGCGGCCGATGGCTTCGAGGACGTTGTTGCACTTCATGGTCGGCTCTCTTTCGAGTTCTTCGCAGTCGAAAGCAAGCTTAGAGTCTTCCGTAAATCGTGTCCAGCGGCAGTTTCAAGCGCGTGCCCGCAGAGCGCCACGACGGAAGCGAAACGGGCCATATGCTATGCTTCGCCCATGGTGTCGAATCTAGCCGGCTCGAAGATGTTTTCTGCGACGCGAACTGTGGTTCTTCCCAGCCGGCGCTCGCGGCCGACCCTGGAAAGGAGCAGTAAATGAAGAGGCAGAATATTTCCTCCGGGACGCCGTGGGAACCGATCATCGGATATTCCCGGGCCGTTCGCGTCGGTCCTTACGTGCACGTGGCCGGAACCACGGCAACCGATGCGCAGGGAAAAATTGTGGGAATCGGAGATGCCGGAGCGCAAACCAGGCAAATCTTGAAAAACATCGAGGCGGCGCTTGCCAAGGCGGGAGTGCGCCTGTCGGAGGTAGTGCGCACCCGCATGTTCGTGAAAAACATCGCCGATTGGGAGCAGATCGGCCGTGCCCACGGCGAGGTGTTCGGAAGCATTCGGCCGGTATGTTCGATCATCGAAGTGAGCGGGTTTGTCTTGCCCGAGATGCTGGTCGAAATCGAGGCCGAAGCGATCGTCGCCGAGCAGTAAGCCTGTGGCCCGCGCCCCGGTTGACAATTTCGGCGACCGCTTCAACGACTGAGCAATCGCTTCCCAAGGACTGCGACACTATGATGGGACGCGCTATCAGAGCTACCCACGTGCAGGGTGGCACCATCATGGGCGCAACGCCGGAAAACTCCGCCGTAAATTCCCATCGGCAGCCGCTCCGGACGCGCCGAACCTGTTGGTCCTTGGGGGCTCATCGTTCCCGCAGAATTTCTTTGGCGCATCCGACCATGACGATTCTGGCGCAGACCTATCGCACCGCTGACGTGATCGTGGACCCCGTAGCTCAAACGGCCCGGTCTGCTCGCCTGAGCAAGGAAGCGGCACGTTTGCGGACTTTTTTTCTGGCCTTCTGTTTCTTCACCACAAAATCCTTATCCCCCCGATCGTGCTGAACTGCGTGGGGCTGTTTACCGGTAGGCGCAATCGTCGAAGAAGCCCTTTATTTACAGCAGTTGTAGGAAGCGGGAAAAGTGGGCAGGGACGTCTCTTTTATTTCTTTATAAACTCCTTATGTATTCCTGATCTTTTGTTTATCCCAAATCCCTAAGGTACTCGGATGCCATCCCTCCGGTCCCGAAGCATCTAAAATGGCAGTGCCTCCCCAGAGACCCTCGTTCTCGATTCCTGGTCGTCCCGCCGCCAAAGTGCTCGTGGCGACCACCGCCATGCTGGCCTTCATTTCCTACTGGCGCGCGGCCGCCATCGTTTTGAACGATCTGGCCTCCTCCGCCTATTACGCCGGTGGCGAAGCCGAGCAATTCATCGGGAAAGCGGCGCCCTGGTTCATCCTGGCGACGATGCTTCTTTCCTACGCGGTTTCGCAAGTGTACGTGGAAAGCTGCGGCATGTTCGTGCGCGGCGGAGTCTATCGCGTAGTGAAGGAGGCCATGGGCGGCGCGCTGGCCAAGTTCTCGGTCTCGGCCCTAATGTTCGACTATGTACTGACCGGTCCCATCAGCGGCGTGTCGGCCGGCCAATACCTAGCGGGCCTGCTCAATGAGATGTTCGCCTATGCGCATCTCGGATGGACGGTTAAGCCCGACGCCACGGCGGCTGCATTTGCAATCGCGGTAACCATCTATTTCTGGTGGGAAAACATCAAGGGTATTCCCGAATCCAGCGAAAAGGCTCTCTGGATCATGCAGTTGACCACCGTCATGGTGGTGGCACTGATCGGATGGTGTACCTACACGCTGCTGATGCGCGGAGGCCATCTACCGCCTGCCCCCCTCCCGCGGAACATTGTTCAAGACAAGCATTCGCTCGGCTGGCTCTATGGGACGCGCATCCCCCAGATGCTGACGGCGGTGATCGTGTTTGTGGGTCTCGGGCATTCCGTGCTGGCGATGAGCGGCGAAGAATCGCTAGCCCAGGTTTACCGCGAAATTGAGCATCCGAAACTCGTAAACCTCAAAAAGCCGCGCTGGTGATTTTTCTCTACAGCATGGTGTTCACCTCCTGGTTTCCTTTTTCGCGGTAATGATCATCCCAGACAGCGCCCGGCCCCAATTCTTCGAGAACCTCATCGGCGGTCTCTCGATGAGTCTTCAAGGGCCGTTTATATTGCGCCTGGCTTTCCACGTCTTCGTTGTCGTGGTAGGGACGCTGATTCTTTCCGGCGCCGTGAACACCGCGATCATTGGTTCCAACGGTGTGCTAAACCGCGTATCGGAAGACGGAGTGCTTTCTGACTGGTTCCGGCACCCGCACCCCCGCTACGGAACCTCGCACCGCATCATTAACATGATCGTGGCCTTGCAAATCGTCACGATCCTGATCAGCCGTGGCGATGTCACCTTCCTTGCGAACCTCTACGCCTTTGGAGTCATCTGGAGCTTCACTTTGAAGGGCATCGCCGTCCTGGTTCTGCGCTACACCCATCCCCAGGACCGCGAATTCAAGGTGCCGCTGAATTTCCAAATTGCCGGCAGGGAAATACCCGTGGGGCTGATGCTGATCACTTTGATGCTTCTGGGAATCGCCGTGGTCAATCTGTTCACCAAGCCGGCGGCGACGGTCTCGGGGGTTATTTTCTCCGGACTGCTGTTTCTCGCGTTCGAGATTTCCGAGAATCGAATTCAGAAGCGGCGCGGGGTAACTCACGTCGAGCTCGATCAGTTCAACCTTGCGCAATCGGCCGAACTCACGCCGGAATCGGTCGGCGTTCAGGCGGGCAACATTCTGGTACCCGTCAGCACGTATTACGCTCTCTACCACCTCGAAGCCGCACTGCGACGAGCCCGGCGAAGAGAGGCCGAAATTGTCGTCCTGCACGTGAGGCTGTTGCGCCGCGCGGCTTCTGGTGAATACGACCTGGCGCCCGACCAGCTGTTCAGCACCATCGAGCAACTGCTATTTACGAAGGTCCTGTCGATTGCCGAGAAAGAGGGTAAGCCCGTGCGCCTGGCGGTCGTCGCCGGAAACGACCTGTGGGAAGCGATCTTGCGCACCACGGCCAATCTTGAATCAAGCACCATCGTGCTGGGAAGCTCCGCGAAGATGCCGGTAGCCGAGCAGGCCCGCGAGATCGGTATCAGCTGGGAGCGCATGGCCGAGCCGCGCCCGCGCGTCACCTTAGAAATCTTCACCCCTGCGGGGCAGGAGCAGGTTTTCTACCTCGGTCCGCACGCGCCCCGTCTCACTCCCAAGGAAATCGACCTGCTGCACCGCATCTGGCTGCAATTGAGCGATCAATTGCCGGGGCAGGAAATTCATCATCATGACATCGTCCACTTCGCGCTCGATGAAGTCGAACGCGAGATTGCCGACGGCCAGACCCGTGAGGTTCTCGAGCGCTTGCGCGAGCATTTATCCGAAATCCACGATCGCCGCTTGACCCCTTGAAGTCTTGGCGACGAGGAAGTGAATTTTGACCGCAGCACGAATTTTGGTGGTTGACGACGACCCCTCGATTCAACGCGTCATGCGAACGTCTCTGGCGGCGCAGGGCCACGACGTTGCCGAGGCGCTCTCGGGCGAGGATGTCCTCGAACAGATCCACTCGGGAAAATATGATCTGATCCTGCTCGATATCAACCTGCCTGGCATATCTGGGCTGGAAATCTGCCGCGAGATCCGCCGCTTCTGTGAGACCCCTATTATTGTGATGACGGTGCGGGATGCCGAGAAGGATAAAGTCGAAGCCCTCGACGCTGGCGCCGATGACTACGTCCCCAAGCCCTTCAGCATGCCCGAAATGCTTGCCCGCATTCGCGCTACCTTGCGCAGAACGCCACAGCACGCCGAATCCGTAGCCAACCACCTGCACCTTGGAGAGATCGAGATCGATTTCGAGGCGCGCCGCGTCAAGACGCCAACCTCTCAGCTGCGCCTGACCTCGAAGGAGTTCGACTTGCTCTCCTACTTAGCCGCCCACCCCAATCGCCCGATCCCTCACAAAGAACTGCTGCACGCCGTGTGGGGTCCCGATTTCGGGGAGCAGCACGAATATTTGCGGGTCTTCATCAACCGCCTGCGCAAAAAGATCGAGCCTTCCCCCAAAGCCCCGAAGTACCTGCTCAAGGAACCTTGGGTAGGCTACCGTCTGGAGCTGCCTCCGCAGTAAGGAACTCGGTCTTCAAAACCTCTCTGGCCGTGATCTCCGGGCCGGATTCTTTCTGTTGCCAGCATCTCAAGATCGGCACCTCAGGGGTCTTGCCTGGCGGCCGACCACGATGGGCACTGTGCTATGATGAAAATAGTGCCCATGCCGCGCTCCTTCGTCGCAGGAGGATCCCCATTGTTCTCTGGATTCAGGTCGGCGCACCTGGTTGCGCGCTTGCTTATCGCGTGCTGGACCTTCACCGCGGCAGTAACCGTCAACGCTCAGAATCACACCCTCGATGGTGCGAACTCGACAGCCATGCCGATTCCTTTAAGGGCTTATCGGCCGGCGTAGAGCGCACCAAGGTAACCGTCGTCGTGAACGACCGCTCGACCGACACCGGCACCATCGCGGTGCGCGGCGACAAAATGCTTCTTCAAATGAAACCTCCCGACGCGCGCACGGTCCTTAAGACCGGCGACAGCTTATTTGTCTACACGCCCGGCCTAAACGCGTCGAGGAGTACAACCTACGGCAAGAACCGCGCATTCGTGGATCGATTCATGCTTCTCGGTTTTGGCACAAAGGGCAAGGAGCTCAAGGAGGGCTACCAGGTCAGCCTGGTCGGGGAGCCCACTTCAGAGGCGAAGAAGACGGTAGAGCTTGAATTGATTCCCAAGTCGCAAGAGATTGTCAGACTGGTTTCTCGAAGATCCAAATCTGGTACGACCCGGCGACATGGCTCCCTTTACGACGCACAGGCTTCTATGAGACAGGGTCTGGAGACTATTCCATCGTTCGTTATTCAAACTTGGTGAAGAATCCCGCCATCCCCGACTCGCGATTCAAGCCTCATTGGCCCAAGGGCACTGAAAAAATCAGACCGCAAGGCTAATTAAGCGCCTTCTGCTTCTTGTTCCCGGCCATTTGATGCCGAACTGGCCACTTCCTGATCCCCGCCGGCCACGGCAACGCGCAGATTCCAAAGGCAATTTGGTAAAAGAAAGCCATAGCGGCTGGCGATACGGGTAGGGGAATCGCGCAGTCTGACGATTGTGGATTTCAGGCGGGAAAAACTGCTTACAAGTCGAATCTCGAACTCGTCTGCAACCCATTTCCGGTTTTTCTTCTACGCCG
Source organism: uncultured Acidobacteriota bacterium (assembly GCA_963718485.1). Lineage (GTDB taxonomy): Bacteria > Acidobacteriota > Terriglobia > Acidiferrales > UBA7541 > Palsa-295. The sequence goes on from CAVQZU010000173.1 coordinate 113,086, forward strand.
GGTTCTTCCGGTGCCAGGCGCTCAATTTAGCAAAGGCACTTCAGATATTTCCATCTTCAGGTTTGACAGTTGAATCGTTTCGGCCGACATCGTTCTCCTTCCACAAAACTTGACAGACATACGGCACGCAATCGTCCACCGCAGTGAATTTCAAACCCTTGAAAGGGATGTACTTAGAAATTGGCGGGTTCTGGCAAGGTCAAACCGATGCACACAAATGGTAATTTCATGGCCGATCTATGACCGCCGCCAGCAAGAGGCAGCACTGAAAATATTGACGGTCTCAAACTGATACTCGGGATAGTACTACTGGGGACTGGCGCTGCCCGCGCAATCGGTAGTCAACGCCTGAGCAATTTACGATCTTGCTTCGACATTGCGTTACCCGCCGTGTGGCATTGCGGCTGTCTACGATGAGCTTCGAATCGCGGACGATCGCTTCGTAATCGTAGCTTGAGTGATCGGTGGCGATCAGCACGCAATCATACTGGCCGGCCGCTCGGCGGAGATATCCACCGAGCGTCATATTGAGAAATCGTAATGGCGCATTTTATGAAGCGCCGGAAAATAGGGGTCGTTGTAATCAAGCAAAGCTCCGCGCGAGGTAAGCAGCTCGAGGAGCTTCAAGGAGGGCGACTCGCGCAGGTCATCCACATCCTTCTTATAGGCGACGCCCAGCAACAAGACCTTCGAACCCTTCAGGCTCTTCTGGCGCTCGTTCAGCGCGCTCGCGACCGCATCCACCACGTGATACGGCATAGCGGTATTGATCTCGCCGGCAAACTCGATAAATCGGGTGGCGAAATCGTATTCGCGGGCTTTCCAGGAAAGATAGTACGGGTCGACCGGGATGCAGTGTCCGCCAAGCCCCGGCCCGGGATAGAAAGGCATGAAGCCGAACGGCTTGGTCGCGGCGCCGTCGATGACTTCCCAGATATCAAGCCCCATCCGCAGGCACAACTGCTTGAGTTCGTTCACAAGGGCGATGTTGACACAGCGGAAAATATTTTCAAGCAGCTTCACCATTTCGGCTGCCTGCGTGACAGCTTACCGGCACGACCTTCGAGACGATTTGGGCATACAGTCCGGCAGCGGCGCGACCGCTCGGAAAGTTGGTGCCACCCACTACTTTCGGAATCTGCGCTAGTCCAAACTGCTTGTTGCCAGGGTCTTCGCGCTCCGGCGAAAAGGCCAGGTAAAAGTCCGTGGCGTATGTCCTCCGCTTCCCGGCTCGCGCGACCGGGCACTTCAATCCGCCCTTCTCAAGAATCGGGCAATACCAGCTCTTCGGTTGGTCCCGGATAGGTCGTGCTTTCCAGGACAATCAGTTGGCTGCGCTGCAAGGTTCGGGGCGATCGCCTTCGCCGTGTCGGCGACGTAGCTCAGATCGGGTTCGCGACGTTCGTCGAGCGGAGTGGGCACGCAGATCAGGACGGCGTCCATCTTCTCTCAGGCGCGAGAAATCGGCAGTGGCATCGAAGCGCCTGTCCTTTACATGCTCGCGGATCTTTTCGGCGGAATGTGCTGGATGTAGGACTGGCCCGCATTGAGCTTGTCTACTTTTGCCTGGTCGAGTGTCGAAGCCCGTGACTCGTGCCCACATCGGCGAAACGCAGCGCCAGCGGAAGTCCCACGTAGCCGCAGCCGATGATTCCGACTTGGTGTCCTTGCCGGCGAAAAACTCCGGCTTACGGTCCCCGCCCATCCTGCGTCCTCTTGCATTGTGATTTCTTCGGGCCAGATCAGCGCGGCCGAAAGCTCTTGAACCAAACCAGAGAATAGCAGGAAGCGTGCGCCCGGAGGAAGGCCGTGCGACGGATGCCAAACACGCGAGATAGAACGAAAGCGGGCAAGTGACTCGGCGTGCAACAATGGAGCGTTGTGATCGAATGCTCGCTGCGTTATCCTGCTTGGAAATGGTCGACATTCACTGCCACATTCTTCCCAATCTCGACGATGGCGCGGAATCCATGGAAATCGCCTGCGGATGGCGGAAATGGCCATCGAAGACGGCGTGACGCATATCATCGGCACGCCGCACGCGAGCCCGGATCACAAATTCGTCCCGGATATGATCAAGGAACGGCGTGATGAATTGCAGGCGCGGTTCGAAGGCAAGCTCATATTCGCCACCGGATGCGATTTTCATCTGAGCTTCGAAAATCTGCAGGATATCCGTCACGAACGCGTGGCGGTTTACGCTCAATCAGAAGAAATATCTGCTCGTCGAGTTCGCGGATTATCTCGATTCCACTCGTCGCTCGACCAGGCGCTGCATGAGTTGCAGCTCGCAGGGCTGGGGCCGATCATCACCCATCCCGAACGTAACCCGCTTATTCGTTCTCAGCCCGAGCGGCTTTACCGCTGGTTGCAGCAAGGCTGTTACGTGCAGTTGACGGCGCAGTCGCTCTCAGGACGAATTGGGCGGGCCGCCCAGGCAATGGCGGACGAATGGCTCGATGCCGGAGCCGTGCATTTCATTGCCAGCGACGCCCATAACACCACCTCGCGCCCGCCGCGCCTGAAGGAAACCTTCGATGAACTCGCGAAAGCCCGCGGCCAGGAAGTCGCCCGAGCCCTGTTTGATCGAAAATCCGCTCGCCGCGTTCGAGGGCAGGCCCCTGCCCTACCTACCCGATCTCTCCGAGGAAGCTGACGCGGCCAACGCCGGAACCTGGTCCAAAAAGCGCAAGCGCTTCTGGTTCTTCTAGCGGGCATCTTGCTTGCATCGCCCGCGTGCCCGGCCCGCTTGCGATGGAAATGCGCCGCGCCTTCCAGCGCGGACTAGACCCCAATACTCCCTTCCGGCCGGAAAATCGCCATACCGCTCAGCAACTTGGGATAAAAATCCGTGGATTTCTGCGGCATGACTTGGCCAGCCAGAGCGATGTCTGCCACCTGCTGTACCGAGCACCGGATTGAGTAGGAAAGCGACTTCGGCCTCGCCCCGGTCCACCTGCGCGAGCGCCGCCTCCATTTCCCGCTCGTAGCTGACGTTTTTTTCCGCCGTCACCGCCTCGGCCGTAATTCCCAAGCCTTTCTCGAGAACCAGCCTGTGCAGAAGTACCACATCGAGCCGCCGCTGGAGCTCGGAAACATCGGGCAGCGCCTTTTCAAGATCTGCGGCAGGCTTTAGGAGAAAAAGGAAAAATCGCATTTCCCCGGGTAGACCCCAATGGCTCGTCGCCGGTGCTTGGGATTCTCGAGGTCTTTGCGAAATTCAGCCGACGCGGTCAACCGCTCCTCCGCATTCTGAAATGGATAGGAATACCAGTCGAAATAAGGACCCATCGCGCTGCGGAATTTCTCAAAATCGAAATGCGCCAGGTTGCTGACCACTCGATGCGTCGGCAGAATCGTCAGTCCCTTCGAATGCGAGTTGACCAAAGTCATCATCGCGAACTCATAAGCGGCCAGCGGATCGGCGCTGCCGTATTTCTCCCGGCCTTCGTTGCGATAGCTAAGAGCCGTCTCATAGCGATGGTGCCCGTCGGCAATCACCAGCTTCTTATTCTTCATGGCGGATTGAACGCGCTTGATGAATGCCACATCGCTCACCGGCCATAACCGATCCCGACGCCGTATTCGTCCGTCATTTCAAAGGGCGTGCTTTTGCGCGTGGTCTCTTCCAGCAAATGATCAATGATGTGCCCGGGATCGTCATAGAGCAGGAACAACTGCCCGGTCTGTACGCGCGTTTGTCGCAGCAATTCGATGCGGTCGGCTTTGGGCGCCGAAAGCGTGCGTTCGTGCCGGAACACGACCTGCGCATCGTAGTCTTCCACACGTCCTAGCGCGATGAATCCGATGCGGGTTCTGGGCGTCTGGGTTCCCGGCACCAGAAACTCCTGGGAGTAAACGTAAATGTTCGGCGCGGCGTCCTGCGCCAGAATTTTGCTGGCGATCCATTCGTCCACCTTCTTGGCAGCGCGCGTGTACACGTTGTCGCCATTGGCATCGCTCGGAAGCACACGCCCCTTTTCAATGCTGATCAGGTTGTAAGGGCTCGCTTGGTAATAGCGTTCCTGCATCTCGGCGTTGATTTTGTCGTAAGGCTGCGTCAGCACGTCTTTAAGTGCCACGCGGTTTGTATCGTAGCGGTACGCGCGAAACGGTTCAATGTCGGCCATGGTGCCTCGGTATGAAGTGCTGGGCTTGTGTGAAACACTTTATTGTAGCAGTAGCGTCGGAACCGGCAAGTCGCCAAAAAGCAGCACGCCTTGCGGCGATGAGCATTTTCCAATTCCACGCTCCCGGAATCAGCCCCAGTGTGAGGACCCATAAGTTTTTTCCGGGATCTCGGTCCCAGCCTGATGATGGCCCGAACGATACGATTGTTTTGAGAAAGAGCCTCCCTGAGGAACGACCGGCTTCGCCCTGGTTCAGCAATCTTCATTCCGGTAGCGAAAGGGCTCGGTGAAACCGGCGCCGGGACACCCGGCTGCCCGAGCAATCGCATGACGTTTGGAAAACCATCGCATCGCCGCCGGCTCCTATCGAAGAATCCTTGGTTTGCCGCGATGAAGCAGTGTCGCAGCTGCTTGTCGAGGAAGCCGGGCGTCCAGATACAATTCCCAAAAGTCGCCGCCCCTGAGCAGCCGCGCTTTTGGCGCAAACTCCGCGCTGAGCTGGAAAAAGCGAAACCAACGTTCGGGAGCGGACTGGGCCTCAGGTGCACAGCGAAAAACCGATGCGCCTCCCGCGCGCCTCCCGCAATTGCCCATCCGCTCTGTTAGAATAAATCTTCACTTCCGTGATGTCTGATACGCAAAAGCAATTCTCCAGCGTGCGCGTTTTGATCTTCGATCTCGACGGCACCCTCATCGACTCCAAGGCGGACCTGGCTCTTTCGGTCAACGCTATGCTTGAACACATGGGCCGCGCAGCGCTTCCGCACGGAACGATTTATGGTTACGTCGGCAACGGCGCGCCCCTTCTGGTTCGCCGCGCGCTTGGCGACGGCGTAACCGCGGCCGAAGCCGAAAAAGGCCTGGCCTATTTTCTGGCCTATTACAAAGAGCATATGCTCGACAACACCGTCCCCTATCCCGGCGTACGCGAAGGTCTGGCCTTGCTCGAAAAGCATCCCATGGCGGTGCTGACCAACAAACCGGTACGATTCAGCGGATGGATACTGGAAGGCTTGGGCCTGGCGCGCTATTTTCGCTACGTCTACGGTGGAAACAGCTTCGAGAAGAAGAAGCCCGATCCGACCGGCGTCGAAATTCTGTTGCGCGACTTCGGCGCCTCGCGGCGGGAAACCATGATGGTGGGCGATTCCGACGTGGACGTGCGCACGGCGCGAAATGCCGGTATCTGGGCCTGCGGCGTCAGCTATGGATTAGGAACCGAAGGCTTGCGCGCGCATCCTCCCGACGTCATGGTCGACTCACTTGAGGAATTGCCGCATCACCTCAACGGCAAACGATAGTCGCGAAACGACGCCGAAGCGCCTCGACGCGCGAGAACATCTAGGATGCGCAATAAGCCGACTTGTACCATTCCCAGGTCCGCTTCAAACCTTCTTCAAAGTGCACTAGCGGTTCGTATCCCAGCACATGGCGCGCCAGCGAAATATCCGCCTGCGAATCGCGAATGTCCCCTTCGCGTGGCGGATCGTACTGCGCCTGAATCTGCTTCCCAGTAATCTTCTCGAGCAATTTGAGCACTTCATTGAGCGTTACCCGGGCCCCGGTCCCGCCGTTGAAAACCTTGCCCGATGCTTGCGGGGCTTCACGGCCCGCAGGGTTTCATCGACTACGTTCGCGATATAGGTGAAATCGCGGGTTTGTTCCCCATCGCCGTAAACCACCGGCCGCTCGCCCCTGATAATCGCCAGCATGAAGCGCGAGAGCACACCCGAATATTGCGACGTGGGATCCTGTCGCGGTCCGAAAACATTGAAGTAGCGCAGGCAGGCATTCTCGAGCCCATACACCCGCCCGAAGACCTGGGCGTAAAGCTCGCCAACGTATTTCGTCACGCCATAGGGCGAGATGGGCGCGGGCTGCATCGATTCTGTCTTGGGCAGGGTGGGCGTCTCGCCATAGGCTGAAGAAGACGCCGCAAAAACGAACCTCTTCACCTTGGCATCCCGCGCGGCCACCAGCACGTTCAGCGTGCCGTCAATATTGATGTGATTTGACTCGATCGGATCCTTCACCGATTTCGGCACCGAGGTACGCGCCGCTAGGTGAACCACATAATCGACACCCTGGCAGGCAGACTGCAACGCGCTCATATCCGTGATGCTTCCGGTGCGCAGCTCAATCTTCGCGCGCACCGATGCCAGATTCGATTCCTTGCCGGTCGAAAGATTATCGAGCACCACAACCTGTTGGCCCCGGCGAACGAGTTCGTCGACGATGTTCGAGCCGATGAAGCCGGCACCCCCGGTAACGAGGTAACGCATTTGCTTTAATCCTTTTTGGGGAGAGCAGATTTGCGATTGGCAAGATCCCGAAACACGGGCCGGGATTTGATTGGTCTTGCGCTCCGCCTTTCGGGTACGCTTGACTATAGCGTGCGCTCCGGCGGCCCAGCAAGAATCATCCGGCAGGATGGTCCTTGGCGCGCAACAGCTGGCGGCCGGAAATCATCAAAAAAGTGATCCGGGTTTATCGGGCATGAAGAAGAAAACATTCCTCCTTGCTTGCGCGGGACTCTTTCTCGGTGCGGTTCCGATCGTGCTTCCATCAGCACTACCTCGACCCTGGGCTCAAGCGACCGCCGCGCACGCCAAACCGGTTGCCACGAAAAAGACCGCCACCACCGCGCCAACGCCCGCAAAGGAACCGCTAATGCCTTTCCGCGTGGGCGAAATTCTCAATTACCGCGTCGCCTGGGCATCGTTTGCGACGGCCGCTTCTCTGCAAGTGAGCGTACCAGAACGCCGCGACCTTTTCGGCTGGCCCACTTGGCATTTCCGCGCTTCGCTCCATACGCAGAGCCCCGTTCGCACGCTTTTTGCCGTCGACGATGAGTTTGATTCTTACGCCGATGCCTCCATTCTCAATACCCGGCGCTATGAAACCTATCAAAGCGAACTGGGACGCAAAGAAGACCGCGTCCTCCACTTCATCACCGCTGGGCAGAAGCCCTGGGGGCCGGGCCCGGACGTCGTCGTCCTGCCCGGAACGCACGATCCGGTCGGTGCCCTCTACGCCCTGCGCGATGTCGATTGGCAGCACACCCCGGAGTACCACGTTCCTCTATACGATGGCCGCGACATCTATCAAATGAGCGCCAAGTTGGACGCCAAGGCCGACATCGTCACGGTGGCCGCCGGCACGTTCTCTACTTCCCGCGTCGGCGTAAAGGTAGCGCAAAACAACAAGCAATCCCCCGACATTACCTTTGAGGTTTGGCTGGCCAATGACGCCGCCCGCACGCCCGTGCAATTTCAAGCGCAATTGCCCTTCGGGGGCATTCGCGCCGAACTACAGCCCCCCCCGAAATAATCCCGCGGCCGCCATGGGCTCGCCGAGGACCTTGGGTCTCCTGGCCTACATAACCCGCCCTGCACAAACACTCCGCCTGTCGTCCCGGACGCCGTTTGCTGCTGCCAAAGCATACCGTCATCCTGAACGAGGAGGGGGATGTGCATTTGCTCTGCTCGAAATCGCGCGCAGCTCAACTCTCGGTCTGCGTACGAGCAACACACTCGGCCGCTGCCGTCGCCGGTGCTTAGCTGCAGTGAGTTCCACTTTTGGGGAAGTCGCCGGGCCGGGCTAGCTGTCCGGGACAACCCAATCATCAGGAGGAAAATCGATTTGCCAGAAGCTGGCGGAGGGCCTGAGAAACTCAATTCCCATCTGCGTCTTGTCACCCTGGGCATTGCCCAAATACACGACCCGGCATTCAAGCGACTTGCGCGTCGCCTTATTGGCGATCGTAATCTGCTGGCCGGCGGCGACTGGAGAGTTCAGAGAAATCAGAGCCCCGTGTGCGTTCACCACCAGCGTGCGCGCATCTTCGCTGAAATCCTGACCAGCCGCTGTTCTACCATGCACAAGGATCGGCACGCTCAGAAGCACGCGCATACTTCGCCGGCGGCCGTTATCGAGGAACCAGTCCTGTTTTTCGGTATGGGACGAGATTGGTGCGGGCATAGTTAGAAAAACTAGCCCCTTGCCAAGGGGGGAGCAATGGAACTTCAGAACTAAGGATGTTTGTAGAGTAAATAGACAGGATTTGACACGCGGACGATGGCCCTGAACGCGAGCCTGTCCCTTCTGATGCATGGTTAACCCCATCCAACTGTGTCGATTGGTGACTGCTCAGCTCAGCTTTTCGCCCTCCCACCCAACCGATGCGGACTCCTGTTCGAGCAGCACCCGTTTCCGTTCAGGGCCCCATCGCTACCCTGCCAGTTGCCCGCGTGGTCCCGTAGGGAATCCGCCGCAGTTCCTCCCAAACCCGCCGCCGGAAGGCGGTCGCCTGCACGTCGGTCGGCAAATCCAGACTCGGTTCCTGACCCCGCAGGTGCGCCAGAATCTCACCCACCCACTGCTTCAAGCTCTCGGCCCCGCCTCCCTCAGCTAAAAGCTGCGCGCACAGATATTCCTTGCGCAGTGTGCTTTCCAGCGCTGCATCGGATTCGCCGGATCCCCCGCGTGGTCGCGCCCACCAACAACCTTCCGGGCGGAGAATCCACAATGGTGTAATCGATGCGCATGCCCGCTCCGCCCTTCTGGTAAACGGGCGGGAGTCATACCGAGCTGCGCGGGAGCGCGTTCAGGCTGCTTGAACCGGATCCTGCGTCACAGGACACGACGGCCGGCAGTAAATTCCCGCCGAGCGCACCGCATAGACAAATTGTCCGTCCGCCGCCCGGTCGCGCCCTTGAATTGCTTTCCACCTAGCGCCGTTCGAGGTGCTGGAAAAATGTTGGCATTCGGTGCATCGCCTTCGCCTTCTTAAATCCTTCGCTTATGAAGGCAGGCTTTGACGAAACCCCCGCAAAGCCGCTATCCGATTTTCGCGCTCAAAAACCCCCGGGCAACTCCTGTCAAACCATGGCTCTAGAGCCCTACAGTGGATTTGCGATGTGCCCTAAGGGTAATAATGTAGGCAAAATTTGGGCGAAACCTGCTTGACGCATTCTGTCTACAGCGGCATATTCGGGAAACCAAAAAGCGAAAGTCCTCGGAAGCTCGGGAGAAGTTTCTATGGGTGCTGTTCCAGAAAGTGTCATTTACAGCGCAGGAATCTCTCCTGCACGCGAGCTGGACGCAAGAACCGAATCCGTTCGAGCCCACACCAACAAGCCCGGACCGCGAAAATTCACTCGCGTTCCCACTCACGCCGTTGGCGTGGCTCACGAACGCCGCCGTTACCCGCGCGCCTGTCTTTGCCTCCCGTTGCGTCTCACGCGGGTGGGCGAGGTAGCCGAGCCAATCCCGGTGGCACTGGTTACTCGCAACATCAGTTCGAGCGGCGTTTATTTCCTAGCGCCTCGCGAGCTCAAACCCGGCACTGCCATAGAGTTGGAAGTTGCACTGGTCGAGCGTCCCTTGGGTTTTGGCCGCGTCGAGATGTCCACCGCCGCCCACATCGTTCGTTCCCGAGGAAACCGACACACCCGGCTGGCGCGGGTACGCCGCCAGCTTCGACGATTTCGCCCTCAAGCGCGACGACGTCATCCCCCTGCGCTACCAAACTGCCTAACCCAGAGGGCCCGGAGCTAGGCTCTCGGCAACTCTGGTTTCCTTAGCCTTAGCAGGTTCTCGATCTGTAATCACCAGCCACGGCCCCCAACGCTTGCTTTCTTTGCTACGATTCTCAGCTGTGCGCGGAAAAGCGATTTCCCCAACTGTGGTTCTGCTCGATTGGGACGGCACCGTGCTGAACTCCTACCTCTCCGACACCCGGGCTTACCTGGCAATGTTCCGCGCTCTTGAAATCGAATGGACCATCGAGCAGATCGAGAAGCACTATTCCCCCAATTGGTACCGCGTCTACGAGGCCGCCGGAATTCCCCGCAAGGATTGGCGCAAAGCAGAATCTCCTCTGGCGCCGCGCCTACGCCAAGGAACGCCCCGCTCTGCTTCCGGGTGCGCGCAGCGTGCTGCGGTGGCTTCGCCTGAACTACCAGCTCGGCATCGTGACCGGCGGAAGTCGTCCCCGCGTGCGCCAGCAAATCCGCCATTTCGAATTCGCCGAACACTTTTCGGTCTGCGTCTACAGCGAGGACACCACAAAGAAAAAGCCTCACCCTGCCCCGATAAAACTCGCCCTCAAGCGCCTGCGGGCCCGCCCCGAAAAATGCGTCTACGTCGGCGACGCCCCCGAAGACATTGAAATGGCCCGCGGAGCCGGAGTCCACGCCATCGGCGTCCTCGGCCCGTTCCCTACCGCCGCCCGCCTTCGCGCCGCCAAGCCCGAAGCGCTGCTGGCTTCCCTCCGCGAACTCCCCCCCTACCTCCGCTCCCTCGCCTGAAGCGTTCGGTCTGGCAGTCGTCACCCAGACACTCCTGTCTGGGCGCTTTCCTCCCTCAGAGAAGCCCTGGTCAAATTGTCGCTAAGGCTCCCAAGCGATGTTCCCTAATTGGGGGGATCAATGCTGCGGCGCGGCTGGAGGGGGCGCTGCTGGTCCGGCCCCGTCGGCTCCCGACGCACTCGCCGCGGAGGGTTTAAAATCAGTGTCCCGAATTACCAGCCGCAGATGTGTCTGGCTGTTCTCTGGCCCGTCCACATAATCATCCGAGTTGGTGTAAGTTGGCAGCCAATACTTCTGCTGAAAATTCTCCCGGTAGGTTTCAAACATTTTAAAAGGCAGCGAGCCGTTGCCGCCCAATTCGCTCACAAACTTGCCGTAGGTCTTGACGATCGCCAGGTCATGGTCGTCCACCCAGATGGCCCCTTCGAAGAACCGACGCGTCCGGCTCAACTGCTTAGGCTTCACCTGAAACACGTAGGTGTTCAGCTCATCGAGCTTATCCTGTCCTGCATAAAGAAAATTGTAGTTACCGATTTCATCGCTTGTCAGAGTAAATGCCGGAAAGGCGATCATCTCGCGCACTTCCTCAAGCGACAGCCGCATGGTCTTTAAAGTCGATTCCAGCTGTCCTTTCACCCGCCAGAACCGGCTGCCGTCCGCGTGGCCATACACCTCGCCCGCGATCGTCAGCTTTCCCCCCGGGTCATCGAGTTCCTCCACCCGCACCGTCTGCGTGAAATCGTAGCCATCAAACGCCTTCTTCGTCGCATCTTCGTTTGTCGCAAATTTCTGAATGATTTGCTCGACCGGAATCGGCGGCGGCCCCGGATGCGGCACCGCCGGAATACGGTTCACCTCAAACTTCGGTGGCGCCGCCATCGGCCCCGGATCCTGGCGGCGCGCAGCCAGCACCCCCGAGCACAGCACTCCCCCCAGCACGATTGCCAATCGCACAAGCCGCGCCCATCTCATTTTCACTGGAGGACTCCCTAGGGTCATAAATCAGTAGATGCCGCGGCAGCCATTCGCGTTGAACCCCCGACCGTCAGCGCCGCAAAATAACACAGTCCCAAGCCAAAAGGAGCGGTCGATTCAATCGCAGGCGACCCTGCGGCAGGACTTGCTCGTTGCTCCCCGAATCGGGCCCGAGCCCTATTTGCTCGGCTGCCGCCCCTCGCAGCACCGCTAAATCCGCGCGCCCCACGGCTCTGCTCGCTTGGGCTCGCCTTTGCTTTTCCCTCTGGCCCAGATGTGCTATAAACGCTCTCTCCCGAGGAGAGAGCCCAGAATGGCGCAAGCGCAGGACGTCAAACTCGCGGCCACCATGCACGAGCCGCCGCGCACGCCCGTGTCGCGCCAGCCCGAGGCAGAATTTGCTTCACAATACTGCCCCGGATGCTCGGCTCGGCTGCAAGCACGCAGTTGCAAGCTGATTTGCCCCGCTTGCGGGTACTATATGTCTTGCTCGGATTTTTACTGAACGACGGCCCGGCTCACCAAACGCGGAGGTGGCGCTCCGCGCAATCTGTTCAGAGATAATCATCCGGATCCGAATCTACCAGGAGGCGCGACGTGGCACTTCGAATGACCGATCGAGTTGTGAATGGCGTGGATGTGCTGGACATTGAAGGGCGGATCGTGCTCGGCGAAGAGAGCAACGCATTCCGAGAAAAAGTGAAAAGCCTTCTCGCAGCAGGGAAGAAAAAAATCGTCTTGAATCTGGCCCAAGTCGGCTATATCGACAGCGCTGGCCTCGGCACCCTGGTCGCGACCTTCCACAGCGCCCGCTCTCAGGGCGCCACTTTGAAGCTCACGAACCTCGGCACGAAATTCAAGGAAGTACTCCAGGTCACCAAGCTGATGACCGTCTTCGACACCTACGACAACGAAGCCGCCGCCATCCAAAGCTTCGGCGCCTAAGCCCCCTTGGCGATTCGCTCGCAGGCCGGCGGCACTCGAACCCGCCGCTTGCGAGCGTCGCGCCGCGGTCTTGGGCGCGGCTCACGGCGCGAGGTAGGGAAGGGCCCCTCCCGCTTCGGACTCCCGCCCGTGTTTCGATTGGCACTCATCAAGGGAACCTTCGTGACCACAGGAGGTTTTCTGCCCCGGGGAGGCTGGGGATGCGTGAAACCAAGGGGGGAGAGGGTGGCCTCGAAGACCGCTCACAAATGCAGCGTCACATCGTAGTAGAGCACCGACCCGTTCCCGTCACTCACCGGATCGATCTGCAGTACCTGAAACGTCCGCTCCTTTAGTTCCTCAACCTTCCGCCCCAGGATATCGTGCGTTTCCCGCTCCAGCTCCGGGGTTGATTTCGCGCTTCTCTTCTGCGGCGCCAGCACCTTGACGTCCATGCGGTAGACGCGCGTGCCCGCTTGATCATCGCCGGAAATCAATTGCACGCCCGAGCTTCCGAGGTCGATCGACTGTGGCTGGTCGTGAAACCAGCCCCGAGGGGTAAGCAGCACAAACGCGATAATCGCCAGCACCATCACATCGTAGGGCCAGCTCCCCCGCTCGTAGGACCAGAACACCGTCCGCACAAAGCCCTGCCACAGCTTGCCCATCTCAATATCCCGTATCAGCGCCGCATTTCAATGTCCGGCGCTGTCCACGACCATCCCGTCCCGCATGTGCAGCACCCGGTTCCCATAGGTCGCCGCATCCGGATTATGCGTGATCATCACAATCGTCTGCCCCAGGTCTCGGTTCAATTGCCGCAACAGGGACAGCACCGCCTCCGAGCTTTTCGTGTCCAGATTCCCGGTAGGCTCGTCCGCTAGCACGATCTTCGGCTCGCTGATGATGGCCCGTGCCAGCGCCACTCGCTGCTGCTGCCCGCCGGAAAGCTCGGATGGTTTATGTTTCAGCCGGTCGCCCAACCCGAGCAGCCTGGAAACCACCTCGAATCGATGCGGATCAAACCCATTCCCATGAATGTGCTGCGCGAGCGCGATGTTGTGATAGGCGTCGAGCGTCGGCAGCAGATTGAACCGCTGAAACACGAAACCCACTTTGTGCCGCCGCAGCAGCGTCCGCGCCGCATCGCTCATGGTCGTCAGGTCGTTGCCATCAAGCAACACACGCCCGCGCGTAGCCTGTGCCAGCCCCCCGATCACGTGCAGCAGCGTCGATTTCCCGCATCCCGATGGCCCCATAATCGAGACGAAATCCCCCGGCAGGATCTCAAGGTTGACCCCGCAAAGTGCCGGGATCTCCACCTTGCCCGCGCGATAGATCTTCCAGAGATTTTCTGTCTTGAGTATCGGCTCCAACACCCGCTCCCAATGGAGTGTTCCCCGCCTGTGGATAAAAATTAATTCTAGTCGCCTTTGCCCCTCCTGCCTAGCCCGCCAGGGCCATAGC
>CAVQZU010000174.1:0-20510 GCA_963718485.1 uncultured Acidobacteriota bacterium
AGTAGAAGCCAGTAAGGACGACAGTTTGGTCACAGATCAACCCCGTTGTGCGATCGACCGGATGCGAGTAGCGGCGTTGGACCTTGAGGTTCGACTTACCACGGGTCACGAAGAAGCTGCCGGCTTCGTGAAAGCGATAGAGGCGCTCGAAGTCGACGAAACCACGATCCATGATGTAGAAGGCGCCGGGCTCGGGCAGGAGTTGGTCGAGGATGTTGACCTCGTGCACCTTGCCATCACTGATGTGAATGAAGGTGGGGATGTTGCCGCGCAGATCGAGCAGCGTATGCAGTTTGATAGCGGCCTTGGCCGTGCGGAACACCGCCCACGGAAATACCGACAGACACAGATCGATCGTCGTGGTGTCGAGCGCGTAGACGGTTTCTTGCAGATCGACGCCGAAGGACTCTTGCGCATACAACGGTCGGGCAATGCCGATCAGGCTCTGGGCGAAATCGGCATAGATGCGCCAGTCGCGCACAGCGTTGGCATTGGCCAGCGTATTACGAGCCACCGCCGAACGAATCCCGAGATGATAGAGTTGGAACGTTGTGCGCGCAGACATACTTCGATGTCCGAAGGCTTTCCCGAAAGGTCAACTGCGCGAAGGCCATGCACAGGAATTGATCCAGGCACGAAAAGTGACTTCACTTTGAACTCGCCCGATAGCGGGTGACGCAACGGCGGAAGGTGGTCAACGGAAGATGCCGCATCAGCTGAGCGAAACACCAGCTTGCCTTGGTTCATCGATCCCCCCCCCCGAAATGTGCTTCGCAGGGTCGCAGAACCCGGTTCGGAGTTCAAATCGAGACCAAGGAAATTTGCCGATTATGCGTTTTCTCATCATTAACTTACGGAAGGCAAGAGGCAAAACGTTGGGACATTACTGGGTACTAGACTTGTCTCAGCGATGTTGGCACGGAGGGGCGCGAGCGCTTACCTCTTGGGATATGCCGTGAAAATATAATCATTTGCTTTTACAGCGGTATGGCAGGTGTATCCGCATTTGTATCCCTTGGAGGAAAGGGCGTCAGGCTTAAACGTGCCGGACGCGGCATCGTAGTTCCACTTGGCATATGCCCACCCGTGCGTGTCCGGGAATCTCTTGGAATTTTTCTCGATGAACGCGAGCGATTTTATAGTGTCCGGCACCTCAACAAAATAAGGCGACACTGGATTTTTCTTCTTGACCCACTCGATCTTTACAATCTTGGAGCCGTCGGGAAAAGGCTTGCCATTGCCCGGAATGCCCTCCTTGTAGGCGTTCATCATCGGAGGATTCGCCAGAATCGACTTGATGCTGCCTTCCGTAACGCTCGGCGCGACATCCTGCCACGCCTCATAACCCCGGAACTCAGAGAACGCGAGCCCGTCAGGAATTTTCAGCCTGTACCTGTCCTGTTGAGCAAGAGCTATTCCGCCCAAGATACACAGGGATACTGTAAAGATCAAAAACGTAAGGATCCATTTGATCTGCATTTCCGCAGCCTCCTTTTTCTGAGTTAGTCACTGATTCGATTTTCCTAATCGCTTGTTGAGTGGACCACCGCGAGCGTGGCACGAATGGCAGTTAACGAAGGAGGCCAGATGCTATTCGATATCTCGCCTTGGGGAGTGGTTGACGCAATGGCGGCCTCGGTCGAGAGGTTCTTTGCCAGTGCAGTTTAGAGTCTATTAGGCAAATACTGCAAGAAACTCAGGCGCACTCTTTCTGGGCGAGGCGACGATCAGCGTGACCAACTCCTAGAAGACGGAAGCTTCGCGAAGCAAAAAGCAGCAGTATGGCTACTGCACGTGGCTCGCCCCGGACGACATGCAAGAAATCACCGTTGAATTGCAGAAGCCGAACTACCTCAAATCAGATGGCCAATCGCAGGAAGTCATCTGGGTAGCGTCGACCGTAGAGACCAATCTGTGTCACACGGAGTCCGCGCCACGCTGATTCTGCACTGACTGATTGACCGGCGACGCGTCAGACCGGCTGCTGGCCATAGGGTCTTGCTGGCGATCACCATGCGGTCCCTCTAGGTAAAATGCCAGCGTTGCTTCGGCTAATTCGTACGAAGCCTTTTCCTGGAGAACTCTGTCATAGAGCACTTTGTGTAGGGTGCTGGTCGGTGCACACCAAAGACTCGAGCACAAAAAATCGATCGCATTACCATTCTTCCTCGCATATCGATCCCACTGTGTCAGATCGCCCTGCTCACCACTGAAGCCGGCAATGAAGAACTTGCTCGTACCGTGGGTTGGCTGGACCGAATCCTCTCTGACGTACTCTAGTATCTTTTGCAGAAAAGTTCTCGCAACTGTGTCTTCATTTTTGTTCGATCAGTTTCTCGATCGAGGTCTAAAAAGCTCCGTTGCATATTTCGTCTCATTCTAATCGTTAAGCGATACTACCTGAGTCGCGTAAATGCTTGCCGATTGTACGATGCCCAGGAAACCCGAACCATCCGTGTGATGCCGTACGATGTCATCGGGTTTGTAATCGCAGGCAAAAGGTTGAGGATCTCCTGGCGGTTCAGGGATTTCATCAAGTTCTTCGTCATTATGAGCTCCTTGGGCCAGCACAACTATTTTTCTTGGCCATCTTGGAGATTGGAACCGGTTTTCTTCGATAACGCTTCTATTGCTTGACGCACGTGAGCATGCGCTTCATACGCAGACAATTCCACGGCGGTCCCGCCGGTACGAATGATTTGGAGAAGTTCGTTTTCGACCTCAATCAACTTCTGCAGAGTTCCCATACGTCCAGGTTTCTGGGAAGGAACGTTCATTGTGCCCTCCACTTAACTTCAAAAAGAGCGGAAGTAGAGCCATCCGCGGTGCCGATTTCCATGACCTTTGTCTCGGAACTATCGAGCATGTGGATGATTTACTTGCCAGCCGGAAGCTTGGCGTCACCTGCATGGAACTGAAATGGGACATTGACTTCAAGGCCTCCAATAATCTGAGCGTGCGCTCTCGTGGCAAATCGTTAGTGCAAAAACGAAGGCGATGAACAGTGGTAGTGCGGGGTGACCTTTCGTCGCCTTCTCGTGTGGGTGAGACTTACCGATATTTCTAATAGACATGTTGATTTCTCTTCTCTGAGCGTGGTCGCCGAACCGTTTCGCTGCTCTCGGGCGACACAAGGGAAAAGGCAACACGGCTACCAAACATGTTGAGTTTGTAAGTGACAGAAAGCAAAGGCCGACTGAGTGTAGTAGGGCACGCGGGATGCCAGCCCGCTAAACACAGTGTCCCAGTGCCGACATTTTGCAGCGGGGCTCTTTACCTGACGGCCAGGAAAAGGGTCACGCACGGACGAGTGTCGTAGCTTTCTCGCGGACGTTCTAAGCTGGCCGGCTGTCAAAATGATGAAGTGTGTCCAGCGGCGATTTCAACACTGGTTTGTTGTAACTCTTGAGGAATACAATAGAGTGCACAATTTTCCACAACGGCTCAGAACAGTCCCTGGGTTTAGGAAACTGCTGATCTATCCATCTGAGCTACAGCCCCACAGTGTGAAACTTCCTGTTTATAATATTTGGCTCGATCGCGCAGAGGATTCGGATACTCCAACGCGGTGCACTGTGGCACTGTAGCAAATTCGCTTAACTTTCGCCGAACCCAAGGGGATCGCCTATTTTGCTTCGGAGGGTGGCGTGGCCCAGGTCCTTAGCTTTTGGCCATTGGGAAGTATGACCTCTACGATGCGCCCGATCGACCGGCCATTCTTGGCCGGTTGCACAGTGACCGTAATTCGATCCCCGGCCTTGAGGGACTGCCTGGACCAGCCATTGTTGACCAAGTCGGAAGGATTGCCCGTCTCCATCATCCAATGCACGACCTCGCCATGACTGTCGGTGGCGTCGAACTGAAGGATGCAGTGAGGATTGGCCCAAAACCAGTCCTTTACCGTTCCTGAGACAGTGATTTGCTTAGTACTGTCGTAAGCGGCGACTCCGTGATGCGCGTACGCCGGAACCGAAGCGATCAGAAGGCCGAGAGCCAGAGCCGAACACATCGAGAAGTTCGCTTTCACGGTGACCTCCATCGTCAGCACCAAAACCAATTTGGAAGCAAGCTGTTTGTATCTTAGCAGGCTAGCGGCTATCTTTACCGCTAGCGGGAATGCCAATTATCTTGTTGTACGCTGAAAACTCGGATGGTGAACAAATCATCTCCCTGACGTCAAAGCTGTCGGGTTGTAACTTGAAATGGAATTTGTCGAGAGCGACCCAAGGCTTGATATACATCTTGGGGTCATTAATGGTCACCGTCAGTTCCAAGGTGTCATGGTCGATTCGGTGGAAACGCTCCTCCACTCGCAGGTCGCCGCTGTGGGGGCGCCCCGCGCGATCGATCCACGTTCTTTCATCGGTGCCTGAAGTCTGTACCACCAACGTGTAGTCGTCCACCCACTTGCCCGTGGAGTAGCCATACCACCTTGGTTCGGCTTCCTTGGGAACTGCGCGCCCGTCGGTCCAAACGACACGCCAAGCGCGGTTAAATTCGTAAAGCATTACTACTTTGAGAGGTGTTTGGAGTATCTGCGTCGTTCGCAGTTCATACAAATCTTCGCGGGGCATCCCCTGAGGATCGCAGTAGACCACGGGATCATTCGTGTCCGCTGGCAGAACACTCCTGATCCCGTTGCTCGGCTTATGGGTGCTCAGCGTTTGCAATCCCAAAGGTGTGTAGGGCAACCGATGTTCGGGCTTGCCGTCTTCCGGCATGGCTTTCGCGCCAAGCTGCTGGATTCCTTCTCCGGGCCCCGGAGCCGGGTCCCAGATTCCGGAAATATCGTGGCGCGGAGCGGCCGCGGGTTTGAGATCCTTGGACGATTGCGGCACGGCTCGGCCCCAGCCGTCCAGGCGTGGCGGAACAGGAGGTGAGGTTGCCTTCTGAACGTTAGCTGCCGTCTGCTCTCGGTTGGTTATCTGAGTATGTAAAAGAGGTGAAAACACCAACGCCGTGCTCAGAGCGATTACAGACGTCACGAAGCGGTTTCGCACAGAGGAAATCCTTTCCGAGCGGGCCTCCGCGCTTCTCGTAGAGTCATTCGGCGATGCAATATATACCACTCGCAGAAGCTGCACGGCAAGTAGAGCCAGGCTTTGGAGCCGGGGTCTCGGGACCAAACGACAAACAACTTCGCGATACGGCGAGTTGCCCCTCCTTCGTCGGTTGTCTAGAGACAGTCGGTCTTCACCGAGACCGTTTGTTCACCTCTTGGGCGATTTATAGTCCAAGCCTGGAAGTTGGTCCACGTGTCCCATCTTTTGATCCCACTCTCTGTTGCCCGTCATCGTGCAAGGAATGGCATTCAGGCTCCAATCCTTCAACTTGTAGAAATACGTCACGGTCCAAGGCTTTGAATACATCTTCGGATCGTCTAGCGTCACGATGATTCTCAGAGTCTCATAGTCCACGCGCTGCCAACGCTCTGTCTGATGCATTGCATCGCTGAGCGGTAGACCAGACGAGGACAGGAATGTCTTACCGTTGTAGCCGACCACGTCCACGACGAAGGCATCGCCCTCCCAGCTACCAGTCGAGAATCCCATATACGAGGGGTCCATGACATCCGAGTCGAATTTCCTCCCGTTCGTCCAAATCTCCCGCCAATTGTCGTAGTACTCGAAGTGTTGCAACAACCTGTCACGACTCACAAAGATCTCGAACGGTCGGGGTGAAAACAGCGCGCGTGAGGCGCCCAGCGGATCGCAATCCAGCACGGCCCCGCTTTCGATGAATTTGACGTTGGCCTCATATTTCGCCTCCCCTTCAGGCGTAAAAGGGGGTGGTGGTGTCCCAGGCGGTCCGCCAAATGGATGAACCTCGTTCCGTGGTTGCATAAAGGGCGCCGTGTCCCATACTCCATTGAAGTCGTGAGGGTCAAAGGACGGGCTCTTCGATTTGGCATTTGCCGGCTCCGGATGCTCTCCACTCTGTGCAAACAAAAAGGAGCCCGTAGTCAACACGGTTACGAGAAAAAGAATGGTCGCGCCAATCGAGTAATTCCGCATTGTGTCGCTCCTTTCGAAACTCGCATTCCGAACCTTGGCCAGCTTTCGATCGGGGAAGGGTCCGCAGGCGACATTTTGTCTACGCAAAAGGGACCCGAAATTCACGCCGATCCGCTAATCTTGGGAGTTACCAGAGTCTGGTTGCTCTCCTAGCGTTCCAGGCCCCAGCTCTTTTCCGGTGTTTGTAAACACCAGCTTACGCAGAAGTCCCACCGGCGTACCTTTCTTGCTAGGTGCTACGGTAATCGTAACTTCGTCACCGGCGGTGAGCGACTTTCGCGTCCAGCCGGCCCTCCCCATGACAGCCGGGCTGTTGGTTTCCACACCCCAATTTGTGGCCTTATTCTTGTCGTCCTTCACGTCCACAAAGATTTGGCAGTGTGGATTCGCCCAATAAAACTCGGTTACCGTGCCCTTAATCGTTACCATGTTCTTGTGGTCATATTCCGAGCCACCGTGGTGTGCGCAGATCGGACTGCAGAAGGCGAGGACGCCCAGAACCAAAGCAACAGAAGTGATCATCTTGGCGTTCATACGACATAACCTCCGGACTCAATTTGGCGGACTACACGCCATCCCTTCTCTATTGAGGAAGGGGCAATATCCGCACGAGAGATTAGCGCGATTCAACGCCAAGCGATATTTTTAAGTAACTAGCGAGGACCGAACGGCGTGCGTTTGCACGTGCCTCTCAGCGCAGTTGCTTGACGTTTAATGCGCTATGACTATATAGAAGCGGGCCACCTTCGAATAGGTTTTTGATTGCGCGTGTCAACCTACAGAAAGAAGCACCCCCATGAACGACGCTAAGTATGAGCTAGAGGGTCATCGGGCACGATCTCGACTGATGTTCTCGATTCCACCGGCAAATCCACCGACCGCTGTTTAGTCGAACGGTCCATAGCAATGTTTATCGCCTCGCGGTCGGTCGGAAGTCCAGCACCATTGGTCATCGACAGCTGGCCCAGAGGGATGGCGCGGGTGGCATAGGCCATCCGGTTCGGAATTTGGTTTAATCCAATCTCATGATGAAGAGTTCCTCGCCTGACAAAAGGTCCACGAAATAGGCACCCGCGCCCAGCACAGGGGATTGCGGAACCACAACCCGATATTTGGCTTGCTGATATGCCTCGAGGAGTTCATGTTCCGCGGTTCCTGTTCTTTCGGCCTGCGTGGCACCGAGCAGAACTCCAGCGGCCAGATTTCAGCCAGACCATCGCGCAGCCGTGTGTCCACCTCTACCGCGGCCGGCTTTTTGCGCTCCACCAGAGGATTCGGCGGGCTTCGCCGCACCGGCGGCAGCTCGAGGCGGCCCTCGCGGTGGAATTTTGACATCAGCCCGCGGCACACCATGTCGCGGAGGGCGCCGTTCGTTGGCAGCCACCACAGAAAAAACTATCAGCCACATCCATCTCTAATCTCTCTTACCGATCCGGCACCGAGACATGGGCTCTTACTCTCCCGCAGGTATCGATCTGTTACCTCAGCGTCTTGGATACAGCGTGACGTATAGACAACGTGTGGATCGCTTTGAAGTTCCTGCGATAGTTCTTGGTGTGGGGTCCTTGCTTCTTCCTGCGCCACCACGCCTATAATCTCAGTGATGAATGCACGCCAACGAACGTTCATGTCTGCGATGGACTGTCGCCAGCCTTGAAAGGAACACACGATTGTTGCTAAATCATTTAATCTCACTCTGATGCCTTTAGACCGTCACACCCGTTAAACCGGAACCAACCGCAAAGGCTCGTCCAGAAAACCTGGGGGGCCTGTGAAAGTGTGCCATCCCTTGTCTCCTCGTTTGATCGAATTCCCTCATCACGCCGTGTTCTTGCACCGCTTGCCTCCCAAGGAATGATTCGGTTCCATGCAACAAGAGTTTAGGAAAGTTCGATGAGGGAAAACTGCCTCGGAAGGCACAACGCGCGTTAGCGCGGGTGGAAGGAGAACTCGAAAGCAAGTATCGTCCACCTCGCTTTGATAAGGATTCGCAGGCGCAACAAGAACCTAGGATCGTTCCCATACTCTCCCGCTAGGCTAGTCGAATCAGTGCAAGCCGCTGCTCCTCGTCCAGTTCGTCGAAAGTGATGCCCATTCCCGATCCAGATTGGGAGTAAACAACGCGCCCTTCAGTTTCCAAATGCATAAGTCCGTCGCTTAACCTAACATGCACCCTGGCACCAGCGGCGAAGGGAAGCGAGGTGTGAACGAAGCACCCGCCTGCCGCAACATCACTCAAATGCATTGAAAAGTGCATTCCTGTAGCAAGTGCGACCACCTCGACAGGTACCGTCGAGACGAGGCGGCGCGTTTTGCGGCGGTCGGAGTTGCAAGCCTTGTGAGGGATGCTGTTCAATTCTTTATCCCCTCTTTATCAACTTCTTCTTCAGTCCGTGCGTATGGGGCCGAGCACGCGCTAATGCGCCCGCTTTCCTGTCGGAAGGTCTGTCAAGTGCGATTCCGCAGTGGCTGCTTTTCACACGGCAAGCGAGCGCCGAAACGAACCGATCGAATCCTCTAAGTTCGGCTTACAGGTTCGAGCCAACCAAAGAGTCCTTTGTGCGGAGGGGCCCTTCGTCCCGTGCGTTGATTCCACGCGTAGCGGTGTGCGATTAAGGCTTTGTGAAAGTCTGCATCCGCGCGAGAATCGACTGGCTGCTGCCGGAGAACAGGAAGTACTTACCGGGCTTTTGCGCTGCAATCTGTACCATACGCTCGCGGGCACTTGAGAGCCCTTCTATGGCCTCAACAAACTCGCCGTGTTCTTCGGGTGCTCCCGAGAAAATATCAAAAGTTGTTTCGTTCACTTCATCACCTCGTAGCGTGCTTGCTTTAGCGTTTCACAAAGCAAGGTTCTGGGAACAGTGATTGAGCCGTCAGTTGTCGAGTGGGATGATGCAGCACGAGATATAAAACAAGAACCGCAACAAAGACAATGAACACCGCGGCTAATATAAACTGTGCGCTATACACGGTTGTGAATGCTTGGACTGCGAGTCCCAGAAGTCCGAGCACTAGCACGACAATTAAAGATACTAAGGCATTACGCAAGAACATATTTGACTTCTTGCTTCTCATATCAAATCCTATCCTTTTCGACCGGATCTCCGTTTTGAATACCTAGGCCTTTTATGTCTTCACCCTTGCTATCTGAGCGCGACAATTCTCGCCGCGCACTGCGCTGACTTCGCGCTATTTGGGTCCACGGCCGCTACGCGAAAATGTCCGAACTAACAGGCGGCCGACTAGCGGTAAAAGTATTGAGGGCGAAAGCACCGGCAGTAGATATGTCATTTGATCTCACCCATGATGGATCCTGTGCAACGACCTTGAGAAGCGCGCGCCGTCGCTCATTATTCGCATTCCTCACGCTTCGTCAGCGGGAGCTTTATTCTTGCGGTGAGTGGAATTGCAGTTCTCTTCGCTCGCTATTTGCGGCGTCGTGTCAGGCGGGCTTCCGTTCCGACGGGACGCCTTCGGTAGTCCTAATCTGGGTGACTGTGACGCCAGTTCCAGTATTGCGACTGCTGTTTTTTGTTCGCTTTCGAGAATTCGTGAGCACTCTTGGGATTCTCCGAGCGGTACCGCCCATAGGCTCGGTTCTCGTTGTCATCCCAGTTGTGGTAGTCCTTGTGGTCTCGATCGTACACTCTGACCTGAACGCTGGCGTTTTGAGGTTCGGCGGCGGCCATGATTGCCATTGGAGTCGCAAGAGCAGCAGCCAGGAATAGAGTACTTAGGTAACGATATGCAAGATGCATGTCGTGGTTCTCCATTCTGCGGTTCCAAATTTCGGAGTCGCGGTATTCCCGACTATGCGCGCTGAGTCCGCTACTTAATGCCTCTTTCAGGACACTCGTCCGAAGAAAGATCCTCACCCTCTGCGGTTCCAAAGTGTCTTCGTGCCGGAACTTTACGCCGCAGCGCGATTTCGGCCAGAATCCCTCCCGATCGCCGGTCAAAATGGTTTTGGCTGAACTTCTTCACCCCCGAGGCGGGGCTCTTTGATCATCCGAAGCGGCCCAAGTAAAATGGCAAGTGACATTCCAGGGGCGGAAGCGCACCGGAATAGTGCTAAAAACCACGCGCAGGATTGTGTGCTATGCCCACAATCCAGTGTTCCATCGGCGATGGCGCGCTATTCGCGAGAAGGCACGAGGGAGAGATCAGTTTGTCACGCTGTAGAATTGCTAGCCATAATGCGGTTGTCGAAGACTGAACGCGGCTGGCGCCGCATTCGGGATTCAGGGAATAGAGTCGTTGTGGTTGTCCCCTGAGGCGTCACCGATGGCACGCACGGACCACAGTACCGTCTGCTTTTTTTCAAACCATTCGGCGGATGGAAACCTATAGGCTCCGCCGACATTACCCTCGCGATCGCCACGCGCGCCCGAACTAGTTCCCCTTCTTTGTCCATCCTTCGCCCGCTCATAGCCTAAAGTAAATTTCCCGGCAACAAGCGTTCAGTTCTGCCGGGATGGCTTCACCGGTATTGTTGGTCCTGAATAGGTCACGATGATGTTCTCGCCCGTGACCGGATTCCGAAACTCGACAGACCATTTGCCGCTCTTATGTGTGAAAAACTCCGGCGTCTCGTTCACGACACGCGCAATTGCTCGTCGAAGGCGGAGCCCAGCCTGTGCAACTTCTTGTTGAAGGAGCAGGTCCACGGTTCACTCTCCGTTTCGCTGGCCAGCTTACTATTATCATGACAGCTAAACTGTCCGGAAGGACACAGTAACTCGGGGCGCAGGCGGGCATCGAGTCAATTATCGGGACTTAGAGCGCGATCAGGCAATACGTGCTCTAACGGACAGTATTCACAATCCGAATTGTCGATACTAGGGCCCTCGTAGATTTACAAGGAGACTCACCGTGAAGATTTCAGGAGTATTGTTAGCTGTTCTCGCAAGTCTGAGCATACCAACGCTGGCTCAGGCGCAAATCGCAGCTTCTACCGAATCAAGTCAGACGTCCGCATATCGCGGAAGCGTCGTCAGCCGGACGACCCGCGCAGTGAAATACGAGCATCGTAGCGGCGCCACCAAAATCAATTTTCGAGGCACGGACCTGATGCCTGCCGCGACCGGCGAAGCAAAGATCGAAAGCAAGCGCGGCGCGATGGAAATCGAGGTGGAGTTCAGCGGGCTCGACAGGCCCACAACCTTCGGCAACGAGTATTTGACCTACGTGCTGTGGGCCATTTCTCCGGAAGGCCGCTCGGTGAACGTTGGCGAAGTGCTGGTCGGCAACAACCATCGCAGCAAGCTCGACGTCACAACCGATCTGCAAGCCTTCGCCCTCATCGTGACTGCGGAGCCTTATTACGCTGTGCGTCGTCCGAGCAACGTAGTGATCCTCGAAAACGAGATTCGGCCGGACACCGTCGGCACCAGCGAAGCGGTGGATGCCAAGTACGAGCTCATCGATCGTGGCGGCTACATTCCCACCGGCTACAAGTTCGATCCCGTTGTCCTGAATTCCAAATTGCCGCTCGAGTTCTTTGAAGCGCGCAACGCGGTGCGCATCGCCAAGTCGGCCGGCGCCGAAGAGAACGCAACCTCCAGCTATCAAAACGCCATCACCCAGATGAAGCACGCCGATGACCTCGGAACCATGAAGCACATCGACAAGAAAGCTCTCATTTCCGTGTCGCGTGAAGTTGTGCAAACCGCGGATGACGCCCGAGAAATCGCGGTAAAGCGAATCGAGGCCGATCGCATAAACGCCGAGAGGAACGCTTCCGCGCAGCAAGTGGCGAATGCCGATGCCCAATCGCAACAGGCGATGCTGGCTCGTATGAACGCCGAAGCGGCAACCACCGATGCAGATCGCCGGCGCGCGGAAGCCGACCGGGCGAGCGCAGCGGCAAAGCAACAGCAATTAGATGCCCAGGCGGAATCAGACCGCAATCGCGTGGCCACGCTGACGCCAACAAGCCCGTGGACGCCCAGCAGGCCCAGAGAGACGCGGAAGCGGAATCGGAACGAAACAAGGCCGCCGCCGCAACTCGGATCAACAACTCCAGCAGGCCAGTGCGCGATCGTGAAGAACTTCGCGCCAAGTTGCTGCAACAATTCAACGCCATCCTCAGCACTCGTGATACCGCTCGCGGACTGGTCGTGAACCTGTCGGATGTGCTGTTTGACACCGGCAAGTACACGCTTCGCCCGCTGGCCCGCGAGAAGCTGGCCAAAATATCCGGAATCGTTCTCGCCTATCCGGATCTCAAGCTGGCAATTGAAGGCAACACCGACAGCGTTGGCACCGACGCCATGAATCAGACCCTTTCGGAAAAGCGAGCCGGTTCGGTGCTGCGATTATCTGGCAAAGCAAAATATTCCGGCGGCGTCAATGACGTCGCAGGGATTCGGCAAGACGCCAACCCGTTGCGTCCAATGACACCGCGGAAGGCCGCCAACAGAATCGCCGCGTCGAACTGGTCGTATCAGGAGACGTAATCGGAACAACGGTCGGTACCGTATCTGAATACCTACCGCTGAATGCACGCCCATAAAAGCAACGCACCACACCTGTCAGGCCCCGGTAGTTCCGGGGCCTGCGCAGTTCCCCTTCGATGAATCTGGACCCAATCCAGCCGACCCCCATCCCTCCGATCCCAACGCAGCCGTACACGGTAACGATCAACAAACGTAATTGCGCCAATATTGGCGTTACACCCAGTCATTGCAGACCGGCTACCCCTTGACGGCTTGTCTGGCCAGTCCCCATCGCAGGTCTCTCAAGGAAGAGACTGTCTTGACCGCCCCGACCTCGTGCCGGGCCGAAGCCTCCACGGCATCACCAGCGGAACTTCACCGGGTTGTACCACTCCGAGCGGTGTAGTGATTCCTGCCGGAACGCGCCTCGGCACGGCCGGCTTCCTGGGGAATGAAGGAAGGAATATCCTTCGAGGTCCCGGATTTGCCAACTTGGACTTTACCGTCGCCAAAGATACAAAACTCGGACTACTTGGTGGGCAGAGTCAGCTAGAATTTCGCGCCGACTTCTTCAATATCGTGAACCACGCTAACTTTGCGTGGGGGAATTTTTGTGGCGGCACGAACGGAACCGGCCTAGAGGCGTTCGAGTCCGGTGGCGGGGTAATGCGCGACACGGTTAAAGCTTCTGTTTTGATATGGACGAACCTGTCAAATACATTCGCGGTGTTGGTTTGCGCTGTTCTTCTCTAGCCAGTGGGAAGCAGTGCGAATGGCGGCCGAGGCGGTTATCGCGACGGTTGATCACTCTGATATTCGCGGGTCGGAACCGCATAATCGTGATCCGTCGGGAGCTGCCTCGGACTAGGAGCGCGGGTTGGGCCCAGAGAGCCTGCCGCATAAAAACATACGAGGACTCTCCATTCCGTGTTCGACTCGAGCCGCCATCCGCACTGCCTCCCTCCTGTGGTTCGCTGACTTACGCTGCCACTTGTTTCTGTTCGTGCATCCTGGTTTCGACATGGACCCCGATCGCCCAGACCAATCCGAGCAACTCTCGGCCCACGGCCGTTACGATCTGCGGTTTGTTCTTCCCTGTTGCCAGCAGTTTTCGGTAGCGCGCGTGCAAGCGATGCTGGGCCTTCCAGGCGATCGCTTTGACTTCTTCGCTCAGTCCACCTGGCGTTTCAACAGATATCCGCCCAACCAAGGTCGAAACTGATAGGCCCAGGCGGCTTCCACGATGACGCGTCTCAAATGCGCATTGCCGGTCTTGGTGATGGCGCCCCGTCGTTTTCGTTCACCGCTGGAGTCTTCGCTGGGGACCAGACCGCTGTATCCCATCAGTTGCCTAGCTTTGGCAAAGCGCGAGATCTGTCCCAGTTCGGCTACGATGGTCACCGCGGTGACTTGCGCAATCCCTCGCAGGGGACTGCAAGGCTTCGATCACCGCGCGCATCTGTGGTGGCGCCGAGTGCGCTGCCTCCAGAACCGCCTGGTCCAGCCGTTCGATACGGGCCACCAGGTGCTCGACTTGGTGGACGTAGTCGGTGAGCGCAATCTCCTGTGCGGGCTGCTCGAAATGAACCTTCGTCTTGATCCACTCCAAATGAGCGTTGGTCCACGGAGACTTGATGCTCTCCGGACGTCGCCATCCGTGGCGCAACAGAAACTTACTCAGTCGATGGCGAGCTCGCAACAGATCGCCTTTAGCGGCTTCCCGAGCGCGCACCAAGTCTCGGAGCGCTTCGTGAGCGGCGTCGGGAACCCACACCGACGTCAAATCGCCAGCTCGGTAGCAGCGTGCCAACTTCAAGGCGTCACGCCGATCGGTCTTCACGCGATCTCCCGGCTTGCGCGGCACCAGCGACGGCGCCACCACTTCGCACTTCGCTTCCAGAGCGGTCAGTTGCCAGTACAGCACGTAGCCCGTGGGACCTGCTTCATAACAAAACCGCAGTTGCTCAACAGGCTCCAGTTTTCGAACCAACTGTGCGAATGGATTCCGGTCGGTTCGGGATAAGGCCCAAGGATCGAACTTCACCGTTGGGCTCCGCCACCGCGACAGCAATGGTCTCAGCATGGACATCCAGACCAACAAATCGTATTTTACCCATGGGACCGACTCTCCTTTCGCTTGCGGCTCTGCGCCGTTAGTCTCCTACGACTCACAGCGTAATCCGCGCACCGCGAAATGGAAGTCGGCCTTTTTATTTTCCATGGCACGACCGACCGAACTTGAGTCGGTTCGTCCATGATGACTAGCTGTGCCACGAGCAAAACGTGACACTCGTAGAGTTGTAGTTCACTCCCGCGCTTTTCGTCGCCGCCGGGACAGGCGCCCGCCCCACGAAGAGAGGTCTTTTTCAGAATGTCGTTGCCGTGACATTTGAAATCATTGAAAAAATCCACAATTCTGTGCAAAAAGGCGCTTTGCGACAGAAACTTAGAAGATCAATTTTAGCCCCAACTGCACGGCTCGGTTTCCGCCCGATCCCAGCACAGGGTTGCCCCCAGCCTGATCTGGCGTGGCGCAACCGCAGCCGAAATTTGACGTTGAAGAAGGATCGGCCTCGGCGCCGATCCCAAAGCCGTTTGACGCTCCATAGGGATTCGCAAAATTGGGATGGTTGAGCACATTGAAGAACTCCGCCCGGAACTGCGCCGTGAGGCGTTCCCGGAATTTCCAACTCTTGATCAGCGACAGATCCCAGTTACGGAATCCCGAATCGCGCCAGATGTTTCGCCCCGAGGTTCCGAACGTTCCCAGCGCAGGGGGAATCAACACGGATTGTCCCCGGAAGTAACACCCAAAAGTGTTCAGCGAGTCCACCGTCGCGGCATTGATCGCATTGGCCGCCTTGAAGCACGCATTCGCGGCCACCGTGGCCTGGCCCCCCGACAGCGCTACTGTTCCCTGTGGAGTAAGCTGGCTGCACGAAATCGTGCTGGCGGTGCTGAAATCGGCCCCGGCGCAATACGGAATCGATGAATTATTCGACTGGAAGTCTTGGTGGTTGCCGAAGAAATCCCAACGGTCAGTGCCTTCGAGCGTTCCGCTGATATTATCTGACTGATCGTTCCCATACCAGGGCTGACCTGTCTGCACCGTCACGATCGAGTTCAGCTCCCAGCCTTCAAGAAGTTGTCCCGGCGATTTCCTTCCTGGCAGCGTGTAGCTTATCGAAAGCGTGAAACGATGCGTAATGTCGAAATCGCTGCTCGCATATTCGCGGCCTGGATGCGTGCTGTCCTGCGGCAGATATTGGCCGATATTGTAAGAGTCGTCATCGACTGAATGGGAGTACGTGTAGCCCGCCGTGAAAGACAGCCCGTGGGAGATCCGCTGTTGCAAGGTAGCCTGCAAGCCGTCGTAATTGGATTCATAGAGATTCGACAGTTCAATGATGTAGGAAAGATAGGGGTACTGTGTTGCAAAGGGCATGCCGGTGGGCGTCCCGTTCGCTGCAGCTGCGGCATCTGGGACCCCTTGGTTGAGATCGCGGATGCCGTTTAGCCGGGAGCCATGGCTTCCCACGTAAGACAGGTCCAGCGAAATATTACTTGTGAAGGCGTGCTGCACGCCAAGCGTCCAGTTCTGTATGTACGGGTCACGGAAGTTGTGGTCCATGACCGCGAGAGCGCACGGGGAAGTCGCGTTGCCGGCCGCGTCGTTGCTGCCGTCGCCGCACTCCACAGTGTTCGCCCCGGAGAAAACGGGACGGTTGGGCCCATTATTCTGCCAATTGAGCGCAAGCGGCGAGCCAGAGCCCCCTGGAACGGTCACGTTGGCTACCGCAATCGTGCCGGGCCCTTTCGTGGACACCCCGTTCACCACAAGGGTCGCTCCGGTAGGGACGGTTGCGACGCCACCCACACCATTAGGGGCATTTCCTGCCACTCCGGTGAACGTTTGCATCGGTAGCAGCGAATCAAAGATCATGCTGTAGCCGGCCCGCAGTACGGTTGTCCCCTTACCGGTAACGTCCCACGCCAAACCGAGCCGCGGGCCAAAGTCGGTGTAGTCGGGGTTGTAAAGCGAGCCGATCTGGTGGCCCACCTGCACCATCCCAACGCTGGGGTTGAAACCGCCTAGGAGGTTGTTCACTTCCGACATGGGTGTGGTGTACTCATAACGCAGCCCGAGGTTGAGAGTCACCTTTGGCGTTAAGCGCCAGTCGTCCTGCGCCGACGCTGCGAACGACCATTGTCGAAGTTGGCGTGCCGGACTTCCTGATTGGATCGTCGCGAACTGGGGGTCTCCAGCGAGGAAGTCTTCCAGTGCAGACGAACCCGCGAACGCCTGGTTGCCCCTAAAGAAGAGCTGGCCCTTCGCTGCGCCAAATTGAGAGGGGTCCGCGAGATTTCGGCGAATCTCTCCACCGAATTTGAAGGCATGGTTGCCCCGCAAATACGAAACGTAATCGACCCCTTGGTAGACGGTATCCGGGCCGAACCGATACGGCCAACCCGGACTGCCACCTAAGTTGGTAAAGCCTGTGACCCGAATGATGGGCAACGAACCCGTCGTCGTCACGCCGGTAAAGATTCCATAGCTCGAAGGGGGCACGCTCGAATCGACCTGCTGGCTTTCGCGGTTCATGAGTATGTAGCCAAACCGCGCTACGTTTACAAAGCGCGAATTCTTCGGCGTCCAGGTCCAATTGATTCCCAGCACGCGCGGTCTGTTGTCCTGTAGGGACAGCCACTGCGGTTGCAGATATACGACGTCCTCGGCGGTGATGACACCCTCGCTCTGGAAGTAGTAGCCGCTCAATGTGTTTTGGTCGTTGAGGTGATAATCGATCTTCAAAACACCATTGTCCGAGCCGAAGATGCTTGGAAACCCCTGCAGAAAGTTCTTGGAAGTCCCACTGTTGGTTGGATAAAGCCCTCCGCTGCATTTAACGACAGGTGTCACCGCGCATCCGGTCAGCTTCAAACTGAGCGCGCTCGGCTGCACGCCGTTGGTCTGAAGGTCCGCGATAGCATCCGGCAGGCTCGTTGCTGGATTGGCAGTGGCCTGCGGAAGCACTTCCGGCACGGAAGCAGAAAACGTGTTCCCGACCGAATAGCGCTCACCTTCGTAGCCTACAAAGAAGAAAAGCTTGTCTTTGATGATGCGTCCTCCCGCCGTGGCGCCGAACTGCTGCAACGAGACCGGGCGCTGCTCCTCAGGCGGCGGATTGAAGTAATTTCGCGCATCCCACGCGCTGTCACGCCCAAAGGCGTATGCCGTGCCATGCAGGCCGTTGGTTCCGGATTTGATTCCCACGTTGACCACCGCGCCGCCCTTGCCTCCGAACTCCGCCGGCGGGTTTTCTTGAATATTCAACTCCTGGATGGCGTCGATCGGCATGAGCGTCGCGGCATCGCCGGCGACGCCCGGCCCGTTGATGATGGTCAGGCCTTGCAAAGGGTTGTCGTTCGACAGTCCCTCGATGATGAATGTGTTCTCCTCGGGACGGCTGCCGTTGGTGCTCATCGTCCATCCGCCGCCACCAGGATAAATCATCATTCCCGGACGCAATACCAACAGGTTCTGATAACTCCGGCCCATCAGCGGCAGGTCATTGATGGTCTCGTTGCTGAGGGTTCCGCCCAGCGTGGCATTGGTGGTCTCGACCATCGGCGTCTCTTCGGTGACCACCACCGTCTGCGTCTGCTCGCCGGGCTGCAGCGTCAGGTCGACCCGCAGGTCCTTGCCCACCTCTAACAGAAGGTTCGGGTGCTCGACAACCTTAAATCCCTTGGACTCGGCTCGAACCGTATATGTCCCAGGCAGCAGGCTCGTGGCCACGTATTCCCCTGCCTGATCGGTCGTCAGCGTTCGCGAGATGCCTCTTTGTATGTCCGTGACGGTCACTGTAGCTGCCGCAATCGCGCCCCCGCTCTGGTCGGTGACCGAACCCAAAATGCGGCTTACGTTGCCCTGCGAAAAGCTGGCGACGCAGTTCAGTAGCAACGCCATCATGGCTACAAACGCCATCCCGAGAACGCGCTTTCGGAGTCCCATAGAACCATCCTTTCACTACTCGGTTATATATTCGGCGGATTGCCTTGTAGCAACGGGGGATATCTAAAGTCAATACTTATTCGGATGCTATAGCAACGTACTGATTACCAAAGGCAAGTAATTGCCGTCAAGCTCAATACGCAATGGCTGTGTAATCCTTGAGATTCGCAAGAGCGGCCCGGGGGGATAGCCTACTGAATCTGGTATACCTCAACTTTGCCGTGGGATGTGCCCTGCGCGGGAACGGCCACGAACAGGCGGCGCAAATCGGATGCGAGGAGTCCTGTTTTGGCGCCCGCTCCGGAGGCAACTTTTCCGAGCGGTTCGTAAACATCCGGGGAAGTCTCCCTGTACGCATCGACTGCGCCTTCGCCACCAGAAATAGCATAGATACGCTTGGACGCTGGATCGAAGATCAGATCGTCTGCTCGCGGTCCGATCGGAAGCGCCCGAAGCTCCTTGCCGTCCTGCGTGTCGAAGACCACGATTTGTCCGCTGCGGCAACCGACAAATAACCGATGAGAGGCCTCATCAAGGGCCATCGTCGAGTTGTCTTTCCCAAGCTTCAGCGGCCAAGCTGCCACTCTATTGGCCGTTTTTCGGTCGATTACCTCGACGGTGTTCTTTGCCGGATTATCCAGGTAAAGCTTGTTTCCCGATTGTTCAAGAGCCATCGCCTCGAGCGTGTCGCCCTCGATTTTGATGTCGGCTAGTTTTTTGCCTGCGGTGGTGTCTACAACGCTCAGCATCGTAAAGGTTTCATGCGCGTTATCGCCCCCGTTCACGATGTAGAGGTAGTGCGTCGCCGGGTCGTATCCAATGGAATCGGCGTCTACTTTGAGCGCCACAGTCTTCAACAGTTCATAATTCGTTCCATCATAGATATCCAGCACACCCTTGCCCTCGTCAGTTATATAAAGGCGATGGACGTCGGCGCGATAAAGCACGGCATGAGGGTGATCGACCGCGATCTGATGAACCAGCTTTGCCGTCTTTAAATCGAAAACCAATACTTGCCGGGCTTCTTCCGCAACCACAAAAAGACGCCCGCCATCCAGGTCGATACCGAGGTGATCCAGGCGCCCTTTGACGGAGGCCGGGAATTGCAACTCCTGCACCATCTTCAGAGGAGCCTGGCTCTGACCGTCGGATTGAAAGACGGGAAACAGAAAGGCCGCAACGAACGCAAGGAATGAAAGCGAAAATAGTCTCATGCCAGTCCTCTCAAGTGTCAGCTGAAGGCGCTCCAATATCGAAAGTACCTTAGTTGACAAAGATGAAGGTTAGCTGAAGCTCCCTCTTCGGCCGCCCTAAGCGCCTCCGCGGGCCTTTTTATAGAACGCACCTGGGCTTGCCCTGGCCTTCGAGGGACCCGGCAGCGGCTATTTGTTTTTATAGACTCACCGGAGTCATTTGGGGCGACGCGTCGTCTTGTTTTCTGCCCAGCGGCTTACAGCGCCCTGTCGCACATGAAGCTGCATCTGCTTGTCGACGGCGCCGGCTTCCCGGTACATCTGCATGGGGGCGATCGAGACTTCCCGGAAATGAAGGGGATCCCGCAGGTTCTGCAATTCCCGGTAATAGTAAAGGGCCGTCGGACGCTTTCCGCGGAATTTCAGCCTTTTCAGGAACTCAATTTCGTCCGGCGTGGCATTTGCGCGGAGTGAGTCATCTTCCAGGAATTCTTTGAAACCCGGTTCTTCCCGGGGCGAGTCTTCAGAATCGGTCTCGACGAACTCGAACTTTTTGGGATTGCCCGGAGCGAGGCGCTTATTCAGCACGATTTCGATGGTAAACGAAGCGAGATCGATGTCCCAGGAATCAATCAGAGGTTCAAGGAAAGAGACGCAATTCTCGACGGAAATATTGAAAATGTCGGTGTCCAGAAAATCGAGCATGGTGACTCTCATTTCCTCGTAGCTGCGGCCGCTCATGCGCGCCACCAGATGCAGCCAATTGTCGCTTTGTAATTCCTCTCTGGCGATCTTCTTGGCAACGTCCAAGAGCTTTTGAGTGACGAGGCGCTCGAGCTCGCCGAAC
>CAVQZU010000175.1:0-6635 GCA_963718485.1 uncultured Acidobacteriota bacterium
ATTGTGGCGAACCGCTGCGAAATAACCACAAGGGTTGGTCGCGGTCTTTTGCCGAAGAGATCATATTTAAAGCTGTTTGTTGGATTTCGGTTCCTGTAGAGCGAATTATTTGCCATGCTGCCGATCTTTCGCAATGTCGCGGAGTGCGAAACGCAGGAGGATGGCTCCAGAAATGAAAAACTCACTTAACGTAAGCGTAAAGAAAAACGAGTCTTGTCCTAGATCACTGTGGATACCAGTAAGGGAACGGTATGGGTCGACCTGTAGCATCCACACACCTGCGATCAAAATTGTAACCGTAATACCCAGAATTAACCTTATCGGTCGAGTTCTAATACGAAGTTGACTTATGCGCAAGGCAATCTGCACGACAATCCATTGCAATGGAGCAAGCGCCAATACAACTAAACGCGCAGAATTCATTCTTCTACCTCAGTTAGTGGCTGCCGCATCCGCAGCCCGCGCCTCCACTCCCACCGCCACCGGTATGACCCCGAATGAGCCTCCACGGGGCGGCACCATAAACATGCCCCAGCTGCTTCCTGCCACTTCTTTGCCGACAGCTATTGAAGCGGCTTCGTCGCCGGCGGCGGCAACGCCTATCGCGCCGCTGGTAGCACCTCCTACCAGTCCGCCTATAAGCTGCTTCTACATGCCGAGGGTCAACCCCGCAGTGAGCGTGAGTCGAAGACCGAGTTGACAACGAGAAGGGATTGACTACGCAGCGTGACTTGCTGGTTCAGACCGGACGGTGACAAGGTTCCAAGGCAGTAGTTCCTCGATGCGGTTGATCGGATGTTCAGCAATACACGAGAGGACATCATGGAGATACTTCTCCGGATTGATTCCGTTAAGTTTGGCTGTCCCAATCAGACTGTAGATCGCAGCGGCCCGTTCGCCACCAGCATCGGAACCTGCAAACAAGTAGTTCTTTCTGCCTAAAACCACAGCGCGCAACGCGCGCTCGGCAGCGTTGTTGTCTATTTCCAGGCGCCCATCGTCACAGTAGAGTTCCAGCACCTTCCACTGTCCGAGGGCGTAGCGAACCGCGACGGCGGTATCGGATTTCTCGAAAGCTTGCCCAGCGTTTCGTCCAGCCATTGCTTCAGCGAGTCGAGCAACGGCCGACTCTGCAGGTTACTAACCTCCCGCCGCTCCTCAGGTAACCGCCCCTTATTTCCTTCTCGATGGCATAGAGTTTTGCGATGCGTTCGAGTACTTCGGTGGCCACCGGAGATTTGTGGGCCACTACGAGATCGTAAAATTTCCTCCGCACGTGGGCCATGCAGCCGGCTTCCCGAACCCGTCCGGTCTCATAAACCGGGTTGTAGCCAGCATAAGCATCCGCCTGCAGCGTACCGCTGAACGTGCTCAAGTGCGCCTGGGGGTGCTCGCCCTTACGATCGGGTGTGTAGGCAAACCACACCGCCGGAGGGGAGTCACCTCCGGCCGGCCGATCGTCTCGCACATAGGTCCATAACCGTCCCGTCTCCGTCTGGCCATTGCCCGGCGCCAGCACTGGAACCGGCGTGTCGTCCGCGTGTAGCTTCTGCGCAGCCATGACGTGGCGCCGCAGCGCTTCCACCAACGACTGCGGTAGCTGCAATGTCTTGGCTTACATTCGGCATGACATTTTGTATAAGACTATCATGTAATCGTTGACAATGTCAGAGTACACGTCTAAACTCAGGAGCCTAAGGAGTTGAAATGCCAGATGCGGATAGGTTCGAGCGGCTCCTGAGGGGAAAGAGTTGGAGGCGCGCATATAGGCTCGCCTCAGGCAATCAGCCGATACCGCTGGTTGTCGATGCATTCTCTTCGGGCCATGGATTGGCAAGCGCAGAAGATCAAAGTGGCGCTTGCCCAACCAAATTCTTGGGAGGCACTCGTACAGGAATTTGTTGAACTTCGGAGGCTTGAGTCGGAAGTCTGCCAGACTGGCCGAATAGAGCGCCACGACCTTCAGAGCAAACTCCTTAGGCTTTATTCACAATATGTGGGCGAGTGGGAATCT
This sequence comes from uncultured Acidobacteriota bacterium, assembly GCA_963718485.1. Taxonomy (GTDB): domain Bacteria; phylum Acidobacteriota; class Terriglobia; order Acidiferrales; family UBA7541; genus Palsa-295. The sequence continues at coordinate 2,015 of CAVQZU010000175.1, forward strand.
TTCTCTGCACGTCGGTTTATTCATCGCAGCAGACAAATCGCGTGAGGTTGCAGGTAAGTACCTTTGCTCGACTAGTGCGAGGCCAATATGGAAAAACGAATTCTCGAACAACTTGATCCAAGGATTTTGGGCGGACGCTTGCAAGAAGCAAGAAAGTCTCGTGGTTTTACTCAGCAAGCTGTTGCAGATCACTTGGGAATGGCTAGAACTACGCTCGTGGCAATAGAAAAGGGTGAGCGCCGTGTGTCGCCGGATGAATTGATCAAGCTGGCCGGGTTCTATGGTCGTCCCATTTCTGAATTGGTGAGCCGCCAACCAGTGGTGGAAGGGTTTGTCCCTCAATTTAGGGCAGCCTGGAAAGATATTTTCGTTGAAGACCCGAAGCTGGAGGACAGCGCAGTCGAACTGCAACGACTATCGGAAGATCATCTGGAACTGGAAAAACTCTGTGACATGCCAATCAGCAAGAGTTATCCACCGATTTACGAGATATCCGGTGGTTCAGCAGAACAGATCGCCGAAGAGGTGGCAACGGCTGAGAGAAATCGTTTGGGTATCGGAGACGGCCCCCTAAGCAACCTGAGAGAGCGGTTGGAGAACGATGTTGGTTTGCGAGTGTTTTATTTCCCGATGGCCTCAAAAATTGCAGGATTGTTTGCCTACAACGATGATCTGGGAGGTTGCATTGGGATTAATTCCGGGCACCCACGGGATCGCCGACACTGGTCGCTAGCTCACGAGTTCGGTCATTTTCTGACTGGCCGATATCAATCCGAAATTACGTTTCTGAGTGAGAAGAAAAGGGTTTCTACAAGAGAGCGGTTCGCGGACAGTTTTGCGCGGCATTTTCTAATGCCGGCCAGCGGCCTCAATCGAAGATTCACCGAAATGCATCGCAGCAGTGAACATGGTATTACTCTCGCTCATGTTTGTGCCCTGGCAGACCTTTATCAAGTATCTGTTCAGGCCCTGGTGTTGCGCCTGGAGGAACTGCGACGGCTACCAAATAGCACCTGGGCGCGATTGGAGGCAGAAGGCGTAAAAGTTCGGAGTGCGCAGAAACTATTGGGTATAGATGCGAATCCACCGATTCAACATCTCCTGCCGAAGAGATATGTCGATTTAGCCATCCTCGCATACCACCAAGACAAGCTAAGCGAAGGTCAATTAGCACGAATGTTGAGGACCGACCGGGTTACCGCGAGGATAAGGGTTGAAGAAGCCCGCAGTAGGTTCAACGCTGAGGAAGACGACACCTACAAGAATCTCGAACTGAATCTTGCTGCACCACTGGGCGGACGGTGAAGCAGGACGATGCCCTCTCGCCCCGTCGCCATTCTTGACGCCTGTGTTCTGATCAATCTGCTCGCGAGCGGCAGAGCACAGGACATCATGACCGGCAGTCGATATCGATTTGGAATTTGTTCGGTCGTCAAGAATGAGAGCATCTATTTGAGGGCCATTGATTCGAATACTCCTCCCGAAGAAGTAAAACTTAATGTCCATCTGGAATCCAATTCTCTGGTCGTGTATGAACTGTCGGGCGACGCCGAGACGGAACTCTACGTTGACTTCGCGGCAGAATTGGACGATGGGGAGGCAATGGCGCTGGCGCTGGTGCACGCACGTGGATTTGCGATGGCTTCCGATGATCGAAAGGCCCGGCGCATATTCATGGAGGAGGTAGCTGTTCCCGAACGACTCCTTTCGACATCCCAGATTCTCAAGGACTGGTCGGAAATTGTCGGACTAAATCCAACAGAGCTTAAGCAGGTCTTGGTCGATGTGTCGCGAAGAGGGCGGTTTTTTCCGAACTCAGGCGACAATCATTTTGAGTGGTGGTCAAAAGCGGTCGTTTGACAGAGGATCTCGCGGAATACTCAACCCTGTCTTCCTGTTCTGATTGGGATTCCCTGGCTCCGAAGCCAGTTCTTCAGGTCTTCTTCAACCTCACAAATTGCCCGACACTTCATCGTTCCGAGGCCCCGCTTTCGACGGAGATCGTTTTCATCTCGCCTGCAACATTCTTCCCCTTTTCTTGTGCGAGCAATTGCGCGCGCTCCGCGTCTTCCTTCAGCCCTTCCTGCTGATAACGCTCGATTATGCGTGGGAGAAAGATGCTTGGTTCACCTGGCTCTGGCCACCGGTGACTCGCCACAAGCCATCGGTTTTCGATTGACATGTGTAGAACATGTGTTCATGCTTAGAGCATGTCACATATGATCCAGCTTCGAAACGTCCCCGAGAGTTTGCATCGGACGCTAAAGTCCCGAGCAGCCATGGCCGGGATGTCGCTTTCCGACTATTTGCTTGCGGAAATTCGCCGGGTTGCCGAGCGTCCCACGATCACAGAACTGAGAGACCGCCTGGAACGGCGCACTCCGGTCAACTCCCGAGTATCGGCTGCCGAAGCTGTTCGCGAGGAGCGAGACGCCCGGTGATCGTGCTGGACGCGTCGGCTGCGATTGAGTGGCTAATCAAGAGCCCCACGGGGACGAAAGTGGATCGACGCCTATTTTCGTCTTCTCCTCCTACCCTGCACGTGCCCCATCTCTTGGACGTGGAGATCACCCAGGTCCTGCGCCGCTATGTCCGAGAGAAGACGATGACTACCTCTCGGGGGGAGAAGCCTTACAGGATCTTCACGACCTCCCCCTCAATCGCTACCCCCACGACATTCTGACGCCGCGCGTATGGGAACTGCGAGCGGTCCTGACGGCTTACGACGCCGTTTATGTCGTGCTCGCGGAATTGCTCGACGCCCCTCTCCTGACCTGTGATCGCAAGATTGCGCTGGCATCCGGGCATCGCGCGAAGGTCGAAGTGATTTAGAGGCAGTGCCGAGTGATGAGAACAGATCATTACTAGAAACCGGCTGGATGGCTCTCAAGCAGACCGCATCCCGGACAGAACTGATAGTTAACGCCTATGTGGTGTTCGCCGAGGACGTGTTTGTACTTCGACTTCGCTGCACACTTCTACATAAATTGCACAGTGTGCAGACTAGTAGTGCTTTAAGAAATCGCGTCGCAAGTGCACCGTTCCATTCGAGAGGGATTTTTCGATCACACAAGTCCGACAGCGATATAGAATTCCGACTTTGAAGTTCTGGACTGAGGCGGTGGGAATGAGGCGGTGGAATGATGTCCGCGCTCATCGTGGAAAGGAAGGTTTTAGCCAATACCCTTTGGAATGCCTCAGGGATCACTCAAAACCGGCCAGTCAGGGTCACCTCAAAACCGGCCAACGGTGAAGGTCCCGGACATTGACTCCGACGTGAGCCTTATAGGCTCCGTCGGCATGAGCAATGTCTTGAGCGAAGAAAAGAAACAACAAGTCATCGCACTGGGAAAGCTCGGATGGCCTTTACGGCAGATCGAGCGAGCAACCGGTGTACGTCGTGAAACCGCAGGTGCTTACCTAAAGGCGGCCGGGATCGCGGTACGACCCCGGGCGCCGTGGGGAAGGCGGGCGCCGGCAAAACCGGTCGACGAGGTGACCCCCGACCTGGTTGATTCAAAACCGGCCAACGAAGTGACCCCCACTTTGGTAGGCGCCTTTTCGCAAAGACCAAGCTCCACCAGCGGGCCGGTCAGTGCCTGTGAACCCTACCGGGACCTCATCGAGGAGAAACTGGGCCGTCGGACGGAATGCCAAGGCCATCTGGCAGGACCTGGTTACGGACCACGGATCTGGCAACTACCAAACTGTAAAGCGTTTCGTACGCAGGCTTGGTGGTTCCAAACACCCCAACCAGCGGGCGATCATCCTCACCGAGCCAGGGGAAGAAGCGCAGGTCGATTACGGCAGTGGCCCCATGGTGCGCGACCCGAAAACGGGCAAGTACCGGAGGACCAGGCTGTTCGTGTTGACCCTGGGATACAGCCGCAAATGCGTTCGTTTGCTGACGTGGCGTTCGAGCGCGCGCATCTGGATGGTTGTGTGGAAGTCGAAGCCGCCTATTACAGCTTGCCGCCCGGATGGATCGGGCGGCTTGTAAAAGTGCAATGGGATGAGTTGCACGTACGTCTCGCGCATCCGAACACGAGCCAACTTCTTCGCGAGCACCTGCGTCAGAAGCGCGGCGGCTATCGCATCGAGGAAGAAGACAATCCGAAGAAAATGCCCTTCAGCACAGCGCAACTGTTGCGTCGCGCCGAACATGCGGGAGCCCCCATCGGTACTTTCCGCCAGCTGATCTACCACAGAACGGCAGTACCAGAGCACCGTTAGATAGGTCTGCTGGCGAGCGGTGGAAGTAACCCGGAGTGTCGGCCCACCATCCGCCTTGAATTTCGGGTCCCATGGCCCAGTCATGATTTCCACCGAGATAGTAAGTCGAAGCCGCGTCGGCGGCGATCACATCCGCGTCGGCTTTAAATGGATTATTCAGGAAGGGGTGCGTCGCCGTCTCGCTTGTTTTGGGGATAAGTTGACAGAGAACAGGCCCGTGCTGCCATCGCGCGAGTGATAGTTAGGTAAAATCCCGGTTTGGTCCGGCGTTGTAGCTATCGGCGGTCGTGAACAAAACATTGGCTGGCGAACCCCCAGGTTTTCCCACATCGACCGGATCTTTCCCAGATAGCACTAACTGAGCCAAGGCAGACAACATAAACACCAA
>CAVQZU010000176.1:0-26655 GCA_963718485.1 uncultured Acidobacteriota bacterium
TTGGCGAGCAGTAGCTGGACCACCGTCTTGTGTCCGTTCTGTGCTGCCCACGATAGCGGTGTCCGTTGATCTTCATCGTGAAAGTCTGGGTTGACTCCGTTCTTGTCGAGCAGCAGCTCGACTACCGCCTTGTGCCCGTTCTCCGCTGCCAACGATAGCGGCGTTCGTTGATATTTATCTTTGGAGTTCGGGTCGACTTCGTCTATAGCGAGTAGTAAGCTCGACTACCGCCTTGTGCCCATTCCGTGCTGCTAATAATTGCGGATCATAGGAGAAAGTAGTTATAGGTATAATTCGACCCGGAAGGACGTACTGCTATCAGAATACTCTCGGGCAATTTCTGCAACAGCATCACCGATCTTATTTCGCACGGAATTCTCGATTTCGGCGCCTAATGCTTCGAGCAGTTTGGATCTGATGATGTAGCCCTCCTCTTGTGGCAGAGATAGAAACAGTTCCACAGTCTCTCCGTTGGGCCGCCAGGGGATTTAGACGCTATCCGGCGGAAAATGACAGCAGCAAAGGAGCGAGTCTAGAAGACCACCACCCCCCAAATTACTCTGAACAATTTGAAAAATCTTTCGACGGCCGACTACAGCCTCACCCTGCCCGGCGCGGCCGCTACCGCCATTCTTACCGATAACAACACGCAGATCATTCAGGATCCCGAGGTGCGCGTCAGCGACGGCCAGAAGGCGTCGCTCAAAATCGGCCAGCGCGTGCCGGTTGCGACCGGCAGTTTCCAGGCGGGAGTGGGCGTCGGAGTCGGCGGAGGAGCAGGCGTCGTCAACCCATTGGTCAACACTCAATTTCAATACATCGACGTCGGCGTGAATATCGATGTGACGCCGCGGGTGATTCCAGACGGCGAAGTCAGCATGAAGCTGTCCATCGACGTGTCGCAGTTCGCCGGGACGAGCAACATCGGCGGTATTCAGCAGCCCATCATTAGCCAGCGCAAAATCGAGCACGACATTCGCTTGAAGGATGGCGAAGTGAACGTCCTGGGCGGGCTGATCGAGCGCGACACCAACAAGAATTTGAATGGCATCCCCGGGCTCTCGGAAATTCCGCTGGCCCGCTATTTGTCCTCCGACATCACCAAGGAAGTAATCGATCAGGAGATTCTGATCGTTCTGACGCCGCACATCATCCGCCTGCCGTCGATTTCCCAGGATGATCTTCGCACCATGGCGGCTGGCACCGACACCAACGTTCGCGTGTACCGCGACAGCGACGAAGGCCAAGCGCCGGCCACGATTCCGCGGCCGCCGCAGCCCAGCGGCGCACAGCCCGTGCCAGGGCAAGACCCTCAGTCGCCGGCGATGAATCAGCAGCCTCCCCCAGGAGCAGAAAACCAGGCAGCGCAGCTGCGCTTTGATCCCGCGAACGTCAGACTAAAGCCCGGCGACCGGATGACGCTGGGGCTGGCGGTCGCAAACGTTAAGGATCTCTATTCGATTCCGCTCCTGATTCATTACAACCCCGCGATCGTTCAGGTAGAAGAGGTCCGCGACGGAGGGTTCCTCTCGGGCGGCACGCAGCAAATTGCCATCGTGCAACGGATCGACTCGCAGCGCGGCGAAGTGATCGTTTCGGCCACGCGGCAGCCCAACACTCCGGGCGTGAATGGCTCTGGGACGCTTCTTGGCATCATGATTCGCGGTGTCGCGGCGGGGAATTCCGATCTTCAGATCCTGCAGGTGAACGCTCACGACTCGCAGCAGCGCACCATCCCCGTTGTTTCCCGGAGCGGCCACGATTCAGGTGCAGTGAGTGAAATGAGCGGCGCCCGCCACAGTTCGAGAGTCTCGCGGGACTTTTCCCGCCCGTTCGGGAAGCCCTGCCGGCCAAATCGCCGCGTTCGCGCGGCGGCCGCGGGCATGACGCTTCTCGAACTCATTATTGCCTGCGGAATTCTGCTGGTGCTTGCCAGTGTGGCCCTGCCGCTTGAGCGCGTCACCCTGGTGCGGCGCAGAGAAACCAAACTGCGCTACGATTTGCGCCAGATTCGCGACGCCATCGACCGCTACAAGGACGCCTCGGATAAGAACCTCATCAAAGTCGCGGCCGGAACCGAAGGATATCCCCCGGACCTCGACACGCTCGTGAAGAGGCATAAAGCTCAGCGGGCCGCAGGAGCGCCAGGTGCGCTTTCTACGCGAGATTCCCGTCGATCGATGACCAAAACGAAGGATTGGGGAATGCGGTCGGTGCAGGACGATCCCGATTCGACGAGTTGGGGCGGCCAGGATGTTTTCGACGTGTATTCGAAGGCCACTGGCACCGCCCTGGACGGGACCAAATATTCGGAATGGTAATGCGCCACAGAAAACCAGCGCTTGCATCGGCGATGACCCGGATTTTTCAGCGGCCAGACGATCGTGTTTGGTGGCGTCGGCATTCGCACGGCTTTACCTTGCTCGAACTGATGATCGTGATGGCGATCATTCTGATTCTGGCGACACTCGGCGCGGGTCGCTACGAGCAGGCCATCATTCGCTCCCATGAGGCGGCGCTCAAGCAGGACCTATTCGTCATGCGCAACGCGATCCAGCAATACACCCTCGACAAAGAGGCGGGGCCCAATTCGCTCGATGACCTAGTGAGCGCCGGCTATCTTCGCGATGTTCCTCGGGATCCGATCACCAAGCAAAAAGAGTGGACCACGTCAAGCGACGATGTGCTCGCAAGTCCGGATCAAACGGCCACTGGAATTACCGACGTACACTCTGTCTCTGACGCGATTTCGCCTTTCGAGAACACACCTTACAGCTCGTGGTAATCAGCGCCAGCTCGTCACGAGCCTGTCCGACAACAGTGCTTTTCATTGGGGCATGACTTCGGCCATACCCGCACGCCGATAGAACAATCGCTGGCGTCAGGGAAGCCGTGAACTACCTCGCCGAAGGCTGAAGGCCGCGCCACATTCAGACCCACATGCGGCGGGCCGTGCTGACGACAAGCTCGAGCTTTTCCGCCACTGATCGTCCATCGACAGCAAATTCCCCGCCGCCACCGACGCGAAGCCGCATTGAGGACTCAGCGCGAGGTTTTCGATCGGCACATATTCGGCGGCTTCTTTGATACGCCGGCAGAGGTCATCCTGAGATTCCAGCTTTGCTTCCTTCGTCGTGACCCGGCCCAGACCACATCTTCCCGCGAGGAACCCCGCGCAACGGCTTGAAACCTCCGGAACGCTGCGTGTCGTATTCCAACAGGAATGTATCGGTCTCGAGCGAACCAAAGAGCTTTTCGGCAATCGCGTCGTAGCCCCCTTCCGCATACCAACGGCTCCGGCTGTTTCCGCGGCACACGTGAAACGCCCGCGTGACCTTGCCTTGAGGAATCTCGCGCAAGGCTTCATTATCGGCGGCGACAGACCGTTCAAATTCCTCATCCGGATCGAAGCCCGCGCGGAGCACATCTTCACGCTCCTTCAAGGAAGTCGAGGTAGTGCGAGTAATAAGGCGCGTCGAGCTGGATGTATGTAACCCCCTCAGAAAGCAGCCAGCGGATCTCGTCGCGCACGATATCCACCACGTCGCGCAGCAAGTCCGCATGCGTGGAATAGAACGGCTCGGTAATTCCCTTCTTGTAGCTGGCCAACATGAAGTTGGAAGGGGCTGGCAGGGTGATCTTGAATGGCGCGCAAGCGAACTTTTTCAGAAACGGCAATTCGCGCCCTGTCAACTTCCAGGGCCTTGTGCAATTTTGCGCCGACCACGTTTGCCGTGCTGCCCTCGGAGCCGCCGCCCGGGCCCTTCCAGTCGAGCATCACCTTATCAGGCACAAAGCCTTCGACGGCGTCGGCCATGTCGGTGAGCCAGGAGCCGCGGCGTAGTTCCCCATCGCTTAAAATGTCGAGACCAAGTTGTCACTGTCTTTTCGAGAGCGGCGGCTATGGCCCGATCCTCCTCGGCCCCAAGCGCTTCCGGCGAGAGCCGGCCCTGCGAATAAGCGGTACGGGCCTGCAGCAATTCAAGCGGGCGAAGGAGACTTCCGACCTGCTCGGCTCGATATAGGGTGAGCATAACGTTTCCTTAGGCGACGGCAGTGATATATGCCGGACAGAGACTGGTCGTCAACGGGAACTTTGCGCTGGGTTTTGCTTTTCAACGAGCCGCCCGATGTAGAAGTGGAAAAACAGTTCGGGATCAGAACGCAGGCAGACCTGGGCGTTCGCGGCACCCGCCCTTCGGCGATGGTAAAACCCTTGTCGTCTACGCGGATGTGCAGCGGTTCAACCGGACAAAGATTCGGATTCAGGATGTAGGAGATCGTCATGGGGTCATACAGCGTCGGCGTTTCCTTGCCCCACTCGTGGTAGAGCAGCGTCAGTTGATCCGTGATCGGAGTTCCCCTGCCGGAACAGGAAGGCGCGCTTCACTTCATCCAGCTTCAGCTGGGTGGAATCCAGGGGCATCATGAAAATCGGCACGCCCGAAAGAAACAGCTTTTGGGCCGACCGAATGTCGTTGGCGATATTCCATTCCGCGTCCGGTCCATGCGGCGGAGCGTAGCCCAGGTCGTCATAGCCCCGCTCTACCGAGCCGCCCATCAGCACCACGCGCTTGAGCTGCTGGAAGGTTTTTGGGTCCTTGTCAATCGCCGCGCCCAGGTTCATAAGCGGTCCGATCGCGACGAGGGTAATCTCGCCGGGATGACTGGCGAACCTGTTCCAAGATGAAATCAACCGCATTCGCATGCCACGGCTTGGCAAAATGACCGCCTTCGGCATAGGCGAGCTGCGTGAACGGCGCCTTGGGCGGCGTGGGAGCTCCGGCCGCGACCGGAATGTCGCTTCGTCCAACTTCACCTAGAAAGCGGTCGACAAGCTGTGCGCGCGCGTGAGTATCGCCGAATGTGGTCGTCACGCCGAGAATTTGCAGTTCCGGGCTTTTCACAGCCAGCGCCAGTGCGAATGCGTCGTCGACATCGTCGCCAATGTCGGTATCCATGATGATTTTCTGCAAAGCAGCCGGGGCTCGAGCTGCCTCTTGCCCCCAGACGGGAGCTGCTAGCGCCACAATCCACAAGACCAGCATGGAAAACCCTACCGATCGCCTTCGCGATTTCATACCACAGGCGCTTTCTACCGGTGAACACTGCCGAATGTTGCAAGGCCTTGAACCTTTCCCGGTTATCTTCCAACGGAAAACTGACTTCGCTGGCAGTGTAGCTGACGGGCATCAGAAAATCCTGTACCCCATGCGTAGCGGGCCTCGCGCCCCAAAAAGACTGGACCTTCGACGGCGCGTAACCCCTCCGATCGAGCCATACGACGACCGGGAATTGTCATGAATTTGCCGAGCCGGAGCGGCTTGTCTCTACCAGCCCCGCCTTGGAGGACGCGCCAGGCAATCCTCAGATCGAAGTCCTCCATAGCATTTCACTCCAAGAGCACGCAGGCAAGACCAGGCCGCTTTGAACCCCCAGGGTGGTGAAAACGACGCCGGAAATGGCCCGCCCGCTCGAGGACAGGGAGCAGGGGCTGCAATCAAAGCCTCGATCGTCTCATCGAGAATGTGGAGCGGGCCGCACGCCGCGTAACGCCCGGGCGAAGTTCAAAGCGACGCAGCGGATCAGCTCAACTCCGGCGGCACAACGATCCTGTTAATGCGGGCTTTAGCTTCTGAGGAAGGGATTGACTGTACAACCGCTTAAGCCCACTGCCGCATGGACATCGGCCGAGGCCACGAGCCAGGTTCTCCTACGCGCTTGGCGAGTTATAATTCAGGTATCGAGGTCACAACCGATGTGCCGAAACATCAAAACGCTGTTCAATTTCGATCCGCCCGTGACTGCCGAAGAAGCGCGGGCGGCAGCGCTCCAATTCGTGAGAAAAATCAGCGGCTTCAACAAGCCATCGAAGCCCAACGAAGCCGCGTTTCTTGCAGCCGTCGAGGCCATCACCGCAATCGCAGAGCGCCTGCTTCATACGCTCAAACGAACTCCCCTCCAAGGAACAGAGAGCAAGAGGCTGCCAAAGCAAAACTGCGGGCCGCCGAACGGTTCGGTACCTAGCAACGGCTTGCGGGAATTCGATGTAAGAGTGGTGCCGAAAAGGCTATCATCACCGGACCAGATGGAAATAACCTAAAAATGCCCCACAGCCATTTTCACCCATATCTTCCTTCGCGGCGTAAAATTCTCACGGGTCTGGCGGCCGCGGGCACCGGTTCTCTCTTCCCGCGCCTGCTGCGCGGCGATAACCAAGGTGCCATCGACGTGCAAGCGCTTTTTGCTTCGCCCGCTTACCTGAAAGCTCTAGCCGCCAAGGAAGGACACCACATCGAGGGATATTCCACATGGTTCGCGATGCCGACTTGGAAGGATTACTCTCCCGGGCGAATCGTCGAAATCATGGATCAACAGGGCGTCGCGGTCTCCGTGGTTTCCTGTACGACTCCGGCGTGTGGTTTGGAAAACCCTCCGAAACGCTCGGCTTGTGCCGCGAGATGAACGAATTCGGGGCAAAAATGGTCTCCGACTTCAAGGGGCGCTACGGTCTGTTCGCGGTGCTGCCGCTACCGACAATCGAAGACAGTTTGCGCGAAATCGAATACGCCTTCGACAGGCTCAAAGTCGATGGCGTCGGCCTCATGTCCAGTTACGGCGGGAACTGGCTGGGCGATGAAGTTTTTCAGCCGGTGTTCGATGAACTCAATCGCCGCAAGGCCGTGGTTTACACACACCCGATCGATGCGGCGTGCTGCAACGATATTCAGGTCAACGTCGGCCCCACGACCATCGAGTACAACACCGATACTGCGCGCACCATCTTCAGCTTGATCAACAAGGATGCGGCCGCGCGCTATTCCGATACTAAATTCATTTTCTCTCACGGCGGCGGCGCCATGCCCTCGCTGATTGAGCGGTTCTGCATCGGCGCTGCGGACGCCGATCAACGACATTTTGGCTGCGTCCACAGCCGAACCTAATTCACGTCTGTATCATCTGCGCCGTTTTTTCTACGACACTGCGCAATCTCCCAACATCGTGCAGATGCAGGGGCTCAAAACGATCGTAGGAACGGGACAAATCGTTTTTGGCAGCGACTATCCTTTTGGAGCTGGCCCGGGTAAACATCTCACTGGACTGCAGAAGGCCGGCTTCAATGCCGATGAACTTGAGGCCATTCGGCGCGGTAACGCCCTGAAAATTCTGCCGCGTTTCGCCATCTAGAAAGCACCCTTGCCGGAGTCACAATTTGCGCCGTGGCAATTTGAACTTTCGATCGACAACTCGTGTAGAATTTGCTAATCATCAGGTGGAAAGCGTCCATCCTGGCCGCCGGAGGACTTCATGAATTCTAAAAAATCGAGCAGAAGGATTTTTCTGAAGCATGGCGCGACTTTGGCAGCCATGACGGCGGCCGGTGTCCAGGCTGCCTCCGCCCAGGGTTTTGACCAGGACCCCAAGCTACGCACCGATTACGTTCCGGAAGATCAAGTTCCCAAAGATCACGTGTGGCGCGATCCCTGGACCGGCGAAATGATGCGCGACGAAGAGGGCAACCTCATTGTCGATTGGACCGGAACGCCGCAATGGGACCGCTACCGAAAGAATGCCCAGGAGATGGGCAAGAAATACGGGACCATGGAGGTCGACTCGCGGCTCTATGGGGTTCGTTCCCGTTACGTCAAGACGTACCGCCGGGGACTCGACGGCGGTTCGGCCTTCGGTTTCTCCGGCACGCCGACCGCGCCAAGCGCCAACAAGACCTACTTCTTCTCGTTGTTGTCTCCGATGGAATCCCAGTTGGGCGTAATCACTCCCAGCGCGCTGCACTACGGGGACGAGCATGCCGAAGTTCCCGACATCGATCCTCGCGAGCATCGCCTCACCATTTTTGGAATGGTGGACCGTCCAGTTACGCTGACCATGGACGAGTTGATGGACATGCCCTCGGTATCTCGAATCCATACTCTTGAATGCAACACCAATGGCGTAACCGGCGGCCTTCGCAACGTGCCCTGGGCCACTCCGGGACACGCCTTCGGCGAAGGCAGTTGCAGCGAGTGGACCGGCGTGCTGATGTCCACCCTTCTCGATGCAGTGGGCGTAAAAAACAAAGCCCGGTGGTTCTATGCGTCCGCCGGTGACGAGTTCAACCAGACGTGGGCCATTCCGGTGTGGAAGGCGATGGACGATGCCATGATCGCTTACGGCCAGAATGGCGAACCGCTGCCCGGCCTGAACAGGGCTTTCCGATTCGGTTGCTCTGCCCCGGCTTTCAAGGAACCACGAACATCAAGAGAATTCGCCGAATCAAGTTTACCGACGATCTTACGCTGTTTCATGGAATCTACGAAGAAGTGCGTCCAAGCGGCAAAGTGACGTGGTTCCGCCTGGAGATGCCGCCGCAATCGTGCATTCTGCGGCCCTCGGGTGGTCAGCAGCTTACCCGCAAAGGATTTCATGAAATTCGCGGAGTAGCCTGGTCGGGCGCAGGCAAGATCGCCCGGGTCGAAGTGACTGTCGATGGTGGAAGAACCTGGAAGGATGCCGTGATCCAGGGCCCCATCAATTCGAAGGCTCACACGCGTTTTGTTTATCCTTGGACCTGGAACGGAGAGGAAACCGTCATCGCCTCTCGCTGCACGGATGAAAAAGGCTCCACTCAACCGTCGACCGCCGAGGCTGGGAAGAGCCGCGGTATCGATCTTGAAACTTTCAAGAACAAGAATCTGGCGCGTAACAACATTGCTCAGCCCTGGAGGATTGGCCGTGATGGAAAAATCGTCAATGCGATCTTCAGCGTTTAAGCCCCTGGTAGTGGTGTTGCTTTTGGGAGCGGCTGTGGCATTGGTTGCTGCGCGGACGCGGCCTGCTCGATCGGCTTCCGCGACGAAAGCCACGCCTCAGACGACGCCATCTCGTGCCCGCGACCCCGGCTTCATCCAACCTGCAAGGGCCCTATAGCGGCCTGGGCACCGTGCCCACTAAAGAGGACATGGGGAACCTGGCCTTCGCCTCTGGCTTTAAGGGCAAGGACCTCCCCGACGGAAGCGGAACGGCGAAACTGGGTGCGGATATTTTTGCCGGCAGGTGCGCCATGTGTCATGGAGCCAACGCGGAAGGCGTTCATTGGGAGCCCATGACTTTTTCTCCTCTTCATGGTCCGCGCCTAGGAGGTGGCAACGGCGTGCCGGTCTTCAACCGTTCTCCTGGCCTGGTGACCACGCTGGCATTCTCTGCTCCGTCGCCCATGGTATTGTTCGATACGATCGCGGTTGAGATGCCTATGTTCTGGGCGGGAACACTAAAGCCCGATCAGGTTTATTCGCTGACGGCGTTCATTCTGTTCAAAAACGGCCTCATCAAAGAAGACGACGTGATGAATCGGGACTCCCTGTCCAAGGTCGAGATGCCCAACGCAAAAACCTTCCCGGCCTCCGATGACGTTTACATGGATATGAACAAGCGTGGCTGTTACGAAATACCAGGAGTCTGTTTAGGTGACTGATCGAGAACTGCGGGATGCCCTCGCCGTTGGCCGCGCACGGAAACTGGTCGATGGTGTTGAATCGCAGTCGTGAGCGACGTCGCCGTCTGAGAAACTTAAGCCTTTAACCGGGGGAACAGCCGCTCAGCGTTTCCACGATTGATGGCGTCAAGTTCTTTGGCGGAAAGCCCGAATTGTGCCAGCGGCTCGACAGTTGACTTCATCGGTTCGGCGGGATAGTCGGTGCCGAATAGAATCTGTGATGTGGGCACAAGCTTGGTGAGTGCCGCCAGCGGCGCGGGATATGCGGCATGAGCCACCTCATAGTACAGCTTGTTGATCTCATAGGGCACGCCTTTGGGAACATTGCTCAATTTGTCCTTCGGAAAGCGATCATTTAGACGCCCTGCCAGCACCGGCAAAGTCCCTCCCGAGTGCACCAAGATAAACTTGATGTCCGGGAATTTTGAAAGCGTGCCATTCACCAGAAGGCTCTCGACCGTTCGCGTCGTGTCGAAATAGAACTCCGCCATGGTCGCCGTAATGCCGGGAATCAAATTTTGGCAGCAGCTCGGTCCGTTCGCGTGGACGAAAACCACCGACTTGCGCCGGTTGAGCTCTTCCATCGCCGGAACGAACGCCGGGTCGCCCAGCCACTTGTCCTGATAGCTGGTCAGCAGCCCGATACCGTCGGCCTTCAGCGTGTCGCAGGTATATTCGATTTCCCGCAAGGCGTTGTCTTGATCGGGTAGCGGAATGGCCGCGAAGAAGCCGAATCGCCCGGATAGTCCTTCACCATTTGCGCCATGTATTCATTGCAGGCCCGCGCCAGACTTTTCGCCTGCTCCGCATCGCCAACCAGATTCCCGGCTGGGTAATCGAAACGAGCGAGGTGGAAACGTCGTACTTCTCCATCTGTTCGATGGACGCGGCGGGCGCCCAGTTCCAGGTTGTGAATCTTCCCGTGGTCTTAACGTAGATCGGCGGGTTCGCATGGTGGTGCACGTCGATGCGGCTGCCTTTCGGCCGCCCCATCGCCGGAGTCTGCCCGGCCCATCCCGCCGCCGATAGCATGGCGCCCGCGCCAGCCATGCCCAGGGTGCGAAGAAACTCGCGCCGCGACCGGCACGAAGCGTGAGGCGCGGACTTCAGATCGGTAATTTCAGCCGCTTCGCGATGATTGCTCTTCATCCTCAACTCCGTTGCCACTGCTTGCTGCGATCGAGCGCCCTAATATATCACTCCCTGCAGGGTGTTGTGTCCTCCCTACGAGTCTGAGGAAGGAAATTTAGGGCCGCGGCCGGGACCGACAAGAAGACTTATTGGAAATGTTCCCGCACGCCGGGGCCCCGGGGAAATCGTGTTCACTTGGCCTCCACGCCAATGACCGTCTTTAAGAACTCCACCCGCTTGACTTGGGTTCGATGCTATTCACCTAAATTGCTTCCCGACTCACCTTTGGGTTTCATTCCTTGCGAAGTAATATCGGTCCGCAAGAATTGATGGAAGAAACACAGTATTGACATTGATAATTTAGGAATGCTACAAGCCGCGCTCGGGTTGGAGTGGCCCGTGAGGCATTTACTAGCTAATTGTTAACCGCAGCCGCGGAGCTGCTTCGCGTGTGCAGTGGGTGTGTCGCGCACTGAATCTATCGAACGGTCGGTCCCCCAAGATGGGTTCCGGCAGCTCGGGATACGATTTTTCAATGCCTCACTGGAGGGGTGGATATGGAACGTAAGGTTATGAGGGCTGGTTGCCTTGTCTGCTTTTTCGGACTCTCTATAGCTTTAGCAAGTTTACTGGCTCCCGCGGCCCTGCGTGCGCAAGTCGCCGGAGCAACCCTTTCCGGCACGGTGACCGACGCCCAAGGCGCCGCTGTTCCAAATGCAAAAGTCTCGGCGTTGAACAACGCCACCAACGTCTCAACGAGCACCACCGCCAATTCGGTTGGGGCCTACACGATTCCCAACCTCATTCCTGGGGATTACGAAGCGAGCGCCGAGGCCCCCGGATTCAGCAAGACCGTGTCTAAGGTAACTCTCACCGTCGGCAGCAAGCAGGAAATGAACTTCGCTATGACCGTTGGCCAGGTAACGCAGACGGTCGAGGTGACCGGAGCCGCTCCGCAGGTTGAACTGGCCTCTTCCACGATCTCGGGTGTGGTTGAGAGCACTCAGATCGTCGAGTTGCCTCTGAACAGCCACGATGAGCACCTTTGGCGCAGCTGCAGCCTGGCGTGGCGCAGGTGCGAACTCAGGAAGTCGTCACGCAGCCGGGCGGCGATCTGCGCGGGCTGGGTACGCAAATGACGGTTGACGGGAATCGGCCTACCCAGAACGTCTATCGCCTCAACGGCATCATCATCAACGACTACTCCAATGCCGGTCCAGGAAACGTTCTCGGCGCGAACATGGGCGTGGACGCGATTCAGGAGTTCAGCGTGCTGACGACCAACTACTCCGGTGAATACGGCTACACATCCGGCGGAGTAGATCAACGCGGTTATGAAATCAGGGACGAATCAATTCCACGGTGACGCCTACGAATTTCTGCGCAACAGCGCCCTGGACGCCGCCAACTATTTCAGGACCTCAACGATCTACCCAAAGGAGAATTGCGCCGCAATCAGTTCGGAGCATCGTTCGGAGGTCCCATCAAGAAGGACAAGATTTTCATCTTCGGTGATTACGAAGGCCTGCGCCAATCGCAGGCCGTGCCTCAACCTCCCACATCCTAACAGCCAACGCGAGGCTCGGAATCATCAACGACAATAGCGGTAATCCGCTTCCCGCGCTCACAGGTCCATGCCCCTTTGCCAATTCGACAAATCTCGCCCCCGGCCAGGCCGCCGTCTGCGTGGACAACACCATTGCCAAACTGATTTCGACCCTGGATCGAACGCCAGCCGCCGGCGCCCCGCTTCTCGGTCCCGCCAATAACTTGCAGGCCTTCTCCTTCAATGGCATTCAAGCGGTGAGCGACAACTTCGGGACGATCCGCGGAGACTGGAACGTCACAGACAAGGACCGCTTGAGCGGCAGTTGGTACCGCGATCACTCGAGCTGGAGCAAGCCGGACGCCCTGAACGAATCCACGAGCGGATTCCTGGTTCCCCACCAAGCCGAGAGCCTTTGAGGAAAGCCACGTTTTCAGCCCCGCATGGGTCAACACGGTCCGCTTGGGCTACAAACCGATCCAATCTCGTCAGCCCGGGAATCGCCGCGCTCGTCCCGGGTGCCACGATTCTCTCTCGGTATCACGCCAGGCTTAAGCGCCCCGGGAACCGCAGGCCTTGGCGGCGCTACGGGGATCCCAGGTCTGACCAATGGTCGGGATTCAATCCCAAGGGCGGCTTCGCTTCCCTCACCGAATCATGGCAAATCTACGATGACGCCGCGTATTCGTTCCGAAACCACAACATAAAGTTCGGCTTCATGTTCCTGCGAGACCGCGACAACATGAGGAACTCCTTCACGAATGGCAGCGTATCGTTCGCCACGCTTCCGAACCTGCTTGAGAATATCCCCGCTACGGTCCGAATGCCCACGATTGCTCCGTTCACTCCGCTGGGGAACACGATCCATCACAACCGGGCTTCGGTCGTCGCTGGATACGTCAACGACGATTGGAAAATGCGCTCAAACCTCACCCTGAACCTGGGTCTGCGCTACGAAATGTCCACAGGTCCCCACCGAGACTCAGGACAAAATTCATTATCTGCCGACGATCTGGTTCAATCCCGCCGGTTGCGAGTCCACCGTCAACGGCGATGTCGGATGCAGCAATTTGCGCACCCAGACGTTTGACACCAACCCGACGCTCAGAAACTTCGAGCCGCGAATCGGTTTTGCCTGGGATCCTTTTCATGACGGTAAGACCTCCGTGCGGGCTGGATTCGGAATGTTTGATGTCCTGCCCCTTCCCTACATGACCGGGCTCAACGCACTGCAAACCGCTCCCGATGGGGTCGAGATCGACCTGAGCAATCCGGGCCAGGGCACCTACCCGAATGGACTGGGGGCCATCGCGTTGGCACAGGGATTGCCACCGGCGAGCAACCTGCGGTGGAGCTATATCACACCGGATCCCAAGCGTAACTACGTAATGCAGTGGAACTTAAACGTCCAAAGGCAAGTGACTTCGAGCACGGCCGTAACTGTCGCCTACGCGGAATCCAGGGCGCTCCACAATCCGTTTCAGACCGACACCCTGAACACGGTCTTTCCCTATCAGGTCAATTCGCCGGGAATCGGGAATGCTGGATCAAGCCGCGGCTGGCTGTTCCCCAATCCCGTTGGCAGCGGATGTCTACCCGGGCCGCCCGATTGCAGCGCAACCGATGCGGCGCTCGGCTTGTCGCCCACCTTCAGTTCCAACCCGACGGGCATCGTTCCGGGACTGCTGATCAATCCGAACGTGGCGCTTCTGCAGTCGAGCGCCTTTATCAGCCAGGCTTGGTACAATTCGTTTCAATTGCATGTAGAGCACCGCCTGAGCCATGGCTTCTATCTCGGGACTTCCTTTACGTGGGAGAAAGCAGAAGACACTTCCTCGGGAAGTTTCGCGGGAGACAATTTCTCGGCCGACCTTACCCCTACAGATCCCTGGTCAGATTAAAGTTTCATCAAGGGACCGGCGGACTTCAACGTCGGCCGTAATCTGGTAATCAACACTCTCTGGAACATTCCGACTCGGATCGCTCGCCGGTCCTTTGAGCGTTGTGGCGAAGGGCTGGCAAGTGGGCGGGATCGTCAGCTTGAGCGACGGCGTTCCAATTTGGCTTTTGGATGGCCTGGAAGGCGACTTGATGGGCCAGCTCAATGGTGAGCCTCTGGGAATCCCGGACTTGGCTTCCGGTTGCACTCCCAGAAACTTAGTTGAAAACGTAGTCGAACCAGGGGTGGGCGTCGGATATCTGAAACCTCAGTGTTTTATCAATGCCGTTGCGCCCAGTCTAGCTTTTTACAACGCACCGGCCCCGTTGGGTTGCGATAAAAGCTTCGCCTATCCAACCTGCATCAACCTTCTTGGGAACCTGGGCCGCAACTCGATCACGGGTCCCGGGTTGTTCAACATCGATTTCTCGTTGGTCAAGGATACTCACGTTCCCAAGATCTCTGAGGCCTTCGATGTGCAGTTCCGGGCCGAATTTTTCAACGCGATCAATCACCCGAACTTCGCTCCGCCCGTGGACAACCTGGAGACCGATCAGCGCCCGGAGGAACGCCGGTTCAGGGTTTTGGCGTGATTGATTCAACCCAGACACCCTCTAGGGAAATCCAGTTCGGGTTGAAGGTTATTTTTTAGCCGCAAGGTCCACGGCTACGTGAGGTGAAATTTCCGCTTCGCCTCATGCGGCTCATAAACTTCGTCGGAGGCGTTCATGAGACGTTGCATACCATCTTTTGTGGTCGTGGCAATTCTATTTAGCATCGCGATTGGCGCGGGAATGCCACAGCTTCAGGCGCAGTTTGGCAACAGCCCGGAGGCTGTGGCCGCAAGGCAGAAGCAGCTTGCTGTTGAGGCAGCCACTCCCAAGTTGCAGATCTCCGAGGAAGTGCTTCCCCTCGTGGTCCCCGGCCACACGATCGGTGAAACAGAAGGGGTCTC
The DNA here is from genome assembly GCA_963718485.1 of uncultured Acidobacteriota bacterium. GTDB lineage: Bacteria > Acidobacteriota > Terriglobia > Acidiferrales > UBA7541 > Palsa-295. The sequence continues at coordinate 15,065 of CAVQZU010000176.1, forward strand.
CAAGAATCAAAAGGCCACCTGTTCGTGTATTCGCGCACCGGCTACGGCGGTGTCGCGCGGGGCGCCACTGCCGCGGAACTGTTCGCGAGTTTGACGAAAACCTGAAATTCGTCAAACTTTGGGGGCCGGACAACTACGCCGCGTCCTTCGCGCACAACGTCCGCGTGGACAAGTCCGACAACGTATGGATGGTTGACGAAGGTTCCGGAATGATCGTTGAGTTCGACCCAAACGCCATGGTCAAAATGGTGCTGGGACGCAAGCCCGAGGCCGTCGACTACTTGCAGCGCTACGTCGAACGCGATGAAAAGGTGACCGATCTTCATCCGCTCGGAACCATGGGCACATTCAACCGCGAAACCGACATAGCCTGGGATCCCCAGGGCAATATGTACGTAAGCGATGGCTACGGCAATTCGCGTATCGTCAAGATATCCAACGAGGGCGTCTGGCTGAAGACCGTGGGAACCTATGGTAGCGGCCAGGATCAGTTCAACACACCGCACGGCATCGCCGTGGATGGACAGGGCGACGTCTATGTCGCCGACCGCGGCAACCTTCGCATCCAGGTCTATGACTACGATCTGAACTTCAAGAAAACCATCACCGGTGTAGGCATACCATGAGCGTCCAGTTCACACCCCAGTATTTATACAGTGGCGATGGAACTGGCAAACTCTACCGACTCGATCATAACGGAAAGCTACTCGGTTGGGCCCAGACCGGCCTGGGCTATGGCCAGACCGGCTGCATAATCCATGAGCTGCATGCTGAGTCCGACCACGTCCTTTCTCAGGGCTCTTGCTCGGAATGGAACGTGGAAAAGATTACCGTCAAGTAAGAGATCGATTCGGAGTTTGCTTGCGCACCGCGGTGCGCATCACGCAGATCAGCGGTCGCGATCTCTGGAAGTGGGACCGGGGTGCATCGGGCCCCTTCGGCTAGGGCGCGGAGGAACCGGCCGCTTTTTGCCCGCGAACCCAGGCTTCCATGTTCTTCCAATCCGGGTCGGACTGGGATGCAAATTGCCTCCCTCCTTGGTGGGTGTCGGCGAGGCCGCCCGCTTCCGGCGCCAGCGGCATTCGCAGAAGCAGGCTCAATTGGGGGTTCCCAGGAACCACCAATTTCGAGACGACCTCGAAATTTCGGCGAGACTGTTCCTCGGTCCAGAAGCTCATACCGGGGGACAGCATCTCCAGACTCAAAGGGCCCCCACCGTGGTGAGCCACCTGGTGGCAAACGTAGCAGCGGGCGTGATCCGCCGATCGCTTTTCCAGGAAAATGGGCTCGACGCGGGTCTTGAAAAATTCATAATCAAGTTGTGGTGGTTGCGTGTCGGGATTCCCGGGGGTCTGCGCCGTGGCAAAGGGAGCCGATCCGTAGAGTACGGCGGCAGCCGCTACCAGGAAACCAGCCGAAATTGTCTTTGACAGAACCCTTGAAATCATAGTCGCCTCGCTTGGCTAGGTCGATGTGCGTTCGAAAACCGGCAGCTCCTTACCTGTGATCGAGCGTCCGACTTGCGGAAAATGCCCACAACTCGGGGCAGAACCAATTCAGGGCAGGACCAACGTGCTGATCCGGTCGGGCATCTCTCCAACTGGGATGCGCGTGATCTCTTTCATCGCCTCCACATCGATAGCGGTCACCGACTTGGTTCCGCAAGTGGAAACGTAGACTGTTTTGCTGTCGGGAGTGAAAGTGACCCAGGCCGGTCCTCCACCCCGAGGAGTCTTTCCCGGCACAGGGGTCTCAGGCAAGGAGACATGTCCCAACAGTCGAAGATCAGGAAGCGAGTAAGCGAAAACAGCATTCGCCGGCCTACTATTGGCCCACAGAGTTTTATTGTCCGGCGCTATGCCGATACCGTGGCTGATGCCCTCGCACCCGGGGGGAAACCCTTTGGGTTCGTCGGGGAAGTTGATTCTATCAACCTCTTTGTGCGTCGCAAAATCCACCACCGAGAATCCGTTCGTTTGGTTAAGCTGTGCGAAGATCCGCCGACCCGAGCCGTCCGGGTTACTTTCAATTGTTAAGGGCAACACTCCCTGGTCGTAGTCAACCTCCCAAGCGATTTCCATGCGCTGGAGATCAAAGACGGTTATGAATTTGCCCCCGGGCGACCCGGCGGCCACATACTTGCCGTCTCCGGTCAGTGCTAAATCGTGCAGCCCTCTTTTCACCGGAATACTCTTGACCTTCTGCAGGGATTTGGCGTCGATGATATCCAGCGCGCCGATGTCCTCCGCCTCTGTGCCGGTATTCCGGATGCAGATCAGAATCAGCTTTCCATCGTTCGTGGCTGCTGCGTCGTTGGCCCAGCCGCTGAGCGGCACCTTTTTAATATACTTTCCGCTCTTTCGATCCATGACGTAGAGCACATCCTCGCTCCTGGTGGCGATATAGATCCGGCTTCCGTCGGGAGAGAATCGCACTACCTCGGGCGATTCAATGCCTTTGATTACTTCCACGACCTTGTTCGTTGCAGGGTCGATCACACTGATGGTGGTTCCGCCTCTGTTCGTAACATAGATCCGTGCCGTAGCTGCCGCTAAGGGCATCGCTAGGAATATCGTCACAAGCAGTAGCCACACGTCCCTGCGCCTGGGCAAATGTCCTTCCATGGTCGTTGAGTTCATAGTGCGAAGTCCCTCCCTATCCTTTGGCGCAGAGGGTAGAGCCATGCAGGCCAACAAGTCAAGCTACTTAGCGTGAAGTGTCGGTAGCACATGATATGTCCGGTTGAGATAGCAAGTGATATGTCCGCTTTTCGGGCGGTGGGTAGGAGATCATGCGAGGCATGAACTCCTACACGCAAGCCGCCATGGAGCGGGCTATGAAAGTACAGGAAGTGATGTTGCAGGCGATGGCCAAGAAGATCAGCTGGTGGCAAGCAGCGGAGATCCTGGGCATCAGCGACCGGCATATGCGGCGCTGGCGGGAGCGTTATGAGGAGTTCGGATTCCGCGGGTTGTTCGACCGCAGGCGAGGACGACCGTCGCCCAAGCGGGTGCCAGTAGCCACGGTGGAGCGAGTGCTGGGGCTGTACCGAGATCGTTATTTCGATCTGAATGTGCAGCACTTTCACGAAAAGCTGGGGGCCGAGCACCCGATTCAGCTCAGCTACAGTTGGGTGAAAGGGATTCTGCAAGGTGCGGGGTTGGTGGCCCGAAGGCGCAAGCGAGGAACGCACCGTAAACGACGGCCGCGACGGCCCTTGCCGGGGATGCTGCTGCACATCGACGGCAGCCGGCATCGTTGGTTGGGAGACGAGCGCTGGCACGATCTGATCGTAATTCTGGACGATGCCACCAGTGAGATCTACTACGCGCAACTAGTCCAGGAAGAATCGACGCAGACGGTGATGGCCGCGCTGCGAGAGGTCATCGAGCAGCGGGGGCTGTTTTGCGCCTTGTATAGCGACCGGGGGAGCCATTTTTGGCTGACGTCTAAGGCGGGCGAGAGAGTCAACCACGAGCGAGTGACGCAGGTAGGACGGGCGCTTCGGGAGTTGGGAGTGCGGATGATTCCGGCCTACTCGCCACAGGCGCGGGGACGCAGCGAGCGTAATTGCGGGACTTGGCAGGGACGGCTGCCGCAAGAGTTGCGCTTGCGGTCTATTACCACGGTGGAGGCGGCGAACGGTTTTCTGCGGGAACACTACATCGCAGCGTTCAACGTGCGGTTCCGGGTGAAGGCGGCTCAGGCGGGCAGTGCCTTTACGGCGTGTCGGCAGCGGGATTTGGAACGGGTCTTTTCGCTGCAGTTTGAACGCACGGTGAACCGCGACAACACGGTGAGCTTTCAAAATCTGTCTTTGCAGATCCAGCCGGTACGCTGGCGAGCCACGCTGGCGGGCTGCACGGTGATCTTGCATCAGCACCTGGATGGAACGCTGAGCCTCCGCTATGGGCTGCATTGCGTGGGGCGCTACAACGCCGAGGGTCGGCCTTCGAACAGCAGCGATCGGCAAGCGGCTGTGGACAAGCCGCCCCCCCACAGCCTCGACGGCGGCGGGTGATTAACTATCAACCGGACATTTCACTTGCTACAAAAACCGGACCTTTTAACTTGCTACGAACAGCTACTTAGCGTGAAGAACAACTCTGGGACGGCGTCGTCTATGTGCGCCCCTGGTGGGCACTTCAAAATCGGCCAATGGAGTTGTGGAGTTATCGCCTCGGTCAAAAAGAAAGTTCTCAACCCACTCGGGAGCCAGGGCGGCGGTCGACATGCCTTCCGTCACGCTAACGCAGCAATTCCCGAGCGGCCCGTGGGACTGTCAAGCAGTTGGCAAACTGCTGGTGTTGTCCCCTGAAATTCGTTGAATATCTTGGCAAACGGAAGAAGCTTGGGGGGTAAGAACTTACCTGAGAGGAGTTATTCAACAAATTGGCGGGACGGCACACTGGCTAATTTTTTTGCCCAGCATCGTTACTTTACCAGTTGAGGATGTGAGCCGACTTTGAGCGCCACCGCCGTCATGTCGTCGTGCTGTATGGCTCCGGTGAACTGTTCGATCCCCTCGAAAACCGAGCGTAGGAACAGGTCGGCGCTGGCGCCGATTCCTATCTTTGCGCAGAGGTCAACAAGCCGATCCATTCCGAAGAAATCTCCGTGCTGATCTGTTGCCTCGGAGAGCCCGTCTGTGGCGAACAAAATAATGTCCCCTGGATCCAGTTGAATGGTTACTTGGTCATAGATTACGAATTCGAAGAGCCCTGCGGGCAAACCACCAGTGCCCACAGGTCGACAGCCGCCTGTTGAAAGGTGCAGCGGAAGCGGGAGCCCCGCATTGGCAAGCGAAAGCACGAGGTTCATGGGATCAAATACCGCATACTGAATCGCACAATATCGGGACGGAATCGGCCGGACCTGTAATCGACTGTTGAAAAGCTTCAGGACGGCCGCGGCCTCCTCCCCGGTCTTGTTAACCGAACGCAACACGCCCATCGAAAGCGCGGCGTACATCGCTGCGGGCAAACCTTTGCCTACTACATCACCCAAGTAAATCCCGATCTTCTGGTCGGAGAGGCAGAAGTAATCGAGAAAATCCCCGCCGACATCGCTGTAGCTACGGATCATGTGAGAAACGTCACAGGTCGGCGTGTGCAGGGGCTCTCGGGGGACCAGGAACGATTGGATGAGGCACGCCTCGCCAAGTGCGGCCTGGGAATACCCTAAAGCCTCGTCGGTTGTTATCACGTGGAAACCTCTATCTTCGAAAGGCCCTGTGACAATACTGGACTGCCCCTTTGGGCGTTGCAAGTGCACATCAAGACACGCCTGGCTCCCTGATAGGTTCAACATCAGGAAACACCCTGGCCAGATTTCAGATATTTTCTCGTGTCAAATGGAATTAAGCCATTCTAGCCACAGAGATCGGGCCAGATACCATAGCTATGATTTCTGAGGTCGCGAGGTTTCTCCGAATCTGCCTCCTGGACGTCCTATGCTTATTTAGGAGTTTTCTACCCGACCTGCTACTGAGTCGACAAGTACACATCCAGTTTTAGCACCGGGCACTTTCAAGTGTCTGCCCAGTGCAGGCATTTGCTCCGCAAAAGGATGTATACGCTACAGAAACAGTCATGGACTATTACTTACGAATAAATCATAAAGAGAATAACATTTTGATTGAAGCGCCCTCATCTGAATAGACATAGGCTTGCGCCGTAACTGCGACCGTGCGACGACATACCGAACTGACCAGGGCGCACTCACGATCAGGCACACGGCAAGATTCCCAGCAACGAATGTCACTCCCGAAGAAGACAAAATGAGACCCGTTCAACTCCAAGGGCAATCTGCGAGCGGAATGGTTCATTCTTGGGATTCTACTACCCTTCAAAGAGTGGGCCCCGAATCGTTGTTGACCGAACTCAACCGCGCCGAACGGCGTCAATGGTGGCTCTCATTTTCTGGGGCCCTTGTCACGCTGATATTGACTCTGGGAATCCTCTCGCTTTCTTTCTCTGTATTTGTTATTCGCCAGGACTTCTCCGAGGCGCTCAACTTTCAGACTGAGATCCGAGCGTTGGTGGCGATGATTCTGCTGTTCCTGATCTTCGCAATTTATCAACAACTCCAGATTTACCGCTTTCGTATGCATGCTGTAGCGCGGGAAGAATTATTCCGCCTGATTGGCGAAAACGCAGAGGATATGATTGCGGTCGTGACCGTTGACGGTCAGCGCCTTTACAACAGCCCGTCGTATCAGAAAGTTCTCGGTTACTCTCCTGAAGAACTGGGGCGAACGTCGGCTTATGACCAGATCCATCCAGACGACCGAGAGGCAGTGTTGGCAGCGGCGAGGGAGGCTCGGAGTACCGCGGTGGGTCGGCGCGTAGAGTACCGCATCCGACACAAAAACGGTGATTGGCATATCTTGGAATCCACCGCGAGCGCGGTTCGGAATGCCGAAGGGAAAGCCGAAAAGCTGGTCATCGTGAATCGAGACATCACAGAACGGAGGCGACTCGAACAGCAACTCGTTCTGTCACAAAAATTGGATGCGATCGGAAGACTTTCCGGCGGAGTCGCGCATGACTTTAATAATATATTGGGCGTGATCATTGGATATAGCGAAGCCCTACACCAGAAAATCGGGCCTGACGACCCCTATCGAGAGGCAATCGACGAAATACTAAAGGCCGGTAAACGGGCGGCCTCACTGACCCAACAGCTCTTGGCATTCAGTCGAAAACAAGTGCTCGAACCCAAAGTCTTGGACCTCAACTTGGTTGTAGTCGACGTCGAAAAGATGCTTCGCCGACTCATTGGTGAGGATATCGAGCTGAAAATCGCAGCGAGTCCAGAATTAGGAAGGGTGAAAACAGACCGCGGGCAGATTGAACAGGTCATTTTGAACCTCGCTGTAAACGCACGTGACGCAATGCCTAGTGGTGGGGAGTTGAGGATCGAAACGGCCAATGTCGAGTTAACCGAAAACGATGCTAAGCGCTATCGCTACGTTGTGCCCGGGCAGTACGTTCGGTTGCAGATGACTGACACTGGATGCGGAATGGACGAGGAGCTGCAGTCCCACATTTTTGAGCCATTTTTCACCACAAAAGAACAAGGGAAAGGGACCGGGCTCGGGTTGGCAACCGTCTACGGGGTCATCAAGCAAAGTGGCGGCTATATTTGGCTTGAAAGCCAGCCGGGGAAGGGATCCCGATTCAACATCTATCTTCGAAGGGTAGAAGAATCGGTGGAGGAAGTCCGCGAAGACAAGAACTCGGCCAAGCGAACTCGCGGGCCGCAAACAATCCTGCTTGTGGAAGATGAAGCGTCTCTTCGAACGCTCACTCGTAATACCTTAAAAGAAATCGGCTTCACAATTCTCGAAGCGCAGGATGCCTTCCAGGCCGTCAAGATTGCAAATGAGAGCAACTCTGTTATTGACCTTTTGCTAACCGACGTCGTGATGCCGGGCAAAAGCGGCCCCGAACTGGCGCGGGACTTGGCTCCAGGGCGCCCGCGAATGAAAGTGTTGTTCATGTCCGGATACACCGATGGAGCAATTGCAGCCCATGGATTTCTGGAATCGGGAATTATGATCCTTCGCAAACCCTTTACACGGCAACAGCTGACACAGACCATAGAAGAGGTGCTAGCACGGACAGAGTCCGAGAGCACACTCGCAAAGGGTGTCCATTAGGCTGAATGTCCGGAAGTGCCAGCTGAATAGGAAAGTGGGATCCCCATGCCAACAATTTTGATCGTCGACGATGACGATTCGCTGAGGAAGGTTCTCCGATTCCGATTGAAAGACTCCTATGAAATCATAGATACGGCCTCTCCCGAAGAAGCACTGGTACTGGCGCTGCAGCACAAGCCCGACGCGATCTTGCTGGACCTGATGATGCCCAGATATTCGGGTTTCGAGGTTTGCCAGACGCTTTCTTCATTGAGTTTTACACAACACATTCCAGTCCTCATCGTTTCGGGAGAATCCAGCGCGCATTATAAAGATTTCTGCGAGAATCTTGGGGCGAAGGGCTTCTTCCAGAAGCCAGTTGACATCGAAGCTTTAAAAACAACATTGGACCAATTGATTGACGCCGGCCGCCATCGCGACCATGCCGAACCACGAGTTCGTTTGAGGATCTTGCTTGAGCTCCGCTGGATTGACTCCAAAGGGTCATCGTTCGAGTTGGTCACCGTAACTGATAACGTGAGTAAAAATGGATTCTTGTGCGGGTTTCCACCGATGATGAAAGAGAGCGCAATCGTGGACGTATATCTGGCAAAAAACGAACATCGATTCGTTGGGAAGGCGCGTGTCATTCGCGTGGATTGGCCCGGAACACCCGGGCAAAGATGCGACTTCCAGTTCGAGCAAAAGCCCGACGAGTGGATCTTATTCTAGCTCGGCTATCGGCAGTTCCTGTTCTTGTCCATTCCCAGCACGGCCGCTGTTATGGCAATCTGCTTCTGAATCCTCCACCGCTCGTGTCGGGAATTCCATCAAGAAATTCAGGGGCCACGCTGAACAGTGCGACTGCAATAATGATGAGCCCGCTGACGTGCTCGGGATTTGTGAAGAAACCGCAAAAGCCGAACAGCGCAGCAAAGCGAGATTCCCGGACCAGGCTGTTGCGGCCATAAAGACGCAAGCGCCGGCTGGCCTCTCCGGTCCTGAACCCTGCGGAAGTTGCCTGCAATAGTTGGGACAGTTCCCTGCAGAGGGCTATCCCAGTACCCTGCGAAACGCATTGTTGGTCCTCCCGTCTGCAGCCACTCCCAGGCAAGCTGCCCCACCGCATTGTCCTATGAGCCGGCTGTTGCACGAGTGTCCGTAATTGGACAGTTTAGAGGACGCGGGAGGTCTAAGATGGACCGGTGAGGCGGGATGGGAATTAAATATGCCAAATGACTCGCACCAAAGAGCTGCCGAATTCCACGAACTTGCTGCACACGCCCACCGTGCTGCCGCCGTGCACCACGGAAAAGGAGATCACCAAACCGGGCACGAACACTCCAAACAGGCGCTGGAACATGCCACTAAAGCCTTCCAGTTCTCGCAAGAAGCTCATCGGGATTCAACGAAGTCAACGGGTAAGCCCTAAGCGGTGTGGACCCGCAGCGGCGACTCGGGAAAGTAGAACGGAATTATGAAACCCACGAAGCAAACCGGTTCTCACCTTGGTGGTTTCTCTTCGGGAGCCACCCTGGGAGGCAAGGTTTCGCACTATCGGGAAAAGCAAAACATCTATATGCAAGGTGCGCGTGCTTACACGCTTTTCTATATTCAAGAAGGAGGGGTGCGCCTCACGACCCGAACCAAAAACCAACCATCGGCAGTTACCGCGATCCTGGGCGCGAACGATTTCTTTGGCGAACTTTGTCTCGCGGGTTATCCCCTTCGTATGTCCACGGCCGTTGCCTTGACCGCCAGCTCCATACGTACCATCAGGAAAGAAAAGATGCTTCAAATTCTTCGCAAAAAGAATAAGACGTCCAATTCCCTGGTGGCCTATCTGCTCTCCTGCATCAAGACGTATCAAGACCATGTAGCAGAATTACTGACTTCTTCCGCCGAACAACGGCTGGCGCGCGTGCTTCTGCGACTAGCCCAGTTGGACCGAAGAGGTCCGCCAGTTGCTGAACTTCCCCATCTAAGTCACGAAGTGCTGGCAGAAATGGTTGGCACTACGCGACCACGAGTCAATCTATTCATGAATCGATTCAGGAGGCGGGGATTCATTAGCTACGATGGGGGATTAGAAGTGCACCAGTCGTTGCGAAACGTCCTGCGGCGGGACTAGGAGCCAGCAATCGTCACCGCTGGGCACTGTTCGATATTGTACAGCGGGCCGTGCGATGGTATTGTGCAGGGTATTATCCCGCCTCTTTCCCGAGGACGTGCATCCCCAACTCCTCAAAAGAATCTGCCAAGTGGAAAGAGGGCTCAGACCATAGCGGTACGGCTCCGGCGCGGGACAGGAGCCCGATTCAAAATAATTTATGTCAGATATCTATCAATACCACCAAAGCCGAAGGATTGAATTCGTGTTTCCGCCTGGCAGAACGTGGTTCGCGAGAGTTTGCGCGTTCGTGCTGGTGCTTTTCCTTTTCTTGGCTGGCCGCACAGACGCAGCCTACGCGGTGCTCGCGCATGAAGCCATCATCGACAGCGTATGGGATACCGACATACGCCCCCTACTTGTGAAGCGTTTTCCCAAAGCTACGAGGGAAGAACTCAAGAAAGCCCACGGCTATGCATACGGCGGCGCCATTATCCAGGACATGGGTTATTACCCGCACGGAAGTCATTTCTTCAGCGACTTGACGCACTACGTGCGGAGCGGGGACTTCATCCTGGCTCTGCTGCGCGATTCCAAGGACCTTGATGGCTATGCTTTCGCGCTCGGGGCGCTCTCTCACTACGCCGCGGACAACGACGGCCACCTCATCGGCATGAATCGCGCGGTCCCCATCCTGTATCCAAAGTGGAAAAAGAAGTACGGCGATTCGGTTACCTATGAAGAAGACCCGCTGGCGCACGTAAAGACGGAATTTGGATTCGACGTTCTGGAAGTAGCGCAGGGACGCTATGCTCCGGATAGTTACCACGACTTTATCGGCTTTGGGGTTTCGGTTCCTCTTCTGGAACAAGCCTTTCAGGAAACCTACGGCTTGGACCTCAAGAGCGTCCTCTCCGACGAAGACAAGGTGCTCGGTTCTTACCGTCACGACGTCAGCCAGCTTCTTCCAAAGCGACGCGCATTGCCTGGAGCCTGAAGAAAGACGAAATCATGAAGGACCAGCCCGGCATCACGAAAAAGAAGTTTCTCTACAATCTTTCGCGCGCGAGTTATCAAAAGAACTGGGGAAAGAAATATCAGCCGCCCACTTTGCCGAAAGATTTCTCGCCTTCCTTGAGATCGTCCCAAAGTCGGTCCGCTAAGAGTGCTAGAGCTCCGGACGCCCACTCCGGAAACGGAACGATGTTCGAAGCCAGCTTCAACGCAACTCTGGATCGTTACCGGAAGCTGCTAAGCCAGGTAGGCACCGGTCAGCCCAACTTGCCCAACGACAATTTTGACACCGGCGAAGCAACGGGTCCTGGAAAATATCGGCTCAACGATGAGGCACACGCAGAGCTGCTCGACGCGCTCGCGAAGCAGAATTTTACCGGTGCTTCCGGGAGCTTCGGGCCGAACTTTTGGAATTCTACGGGCATCCGGATGCTCCCTATGCGACCAAGCAAAAGCCAAAAGGTGGGCGGAAGTTCAGGCCGAACTTGAACAATTGAAGATGGCAACTCCGCCGGTGGTTATGGAGGGTGCGGACAACCCTTCTCTATCAGGCCGGTCTTCGGAGTGAGGTCTTATATCTCGGGGATGTCGCTAAATGACGCGAGGGAAGGATGACGCGCGCTCTCCGGGAGACCGATGGCATGATCGGCGTAGCCCATCCGCGAAAGAATCCCTAGAAGGTCTCGGTTCGGTGACCGTGGCCTCTTAGGAAGCCGCCAAACCACAAAAGCGCCGAAGCCCTGTATTCTGAAACCTGGCCAAATGCATCGTTTTACGAATTCTTGTCCAGAGCCGGAAAATCAGAAAGAGAGCAGGGATAGATCG
>CAVQZU010000177.1:0-23488 GCA_963718485.1 uncultured Acidobacteriota bacterium
TTCATAACCACGTTTCACTTCCACACAATATGGACGAACACGTTACGTGGTCGACGGCGTCCTCTCCATTTTCACCCCTCAGTGCCAACGTACGAAGGCTTCAGCCAACCCGTGCTCGACTTGCTCCAACCCATCTCTTTCAGAACCAAACCATAAAGGGTGAGCGTATCCGCACACCCTCTGGTTCCCTCAAGACATTCAACGCAATTCTGCGATGCGGCATAAATCAGGGGAAGGCACGCACTCGCAGAGGCGGAAATCCGAGAGTCATCTGGTTAAGTTACCCCTGCGTGCCGAACTTAGAACGAATTAGTTTGTACTGTTCGCAATTTGTAACGGGCTGGAATCGCATCCGTTCGATAGCGGACAGACAAGACTTTACAATCGTCTTAGATTCGGGTCGAACGTCTCTGCCGTATGAAGGCCGTTGTGCTTTCGGGGGAGAGCCGATGGCCTTCATTTCCATCAATCCCGCCGATTAAGTAAAACGCGGTGCGATGCCTCACAGTTTGGCTTGTCAGGTATACCAAATTCTGCTGGACGGCCGCCGTAGTTTCTGAGCTACAAGTTCCGTCAGCTGCCTTACAGGATTTCCCGTATTCCGTTAGACATACGACGTATAAGAAACTTTATCCTCTCGTCCTTCGGGGGCCTTGGTTTGTACAACGCCGCTTTGGTACGCCAACGATGTGTGGACATCCTCGACGAAAAATACCCAATCCGGGTCGGAGAGCTTTTCGACTTCATGCAGGCAGTTATTAGAGAAGATCAGGAAGAAATCCGCGTCAGAATGGCGTTCTTAGCCAAGAAATATGCCAATGTTATAGGCCAAGCCGAGAATAGTAGCTCAAAACCGACGCCAAAGGACTTTCCTTCCAGTTTAAAAGCACCGTACTTGTCGCTGTTGAATCTCCACAGCCGAATAATTCATGACGTACAAAATATGCCCAGAGACTCTTGATGCGACCGAGGATCGCCGGGGCTGCAACCACTTTTTCCCTACTGCATCCTAAAATTATCGGACAGGAGATAGGGCGATGGCTCGAAGGACGGCCGACGGCTAAATTCCTCGTGGCGATATCGACACCGGGTTCTCAGTAGCGGTCGTGGCTCAGCAGAACTCATGGACTCAAGAATATCCAAGCGTGGGCCCGCGCAACGCTGAAATCACTATCCGCGGTTGTGTCAGTGGAGAGAGGCGCTACACCTTCATGCAAGCCAGCACCGTAGAAATGTTTTGATTTGACGGGTAACAGTGAGCGCCTTGCCTCTGTCCGGGGAAACTGCTAAAAGTGAAGGCGAACGAATTCGCACCATCGCGAAATAAATCGAATGGGCTCCCGACGTTATCCGTCAACAAAATGCGAGTTGTTGCAGACAACTGCCCGATTCAGGCTGATCCAGAGCCTAACAAGCCAAACTCAGCTTGGACAAATCCGCAGCCACCGCCGCCCGCCACATCTGCGGCCACAAGGCTGTAACCGATCCCGGCACAGTAAGCCAGAAACCGCCGAACGTTAATAACCCAAACACTGCAGGGGTATAGCTATAGGCGACGTGAAAATTCCTACCCCTGCCCCCCACGTCAGGACCGGTTTTGACTTTGATTTCGGTGGGGTCCGCTCGCTGCGGCGAAGCGAAGCCCTGCGAATGATCGGAAACAACAGCCTCACTGCGCGAATGGGCGTAGGTTCGTACACTAATATGCATGGCTTTGCATTGTCACATTGTTCATCTCCGCCTGAAATGTGAGCTTCATGCAGCGAAATTATCGAGTTATATTTTTCCCAGGTTGGCACGTTGGTTGCACCTGACGCTAGAGCGTTGTTATTGGACCGCACTAGGGGAACCTAACCTACAGCGTCTCAAGACTCGGGTGCTCGGCTTTTCATCAACGTAAGCTCGGGAGGTACCCATGAAGCGAATGGTTTTGGTGGCTGTACTCGCTCTAGTTTCGCCACTCTCAGCCTTTTCTGCATCTTTCGATTTCAAAACTACAACGGTGGCCTCACAGGAAATAATGCCAGCTTGCAGCTTGGCAACTCCGCCCTCATCCAGTTCGTCGGTGCGATCGGCACCGATTTGGGCTCTGTGAGCTTTATGACGTCGCCGCTAGAGAAGGGGTCTCTAGCCGGAGGTGCCACATTTAACAGCGAGGGAACTTTCACGATCACCCTTAATGAACGTCTGGGGCAATTCCCTGCCGGAGTGATCTTCACGGGCTTTTTCGCCAGTCCAGTTACGTGGGTTCCGGAGAGTAACGGGATTTTCCAGCTTTCAGGCGTCGTCGTGGATCCCTCATCGGGGGGAAACGTATGCGGATACACTACGCAGCTTTACGTCGGAGCCTTTGTGGGCCAGAAGTTTTACGGTTTGGCCGGTGCGGCGGCAACACCTTCATCTACACTCCGGAACCCGGCACGCTTGGGATGCTAGGAACCGGGGTGGTTGGCTTGGCCGGAGTGGTTCGCCGCAGAAAGTTGAAAGCATGAGTCCGATTATCCGCCTCTCGAAGGCCCCGCAACGCGCGGGGCTTTTGTTTTGCATGGTGGAGTCTTCCAAAAGAGGGTGACCTCGGCGCAGTGCGGCCCTAGGCAAAGCTTTTGATTGCGGCCACCGGTTCAACTACGTTTAAATCCCGACTTGTTATGGAACATTGCACTCATCGACAGGTCAGTGACCGCTATCGCCTGATTGCGTAAACTGAGATGTAAAGCACATTACAGCCGTACGTGGCTTTCAAGGAGCCAACGGGATCTCCGTGATTGCGCTACGGTCGAGTCGCGGTTGACCAGCGGAGTCAGCAACGGCCAGCCCTTGCGGAGCACGTAGTCGAGCCATGCGCCAGCCACTTGCGAAGTCAGTACAGCTGCTATAACCAGAGTGGTATAGAACTTGGGACTGATGATGCCGCCATCAAACCCACGCTGGCCAGCACGATGCCAGGGCCTCCTCGTGCGTTTGTTGTGATAGCAAGATTGATCAGGTCCAATCCTCGAAAGCCGGCGACTCGCCCTGCCAAAGAAACGGAAAGCACCTTTACGAGACAGCTTCCGAAGATGAATGTGCTAATCATCCACAACGACAAGCCTCGAATCAAATCAAGTTTCAATCCGACGATTGCGAAGTAGATCGGAATGAAGAACGCGAACGATACCTTCCCAATGGCGTCGAGCGCTTCTGCAAACAGTCGTCGCTTCTTATGGATAACAGCAAACCCCGCGAGGAAAGCGGCAAAGACCAGACTGACATCAAGAATACCCGCCACGACGCAGTAGCAAGGAGAACGGAGATTGCATACGCAACCGGGGATTGTTTTGCGAAAACGTTGAACTTGGACTTGTTCAGACGCTTCACTATGCGCGGAAGAATCGTCAAACCCAATCCGAAGAACGCAATCGTGGTTAACAGGTGGTACGACATCTGCCGTGGGTTGAGAACCGTCTTGCCAGCCAGTGCTGTTGCCACGGCAAGAGCGAGCCAAAGCACGATGTCCTCTAAAACCGCGACTCCGAGCACGAGACGCGCGAACCGAGTATGAAGTATTTTTAGATCCGCGAAGATCTTGGAGACTACCGGAACCGACGTTACCGCAACGCCCACCGCAAGGATGATGATCAAGGAAATTCGATTACCGTTAGGGCCAGCCAGGGCGGGTCGAATCAGCCGTGGGCCTAGCACCAACCCGAGGGCAAACGGAATGCCCGTTCCAACAATGGCGAGCCAGCCTACTTCGCGGTGCTTTTCGCGACGAAAAGTTGCTGAGTTTCCGCGCCCGACAGGAACATCAGCAATAACAGCCCGAGCCAGTACACGAAGTTTAAAATGTTGGCCTGGTGCTGGGCCGCAGTGAGAATCCGAGACGCCGATGGCAATCTCCCGACAACAGCGGGGCCGAGCAGAACGCCAGCCAAGATTTCGCCTACAACTTTCGGCTGACGGAGCTTCACGAATAAATAGCCGAGCAACTGGGCTAGCGCCACCAGAAGCAAGAGGATTAGCAGAACTGACGTCAGGTCAGAGTTCGACACAGCGGTCTTGGATGCCGTCTCTGTCTCAGGGTTTGTCGAAACTCCGATGGGAATGCCAGTTACTTGACGTAATTTCGCCATTACACTCATTGAACTTAATCAGGTCATGTCCCGCACCTTCCGTCTGAAACCTTAAGGCTCAAGAGCCATGCCGGCGACTATTTACGCTAGAACGAACACCTCCGGCTACCAGAGCAGCGATCATATCCGCAGCTTGTCCGCCTTTTGCTCGGTGAGCAGGTCGGGCTTTCTCACCTCGCGAGGCCGTCAAGAACGATGGTCAGACTTCTTGTTCGTCGCCGCACATTTCGTTCTTTGCGATGTTCTCGTTCCCACTAGCGTTTACGCTCGACGCAATCAGTTGGGTTGCTCCAGCTTGCACCAGACGCTCGGGTCCTTTGCTGGAGCTCGAAGGCTCGTCCCCGTTGTGTAGGGAACCTGAATTACACACATGTTCATGACTTGCCGCACTTCTTACCACCTCTGTTTCCGCCGATCGGCAGCGCCGGAGGCTACTCTATAGCGGGCAATCGATTATCGCTATAACGGCATCCAATTCGCAGCCATTTAAAGCGTAGCTGAAATCAAATTTAGTGGATGCAAACGGAAACGTCTCTCTCTAATTCTAAGATCGCAGAACTGCTCGCGCTAGCTGCCGACGAAGCCAAGATGCCCCTGCAGAAAGCCCTTCGGCGGGCATCCCGCAAGGCCTTTCTATGGCCCGAAGAAGTTACTGTGCTAGTCGAAAAGGGGGAGTCCCTCACTGAATTACCTGGAGTTGGACCGCATTTGAATCGGATTATTCAGGGCTGGATCGAAGCACCGCCGAGGATGTCGAAACCGCCCGAAGTTCGGAAATCATTTCTCACCCTGCCCCAAGCACGTGCCGCTTTAGCCAAGAAACCTTCTTGGAGCGCTGGTTTAAAAGGCGACCTGCAAATGCACACGCAGTGGAGTGACGGCTCAGGTTCAATCGAGGACATGGCCAGGGCTGCGTCAAAGTGTGGATACGAATACATAGGAATTACGGATCATTCCAAAGGTCTGAAAATCGCTGGCGGCATTAACGAAGAGCAGTTGCTGAGGCAGGCGGAAGAGATCAGTGAAGTGAACTCGAAGATGCAAGAGGAGGATTCTTCCGTTTCGGTATTGCGATCCATCGAACTAAACCTGAACCCCCGTGGCGAAGGTGACATGGAACGAGATTCTCTGAAACGTCTGGATTTGGTGCTTGGTTGTTTTCATTCAACCCTGCGCAAAAAGGAAGACCAGACTGATCGTTATCTTTCCGCACTGAGAAACCCAGACATCCACATTCTCGGTCATCCACGTGGGCGGATTTACAACTTTCGGCTGGGTCTGAATGCGGACTGGGCTCAAGTGTTCGATCTTGCGGCGGCACTAGACAAGGCGGTTGAGATCGACGCTTATCCGGACCGTCAGGATTTGAGCATCGATTTGCTGAAAGTTGCCAAGAAGTCCGGCTGTCGAATCTCATTGGGGACGGATTCCCATGATCCGTTACAGCTTCGGTTCATGGAGTTTGCGCTAGCCGCTGCGAGTATTGCTGGGTTGAAACGTGAACGAATTCTAAATTTCATGACAAAAACGGAACTGCTAAATTGGACGGCGGGCTTGCGAGATCGGTGACGCTGCACTCGATCAGGTAGTAACTTATAAATATGAAATGGATCGGTGGGAATTTATAGGAGAAATATTGTTGTGAGCGCAGTTGCCATAAAGAAGGGTCAGAGCCGGGAGAAAGCAATGGGGCTCAAAGATATGGGCAGCGTCCGTTGTGACGGTTGCGGCGAAGAATTCGTCGTCAATCACGAGCCAGCCTCAATCGATGATCGTCTCGCTGAAAAACAGGCAACTTGGCTCGAAAAAGTTCTTGCGAACGATCACGAGAACGATAAGAAGCATCCCGACCGAATCGAACTACCGGAGTAGCTGGCTCAATGCGTGCGCTGACAAGCCAGCCGGCATAAAGCATGAGGAGCACGGCTCCGTTGGAATGGCCGTGACGAGACTTCATTTCTTGAGGGTTGTGTCTTTAGCTTCGGTTTCGAGGGTGAGATTCCCAAACCTGTTCATGCCCTCGCCACGTCGATGACAAAGGTCTGTGATTTCAATCACACCCGTGGTTTTGGTTCCTCACTGGCCTTGATCCTGCTCCCGTCTTTCTCTGCTGCTCGCGTTTCAGCGCAGCAGCATCCTACCGACATTCAAGTCACGGACGAATTAGTAAAGCAGTCGTTTGTGGCCCGTGAGTACGCGAAGTGCCGATTCGCATCGAAAGGCTTTCGGCGCGAATCTGATGGCACGAAAAAAAGTTTACCGAATTTACACGGAGCAAAAGAATAAGAGGGCCATCGTTCAGCTTGCAGCGGAGAAATTTGAAAGTTTTACGGTGCAGCCCACAGCGGGTTATTACAAGGGTCGTGAAGAAAAATCGATCGTCATCGAAATCGTAGGTGCGCGCGCGACCCACATCAAATCGTTGGCTGAACGGATTCGAAAGATGAACCGGCAGAAGTCTGTTCTCAGCTTGCGATTCGAGGCCCAAGCGGAAGTGAACAGAGCTTAGTGACTCCAGTGTTCCTCACTGAAGTCAGCTATCGATCCATTACTTACGGGATTCTTGCAGGGAGTCTACGGCAATTCGTCGATTGTTCGCAGGCCTCCACAAGGATATGTGTTAGGTATCGCTTCAAGCGGCGCTTGTTTTCGTTGGCCTGAACCGCTAGTTCACCCAAAATAATCTCGAGGAGGATTGATGTATCACCACATTAAGAAGCTCATATACACAGTTCAGGTCGGAACTCCCGACCCGCGTTTTGGAAATATGCTGCTGGAACAGTTTGGCGGCGCCAATGGAGAATTGGCGGCTGCAATGCAATATTCCATCCAGGGTCTGAACTGAGAAGATCCGGCTCGCAAAGATTTACTGATGGACATTGGAACGGAAGAACTGAGTCACTTGGAAGTGGTGGGCTCGCTGGCTCGCATGCACTTGAAACCGTTGGAGACGCAAGTCGAGGCTGCCGCCGTAGATCCATTGATCGCAATTGAGGCGGAGGTGGTGTGAGCTTGTATAACTCCATGGGCGATGCTTGGACCGCGGACTATTTGAAAATCACGGGTGAGTTGGATGTAGATCTTCGAAGCAATATCGCGGCCGAGGCGCGGGCAAAAATCGTTTACGAACGGCTGAGCGACTTCTGTGATGATCCTGACTCGAAAGATGCGCTGCAATTCTTGATGACACGCGAAATCACCCACATGAAAGCCTTCACTCTGGCTCTGGAAAGTTTGGGGAAAGATCCTTTCTCCATCGGCAAGATCGAGCCCACGCCCGTCCTTGTGAATCAGTATTTCAATGATTCAACTGGCGTCGGAGATCAGGGCGAAAAGGATGCCCGCCGTCCCTGGAACGAGGGCGGCAATTGGGAATTCGTCGAGCTTCCTGAGGAAGAACAGGGAGTGGAGAACATGGAATCGAGTCACGGCGGCAACGGGTCGAGTCAAACTTCGCGCACGAAATCAGCGGGCGCGGAAAAACAGCGAAGCGAAATCATCAAATCAAGGAAGCTGGCGTAAGGCAAGAAGTTCAGACTGTAACTTTAAAAAGAGGACGATGGCACGAATGAAACGAAATAGGCAGGCGGTTTTCGGGGCAGGGGCGTTGCTCGGGCTCGGAATCGCTGCCGCCTGCACTATCCGCAGACGAGACTTTGGGCTAGTCGGTAAGACAGTGTTCATCAGCGGGGGATCGCGTGGACTCGGTCTTCTGCTAGCCCACGAGTTTGCGGCTCGGGGGGCGAACGTTGCAATGTCGGCCAGGGACGGGCGGGCTTTGCAACGGGCTGCCGAGGGCTTACGCGAAACCGGAGCACAGGTGCTCGCGCTCGAAACGGATATCAGCATGCGTGAAGAGGCCGAATCGGCGGTGGAAGAGATTCGGCGCAAGCTCGGGAGCATCGATGTGCTGGTCAACAATGCAGGCACCATTTGCGTCGGACCGATGGAGGTGATGACGATCGACGACTATCGCGCATCCATCAACACACACTTCTGGGGTCCGTATTTCACGACGATGGCAGTGTTGCCGGAAATGCAACGCAAAAAGCAGGGAAGAATCGTAAACATCTCATCGATTGGAGGGAAGATCAGCGTCCCTCATCTGCTGCCCTATAGCGTGGGGAAGTTTGCCCTCACTGGATTTTCAGAAGGCCTGCGGTCAGAAGCACTTAAGGATAACGTCTATGTAACGACTGTTTGTCCGGGCCTGATGCGGACGGGCAGCGCGCGCAACGCATTTTTCAAGGGAGACAACAAAGCGGAGTATGCATGGTTCAGCATCAGCGATTCCTTGCCGGTACTCTCGATGGACGCACAGCAGGCTGCGCTGCAAATCGTGAATGCGTGTGTGCGCGGTGATGCGGAAATAGTGTTATCGCTGCCGGCTAAGTTTGCGGTGAAGATGCATGGATTGTTCCCCGGCACTGTCATACACACGTTGGGGATCTTGAACCGAATTTTGCCCCACGCCGCAAGCGAAGCCGAAACCCAAGCCAAAACCGGACGCGAAAGTTTCTCGGAAGTATCTCCCTCATGGATCACCTCCTTGAACGAGCGCGCCGCGGAGCACAACAATCAGATTCCCTGAATACGAATCTGATATCTCAATCAATTGTGGAGAGTTCAAATGAAAGAAAGAGTTCAGCCGCACAATAACAAATTTCCAAACGCATCGCCGAAATCCGCTGCTCGGCGGTACGCGCCTTTGATGGCGGGGTCGACGCTTGCAGTCTATGGATTGAGCAAGCGCTCGAAGGCCGGAATTGCGCTAGCCGCAGCCGGTGGCGCTTTGGCTTACGTCGGTTCGCGAAAGGACGGACTTTCAAACGACTTCGCGGCCCATGGCGACGTATTGATTAACTGTTCTCGGGAAGAAGCTTACCGCCTTTACCGTGATTTCGAAGAGATGCCGATGTTCAGCCGCCATCTGGAATCGGTGACGAAAATCGGAGACCGCCAATATCGATGGACCGCTCTGGGCCCGATGGGAGTGCCGCTCACGTGGGATGTCGAAATTACAGACGACCGTCCCGGCGAAGTTATTTCCTGGCGATCCCTCCCGGATTCAGCTCTGAGCGTCGAAGGTACCGTGCGGTTCCGAGTTGCGACTGGAAAGCGTGGCACAGTGGTCGAAGTGGTCACGAACTACCACAACCCTGCCGGAAAGTTGGGTCGGGCCGCTACCAAGCTACTGGGTGGGTATCCAAGCTTCATCATGCAGCAAGACTTGCGTCGCCTCAAAGCTCTTATCGAAACCGGGGAGATCCCCACCATCGAGGGACAAAGTCACGGCCCACGATCGCGCGTGACCGCGGCACTCCGGATGGCGAATCCGGATCGTCCGATACGGCGCGATTCACAGTTGAAAGAAGTCTTTAACCAAATTCGGAGGACAGCATGAAGGCAGTTTGTTGGATGGGCACTAACAAGATGACTGTGGAAAACGTTCCCGATCCTGAGATTTTGAACCCGCGGGATGCGATTGTGCGGATCACCAGCACATGCATTTGCGGCTCTGACTTGCATCTCTACAACGGATTTATTCCCACCATGGAGCAAGGCGACATCATGGGCCATGAGTTTATGGGAGAAGTGGTGGAGGTGGGCGCGGGCGTGAACAAGGACAAACTAAAAGTTGGCGACCGTGTGGTGGTTCCGTTCACCATCGCGTGCGGGCGCTGCTTTTTCTGCGAGCAACAACTGTGGTCCTGCTGCGAGAATTCCAATCCAAATTACTGGATCGCGGAAAAAATGATGGGCTACTCGCCTTCCGGACTGTTCGGTTACACGCATATGTTAGGCGGATACGCCGGCGGTCAAGCGCAATTTGCTCGCGTTCCCTTCGCCGACGTAGGACCGCTGAAAATTCCGGCGGGAATGCCGGATGAAAAAGTGATTTTTCTTTCCGACATTTTTCCCACGGGCTATTTCGGCGCGGTCAATTGCAACATTCAACCGGGCGACACCGTAGCCATCTGGGGTTGTGGACCGGTCGGTCAATTCGCTATCAGAAGCGCTTTTATGCTGGGAGCGGAGAGAGTGATTGCGATTGATCGCTTCCGCTATCGCTTGCAGATGGCGCAAGACGGCGGAGCGGAAACTATTAACTATGAAGAGGTGGACGACGTGGTGCAAACGCTGAAAGACATGACAGCCAACGTCGGCCCGGATTCCTGCATGGATGCGGTCGGAATGGAAGCACATAGCGACAACTTGCTCTACATGGTCGACCGGGCGAAACAATCGCTGAAGGTTGAAACGGATCGTCCGATCGTCCTGCGACAGTGCATTCAGGCGTGCCGCAAAGGTGGTACGGTTTCTGTCCCGGGCGTCTATTCCGGTTTTGTCGACACAGTCCCGATGGGCGCTTTTATGAATAAAGCTTTGACCATGAAGACTGGACAGACGCACATGATGCGCTATATGCAGCCCTTACTCAAACGCATCGAGAAGGGCGAGATCGATCCCAGTTTTGTGATCAGCCACCGAGTGCCCATCGACGCGGCGCCGGAGATGTACAAAACATTCCGGGATAAACAGGATAGATGTACGAAGGTTGTTCTCGACCCGTGGGCTAGCGCAGCAGCCGCCTAGGAGTGGATAAAAGCGACTTGATAAACAGCGTTTGGCTAAACAATGGAGCCGCCGATTGTGGAAGCCTCGGCGGTTTCTTTTATTTCCCCTTGGTTATCGGTGGCCTGTTAACATCAGTTGCTTCGTTTCACGGGGAAAGTACGGAACGAATAATGCGCCACCCTCGTATCTGGTCCAAGGAGATTCCTGCGGGCTGACCCCCCGGTCTGTGCTGGAGATTCCGTGGAACTTCCACCTCCGTTGAAAACCGGTTTGATCGACGTACTCACTGGCTCCTTGCGCCTAGTGCTGCTCCTGATTCTCGATTTTGCTACCTCGATTACAGAAGGGTGAATCCGCAGCTTCATTTTTCGTGGACTTTCGCCCCCTGTTTTGCTGGGTTTGGTCGTTGGCGCAGGGGTATACCTTTTGAGGCATTGACGGTCGGAAACGACAGCCGCTCGAATTGTGCGCTCGGAATCGCTCACCTTCCGATTGTTGTAACGAAAATCAAATATCCACGTCCCCAATGATTGTAAGTCACCGCGCTCCCATCCCGCTCCAGGCCATACGATGAAACAGTTCGTCCATCTCTTTGGGATCGGGCTTCATTCCTTTGTCCACCCACCAGTCGAGCAATGCGAAAACACTTCCCGCCAAAGCGTGGGCATGGGCAGACATTCGTACTGGCTCGACCTCCACGCCCGCCATTTGTAATCTCTCATCGATCGAGCGTGCAATCCGCGCGCCAGCGCCTGCACGTCATTGATCTTTCCTGACTTCACCAGCACCGCATAGAACTGACGCGACTCACGAATATGCGCGAAAAATTCCTGCACTGGGAGCAATCGCTTCGGGCTGGCGCCCTGCCGTGTCAGCGCGGTGGAAACACGCTCAAGAAAATCCTCTACATCGCTCAGGAACAAGTCGTCTTTGTCGCGATAGTGTACGTAGAAGGTTGAACGCCCCACTCCCGCGCGGTCCAGCACATCCTGCACTGTGATCTCCTCGAAATTCCTCTCTTGCATTAGCGCAATGAGCGCATCACCCAGTGTGTCGCGCGTTCGCAAAATACGACGTTCTGTTTTCCGACGAGACGCTGCAGCCTTCTGTTTGATTCTCCCGGCCGTCATCGTCTCGCTTCCCCAATTTGCGGCCTTTGTGCCGTATTCCTAGCCTTCTGCAAATAACACTTTCACACGCAGGCGATTTAGGTCTAGAGTGTCGATCATGACGGACGATCGTAAAGCTGGAATTGCTCTAATTGCCGGTTCGGTGGGCGGCATTGTCACCATGGCGGTCCATCCCACCTCTACGGCGTCGCCGACGGCGGAGCAAGTCGCGCACTTGTCGGTGCACTCCGGCGCCACGCACACGCTGGCTTTGCTAAGCGTTCTCTTGTTGTTCTTAGGCGCTTGCGGCCTGGCACGACGCTTGGCCGCCGCCGACCGAATTTCTTTTGCTGCAATCGTCACCTATGGCTTCGCGTGCGTTGCCGTGATGATCGCCGGGGCTGTCAGCGGATTTATTGTACCGGGCATCATGAAGCACATGCTTCGCGATGTTCCTGCCGCAGGGCATCAGTGGGAGGTCGCGATCACCGCGATTTTTCAGTTCAATCAAGCCTTCTCACGCATTTATTCCGTGAGCTCCTCAATCGCAATTATTCTTTGGTCCATCTCCGTGTTGCGCAATGGAGGACTCGGCCGGGGTGTCGCCATCTACGGCTGCGTCGTTGCCCCACTCATAATTCTTGGCATTGGCATCGGTCACCTGCGGCTCGATGTCCATGGCATGACCATCGTTATGCTGGGCCAAGTTATTTGGTTCATCGTTGTTGGGTTTCAGTTGGCTCAGTTCCTCGTCAAAGCAGCCAGTATCACGAACGCATGAAGACGACCTTTTTCTTTCGTTGTGGATGTTTTGACATAGGTTTGTTAAAGGGATCATCCGATCTTTATTTGAGGACATATAGCCTATGACAGACTGGTTCGCACGCCCCGTCCTGCACGTAAGGGATGTTGAGGCCTCGCTCCTCTTTTACGTTAACCGGCTCGGCTTCACGAGTCCTTGGCGCTACGACGAGGACGGCAGAGCGTATGTCGCACAGGTCAGCCGCCAGGGCTGCGCGCTTATTCTGGCCGACACGTGGCCAGAGAAGATTGGCAAGGGGCTGATTTTCATCTCCCTGAACGTCGAGCCCGCGACGCCCGAGGCCGCGGTCGCCGCGTTGGACGCGCTGCGCGCGGAACTCGAGGCCAAGGGCGTTCCGGTCAAGGAGGGCTCGTGGGGGTACCGGCTCTTGGTGGTCGATGATCCCGACGGCAATCAGCTCTTCTTCAACTATCCGAACGAGAAAGTGGCTAGAAAAAGTTCTTACAGATGAGCACGAACAGAAAAAGAAGCACCCTGACCGCATCGAATTACTAGATTGATTACTCCGGATAGTTGGAGGACCTCTCAGGAACGCCCTTTCCTCAGCAACCTTTATTCTTCGCTGGGGCATCCCAGCACGGCGGTTAACTCGTCGTTGCCTGGAGGCCGCATGAGAACCATTTTGCTGGTTGTATTGATTCTGCTCATTCTTGGGGCACTGCCCACTTGGCCGTACAGCGCAAGCTGGGGATACTATCCGAGCGGCGGTTTAGGCTTGGTGTTGCTGATCATCGTGATCCTAGCGCTAACTGGCCGTTTGTAGAAACGCTACCGTTTGCAAGAACCATTTGTTATCAGACCGCTTCGTGTGGAGAGAAGATCAAATGAAAACTATCGTTTCCGCTGCTTACTGCGTTGCTCTATGTTGCGTTCTGGCGCTTGCTCAGGGTGCGCATAAAAAGGCCGCCGTTGGTGTAGCCAGGCCCATGAGCGATCAGCAGTTCGTGGATTTTGCCGGACAAACTGACATGATGGAGGCGAACCTGGGACAGTTGGCCGAGAATCAAGCCTCTACACAAGGCGTGAAGGATTACGCCCACATGCTGGTTACCGATCACACCAACGATTACACACAGTTAAGCCTTGCGGCCGGCAAAGCCAATCTTATCGTTCCGAAGGGGCTCGATGCAGCGCACGACAAGATGATTGCTCCGTTCGAGAAACTGAAACGCGCAGCCTTCGATCACCGCTATATTCAGGAAATGATAGCGGGGCACACCAAGGCTATAGCGGTGTACACGAAAGAAGCAGCAGATGCGCAGAGCGCTGACTTGAAAGCTTATGCGAGTGAGACCCTGCCCACGTTGCAGAAACACCTTGACGGCGCGAAAGATCTCGCGAAGGCTAAACTGTGAAAAACATGTAGCAATATGACTTGTTAATCGGTCCAATCGGCGGGAAGATGATGGTTTAGTGCTTGATGTAAGCGCTTGTGCTCTATTCCCAGGCCGATTGATTGGTGGTGGCTGTCGCAATCAGGCGATTACACTCAAGTCCGCTCGCGCTACGGGAGTCCTTTCGACTTGTCATTTGTGATGTCTCTGAACGTAGCGCCGTCCATTCCCAAACCCTCTCGACCCACCAGTCTTCAACTATCGGCGGCTTGTTCGTGAGGTTTATGTTTCGTCTGAGTCAGGACCCGATCCCCAATCGCTTGGCTGCCAGCCGTGCTGTGGTAGCGGTACGAAAATCCCAACACGAATCCCGGCCCGAGTCGAACCGAGGTGGCTACACAGTGTAGTCGATGATTTTCCGAGCAATAGCCATTGATGAAGGTTGTATTGTACCTGTTTAAATCAGGCGTTAGCGCTTCATTGACCTGCTCGACGAGTGCAATGGCGCTTCTGCAACAGTCTGGACTAGGAAGATTGCCGTAGAGCGCGATATCTCGCCCTCAAAACAGGGACCAAAAGGTCACTAGCGCAACTACTAGCGACGAGGCGCTCAAACCAGGAAGAGGGTGGGCGTGTACGGCTTGTTTGCCCATATCATCCAAACTGTCAGAACGCCGTTTCCTGGGAGCGCACAAACGCCCGTCGCTAATAGCACAATCTGGAGACTCGTCATTTTCGCGCTGCTTATCAGGATACGTTTGGCGATCCAGTACGTGATCGTTGTATAAGCTGCTGAATTACCCACTAACGTCGAGTTGACTGCATCGCTACCCAGAAAATGACCGGGATAACAGCCGTGCCTAAACGAACGCAGATAACGCCTAGCGAAAGGAAGCCGGGAAGTTCCAGCAAGAGGAGCGACGCGCCGCGTATCTCAGAACCGCTGGTATAGGTCCCTGGCGGCCTTGAGAACGCAGCATCAATCACGGCGGCCTGCGGCACCAAACATTGCCACCCACAGTGCCATCAAAGCCCCGGATATGAAGATTCTGGCCTTCACTATTGTTCCTTTTTTATCATTCTAGAGACCGCGTTTCGACGAACCAATTCTCACCTATTTAAGAGCACTCGTGAAGCTAACTGTTGTTACCAGGCGATTGCGCTCAAAACCCCCACCGCTTGCGGTCAATGAGTGAAATCGCGATATTTCCCCAATTGAAAAGCTTGGTGACCGGTAGCTAATTTCCTGTTGGCCGAATATTCACTCGCAAGCGAGGTGAGATTGGAAGCCGCCCGACAGCGGATAGCGCGAGACGCCGGCAGATTTTGGTCTTGCAGAACGTACACCATTTCAGCTTCGCCCAGTCAGTCAAGCAACCCATGCGAGTAGAGCTTTTCGTACATGGCGATCTCTTCTGCGCGTTCTGGTGCCAGCGTACGGAAAATGTCGGCCGCGAATGCGAAAGGAGCTAGACCATTTGCCGTTATGACCGAGCGATCACTGACGGATTGCAAAGGCCGATATAGCGCTGCGCCGCGATATTCGTGAACATACTTGCCGATGAAATCTTTACCATTGCTGGTGTGCAATCGGTCGTCGAGTAACCCGGCATAAGCCAAAGCCAGAGTGGCGGCGCAGATCGCTGCGACGGGGTGGTTCAGCGAAATCATGCGTCGGACAGCGCTTGAGATCTCGGTAAACTCTCCAGCCATCCAAGAATCCCCTCCGGGGAGAATGAGCATGCTGGCCATTTCGGGTTCAAATTCTGATAACGGGAGATCTGGGACGACCTTGAGTCCACCCATGCTGACGACGCGTTCGCCCGTCATGCCCACCGTCTTCACGGAAAGCCCAAACGTCCGCCGCAATTCAGCCACGGCTGATGCGGCTTCCCAATCCGCGTAACCATCGAAAATCAACAGGTACACCGTGTCCATAGCCGAGTTATATGAGTACCATAGTTTTACGGCATTGTCGTGCGCAAGCGGCCCGAATCCAATCAAGGCTCGGCCAACGCGCACAAGTTGGCGGCACTTGCAAATAGAGACACAAAATTCTGAGTTAGGATCTTTGAGGTCGGGACAAGCGTTGATTTCCAAGAAAGTTCAAACGCAAAACAACCCCGCTGCACCAGCGGCCTTTTCCGGAGGCGCAATGAAGTGTGGGACGAGGCCGATCCAGCTGCTCGGCTACTTGGGACGGTTACTTTTCCTCGTTCCGGACGAGGTCGATCCGATAATGCCACACACGCCCTGGATCGACCTTAATTTCGAATTGTCGGCAACAGGGAAGTTGGCAAGAAACGGGCTTCGAAGAAGTCGAGCGGATTAGGAATGCGAAGTCGGCTAGTGTTTACCAATGGAGAGACGTGGCGATTGCTGCGTCTGCCTGAGTCAAGGTGGAGCGGCTGCGACACTTGATCGCGGACTCGTGTAGATTTGGCACACGACTCGCACACAACCGAAAACAAACTTGCGAAACGAAAAAAAGAACTTCAACATTAAAAGCGTCGGATAGGAGTGTCCGACGCACGTAATCCAATTACAAGGCTGGCTATGCGGCTTTTACTTGCTGTTCCAGTTTTTGTTTCTTGCGGGTTTGGAGCGAGGTGGCTTTGTCTTCTTCTTCGATGATGGAGTTTAGTTCGGCTCCAGCCAGGATCGCGGCACCGGTGATGAAGAGCCAGAGGAGAAGAATTATCACCGCGCCTAGTGAGCCGTAGGTTGCGCTGTAGGAGTTGAAGAAGCTCAAGTACAGGCGCAAACCAAGTGAGGACAGAAGCCAGATGGTGACGCCTAGAGCGGCTCCGGGAGTGACCCAGTGCCATTTGCTGCGAATATTCGGACCGAAGTAATAGATGATGGAGAACGAGAGGAACATTGCGCCTAAAGTGATTGGCCATTGCAGAATTGCCCACGCCACTTTGAAGACGTTGCCGAGGCCTACGTAGGCGGCCACGGCCTGGCCGATCTTTCCGCCGTAGAGAGCGAAAACTAAGGCGATGATGATCAGCGCGGCCAGGGCGACGGTTAGTCCCACGGCGGTGAGTTTTTGCTTCCACCAGGGGCGGGTTTCGCGCAGATTATGGACGACATGTAAGGATTCCACTACGGCGCTCATCCCGGCGGAGGCGGCCCAGAGGGCGCCGAAGATTCCGGCACCGGCCTTAAGGTGGCTGGTGGATTTCGAAGTTTCAGCAACTACGCTGCGAACTAAACCGGAGGCAGAGCCGGGAGCGAGGCGGCCGAGGCTGGAAAGGATCGTCTCTCTTAGTCCCGAGCCGGGACCGGCCAAGATGCCGATCAGAGATATCAGGAACAGAAACATTGGAAATAGCGCGAGAACGAAGTAATAGGAGAGAGCGGCTGCGCGATTGAAGAGTTCATCTTCATCGATCTTGTTGAGGGTGCGCTGGGTTAATTCGATGGGAGAAAGACCACCGAATTTCCAGAGTGACGGCATTTCAAGGGACGGCATGTGAATTCTTAAGCTGAGCGCGAGACTTGTTTAAGATCGGTGGACTCGGTAAGCTCGCCTAAAAGCGTGAGTAGGGCTCCCTGCAAGCGAAAGAATTTAGCTTCGTTCGCTTCTTTGAATCCCAGAGATTCGGGCATAGTTGCGACCATGGCGGCGAGACCGTAATCGATTTCGCGATGAGTGCGAAAGCTGATGAAGTTCTTGATGCCACCGGGATAGTCGGTGAGCAGGACGATGGCGAGTTCGGCGCCGCCGGAGACTAGAGATGCCACGGTGGCGCGTCTGTTGCGCCGCCAGAAGAGAGGGACGGTGGCGAGAAAGAGTCCGATGCTGGCGTAATCGACCACGGCGTGAAGCTGGGGCTTGACGGCTCTCGGAATCGGTTTGGCGGCGATCTTGGCGAGACCATTGAAGATGGGCATCGGCATTACCTTTCCGTTGAGATTCGCATTCAATTTAGCGCTAGGTAAAGAGACCGGCGAACCCATAGCCGGACAGGAAAGCCAGCGACGAAACGGCGAGAGCGGCGCCGAGAAAATGATCGCGGGCGTTGCTGTTAGGGTTTAATTTGGCGCGAGCCCCAACTACCTTATCTTTCAGTTCGACGATAGTATGGTGAACATGCGCTCGTTGTTGCAAGGCTTCAATTTCCAGGTTGTCGATTGGATTTACGCTCATAATCGATTTTTAGCCTCGTTTTGAATCCAGAGCTTGTCGCCTTTCAGCACCTCGATGGTGCGGCGAGGGACGATTCCCTTTAAAGCAAATTCACGTTGCGCGAAATACGCGGCGATTCCACCTACGATTGAGCAGAAGAGTGAGACCGCAAGAAAACCGAAAAACCAGTGATAGGGATTAGTGGCAAGAGCTGCAGCCACTGCCGCGACTAATGCGAGCGTGATCAGCAGATACCCGGTCGCGATGAGAACAACAGCGATGGCGGCTAAGATGCCAGCGATTTTCAAGAGAGCTAATTTCTGTTGCGTCTCGACCTTGAACAATTTAAATCGCGTCTGCGAGAACTGAATGAGTTCTTCCTGAATGGTGGAGATGATGTCCGCGATCGAACGGCCGTTGGAAGGGTTGTGCATTGCATCGCCACTCATTGAAATAACCTCCAAACTCTGGTGGCGGCTCCGGCGGCAAAGGAGATTCCAGCCACGATGGCGAGAAGGCGCAGCGGCTGTTCGTTTTTAAGTTTCACGGTCTGGTTGCGCAGGCGGGCGGAAAGCTCGCCGCCTCTGCGCAATGCTGCCACTATCCGGTTATCTTCTCGAAAATCTTGTTGAATCTCGACGCGATCAGCGCCGTCCTCCTCAGGTAGCGGGCTGGAAGCGACAATGACGACGGTTGCCGATTCGCAAGTGGACGAAAGCTCTGTGGTGGGTACGGACATGGCAACACCTTCAGGCGTGCCGGCATTCAGAGGAGCCCTTAATATCTCCGTCATTTTCTGATTTGTTCTCCCTTGGGCGTCGGGAAATTCATAATGGCCAGAAACATACCCGTTCAACTCCTTCGAACCTAGAGAATGAGGACAGAGTGGGCGTAGAAAGAAAGCTAGATCAGCAGCGAATTTATATGTATCCTGTTGACGCTGTAACTATAAGTAAAACATACCTGAAGTGTGGATCGGCTGAGGTCCTGGGGCTTGGCGGATTAGAGGGAGGGTGAAATCTCCGATCCTCGCTTCAATTCGTTGTTGTACCGTTCATGGCCAAACGCCAACTGAATTTCCGCTGAGCCGCTTTCAGCGTAGGTCGATTTCTGAAAGAGGTAAGAATGGAAAACACTATTTCAACGAAAAGCCCCAACCAAATCGCAACGAATCTGCCATTGGCAACTACCGCAGGCGTCAGAGCAACGAACATAAAGCAAAGGGGAAAGCGTCATGCGGGGGGGCAAGGAGGCCCTTCCATCCGCCCGGCGAGTGGAAACAGCTGTTAGAACGATGCTTTGAAGCCGATTCTGCCGAACTACCCGTGCGAAATACCCGGGCGCGTCGATCGATGCTCAATCAGGCGAAGGAAATTTTTTATAGAACGGATGATCAGGAATTTCGTGAGCTTTGCAATGGCTTCCGAAACCTCATATTGCTTGAGGAGACGATTACGCGAGAGCATCGTCCCGCCGCATGATTTCCGTTTTGGCTTGGCAGAGGCTTGGATGGCAGCCTCTGTTTTCGACCACATAAAATTGGATCGGGGAAAGAACTAGTGAGCAACACGGAGGAGGTCGAAGCTGCGGAATCGAAAATGAACGCCGCTAGTGACGCGCTCCTGAGCTACATAAAGGGAGCAGGAGCGATTGATCATGAGCGTCATGGGCGGCTCGTTGCTCAATTGAAAAAGGCGCAAGCGGAATTCTTGAAAGCAATTTCGGAATTGAACGACTAGAAGATTGCAGTGATTGCTCCAAACGCCGCGTCCTGAACACTCACCGCCAATCAGTTTCGCCCACTCTCCACGATAACTTCAATTCAGTCCGGCGGCGAAACGGGAGGCTCCCCTTGCGTTTTCACGGCTCTCCTACACGCCCAAGCGGATTGGGCGACGTTCATACGAATCTATTTACACGAGTGCTTTGGTTATTCGCTCCGGTCGTCCCGACTTTCGCCGGCTCCGGTTTTTTCCTGTCGGGAGTGACATCAAGTGCCTGTTCTAAATGGCCCATGACGCTACGAAGGTGCGCGTCTCCGGCATCCAATTCCCTCCGCAGTTCTGCTCCAGCCTTCATCGCTTGCTCATACGCATCTCGCGCCTTGCTAAGGAGTGGAAGCTGCTCCATCAAAACACTGGCGTTCTTTGTAAACTCATCCACGGCTTCTGAGTAGGTAGCCATAGTCGTTGGCACCGACGGTTGAGTGGTAGGAATTTTCTGAGGACCCACTGTCTCTTTTGGCTTCTCTGGCGTGCGGTTCCGGTGAACCTCAATCAGCGTTTCGCAAGCCGACTCCAAGGACATTTCCGGTGCCTCGAACATATCCTTCGACGTGACCTTCGGTAGTTGCGCGTCTGCTCCATCGTCCTGCCTTTTCCACATGCGTCTCGCTCCTACTTTTAAATTGACGGAAGCGGCGGCAAATGTGCATTTCGCCGTGATGCTGCAGAAGAGTGGCACTACAGCCAGAACGCCGCTATTCCAAGATGAATCGCGGCCCGAGGCGAATGAAGTCCAAAGACCCTCCCCCGAAGACCGATGACGTTTAAGAGGAGGGAGTCCCTTCGAGGGAATGTAGGCGCGATTGAAAAGGTTGTCAAGGTACTGATGCACACTCATTACAAGAGGATTACGATGAAAGGTACCGACCTCAGCGATTCCGACTCTGCAAGGACGTGCCCTCCCCCGAAAAAGCTGCCTCGCTGAGTTGTCAGAGAATGACTACTGACTCGATACGTACATCATCCGCGCATCGTGGGGCTTCAACATTTTCGATACAGCCTCAACATTTGTCATCGCGGGATCGAGCCACAGGTCGTAATCGCCTCGGTCGAGGATCACTGGCATGCGGTCATCAATGGATGAGGTGACCGCGTTGGACCTGTGGTCAGGATCAAGCAGGACTTGACCCACTTCCGTTCGGGTCTTTCCAGCCATCCCACAGTCCTGCAAATGCGAACAACTCGCCAATATTGACTTCGAAGCAATAGGCTGCTTCCCCGCCCGGTAACGAAGCGATACCGCACTTTGGAAATGGCAAAGCACACGATCTAGGTGCTCTCGTTCCAGACGTACAGAAAATCTGTGTCGCTAGCAGTCGCAATATCGCGCTTGCTCTTGTGCACGGCGCGATTCAGCGCCGAACGTACATTCTCTTTGCTGTCCTCCAAATCCGCCAGCGGCACTTTGAGCGCCACTCCCTCTGGCAATTGGTCAAGATCATCGAGAATCTTCGTCACAACCCGTTTGTGCTTCCCATTTCGACCCTGAGGAACATCAGTCTGCGACATCGTCTTGAAGTTCATCTGAGTTTTATTCGCCTTCGGACTCATGAGAAACCTCGCGAGATAGGTTAAACTAACGTGACGTAATCGTATCATATCGTAGCGCTATTGTACACGCACGAATGGACAGTCCTAAGCCACGGTAGTCGATTTCTAAGTCATAGTAATTGCAATGGGTTATGACGCTAAGAGAAGTGGAAAGATTTCCTAAAAGATACAGCCCGTATTCGTCTACGACTGCTACTGTTGAGGTCAGTAGGAGACTGATAGATGAACGCTACAAAAACACATTTCGAGCAGATTCCAGTGGAGACCGTAAAACGAATTGCCGAATTTCTTCCGAGCGCTGCGCTCGAAAATATGGACGATCCAAAGGTCGAAGTAGAGAGAAAAGTATTGTGCGGCCAAGAAAACTGGCGTCAACTGGCGCAACGAGTTCTAGAGGAACCAAACCCAGAGAACCTGACCGATCTGGTCCAGCGACTTGTCGTCGCGTTTGATAAAGAGAAAGTCCACAAGACTTAATGTCAATTACACTGCCAGCACCATATTGTCCTGTATCAAACAGGTTGCCAAGCGCGGAGCGCCTAAAAGCTTTCCAAGAAGCGCATACGGAGCGTCAGATTTGAAGGACATAGTGTCGGGCAAACAACCTTGCTGCCCTTACTGTGTTTTGGGCGTAGGATTTATGCCAATGAGAGTCCTGCCGAATGGACGACAGATTTGCGAAGGGTGCGGTCACATTGTGTTTCCGAACGATGCCGCGTTTAAGTGTCCGTGTCCGAAGTGTCTAGAGGTGAATTTTTCTCCTAAAATTCGTCGCCTGCGCCGTAGTTGAATCAGAATTCGAAACTTAATTCAGCGACAATACGATAGATTTGGATGACGCTGTGTGTCTTTGCGAACGGATACCTAAGATCGGGAGAGGAACTTGTCACTTGGACCCGAAGCACTTCTCGCTGAATTTCGGAAGTTTGCTCTGACCGCCCCCACGAGCGCGTCCCTCATGCAGCACATCGCGCAACGTCTCCACGAAAACATGACTCGCTACAATTGGGTTGGCTTTTATCTGGTTGACCCTACCGATTCCGGGGTTCTGATCGTCGGACCTTTCGCTGGCAGCTTCACCCCCAATGCTCGTATTCCTCTCAACACAGGTCTTTGTGGTGCCGCGGCAAGCACCGGGAGGACCGTGGTAGTGGACGATGTGTCCAAGGATTCACGCTATCTGGCGGGATCGTCCATGGTCAAGTCTGAAATCGTTGTTCCGCTCTTGGTGAGGAACAAGCTGGTGGCTGAACTAGATATTGAAAGCTACTTTACTGGTGCGTTTCCAAAGGGGGAGCAGGACTTTATAGAGAGCTACGCTGCGATTGTGGGAAGCTATTTGGGGAAAAGCACACCCATTGCTTGAAAATTGTTCAAATCCGTTCAGCCGCGTCCCATCGTTACACAAGTGGATACTCGTGCCTAAAGATACCGGGGTTGTTCGTTACAATCGTTGTCGTCGTTGCTAGCGACATCGCTGCATAGCAGAGCGAGAGACTTGCCGAGTAGTGAAGTCCCCATCACTATGAACACGTCGCGGTTATCCAAGCTGGCTCTCCTGCTGAGTCTTGTAATCCTTCTCGCCTTTTGCACCAAACCGACAAAAATTGACGAACTCGTTATCGAACTCCCCGAGGGGTTCAGCGGAGAAGTGAGTATTCGGACGGGGGTCATCAATGCACCTCCGTTGAAAACGGCAGGGCAAGCATACGTAACGTCGTTTCAGTCCCCAGCGACGGGCATGTCGAAACTTCGACAATTCCAGACGATAGTGTGTCCACGCGTTTTCGAAATTCGGGTAAGGGGAGTATTTGGGGTTATGCCTCGTCCTTTCAGAAGACAGGCGACGGCATCCCGGTCGGAGGTAGCATTGAATTCTTTGTCGGAACCAAGGAAGAATACGAAATACAGGAAGCCCACAAACACAAATCCGAGTTCTTTCGGCAACGCTCGGAGGTCAGAGAGCAATAGATCGAAGAAGCAGGCAATCACCTTGCGTTCGTCGTGTGCGTCGAGCGAAGTTTCGAAATTAGGGAATGCGGTTCGGCCATCTCCGTGATT
>CAVQZU010000178.1:0-54379 GCA_963718485.1 uncultured Acidobacteriota bacterium
TTGCAACAGGCGATTCTATGCTTTCGGTGCACATTGATCGAGAAGGGCTGTATCCGTCCGTTTTCTTTGCAGGCGTGTCGAATCGCTGAAACTTCGACCAGAAGATAGGTGGACTGTCCAAATGCGTGAGTCGCACTCATACATATGCTCGGTATCGGTGCACGTGGACTCGATCTTCCGGAGAGTTCGCTTTCCCATCATTGAGGTTGTTCCCGTGTCGGCGAAAGGCTTGGGCCCATTCCAATGCGAAAACCCTACCGACGAAATCGAGGCGGATGGGTCCACTCTCGCAGGACAATTAAGCCCATACCCGCAGCGATCACAGCTAAGGCCAAGACCGCAATTGCCAGCATGAAGTATGCATACCTCGCAAGAATTGTGATGATCTCCATCGTCGTATCCATGGGCTCCATCCTTGGACTGGGCAGAAAGAAAAAGAGCGTTCACAACGCTCGCGGGGACGAGGCGGAGACGATCCAACTACTGTGTAAAGAGTGAGGCATCCGTGCACCGGTTGGCTACCCGGTCGACTACCTATGCCATGACCCAAATCTAGGTAGACACAATATGTCACGAACGCCGCGAGGTCAGAGACCCTAGATCTAAGACCCACGGTAAGGCGGGCTCTGAATGCATCGCGCGGACACTGCTGGTCGGCTATTTTCCATCCGACCGATAAAGTGTCTAGTGAGTTAAGGACTAAAGGGAATGCCGGATTGGCATTGGCGATTGCTGGCTCACAATTGCTCTGGGGTTCGCTTCCGGGATGGCAAATGGCATCACTTAGGATTTTGATTGCCGATGACAAGCCGCTCGTCAGATCGGGCTTACGAATGCTGTTGGAGCGGCATCAGCACTGGATGGTATGTGGCGAGGCGACAGATGGCTTCGAAGCGGTAGAACAAGCCGAAGCCCTCAGACCAGACGTGATTTTACTCGATGTATCGATGCCCAAACTCGACGGCCTGATGGCCGTGCCGCTAATTCGAGAGAAGCTGCCTGACGCGGCGATCATAATCTTGACCTTGCATCAGTCTCTCAGCATGGCAAGAATCGCCGCTCGTGCCGGGGCCAGGGCCTATATTGCGAAGTCTCTTCTGACGAACCACTTGGTGCCAGCCATAGAAAGTCTCCAGGCTGAAAAGGACTCTGACACCGGGAAGCCAAATTGATGGGGTCAGAAATGACCGCGGGTTCAGCTGCTGGAAATAGGCGGTCACGAAATCCGAATCGACAACGCCGTCGTAGATTCAGGCCCTCGGAAATCCTAAGGCCTGAAGCTGCCAGGAATGCGTAGAGCATGGCACCGGGGCCGTCCTGAACGATGCTCCGCACCTGTTTGGGCGTCACGGCTTGCTGCTTGTGGTTCGCGATCACCGGCAAGTCGATGACTCCAGGACTCGCCGAGGCGGATGGACGCAGGCTTGTACTCCGCACGCAAGATCCTTCAGCTAGAGGTGTGCTGCCGAATCGTGGGGTGAGATGAACCCGGATTGCTGAGCGCTATGCGCTGAGCGTTGAAGGCCGGCACGGGTTGCTGCCGCTTTCTGGTTCTTGGCAGGTCCAATGGGAGGAATCTGGATGCAAGTGACGACCTCTCCACCGACTCGCACTAGGTATTGTCCTGCACGAGTAACCGCTTGTGCTTTCGCCCTCAATACTTTCACCGATAGTTTGCCGCCTGGAGTTCGAACATTTCCGCATAGCGTCCGCTGAGCCGGATAAGCTCGTCGTGCGCACCCTGTTCGACTATTGTCCCGCGCTCCAGGACGACAATTCGGTCTGCCTTTCGAACTGTAGAGAAACGGTGGGAAATCAAAAGGGCCATCTTGCCTTTGGTTAGTTCACCAAATCTCTCGAACACCTCATGCTCGGATTTCGCATCGAGCGCAGCAGTCGGTTCATCTAGGATGAGTAACTGGGCGTCGCGCAAGTAGGCCCGGGCCAGTGCCATTTTCTGCCACTCTCCACCTGACAGGTCAATTGCTCCTTCGAATCGGGAGCCCAGGGGCTGTTCATAACCTTTAGGTAGATGTCGGATAAATGTCTCTGCCAGGCTCTTATGGGCAGCGGCGCGGATGCGAAATGTATTGTCTCGTTCATCGATTTTACCGATCGCGATGTTTTCAGAGACGGTCATCTCATAGCGCGTGAAGTCTTGGAAGATGACGCCAATCTCCCTCCACAGATCTTCCAGGTTGTACTCACGGAGGTCTACACCGTCTAGAAGGATCTGGCCTTCGGTGGGGTCGTACAAACGCGTCAGCAGCTTTACGATGGTTGTCTTCCCCTGGCCATTCTCTCCCACCAGCGCGATTCGCGCGGAAGGCTCCAAGAGGAAACTGATGTTGTTGAGTACGAGCCTTGGATTCGCTGGATACGAGAACGAAACGTTCTTGAATTCAAAACCCTTGCGAATTGGTCTAGGAGCAGGCAGTGCACCCATCTTCGAGAAAATCCGGGGCCCTACGGACAAGAATTTCAGCAGATCGGTCATGAACATCGCTTGGTCGGCAATTACGGAAAAGGTCGAAAAGAAGGCTTGGATGTTTGTGCTGGCACCGGCAATAGCTCCAGCTAACAGGGTCATGGTCCCAAGAGTTAGTGCGCCTGTGACTGTCCGATAGATGACGAAAGCATAGGTTCCGTAGTACCCAACCGTGCCCAGGAGCGTTAAAAACGATCCGCAGACTAGTTTGCGTTTTGCCAGTCTCACTGTCTGACGATGGAGTTCGTCCGTAAGTGCCGTGTAACGGTCCACGATGTACGGCGCCAATGCGAATAGCTTTAACTCTTTGGCGCTTTCCTTACTTCCTCCCAAGGTTCTCAGATAGTCCATCTGGCGGCGAGCGGCAGTCTGGCGGAAACTTAGCGAGTAGCCAAGAAACGCGAAGTGGGTCTCGCCCAGGAAGGCCGGAACAACGCAGATGATGAGAGTGAAAAGAAGCCATGGAGAAAAGAGAAAAATGCTGGCAGCCAAACTGGCCGCCGTTATGGCCTCCTGAAACAGCCGCCCCGCCGATTGAATCATTATCAAACGATCTGTGCCTTGCACTCTGGCACGCTCCATCATGTCGTAGAAGAGCGGGTTTTCGTAGGAGGTCAGGTCAAGACGCGAAGCATGCTTCACAATTCGAGTACTGATGTGCCCAGTAAATTTATCGGCCAGCACGCTGTCGCAGAAATCGAGGACACGCACCAAAATTGTTCCCAAGCTGGCAAGGACAAATGCCACTACAACCAGCCACCAAAAATCCCCAGGGAGCGCCTTGTGGCGTGACAGGAAGGCATAGATTGCATCGATGATTAGCTTCGTTACCGCCAACATGGCGAGCGGGATTAGAGAGGCGACGAATCTCGCAGAGAGGCTTGCCACGACGACCTTCGGAGCTGACTCCCACACCATTCGAATAATCGGAGGAGTGTTGCTTAGTAGCGCCTTCAGTCGTGCCCGCCACTTGGGACTTGGCTCTTGGGTCCCTTGGCCAATCGCTGTGTCCACGGAATTCATGGGTTGTGTAGACTCCTGTCGCGTTCCGGAAGTCCCTTTCATCTAGCGATCCGGCTGCCGAGGTGGGTAATGGGTAGAACAGCAAATTAGACCGAGAAAACGGTAGTCGAAATGGGGGCGACTACGCCTTTACGTGGGTGGGTCGTTACGGGATGGTTCGCATCTTTTTCTTTCCGGGCAAATTCGGCAAAGCGAGGCTGGCCATTTCTTTCCTGACGCTGGCAAGTGTTGCTCTGGGGGATTCTTCCTTCGGTTTCTTCTTTCTCTCAGCCACAATCCATGATGACATTAGGTGCGAAGCAAAACAGTCCGGTTTAGAACACCATCCGCTCGGCGACCGGGGCCCTCTGGGCCTTGCTATCCGGAACACGGATCGGCGTAGAACCAAACCAGTAATGACAGCCAATCATGCAACGATGGATCCGCGGTCTATCGCCAGCGCGGCGAGGAGAACCAAGACACGGCACACAACTCGCTTGAAAGAACCACCACCACGGACGGAGCGAATTCTTAACCGACGAGGAATATGACAAGCTGCGAGCGAATTGCCCGCACCATTGGTTGAAGGCCTTGCTCTGCGTGGCGTATACTTACAGACGGCGCAGAGCTGAACTTGTGGTCCGGGCGCAACGGAACCAGTGACCGATGCTGGTCAAGCAACAGAAGCAGCGGTGACCAATTAGCTGAGAGCGGTGACATCCTCGGATAGAAGCCTGTAAGTCCTTTGCGGTCGTGGCGGAACTGGCAGACGCACCAGCTTGAGGGGCTGGCGGTAGCAATACCGTGGTGGTTCGAATCCACTCGACCGCATTACCTATTATAAAAATCAGTGGTTTTTGATGATTCCAAGAGGGTTATCTACCATCTATAGGGACGCGAATCAGGCATTTGCCCGTGACACCTGAACGGCATCCAAAGGCAAGATGGCTCGAACGGTGGTGCCGCGTCCGGGGATGCTCTCAATTTCAAAGGTGCCGTTCATTTGCTTTACGCGCTCACGCATTCCGGCAATGCCCACCCCGAATCGCACGATTTTCGACCCCTCTTGGGAGAGGAGGGGGAGCCCGCAGCCCTCGTCTTGAATTTCCGCCCGGACTTGACCGTCTTGAAAGGCCAATCGAATGGTCGCCGTCCGACTTCCCGAATAGCGGTGCACGTTCGTAAGAGCTTCTTGCACAATTCGGAAAACAGTGGTTTCTATTTCCTGCGGGAGACGACCAAAATCCTGGGCAACTTCGAAAACTGCCTGAATGCCGCTGCGCTCGGCAAATCCCCGGACATACCATCGCAACGCGGAAATCAACCCCAAATCGTCCAGCACGGGCGGATGCAACAAATAGGAGAAGACGCGAACCTCGCGGACCGCATCTTCTGCTAGGCCGCGCACAGTTTCCAGATGTCTGCGTGCCTCTTCGCTACCCTCCGGCAGTGCGTCCTCCAGGTTCATCAGGGCCATCTTCTGCGCGGCCAGCGTTTGCCCGGCCGATTCGTGAAGGTCCCGAGCGAGTTGGCGTCTCTCGGAATCCTGGGTGCGCATCAATTCCTGAGACAGCCGGTGGAGATCTTCCCTTACGCGCGTTTCTTCGGTGATGTCCTGAGACATTCCTGTCAAGCGAGAGGTCCGGCCTTCGGCATCGACAGTGGGTACCGCACGGGTGTGAATGACTCGCACTTCGCCATTGCCCAGAACGAACCGGGCCTCGTACTCCAGGATGTGTGCCCCGGCAACCGCTCGTTGGAATTCCAAGCGCACCCGCTCCCGGTCGTCGGGATGCAACAGTTTCCAGAACGCTTCGATTGTCGGAGGCGGCTCCCTAGGATCCATTCCCATCAGGCGATAGCGATGGTCAGACCAGGTGACCTGCGATTTCTCCAGATTCCATTCCCAGCTTCCCAAATTGGCCAGCTGTTCGGCTTGCGCGAGCAACGCTTCGCTGCGGCGCAACCGATCTTCCTCGTTCCGGCGCTCGGTAACATCCTGATTTGTTCCGATCATTCGGATTAACTCTCCACCCTCTGAGAAGACCGGCGCGACCAGGACCAGCAGGGTACGAAATCGGCCATCGGCGAGAATACAACGTACCTCGTATTCCGCCGTGCGGTGATTCGCAGACGCCTCTTCCGTAAGTCTTTCCAGGCGCTCTCTATCCTCTTTCGAAACCATCCTCCAGAAAAGATCAGCGTTGGGTTCCACTTCGCCAGGTTCCAATCCGAGGATGCGGTACATATTGTCAGACCACTTCAACGTGTTCGTCTTCAAATCCAACTGCCAGCTTCCCATGTGAGCAAGCTCCTCGGCCCGAGCGAGAAGCCTCTCGCGATTCCTGAGTTCCTCTTCCTCCCACTTTTGGTCCGTCATGTCTTGTTAGAACGTGCGCCTGATTTCATTCGAAACAACCAGCATCCTCCTGCGAAAGGAGCTTTCCCAGGCGTGCCCAGGTTCGCGGTTCCTATATGATCCGAATCACTGATTTTGTGTATCCGCAATACTACGTAACTCCCACCAATCCCTACATATACCCGTCTAGTACCCGGTCTTCGGCTAAGGCGGCCGGATGGTCGCCCGAGCCTGACGTAATTGGCGGCAGTGCAGTGCTGCCAGAACTCGAAATCGAGCAGATAGGAAAAACGGGGTCTGGGCGATCTTCTGTCAGGAAGCGGCTCAGTGGGCGGCCGTCGCGTAGTATCCGTCGCGCGCCTGCACGACTAGATCTTTGTTCTTCGTGGCCAGATGTATCTTGCGGTATCCGGATTCGGGTTTATCGGGGGTATAGCCGATGCTATACTGGTGGCGTAAATCCTCTTCGATGCGGGCGTAGATTTCGTCGACTGACTCCTTTTTGGAGACTTCGAACATCCGGCCGCCGGTTTCCTGCGACAGGCGCTCGAGAACCTTCTTACCGTCTGGGCGTTGCTCGCGAGGATATCTTCGGCTGCCTCCCCCGCCACTGCCGGGCCATCCGCCGGGGCCGCCCATGCCGATGCGCGGGCCGGCGAAACCACCGTGGCCGCCGCCTGGTTCTTCGCCCTTAAACAGAATGGAGAAGATCAGCGTGTCGGCGCGCTGGGCGGATTCAATGGCGGTCTCGATCGATTCCCGGCTGCCGCGATCGACGCCGTCGCTGAGGATGATCTCCGCTTTCCGGCCTGGCAGCGGCTTCATCACTTCGTTCGAAGCGAGATAGATTGCGTCGTAGAGAAGGGTGCCGGCACCGCCAAAGCCGCCGCGACGGCCGTCACCGCCACCAGAACCACCTTGGCCGCGGCCATTTCCACCGCTACCGTAGCCACCGCCCGAATCGCGCGCGGGCACATCGAGAAGTTCGAGCGACGCTTCGAGCTTCGATCGCGACGCAGTGAGGTCTTGCAACAGCTCAACCTCACGATCGAAGTGGATCACGAAGTCTTGGTCCTTGTCTTCGCGGAGCATGTGATCAAGGAAGCTGTAGCTGGCGGTGCGTTCCTGCGGAAGCACGTGCACCTGGCTCATGCTGGTGTCGACCAGCAGGCCGAGCGTCAGCGGAAGATCGGATTCCTGCGAGAAATATTGGATGGTTTGCGGGCGGCCGTCCTCGTCGAGGATGAAATCGTCCTTGGTGAGGTTGCGGACGATTTGACCCTTGCTGTCGCGGACCGTCGCCAGCACGTTCACGAGCTTTACTTCGACCGAGATGTCCGGTTTTTGCTGCCGCTGGCCGAGCAGGGGGGTGCCCGCAGCCAGCAGGGCAATCAGAAAGAGAAGTGAACCAATCCGCAACGCGCGCCTTTTGCAGAGATTGGCAGGTCTAGGATCGCGAGCCGCTGGGATCGCTTTAGTCGTCATCGCTGGTCGGAATAGTTGGATGCAGGGAAGTGTACAAACGTTATTCCGGTCGCGACGCGAAAACGTTCCAGGAATTGCTGACCCCAGCGCTTTGGTTGCAGCCTCCCGGCATTGGACGGTGCTCGGGCTCCTGCAGACTTATGCGTATCTACGCCGCCGACATCATGGGATGGATACCGCATCGGGCTAAAACGCGCGTAATCTATTGGCATGACGGCTGGATCGCTCTGTCAATGTCAGGCGACGTCAAGGTGGGATTCTGGCGCAAAGTCGGAGATATGCAGCGCAGATTCACCCGAGGCCCGCGCGGTGACCGGGATCGAGCTTGTTCAGGAGTTTTTCTGCAGGCGGCGATTTTGGAAACTTTCGTCGGGTGGCTTGACGGGTCTGCGCGTTCGGGAGGCGCGTGGCATGAGAAAGCCGAAGGCGTCTCGGACTTGCGCGCGGACCAGTTCGCGCCAGTAGATGCCGCCTTGTCCAATGTTGCGATATTTCTTGTAGCGGTTGGCCAGTAGCCGCCGGGTTGGAACATCGGACACTTCTCGAAGCGCGGCAACCAGATGCGCCTTCAACGCGTCGGCTGCGGCGGCAGGGTCGAGATGGCCGCCTTCTTCCGGTTCGGGGACAACCGTATCGATGATGCCGAGTTTGTGCAGATCGTGTGCCGTCAGCTTTAACCCCGCAGAGACGACCTCGGCTTGCTTTGCATCGCGATACAGAATCGCGGCCGCGCCTTCGGGCGAGATCACGGAGTAGATGGCGTGCTCGAGCATGAGCACGCGGTCGGCGACGCCGAGCGCCAAAGCCCCGCCGCTGCCGCCCTGGCCGATAATTGCGGACACGATTGGCGTCGGCAGATTCGACATGCCCGCAAGATTGCGTGCGAGCGCATGGGCGATGCCGTGGTGCTCGGCCTCAAAGCTTGACTGCGCGTTCGGGCAATCCACCAGCGTCACCACGGGGATGTCAAACTTTGCGGCGAGCTGCATCAGCCGCAGCGATTTTCGATAGCCCTCGGCAAACGCCATACCATTGTTCGCGGCGGATTTTTCTTCGGGCGTGCCGCCTCGTTCCTGTCCAATCATGAGAACGGTGCGACCATCGAGCTTTCCAAGTCCGCCGATGATGGCCGGATCGTCGCCGTTCCAGCGGTCACCGTGGAGTTCGAGGAAACGACTAGTCATCCGCGAAATGAAGTAGCGCGCCGAAGGGCGGCTCGGGTGACGCGCCAGCGTGACCTGCTGCCAAGCTGGCAACTGACTCTCCCTCGAGACGCTTGGCGGCTCGACTTCAGCCGAACCATGGGTTCGTTTTTGCTTGCGCAGGTGGCTGATCAGCAGGCCGACCACGCGCGGCAGGTTTTCGCGCTTTACGACGAGGTCGATTAGCCCGGCCCGCAGCAGGGTCTCCGCATGGTGGGAATCCTTTGGTGGCGCGACGCCGGTGGTCTGCTCGATTACGCGCGGGCCGACGAATCCAATTTGCGCGCCTGGTTCGGCGAGGATCACGTCCCCGAGCGAAGCGAAGCTGGCGGTCACGCCCCCAAACGTGGGATCGGTGAGCACCGAGATAAAGGCCAGCCGCTCGCGATCATGGAGCGAAACAGCTGCGGCTACCTTGGCCATTTGCATCAGCGAAAGCATCCCTTCCTGCACGCGGGCACCGCCGCTGGCGGCCACGCTAATGACAGGCATGCGTCGCTCGGTCGCTTCTTCAAACGCATTGGCAATTTTTTCGCCAACCACAGAGCCCATCGTGCCGCCAAGAAACTCGAAATCGAACACGATGAGCACCGCCGGATGCCCCGCAACTCGGCACACGCCGGTGGTAACCGCCTCGCGGACGCCGGTTTGGCGCCGGGCCTCCTCAAGGCGCTCTCGATAGGATTTCAGATCGGCGAATTCGAGGGGATCGATCGAAACAAGCCTGCGGTCGAGTTCGCGGAAGCTTCGGGCATCGGCAAGGGTGGCGATACGGGCCTGCGAAGGCATGGACAGATAGTGATTGCAAGATGGACAGATATAGAGCTTTGGT
Organism: uncultured Acidobacteriota bacterium; assembly: GCA_963718485.1. Taxonomy (GTDB): domain Bacteria; phylum Acidobacteriota; class Terriglobia; order Acidiferrales; family UBA7541; genus Palsa-295. The sequence goes on from CAVQZU010000178.1 coordinate 9,369, forward strand.
TCCAGTGTGGCCTTGGAGTGATGCGCGCCACAACTGGGGCACGTCAGGGAAGGACTTGATTCTCGGTTTCGCAACATGATATGCCGTCCCCCCAGACAACTACTTTATAATCTGGTAGTTGTACACCTGTCCGAGTCTGTGAAGACTCCCTAATCGTCCCGGAAATCTGCCGCCAGAATATGAACCCGGGATGAATTTTCCAATAGTACCGTGCTTCCGGACGAGCCCGAGTCGCTTCAACTCACCATTCGAGGGATTATGCTCACATCTGAGCAGAAATCGCAACTTTTGCCGGCCGCAAGTCGATTTCCGTGTCCGGGAATAACCAGAGAACCGAAATATTGAGCCATCGAGCATGCCCGGGGGATTTATTACCGGCGTAATTTAGACGTGCGCCAGCTGAGCTAGTCGGAAGGGATCGCCGACTTTTTCGTGCAGCTCCAGCCAGATGCGGTCCGGCTGAGCCAAGAAGATTTTCACGACTTGCGGATCGAATTGTCGGCCTGAATATCTCTGAATCTCTTCGCGCGCGGCGGAGATGGGTAACGCCTTGCGGTAAGGGCGGTCAGAAATCATGGCGTCGAGGGTGTCGGCGACGGCGAATATGCGGGCGCCGAGCGGAATCTCTTCGCCTTTTAGTCCGCGCGGGTAGCCCGAACCGTCGTAGCATTCCTGGTGAGTGAGCACGATTTCGGCCGCTTCCTTCAGGAAGGGAATGCGCTCGAGCACCGCGAAGCCGATTTCGCAGTGGCGGCGCATGATTTCGCGCTCGTCAGCGGTCAGCGGACCGGGCTTGCGCAGGATTTGGTCGGGGACGCCCATTTTGCCGATGTCGTGCAGGAAGGCACCCCGGGCAATGTGGCGAAGAAGACCCTTGTCCACGTCCATGGCGCGCGCAATAGTGATCGTAAAAGCAGTGACGCGCTGGCAATGGCCTTCTGTTTCGGCATCCTTGGCATCGAGCGCGCCGCCGAGTGCTTCCAGGGTGTAGTCGTAGGATTGCTCGAGATCCTGTAGGGCAATGGAGAGCTGCTGCGTGCGTTCGGCGACCAGATGCTCGAGGTCCGCCTGGTAGGTTCGGTTCTCGATGACCAGTTGCCGGTGTTCGAGAGCGCGGCGCACGCTCAGGTGGAGCTGGTCGCGTTCAAAGGGCTTCAAAATGTAATCATAGGCGCCGGCGCGAATGGCTTCCAGCGCGATAGAGATGTCGTGCATGGCCGTGACCATGATCACCGGCACGTCGGGATCGTCTTGACGAAGCTCGGCGAGAAGCTTCAACCCGTCCATTTCGGGCATCACAATGTCGCTCAGGACCAGGTCGAATGTGTCTTTCCGGAATGCATCGAGGGCTATCCGGCCATTTGCGCATACCGTGCATTTGTAGCCCTGCGATTCGAGCAGCGTCGAAATGACCTCGCGGATTGCCTCTTCGTCATCGACGACGAGTATTTTCTGTTTTTCCACTGTTGCCTCTGAGAGCCCATTATAAGGCAGGACACGCGGTCTTAAGGGGCAGGTTGCCGTATCTGATACGTGCGATATAGTTTGCATTCGGGTTAAACCCGCCTATCTCGGTCTCCCGTCTTGTTATGTACTTGGGGAGCAGAGAAAGGTGTAGGTGTCGGTCCAATCCAGGTGGCGATGGCACATGCATCCAACTCGGTCCTGCTGGCTATCGCTTTCGTCGAAGGTTCTGCGGCGCTTATCCTTCTTGTTATCTATGCGCTTCTCTCCTCGGCGGTTACGGCTCTCTACTTCCGTTATTGGCTGGGCGGATGGGCGTTTTTCTTCGTACTGGAATCCTCGAAGATCGCGCCTCTATCCAGGGGAATTACCGGCGGCGCGCTCGTCGCTTACTGCTGTTCGTTGTTGATGGCGGCCTTTTTTTTCGCTGCGGCGATCGAGTGTGCCGGTTTCGGGAAGCGCTTAAAATATTTCGCTTCCTGGGCGATAACCGCCTTCGCCGGGCTTGCCGCTTTGTACTTCGCGAAACTTAGTGTGCTGGCGCAATGGGGCCAATCGTTGCTAGAGGCAGCCCTGTTGCTGACCGCCGGCTGGACTCTTTGGCGGTCGCAGTCTCGGCACCGCGGCCTGGGTTGGAAGCTACTGTCGGCCGGGCTGCTGTTGGCAGGAATCAACAGCCTATCGCCCTCAGTGGGCAGCTCAGAATCTCGGTCTGTTCCGAATTTCCGCTCAAGGGCTTTTCGTCATTACGGCGGGAATTGCCATGGCCGTGCTTGTTCTCGAAGCAGGCCGGGCGCGTAGCGAAGACCTCAACGAGAAGTCGCCGACTTTCTCTTAATTATCGCCCAAGCGCCGCAATTCCTGGATGTGACACGTGCGTTTGACGGAATCCTCCGGCATCTTGTCGAGAGCCTCGGCGCAAGCCATGGTGTGGTGCTTCTCCGGGATGCAGGCCGCGCCTCGAGCTCTGTTCAATTGGTCGCAGGCGTCGGCCTCAGCGAAAACTACCGCAGTAGGAACGCACGGATAGCGCTTAGCGAATCCTGGATTCAGCAGGTGCTTCGCCAAGAAGAACCGCTGTCTTGCGGCGCCGTTACCGAGAGCTCGGTTATGCAGGGCTGTTTCGGCCAGGAAGCGATCTCAACCGGAGTCATCGTCCGGATACCGGGAAAAGACGCACCCCTGGGTTTGCTGGCCATTGGTTGTGTCGCCCCTCGGAAATTTGAAAATGACGAAAACCATTTTCTCGCTAATGTTGCCAATCTGCTGGGATTGACGGTTCAAAATATCGCCCTTTTTGAAAGCGCTGCCGATTCCAGGCGCCAATGGCGCGATACCTTCGATTCCATCGACGATCTGATCCTGGTGCATTCCTCCGATGGCGAGATTCTGCGTACCAACCGGGCCTTCGCCGATCGCGTCAAACTGGAGCCCGTCTCACTTGTCGGAAAGCAAGTTCGCGACGTTTTGCGCCGTGGCGCGGCCCAATGGAACCGCTGCCCGTATTGCGAGGGGGTTGCCGGCAAGGCGGACGAGGTAGACCCATCGTTTGGCGGCTATTTCCTGGTCTCCAACTCCGTATTGCATGGTTCCGAAGGCGGGCGGCTGGGCACGATCCACGTCCTCAAGGATTTCACCAGCCGGCGGCTCGCGGAAAACAAATTCCGAAATCTGTTTGAACGAGCCCAGGAGGGCGTGTTTGTCGTTTCGCCGGACGGGAAATTGCGCGATTGCAATAGCGCCCTGGTTCGCTTGTACGGGTACGAGAGCAAGGAGGAACTGATCAGCGCCTATAGTCCGGCGAGATTTTATGTGGATATCGCGGACCGCGCGCGCCTGGAGTCGCTGCTGGAGGAATATGGCCAGGTAGGAGATTTCGAATTTCAATTTCGCCGACGAGACGGGGAAATCCGGACCGCTCGCTTGTCGGCATTCGTGACGCGCGATGAGGCGGGGTCGCCGATCGCGTATCAGGGTTTTGTTCTTGATATCACCGAGCGCAAACATGCCGAGGTGGAGATCCGCAGGCGCAACCAGGAACTGCTTGCGCTAAACGCGATCGGCGAGTTCCTGAGACAGTCTGCCAAACTCGGCGAAGGACTGTCGGCGGCGCTGCGGAAGATTACCGAACTTTTTTCGCTCGATGTGGGCGCGGTCTATCTGCTGGACGACGCCACCAAGACGTTGCGGCCTTCGGTGGCCGTTGGTTTCTGGGCCGACCAATTCCAAACGTCATCGTCCATCGAGGTTCCGGCTACGCTGTTCGAACAGTTGCGGCTAATTCATCCCACCCTGCTGCCTGGATCGACTCCGGCGCTCCCCGAGGCTATTCGAACCATCCAGCAGCAGGAGAAAATTGTCACCTCGCAAGTGATCGTGTTGTGGTCGCAAAACCGCATGATGGGCATGATTCTGGTCGGGTGCCGGCAAGTACGGGAGTTTTCGGCGGCCGAGATGAATTTGCTGGCGGCGGTGGAAAACCAGATCGCCACATCCATCGACAAGTCCTTGCTGTTGGAACAGACTCGCGAAGCCTATGAGAGGTTGCGTCTTGCTCAGGAACAGCTGCTGCAAAGCGAGAAGATGGCTGCGGTCGGCCAGTTGATTGCCGGCGTTGCTCACGAGCTCAACAATCCGCTCACCGCTATTCTGGGGTACAGCCAGCTTCTTCAATCGCAAGAATTTCCCGAAAGCCGACGCTCCGACTATATCGATAAGGTCTACAAGCAGGCGCAGCGGACTCATCATATCGTGCAGAGCTTGCTCAGCTTTGCCCGGCAGCACAAGCCCGAGCGGGCGGCAGTACAGATCAACAAGATCGTCGATGACACCGTCATACTGAGAGAATACGACATGAAGGTCGCGAGCATCGTAGTCCATCGTGACTTCGATACCCATCTTCCGTCCACTGCGGGCGACTTTCACCAGCTCCAGCAGGTGTTTCTTAACATTTTGAATAATGCCGTGGACGCCGTGGGCGAAAGCCGGGAACTTGCGGGAGAAATTTGGATTCGCACCCGAAAATCCGGGGATCGCATTGCCATCGAATTCACGAACAATGGCCCCCCGGTTCAAAATCCCCACCGGATCTTCGATCCTTTTTACACGACGAAGCCCGTGGGGAAGGGAACCGGGCTGGGCTTAAGCATCTGCTATGGAATCGTAAAAGAGCATGGAGGAGAGATACAGGTCCGCAATTCGCCGCGCGGCGTTACCTTCACGGTTACTCTTCCGGTGATTTCGACGACTGTTTTGACGTCGCCCGCGCGGCGAAAGTTCGCCGTGGAGGCCATGGGAAGCAGAATACTTCTGGTGGAAAGTGAGGAGGCCGTACTCTATCTCGAGGAGGAAGTTCTGCGAAAACACGGGATCTTCGTACGGGCGGCCCGCAGCGCCGAAAGCGCCCTGGAAGTTCTCAACCACGAATCGTTCGATGCGGCGGTGATGGACGTCAAACTCCAGGGGGAGACTTCGGCCACATCCCTTTACCACTGGATCGAGGAAAACCGTCCCGAACTCGCGCCGCGAGTCATTTTCACCGCCTCCAACACCAGTGATCCCGATGCGATTGCGTTGCCAGGCAAGCTGGGCTGCCCGTTGCTCACAAAACCGTTTCCGGTTGAGGAACTCATGCAAGCACTCCACCAGATCCTCGCGACCGCGGCTCCGAGTTACCAGAAAGAATAGCCGGGCGGAATCCTTCTCGTTTAGCCGGGTTCAGCTTCGCGGGGAACCGCCAAGAAACCTGTTATCCTGTTCTCATCATCCCAATCTCAGGAGTTCTAGGATGAAGAGGTTTGCAAGCCTGATTCTGCTGCTGGGATTGTCCCTTGCGCTTTTCGCGCGTCAATCCTCGGTTCCGCCAAAGCCTAGCCAAGACCCGCGCCCCGATCTGGTTCCTCCTTCGGCGCAGGTTTCCCCGGAGCCACTCCCGAATTTCTGCACGCCGCCGATGAAGTTCTGGGGCAGATGAGCCAGCTTCTGGATCTGCCCATCAAGGAACCTCTCAAGAAAACGCTTCGCTCCAAGCAGGAAATTCGCGACTACCTGATCCGCGAGGAAAAAGAAGACAAAGACGAAACCTTGCGCGATGCCGATACCAAGACCCTCGAAGCCTTCGGGCTCATCCCGAAAAACTTTCCGCTCGATTCCTTCATGCTGGACGTTCTCACCGAGCAGATCGCGGGTCTCTACGATCCCAAAGCCAAGGAGTTTTACATCGCCGACTGGATTCCGCTGGATGAGCAGAAAGCGGTCATGGCGCACGAGCTGACCCACGCGCTCGAGGACCAGTCCTTTCACATCGATCCGTGGATCAAGAGCGCGCGCCCCAATGACGATGCCGAGCTCGCGCGCGAATCGGTCAGCGAAGGAAGCGCCATGGCCGCGATGGTCGACTACACTTTGCGGGACCAAAAGATGGGCGTTCGCGACCTGCCCGACGTGACGCTGCTGATTCGCTCTGGCGCCGTCGATGAAATGAGCAAGGATCCTCACCTCTCGAACGCACCACCCTACATTCGCGACGATTTGCTGTTTCCGTATCTTGCCGGGACCTCGTTTTCGCAACAATTTCTGAAGGCTCATACGGGGTGGGCCGACCTGAAGATCTTGTTCGCCAATCCTCCGGTCTCCACACAGCAGATCATGCATCCCGATATGTATCTGGCCGGTGTGAAGCCCGAGAAGATAACGTTGCCTGACTGGAAGGCGATCGTTCCGTCCGATTGGAAGCTGCTCGAGGAAAATGTAATGGGGGAATTCAACCTCGGTGAAGTCCTCAAGCAGTACCTCGGGGAGGAGCGGGCCAACAAGCTTGCCGCCGCCTGGCGCGGGGACCGCTACGCATCGTTTGAGAATTCGAAGACGAAGGAAATCCCGCTCGTGATTCTGCTGGCGCTCGATAACTCCGAAGACGCCGCGCGATTTGCCGGACAATACAGCGAAGCCTTGGAAAAGAAATACGCTGTTCGCACGCAGCTTTTCCGCCGGCCAAATTACTTCCAGTTTCACACGGATACAGGCGGCGTATTTCTTCGTTGTGTGGACACGCGCTGCCTGAGCGTCGAAGGCGCAAACCGCGAAATTTTCGATAAGATCAATGCGGCCATCGGCTGGCCGGCCGCACCGGGCCCTTCCGCGGCAGAAAGCACCGAATCAGTGGCCCAGCTCCGCACTCCGCGGGAATCCTACTGTTTTGCTACCGCAAAGGGTTTCCTGGCAACCTGCCAGGGGCGATTGCCGATACCCTGAGTCGAGGTAGTCTCGATGGCGAAGGCTATCAGCCGTGGGGGCCGCCCATGCGGTGACGATTAGGCCCGCCAGGCAAACGCTCGCGAGTCAGCCTGGAGAACCGTTCCCTAGACAGGAACTGCCGAATCAAAAAAAGGGCACCGAGAAGTGTCTGGCGCCATGCCCTTTGGGAGGAGCCCGCAGTTCATACCAGCAGCGCGCCGAACGCGCCGCCCTCGATCGCAGAAGCCACGGCTTCTATATCCGGAGCAAGTGAGCGATCCACGTCGACCGTTTTGGAAAACGAGCGCACCAGATCGTAGGCCGTTCGAGCTTGGGGCCCGGTCTGCAAAGGCGCCAGCAGATCGATGCCCTGACAGGCGGCCAGCAGTTCGATCGCAAGAATACGCCGCAAGTTGGCGAGCATGGGCTTGAGGCGGCGCGCGGCTCCCATCCCCATCGAAACGTAGTCTTCCTGATTGGCGGACGTCGGAATCGAATCGACCGAATGCGGCGCGGCGAGCGCTTTCAATTCGCTGGCCAGAGCCGCGGCCGTGACTTGCAGGATCATGAATCCGGAATTGAGGCCCGCTTCGCGGACCAGAAATGCCGGGAGTTGGCTGGTTTGCGGGTTGGTCATCTGCTCGATGCGGCGCTCGGAAATTCCTCCCAGCGTTGCGAGGGCGACGGCGAGCTGATCGGCGGCCATGGCAAGCGGCTGGCCGTGAAAATTCCCGCCGCTGATGACTTCGCCGGTATCGGCGAAAACCAAAGGATTATCCGTCGCGCTGTTTGTTTCGATTGTCAGAACCGCGCCGACCTGCGACAAAGTATCGCGAACCGCGCCATGCACTTGCGGCGCGCAACGCAAGCTGTAGGGGTCCTGCACCCGCGGGTCAACGATCGCCGAGCGGTGGGATTCGCGGATCTGGCTGCCGCGGCTGAGCTTTTCAAGGTTGCCTGCGCTGGTGGCGTGTCCGGCGTAAGGCCGAACCTGCGCGATGCGTGCGTCGAATGCGGCCGGGCTCCCGCGAAGAGCGTCGAGAGAGAGAGCCGTTGCGACGTCGGCGCTGTCGACGGTGATGGTTGCTTCGCGCCACGCCAGGAAGAGCAGCGCAAGCATGGCTTGAGTGCCATTGAGCAGCGCCAAGCCTTCTTTGGCCTCGAGCGCCAAAGGCACGATGCCGGCCTCTTGCATGGCCTCGGAGCCGCTCCGCTTCCGGCCTTGGTAAAACGCTTCACCTTCACCGATGGCCACTTGTGCGAGGTGAGCGAGCGGCGCGAGATCGCCCGAAGCGCCAACCGATCCTTGTGACGGAATGACGGGATGGACGCCGCGGTTGAGCATGGAAACAAGCGTTTCGACCACGATGGGCCGAACACCGGAAAACCCCTTCGCGATGGCGTTGGCGCGCAAGGCGAGAACAGCACGGGTTTCGTACTCGGTGAGCGGTGCACCCACGCCGCAAGCATGACTGCGCACGAGATTGACCTGCAAGTGGCGAATTTCCGCACGAGAGATGCGGACCGCGGCCATTTTTCCAAAACCCGTGTTGACGCCGTACACGGGCGCGTCTGAGACCATAAGCTGCTCGATCACGGCGCGCGAATCGCTCATGCGCTGGCGGGCTGCCGCGGCAATCTCGACTTGCGCCCCGGAGCAGGCGATCAAGTAGAGGTCCTGGAGAGTCAGGTTGTGGCCGTCGATCGGGATCGCTTTCATGGCATTGTCAGACCGTCCCACGGGCGCAGCCAGGCCTGCGCGGAGTTTCTCGGACTCATTGCGCCGGCGCGGATTCGCCAGCTGGCGTTCTGGTTACGGGGAAATATTTGCGATATTTTTCGGGCAGCGATTTGGGGCGGCCGCGGCAATCGCAGATCACATGTAGAGTTTCTCCGGTGGCGAGCAGCTCACCTGAGGAATGGTTGAGAATTTCGTATCCGAAGCGGAGCATGCGCTTTTGCGATTGCGTGACGCGGGTGCGAATCGTCAGAACCTGGTCGAATCGCGCGGGCTTTTTGTAGCGACACTGGGCTTCGGCGACGACGATGAAGCTGTCGTCCTCGGTTTCCATCTGCTTGTATTCGAATCCGAGATGGCGGCACAGCTCCACGCGGCCGATTTCGAACCAAGTGAAATAGTTTCCGTAATAGACAATGCCCATCTGATCGGTTTCCGCGTAGCGCACGCGAATGATCGTCTCGGCGTAGTCCGTCATTCGGCTGTCGACCGGCCTACCCAATGCGGCGTGCGTTTTTCGAGGAATGACGCTAGGCCTTCGCGAAAATCGGCGGTAGAGCGAATGGAGGCGTTTTCCCGGATGGCCAATTCCATCTCGGATTTCAGTGTCGATTCTTCGTAGCCTAGCAACAAACGCTTCGTTCGCGCGATGCTCGTGGGGCTGGCGGAGAGCAGTATGCCGGCAAACTCCTGAGCGCGCGCGACCAGCCCTTCAGCCGGAACAATCTCCGTCACGAGACCGAGCCGGTATGCTTCAGCGGCATCGATTGTGCGGCCGCTGATTAAAAGATCACGGGCGATCTTGTCCCCGGTCTGCCGCCGCAGAAAAACTGACACCAGCGCGGGGATGAATCCGATCTTCACCTCGGTATAACCGAACTTCGCTTCCGGCACGGCCAGAGTAAAATCCGCCAGCGTCGCGATGCCGCAGCCTCCCGCGATGGCCGCGCCGTTTACGGCCGCGATCAGGGGTTTCGGGAAGCTGTAAATCCTGTAAAGAAGATTCGCGAACAGACGCGAATCTTCGAGGTTCTGTTCGAGCGATTGCCCGGCCAGTGTCCGAAGTGCTTCAAGATCCATTCCAGCACAGAAGGCTTTTCCCGATCCAGTGAGGATCAGGACGCGGGCAGGGCCGCTCTCCACTTCCTGTAGGGCGACCAACAGATCCTCGATCATTGGCGTGGAGATGGCATTGCGCTTTTCGGGGCGATTGAGCGTGATGGTTGCTACTTCACCCTCATGGCCGAGTTGAAGCGTTTGGTAACTCATAATCGGTTGCCTTGCCTCAATTGCATCCTGGCGCTCAGTTGGGTTTGGCGGCTTCGGGCGCGTGCGCGTAACGTTCTCGAAACTCGCCGGTCATCGCGCAGGCAATCGCCAGCGATTTGGTGTCAATACCGGTTGCCACGCCGCGCGCCGCGAGCGTCGCGAGCACGCTTTCGGTTGGAATATTGCCTACCAGTTCATCTCCGGCGAAGGGGCAGCCGCCCAGGCCGGTGAGAGCTCCTTCGAAACGCCGGCAGCCCGCTTGATAGGCGAGGAGCACCTTTTCGGCGGCGCCTTCGGGCCGGCTGTGCAGGTGCACGCCAATCTCGACTCCCGCCACCGAGTTTTTCGCCGCTTGGTACACGCGCGCCACCTCTTGCGGCGACGCTGTGCCCACCGTATCGGCAAGAGACACCAGCCGTACCCCAACATCCTTCAGCCAGACCAGGGTCTCTTCCACGATTTCGGGGCCCCACGGTTCATCATAGGGATTCCCGAAGGCCATGGAAATGTAAATCACCAGTTGACGGGCCGCCGCTTTGGTCTCGCGTTGCAGCCTTTCCACCAAGGCGCGCGATTCGGCGCGCGACATGTTGGCATTGGCTCTGCGAAAATAAGCGGAAATCGAGTAGGGATAGCCGATCGTAGTTACCGGGGTGGCCAGCGCGCGGTCGAGTCCCTGCTCGTTTACGACAATGCCGATAATGTCAGGCGATTCGCCGGTGGGAAGTTTCGCCCGGCTCAGCTCCCGCATCACGGCTTCGCTATCCGCCATCTGTGGCACATGTTTGGGTGAAACGAAGCTGACGGCATCGATGTGGCCGAAGCCGAGTGACACCAGGCTGGTCAGATATTTTACCTTTTCCTCGGTTGGGATGATGTTCGCGAGTCCCTGCCAAGCATCGCGAGGGCACTCGACGACGGTTACATTTTCCAAGGGGACTCCGATTCATTCGAGTTGTTTTGACCGATGCTCATCGAAGATTTGCGCTAGGTCTGAAGAACTCCGGTCTTGAATTCCGGCACGTCTGGATTGAGCGCGGCGGACTCAAGCGCTTCGATCAGGGCTTCACGCGTACGCGCCGGATCGATAATGGCGTCCACCCAGAGACGCGCAGCGGCGTAGCGCGGGTCGGTTTGGCGCTCGTAAGTTCCGCGGACCGAGTTGTACAATCCCTTCTTTTCCGCGTCGCTCAACTTTTTCCCCTCGCGCTCGAGCTGCTTGATCTTGATTTCCACCAGGGTGGCGGCAGCCGAGTCGCCGCTCATCACCGCATAACGGGCTGTGGGCCAGGCAAAAATGAAGCGGGGATCGTAGGCTTTGCCGCACATGGCGTAGTGTCCGGCGCCGAAGCTGCCGCCGCAGATCACCGCAATCTTGGGCACCACGCTATTAGACACCGCGTTCACCATTTTGGCGCCTGCGCGGATGATGCCGCTCCATTCGGCTTCCTTGCCGACCATGAAGCCGTTTACATCGTGAAGAAAAATGAGCGGGATTAGGTTCTGGTTGCAATCGAGGATGAAGCGCGCGGCTTTGTCGGCCGATTCGGTGTAGATTACGCCGCCAAATTCGATGCGCTTTTCGCCGGTGCCAGGCGCCGAGACCGTAACATTCTTTTTCTGATTGGCAACGATTCCGACGGCCCAGCCGCCGATGCGCGCGTATCCACAGACCAGCGTCTGGCCGTATTCGGATTTGTATTCGTCGAATTGGCTGCCGTCTACGATGCGGGCAACGATTTCGCGCATATCGTATTGCTTGGCGGGTTCGGCGGAGAAAATCCCGTAAATCTCTTCGCTCGGGTAGGCGGGCGGTTGCGGTTCTCGGTGGTCGAAAGGCGCGGTCGGGGGGTGGCCCATTTTTTCCACCAGCGAGCGAATGCGTTTCAGGCAGGCATTGTCGTCGGGCTCGCGGAAATCGATTGTGCCGCTGATCTGCGCGTGCATCTGCGCGCCGCCCAATTCCTCCACGGAGGTCTTCTGGCCGATGGCGGATTGCACGAGCGCCGGGCCGGCGAGGAAAAGCCCGCTGCCATCGGTCATTAGGATGTGGTCGCACATCACGGGCAGGTAAGCGCCACCTGCTACGCACATGCCCATGATGGCGGTGATCTGCGGGATGCGCATCGCACTCATGACGGCGTTGTTGCGAAAGACGCGGCCGAAATCGTCAATATCGGGGAAAACGTCTTCTTGCAGAGGGAGGAAAACGCCGGCCGAATCGACCAGATAAATTGTGGGGAGGTGATTCTCGATGGCGATATTCTGGGCGCGAATCACTTTCTTGGCGGTCATCGGGAAAAATGCGCCAGCTTTTACGGTTGCATCGTTCGCGATGATCATCACGCGGCGCCCGGCGACTTGTCCCAACCCCGTGATGGTGCCGGCAGCGGGCGCTCCGCCCCACTCCTCGTACATTTCATATGCGGCGTAGATTCCGAGCTCGAAGAATTCCGAACCGGTGTCGATGAGTTTGGCGACGCGCTCGCCCGCCGTCAGGCGGCCTTTTTTGTGCTGCGATTCGATGGCCTTCGGCCCGCCGCCTTGGCGGATTTTTTGTTCTTCGTTTTTGATTTTGGCGACGCGCTCGAGCATCTGGCGGCTGTTGTTTTGAAAGGCCACGGAGTGCGGATCGACGCCCGGATCTTTGCCCTTGTCTTTGGCCGGCACGCTCAACTTCGCTCGGCTCCCTGCGAAGCGGCGGCGACGCGTTGGCGGATAAAGTCGACGATGGCCTGAGTGCTGGTTCCGGGGAGGAACACTTCGGCGATGCCGGATTTTTTGAGTGCCGGAATATCGGCTTCAGGAATGATGCCGCCGATCAGAACGGCCACATCGGTCATGCCGTTCTGCCGCAGCAGTTCCAGCAGGCGTGGGCAAAGAGTATTGTGCGCGCCGGAAAGGATAGAGAGGCCGATCACGTCGACGTCCTCTTGCAGCGCGGCTGAAGCGATCATCTCAGGCGTCTGGCGCAGGCCGGTGTAGATCACCTCCATGCCCGCATCACGCAGGGCGCGGGCGATTACCTTTGCGCCGCGGTCGTGGCCGTCAAGCCCTGGCTTGGCGATCAGCACGCGTATCTTTTTCTCCGACATGTGATACCAGAATACTGAAAAGCTCTTGCAAAAGGTAGCGCTCGGGCCGCTGGTGTCCGGGCGCAGGACATCGCTGTGACCATCCGCTACCCTCCGACCGTTGGCGATTCATCAGCATAGATGGGAACCTCTTCGGGAAATTGAGCGACCCCGTCCCGTTCAGTCGCGAAAACGCGCCGCCGGTCGTCGTTTTTCCCGCAGGAGAAAAGCAGATGTCGGCCGATCGGAGCGTGCTCCCGTCGCGATCCTGGTAGGGACTACCCAAATCAAACCCCACGAGTATGGGTTGCGAGCCCAAGAGTCCGGTGGAAGCCGCACTCCGATGCTTGTCGGAGCGGGCGATTCGTTCACCTGTGCTTTTCTACTTCAGATATTTCGCTAGCCAGTCCAAAAAGCTTCTGTACCAAAGCTCGCTGTTCTGCGGCTTCAGGATCCAGTGGCCTTCATCGGGGAAAATGATCAGCTTGGATGGCACACCCTGGCGCTGCAAAGCCGTAAAAAATTGCAAATCCTGCGTGTAGGGAACCCGAAAATCGAGTTCGCCCCCGATGACCAGTGTCGGCGTCTTGTATTTCGAGAGAGCGCTGGCATATTCGCTCGGCGACCATCGCGTGTACATCTCCGGATTTCCCCAAGGAGGGCCACCGAACTCCCAGTCCATGAACCATAATTCCTCGGTCGCACCGTACATGCTGGTGTCGTCGTAGGGCCCAGCATGACTGATCAGGCATTTGAATCGTCCCGTGTGCGTTGCGATCCAGTCGACCATGTAGCCGCCATAGGATCCTCCGGCGGCGGCTAGCCGCGCTGCGTCGATGAAGGGGTACTTCGCGATCGCCGCGTCGGCACCCTTCATCAGGTCATCGTAAACTTGGCCCCCCCAGTCCCGGCTGATCTCCTCGGTAAATTTGTGCCCATAACCGAATGATCCACGCGGATTGATCGCTACCACCACGTACCCCGGCGAAGCCATTACTTGTTCGTTCCAGCGGTATCCCCAGGAATCGTCCCATTCACCCTGCGGGCCGCCGTGGATCAACAGCAGCATCGGATACTTCTTGGTCGCGTCAAAATGAGGCGGCCGGAGCAGGAGCCCTTCTACCTGGGCCCCGCCGGCGCCTTCAAACCAGAACGATTCCATCTTTGCCAGGTCTAGCTGCGCGAGCAGTCCGTCGTTCTGATGCGTGAGCTGCCGCGTAGCCGACCCATCGGCATTGGCTGCAAAAACTTCCGAGGGCATCGACAGGCTCGTCCGCGTAAACACGATCGTGCGGCCGTCCTTGCTCACTTCGAGGTCGGTATTGAACGCGTTCGGCAGAACCAGGTTTGGCGTCGCGCCGGGCGCGGCGGCGATCGAATAAATCGGCAGCTCCGCTTTTTCTTCCGTTTCGAAATAGATCCTCCTGCTGTCAGCCGACCAATTCACGGATTCGACGTTGCCATCGAAATTCTCGGTGAGATTGACCGGCTTCGCATCCTTCTGGATGCGGTCATAGAGCATCAAGCGCCAGCGGTCGCTTTCATATCCGGGCTGCATCTGCGCGCGGTAGGCAATCCATTTGCCGTCAGGCGAATACATGCCGCCCCAGTCGTTGGCGGGATTGGATGTAATTCGCTTTGCTTGTTCCGACCCGTTTGCCGGGACGGTAAAAAGATCGCCGTTGGTGCTGAGCGCTTCGTCCTTATCCGTATTCGTTGTGAAGCACAACTCGCGGCTATCCGGTGAGAATGAAATGGACTCCGGCTGGCCAAGGTTGAACGGCGGCAGGTCGTAATCCGCGCCTGGCGTGAGATCGCGTGGCGTTCCGCCGTTTGCCGCCACGATAAAAAGATGGCTGCGCTTGCCGTCCCACCAGGCAGTCCAGTGCCGGTAGAGAAGCTTTTCGTACACCCGTGCCTTGACCTTGTTTTTTTCCCGCGCGGCGTCGCGCTGCGCATTGCAAGAGTCGTCTTGGCAGTCCGGATACACGCTGGAGATGAACGCGATCGCCTTGCCGTCGGGGGACCAGAGCTGATTGTCCGCGCCAGTGGAAAGAAACGTGATGCGGGTCGGCTCGCCGCCGGTTAGCGGGATCGAGTAGACCTGCGGCACGCCATCACGCGAAGAAAGGAAGGCGAGCGATTTCCCGTCGGGTGACCATCGCGGCCGTGAGTCTTTGCCGCTGCGCGTGAGTTGCCGGGCATCGCCACCCGACGCCGAAACAATCCAGATATTGGTCGCGCTGCGATTCGCATCGAGGTCAGCAGTGGCGACGGTGTAGGCTACCCACAATCGGTCCGGTGAAATATGCGGGTCGCTCACCCGACGCATGGAAATCAAATCGCTGAATGTGATGGCCCGCGTCGGGGCTGACTGCGCCTCCGCCGGCGAGCTGGCGAGCAGCGCGATGGCCATCAAAGTTGTCCAAGCGGTCGTTGTCCACAGTGCCCGGCTCATTTCGAACTCCTTCGGCGTTCTGCTCTCTTCATCGAAGGCGCGACCAGGAATGAAATTTCATGTAAGCGTACCGCCGGCGACCGGCCGATAATGGTACTGCAGGTGGGACCCGGCCACGGCTTGAGGCTTACCGTCTTCTGAACGCGCCGGAGACGACAGTTTATGCAAGATGCCCTGACGGTCGATCGCCTTCATTTCGCATTCACCATTACCTTTCACTATATCTTCCCACAACTCACCATGGGCTTGGCCTTGCTGATTCTCCTGTTGAAGACCGTGGCTCTGCGCACCCCTGATGGGAAGTGGAACCACGCCGCTCGTTTCTGGGCGAAGATTTTCGGAATCAGCTTTGCGATTGGCGTGGTCACGGGCATCCCGATGGAATTCCAGTTCGGCACGAACTGGTCGGAGTTTTCTCGGTCGGCTGGCGGGGTCATCGGTCAGACGCTGGCCATGGAAGGCATATTCTCGTTTTTCCTGGAATCCACTTTTCTGGGCGCATTCCTCTTTGGTGAAAAGCGTCTCGGGCGGCGCGGCCATTGGGTTTCGGCTTTGATGATGTTCCTTGGTTCCTGGCTTTCCGGCTATTTCATCGTGGCCACCGATGCCTGGATGCAGCATCCAGTGGGCTATGCCCGGGACGCCAGAGGCTCGTTCCAATTGCGCAGCTTCTGGGACTTGCTTCTGAATCCCTGGGGCCTGTGGCAATACGCGCACACCATGACCGGTGCCGTTCAAACCGGCTGTTTCGTCATGGCGGCGGTGGGCGCTTTCTATTTGCTATCGCAACGGCACCAAGCCTACGGAAAATTATTCCTGCGCACCGGGGTGACCGTCGGGTTACTGGCGGCGCTTGTCCAGCTTTTCCCGACCGGCGACGGCCAGGGCCTTATGATCGCCAAGAATCAGCAAGTAACCCTGGCGGCAATGGAAGGCCTTTTTCACACCCAAACAGGAGCTCCCGTGGTTCTAATCGGCCAGCCGGATGTTGCCCATCAACGGCTCGATAACCCGCTGTCCATACCAAGGGCTCTGAGCTTTCTCACCTATCGTGTTTGGTCCGCACAAGTGTATGGCCTCGATCATTTCCCGCGAACGGACTGGCCGGATCAAATCGAGCTGCTGTACTACAGCTACCACCTCATGGTCGGTCTGGGAACAATCTTCATCGCCATGTTGTTCCTCGCAGCGGTGCAATTGTTTTGCGGCAAGCTTTACGCCTCGAAAGCCATGCTCTGGGCGCTGATGCTGGCGATGCCCTTTCCATTTATCGCCAACATCGCCGGTTGGATTACGGCCGAAGTAGGCCGCCAACCCTGGCTGATTTACGGACTCATGCGCACCAGCGCCGGTTTCTCGCCTCTTGTTTCTGCCGGCAACGTCTGGTTTACGCTGCTGGGGTTCTTCGGCATGTACGCGCTGCTGGCGATACTGTTTTTGTTTTTGGTTTGCCGCGAAATCGAACATGGCCCCGATCCGGACGATGACGAGGGGAAAGCCGCACGCTCGCCGGTATGACGGCGGAGTGACAGGTCACGGACGACTCTTTGCTGGCGAGAGTGTCTTAGTAGAGGAAGGGGATGAATCATGGCCACAATTTGGTTTTGCTTGGTCGCGGTCATGCTCGCGGGCTATGTTGTCCTCGATGGGTTCGATCTCGGTGTCGGCGTCCTGCATCTCTGGATCGCTCGCGATGACCTTGAACGCCGCCTGGTATTGCGTTCCATCGGGCCGGTGTGGGATGGCAACGAAGTTTGGATTCTCGCCGCCGCAGGCACACTTTATTTTGCGTTTCCGGCGTTCTATGCGAGCGGGTTCAGCGGATTCTACCTGCCTCTGATGATGGTTCTTTGGCTGCTGATCCTGCGCGGCGCCGCGGTGGAATTTCGCAGCCATGTGGCTGGCGCCATCTGGCCCGCCTTCTGGGATGCCGGATTTGCATTCGCGAGCGCCCTGCTGGCCATTTTCTACGGCGCGGCGCTTGGCAACGTGGTCCGCGGCGTTCCACTGGATGCCCAGGGCCGTTTCTTCGAGCCTTTATGGACCGACTTCAGGCCCCTGGGCCAGACGGGGATTCTCGACTGGTACACCGTACTTGTCAGCGCCGCCGCGCTTGCGGCGCTTACCCTTCACGGTGCGACTTGGCTCGCGTACAAGACTGATGAAGAGTTAAACGAACGAGCCTTGCGCGCCGCGTCCCTGCTTTGGTGGGTGGTCGCCTTGCTCACGTTGGTCATTACATTCGTGAGCTTTCACCTGCTGCCGCGGTTGCTCCTAAATTTCCGCGTCTGGACGTGGGGATTCATATTTCCGCTGCTCGCGATCACGGGACTGCTGGGCATCAAGTGGTTCTTGCACGAACGACAGGATGGCTGGGCCTTCGCAGCTTCCTGTCTTTATATCCTGGGCATGCTGACGAGCGCGGCCTTCGGCCTGTATCCGAGCCTTCTGCCTTGCAGCACGAATCCGCTTTTTAACCTCACGGTTTCCAATGCCAAGGCGGCCGACTACGGGCTCAAGATCGGACTGGTTTGGTGGCTTTTCGGCATGGCACTGGCGAGTGGCTACACCATCTTCACCTATCGAAGTTTTGCCGGAAAGGTTCGGGCGGAAGAGCCTGAGGAAAATTCCAATGATTGAGGCGCTTGCCGCGATCGGGGGGTCAGTGCTTCTGCCGACCCAGGAAGACAAACCCGATCCCCGTCAGGATCACAAGCCCGCTCAGAGGACGGGGAACTTCGATGACCCGCCGCGTTTCCATCACTACGCGTTGCCCGGCAATCTGCAAATCCTGATGCTTGGCGGGCAGCAGCACGTTGGGACGAAACATGCCATAGGCACCGAGAAGAATCAGCAGAATACCGACAGCGACGACGAGTTTAGTTCCCATTTTCGGAGTGTTTAAGGGGCGCTCCCTTCGGTTGGTGGATTTCCCGGCGCTAGCGGCTGATAAATCTCGCTGAGATAATCGGGTGCGTCGTTGTTCCGTTCGAGATGCGCGTAGCGCATGCCGCCGTGGTAATCGATGGAGTAGGTGTGTATATCCACCCCGTTCGCGACGATCAGCTGAATCGGTGCGCTTGAGGACTTGGCCTCCTCGATCGCCTCTTTCAACCCGTCCGTTGTGAATTGGTGTCCGTCGACTGCCGTAATCTTCATTCCCGGCGCAATGCCTGCTTTGTATGACGGTCCATCGTGAAATGACGTCGCCGATCGTGCCGTCATCTTCGAGCACCATCCCCATCGACAGATTTAGATTCAGCCGCTTCCGCACGGCGTCCTCATTTTGCTGAAATTCGTTGGGCTGCTCGCTATAGACGAGCTTCCAGCCGCTGTTGGCGACCGATTCCTCCGGCGTCGTCGTCGCGACCGAATCGAGCCGCCGCCGGAGGAACCCGGCCCAGTCGTAAGGTGCAACTGCGTTCAGCCCAGCCACAATATCGTCAAAGGTATACGTTTTCAGGGCCGGCTCCCGCCAGGGCCGCCATGAAAGGCCCTGCAGAAGTCGTTGAGGGATTTCTTATCCTTGCTCAAGCGCCGGATAGTGGTATCCACGTCGAGCCAGAGAAGCTCGCCTTCCTCGTAGAAATCCACGCTGCGGCGCCAACTTGACCAATCTCCACCGGCGTCATAGAGAAATACGGCAGCGTCCGCAGTGTCCTGCAAGGGACGCCACTTGCGCCCCGGACGGTTCTGATAGGCCCCCGCCACGTAGGCAAGTTCCTCGTGTCCTAACTCCGGTGTTCGCAGGCCGCTGCGCGTGGTCAGAATTTCTCCCAGATATTCGGTAAGACCTTCGTAAACCCACAGCAAGTCATCCTTCATGGGAGTCTGGTAGTCCGGAGTCGCCAGATCGGCCGGGCGACGGAATTTTCCGTTCCACGAGTGAACGAATTCGTGGGGAAGCAAATCGGCAAAATCGTTGCGGCCGCCTTCGTCGGTTAAACTATTGGCGGCCGTGCGGTCATCGCTTGATTCGTGATGCTCCAGTCCGAAGTGCGCGACGTCATCACTGAGCGTCACCAGAAAATGATAGTCGCGATAATGCCGCGAGCCGAAAAGCGCGCCCGCCTGCTCAACCAGATTGTGGAAGTGCATTTCCATCTCCGGAGGCATTACCAGGGAGGCAGCCTTATCCGCGGCAATATCCATCTCATGCGATGGCCTGGCACCGGGCGTCAACTGGATCGTCTTGAAATAGCGCCCCGCGATCACCGGCGAATCCACCAGCGTATCAAGCGGCACGGGATCAAAATCGATGGTCTCTCCGTTCTGCTTGGCCCCGGGTAGCGCGGTCCCGAATTTCCAACCGTTCGGCAGTTTCAGGCTCGGCAGAAAGGTCAGGTTGCGAGCCGTAAAGCCCTTGGGATAGAAGAGCACCTGGTTCCAGCTCAACACCGTTAGATAGGCGGTCGCCGACGCTCCGGCCGAAAATCCGGACGCCGGCGCCGACAGCAGAAAATCAAAATTCGCCTCAAGCAAATTGACTCCCTGGGGTATATCGAGATGCAGCGCGAACATGTCCGCCAGGTCGCGCCGCCAGGGAATTGTTTTGCCTCCAGCCGTGAATTCCATGCCGGCCACGTTTACGATCGGTCCGTCCGGCATGTGCTCGCCCGGAATCCATTGCGGGTAGTACAGGACAACAGGGCCCGGCTGAACCGGAATCTGCATGTGGCTGTGGAGGATTTTTTGCGGCGCTTGCGATGCGTCTACAGAAAGCCGGATCGGGCCGGCGGTCGTTTGCGCTTGGAGCGAGCCACTTAACAACCAGGTGGAGAGAATAAGTGCTCGGACAGCGACCTTGCGGAGGGTGCGGCGCATCGTTCCCCTTTCGGCCCTTGGGGGCCCGTTTCGAGCGGCCTCAGGCCTTGCTCACGTCGAATAGATGGGCCTGGAAGCCTTCAAGGCGCACGAAGAGCCCAATCTCACGAAGTTCCGCGCCCTCCCGAGGATAACGGACCTCATGCAACTCGTCATAAAAAATGTAGTCGGCGCCGCTCGCAATCGATTCGCCCAGCTGCACCCGTCCTTGCGAAGGGGTGCCCCGCAGATTTACGGCGATTACTTTCCATGCTTTGGGCAACTGCCATTCATAGGTGATCAGGTTGTCGAAGGTGGCGTCGCCGACCGGGCTGGTTTGCAAAAGCTTCCACTCCCCCTCGTGAAAGATTTCATCGTCGGTTTCACTGAGGATTTTGGTGAAAAGCTCGGAGCAGAATACGTCCGGAGGACGGCTCGCTTGGATCCGCAGCGTAATCGGGAGGTGCGGCCGGCACCCTTGGAGTTGGTCTTGGTAGTAGAAACGCATCCCCGGTAAAGTGCCCATTAAAGTTGCCACGGAAGCCAACCGCTGCTTCCCGAAAGCATCGAGGCAGCGTGGTTCGTCGTGATTTTCAAGGAAGCGCGCCAGTTGGCTTTGATGATTCAGGCCCACCAACAGCTGTGCGCGTATTTGATCGACACGGCTATCGCGCACGGCGTCATAAAGCTCCTTGTCGTAGACAAACGAAAATCCTAGATCAATTAACCGCGGCTCGGTTCCCCAATAAGCCTCGGCCAGCAGGATCAATCCAGGCACCGCGGCGTGCGCCTCTTCCCAGAATTCCCGTTCGGGCCGCGGTGCACCGCCGATCAGGTGGCTCCAGCTGCGCGCAAAAATGTCGTTCAGGTGCAACATGGCCATATCGCAGCGAATACCGTCGCAATGCCCGGCGATCGTGCGAAGGTCGGCAATTTGAGCCGCGCGCATTTGAGGGTTGAAGTGGTTGAGTTGGGCGACGTCTGTCCAAGCCGGGAAGTAAGGATCCTTGCCGAACGCTAGGTAGAAGGCACCTTGCGGCGTTTTCACACGGAAAAAGCTCCTAGGATCGGCCTGGAACTCCTTTGGAGTGCCTTGGACGTAAAACTCAGGGTGTTCCCGCGTCCACGGATGGTCGAGCGCCGTGTGATTCCCAACGAAATCGAGAAACAGCGCGATTCCGCGAGCCGCTAGCTTCTCACGTGCGCGGTCCAGGTGGTCCCAAGTCCCGATGCGCGGGTCGGGAACATATTGCTGCACCGAGTATGGCGAGCCGATCACATCGGTTGGCGTCCATCCAGGCAGGGCGTGCTCGTAGGAGCCCACAATATTCGGATCCGCAAGCGCCACCCGGCGTGATTCGGGGCTGCGTTGCCAGACACCCATGAGCCACACGATGTCGAATCCAAGCCGCGCCAAGCAATCCCATTCGGAATCGGGCACGTCACCCAACTTTATCTCGCGGCCAAGCCTTGCCGAGAGTTGTTCGAGCCAGGGCCAGGTGTTGATTTCGTACAGGTGTGGATGCCGGCGCAACAAGCGCGGTTTTGAGGTGGTCAGGGCCGAGGGCATGGCGTTTAAGCGTAGTGGCCTCGTGTAAACATGTCAACCAGGGGGGACGTGGCTGTCTACCAATTTGCTTCCTTCTCTAGACAAACGCAGGGTTTAGTGACAGAGTTAGCTCAAGTTCTGATGGCTAATCATCAGACTTCGATGGAGGTGAGGACGGCCATGTTAAAGAAAGTGCGGTTGTGTTTGCTGTGGTGTTCGGCATCGTTGCTCTTGGCACCCAGCTTTGCGCTTGCCGGCCAGGCCGACAAGGCGGGATCATGGGCCGGAATTGTGACCGACAGCATCTGTGGAGCTAAGAATGCGGGCCCCAATGGCGCAGCCTGCACTAAAGAATGCGTCTCAAAGAAGGGCGCGAAATTGGCGCTCTATGACACCGACAGCAAAAAGGTGTATGTACTTGATCCCCAGGATAAAGTGACAGGACACGAAGGCCATAGCGTGGTCGTCAAGGGAACGCTCGACAAGGACGCCAAGACCATCCACGTAACGTCGCTGACGATGGCCAAAGCAAACGGGATGTAGCAGGCTTGAGTGTCCGCTATTTCGCCAATAACCTCCGTATTGACTAAGGTTCCTTAACCGGGCAGAGTCGAATCGGACCCGGTCCTTACTTCTATGCTGCAGCCGACGACGCTCGACCTCGCCCTGCTATCCGCCGCAGTTCTTGGTTTCCGGCACGGATTCGATTACGACCACATCGCCGCGATCTCTGACATTACAAGCGTTGAGCCCTCGCGCCCGAGCGCCATGAAAATGGGACTTGTCTATGTCTTTGGCCACGCGTCGACCGTCGCGGTGCTGGGGGGAGTGGTGATCCTGTTCCAGCGTTCGCTGCCGACTCGCATCGACAATTGGGCGGAGCGCGCGGTCGGCTTCACGCTGGTGCTGCTCGGCCTGTACGTGCTCGGGAGCCTTTTGCGGCAGAAGTCGGCTTACGTGCCCAGGTCCCGGGCCTCGATCTTGATCGGCGCTTTCTGCTGGCTCACCTGGCAGACTCGACGGTTATTCAATCCTAGCGAAGGCGAAAGACCGTTCGATTCCGCCGAACGTTATGGCCGAAAATCGGTCTTTCTGGTGGGGGTAATTCATGGACTCGGCGCGGAGACTCCCAGCCAGTTGCTGCTCTTTCTCCTGGCGGCAAATCTGGGAGGGCCGGCCCGGGGATTTCTTGGGCTGGTAGTCTTTGTGGCGGGATTGCTCGCTATGAACACGCTGATGACCGCTTCGGCAGTTGGGGTTTTTGGCGCCAGCGCCGCAAGGCCACGGCTGATGAGGTTTGTGGTGGCGGTGACCGCAACTTACAGTCTGGTCGTCGGCGCAATCTTTTTTGTTCGGCGCCTGGGGCGCACTGCCTTCGCTCGGCGGCTAAGCCGCTTGCGAGTTACTTGCCGGCCGCGCTGCTCATTTGATCCGCTTTGTCAATCAAGGTTGAAATGTTGCTCTTCAGCTTCCCGAGACTGTCGTCGCGGAGATACATCATGTGACCCGCCTCGTAATACTCGAGGTCAATGTTGCCGCGAAGCTTGTCCGGCAACCCGAGATGATCCATGGTGTACTCGGTGGCGAAGAAGGGCGTTGCCAGGTCGAATAATCCGTTTTCAGCCTGCACGTGCAAGTGGGGATTCGCCACCAAAGCCTGGAGCAGATCGGCCTCCACATTCGGCGAGCCCGGAATCCGAAGTTCTCCCCGGAGTGATGCTTCCAATCCCACTGACGATTGGCGGAACTCGTTCAGCACGCCGTATTTTCTTTCCTCCGTGAATTTCAATTCTTCGCGGACATAGTTATTAAACGCCGCGGTGAAAGGGCCGGTGGTCGCCGTTTCCAGCGGATCGTAGGCGGCAAACTCGGCGAGCAGGTCGGTCTCCGGGCCGGAAATCGTGCGTCGAGACGTCCCGTCGTCAGGCCCCGGCTTCGCTGCAGCTCGGCCATGAATTGTGGTAGGTTCACGCGCAGGTCCGCTTTCCGCAGATAGTCCTCGCTTAAACCCGTATATCGCGAAAGCTTCTTCAACACCTGGTCTTTTTCAGCTTGCGGTAGTTTGGAGCCTTTCATCAAGGCCAGGGCATATTCAGTCGAGGCGAACTGTTTCACTTCGTTGAGAAATGCGGTCAGATCGGCGGGGCGGTCCTCCAGCACTTTGTGATACCAGGCCGTCGCGGCATAGCTGGGCAAATAAAAAATGTACGGCATGTCGTCGCCGGTGTTGAAGGAGAGCGTGCCGAGATCGAGCACGGTTGAGATGAGCACGATGCCGTTGAGATACATGCCGTCGTTTGACTGCAAGTAGTTGCTCAGCGCTGCCGAGCGGAAAGTCCCGTAGCTCTCGCCGATCAGAAACTTGGGAGAATTCCAGCGGTTGTTTCGGGTGACGTAAATGTTCATGAATTGCGCGAACGATTTCACATCGGCGTCGATGCCCCAGAAATCCTTATCCTGGGCCTTCCCGACAGCGCGGCTGTAGCCGGTTCCCACCGGATCGATGAACACGAGGTCGCTTTTGTCGAGCAGGGAATTGGCATTGTCCTCCACCTTGTAAGGCGGGGGAGGCGCGGATTCAGCATTGGGAGTCACAACGCGGCGCGGACCAAAAGCGCCCATGTGCAGCCATACCGATGCCGATCCCGGACCGCCGTTGTACAGGAAGGCGAGGGGCCGCTGATTGGTGTCTTTCAGGTCGCTGCGCGTGTAGGCCACCGAAAAGATGATCGCCGTCGGCTCGTCTTTCTCATTTTTCAGCAGAGTTGTCGAAGCGGTCGCCTTGTATGAGATGGTTTGCCCGTTCAGACGGATCGTGTGGTCGGTGACCGAGGACTGTTCCTTGGGAACCGGGCTCTCGGCCGGTTTCTGGTCCGAGGCAGCCTTGGCATCGGTGGGGTTCGATTCTTTGGGAGCCTCCTGCGCGCTGGTGTGCCTGGCATTGGCAGATGCAAAAGCCAGCACCGCCATGCCGAGGACGGCCATTTGATGGATAATCCTTTTCATTGTGCCACCTTCTGAACAAGCTTAGCTCGCCCGCATGGGAATGCAAGCAAGCTCCCGGCCATAAATCTGTGCCCCAAGATCCGCGCGCCGGAAACCGGGATTGGCAATGGTGATGCCGCCAATCTCGGACCGGGCCTCTGAAGGCAGCGACAATTTGAGCGACGGCTTACGATTCCTGCCGATACACGTCCAAATATTGGGTTGACACGTGGCGGCGTTCTGTATGATGTTGTATGTGTCCTCATTGAACTATGCGCAGACAAGTAAGCTTAATGGTGGTAGTAGGGTTGCTGCTATGCGCCCTGACCATGCTTGAGATTCCCGAACTGCTCTCTCTGTGCGATAACACCTCGAACGATTTTTCTACGGCCGTCTTTCAGGGCAAAGGTCCAGCGGTCGCTGCCCGGAACCAGGCGCCTGATGTGCCGCAAGCGGTGGTCTCGATCAGCCCGGCCGTCGAGTTTGTACAACGTATCGAGCACTCTGAGAACTCCCGTACATTGATATCCTCCTCCGGACTCCTGCATCTGCTGTGCGTTCAGCGAACATAATTCCACCCATTCGATAACTCTGTTGCCCCTTACCCGTGATTGCAGGCGATAGCGGCAGCCCGGTTATTTCTCAACGTCAATTCATAGGAAAAATAAACAGGTGACCGTGTTAGCTACTTTGGCAAGCACCCGAATCACCGGGGGAGACGGTGATTGTCAAATGGACTGCGGCGTATGGGACGGCAAGGAAACACTGCTGCAAGCGATTGAGCACGCGGAGTGCGCAGTTTGAAATTGTCAGAATGTCGTCTGGCGGAAACCATGCCGGCGGGACCAGTCCGGGGAACCGAGCAGGCCAGGGAAGGCTCTGCCAGAGTGCGACAGAGACGGAGTTTTATTTCTACGATTCCGCCGCCGGCAAGGCCATGAGGTGTTTGGGGAGATCTGGCGGACGAACGTGAGGGAGAGACAAGCTGCTCCAGGCGAGCGCCAAGAACAGTCCACAGCTATTAAAAACCAAGGAGATTCGAGATGGAGATAGGACGAAAGTTAAAAAAGTTGCGCGAAGATAAAAACCTGTCGCAGGGAGATGTGGAAAAGAAAACCGGCCTATTGCGCTGCTACACTTCGCGCGTGGAGAACGGCTACACCGTTCCTTCGGTCGATACACTTGAAAAATACGCTCGAGCTCTGGAAGTGCCGCTCTACCGTTTCTTTACTGACGGCCAAGCCGTAAAGGGTTTAACCCTGCCCGCAACGAACGGCAATGGAGCGCATTGGGGTGAACGCGGCGAGGAGCGCAGGGAACTCAAGCAGTTTGCAAAGGCGCTTTCGCGGATGAATCCCCGGAAACAGAAACTCCTTTTTGCCATCGCCCAGCGGATGGCCAATCAAGGACCGGAGGACGAGTAGCCTTGTTGCCTGAAACGGAAAAGGGGCGCGACGAGCGCCCCTTTTTCCTCTCGCACGAAATCGCCGAATGCGGCCTGCAGCTAGTCGCTCGATTTCGCTCCGGTATAATAAAACACCACATACGCCTTGATCGTTCCGTTGGCTTGCGGTACACCGAACACCTTTACCGGCGTTGCCGTTAGCAGATGGCTCGCCAAGGTGTTTTGTCCCGCCGTAGTCGTAATATCCACCGAGGTGATGGTAACAATGTTATTGGTCCTGTCGATCTGGTAGACCAGTGTGGCCGAACCCGACGTGGTGTTGAGCGTGCTGGTAACGGCATTTACTCCGCCCGCAACCGACATCGTGAAGCTGCCATTTGAATAACCAGCCGCCACGGCGCCGAGCGGAGCCGATTCGGGCATCAGAACGGTCCAGGGAATCGCCCAGCCATTCGGATTGGCCGGATCGTTCCAGATGGCATAGCTTACACCCCAGGCAGCGAGCGTCCCCGCGCTTCCGCCGAAATTGACGGCTCCGCCGGTAGCCGAGATGAAGTCGGGAATCGCGTTCGAGCCGTCATCCAGGACAGTCGGGAAGGTGAAGTTCCACCACTTGAATCCGCTGACGGAGTTCCCGTTGGCATCCTTGCCGTTCGCGGTGCTGCTCGAAATATAGTCGAGGGTGAGCGAATAGTCGTCGGTCGCCGTTCTGAAATTGCGTGTGTAGGTGAACCCAGCATTCGTGGGATTGGAAATGTTTCCGTCAAACCGGGCAGTTTCGATGTCGATGGACTCTGCCACGAGAGGGACCGCCAGCGGATTGACCACGCTGGCATGCACCTTAAAGCCGCGAACGAAATTATGTGAGGTGAGGAATCCCGTGCCGGTGGCGATAGGAGTAGCGTCGGCGATTGCGTTCCACGGCTCGCGGAAGAAGAACTGCGTGCTCGAGTTCACGGTCAGCGGCACACCTGCGCCGAGCTCGTTCTGCACCGTGATCACGTCTGTGCTCGTGTTCACGTGCAGCACGTGGCCCTCGGGACTGACCCATACGTTGTTAAATGTGCTGCTGGACCAGATGCGTACGGCGACCAATGTGCCGTTCGCCTGGTAGCGTGCTGCGATGCGGACGTTTTTCCCCACGATCGTCGATGCTTCCGGCGCAAAGTTGTGAATGACGGTGTTGGTGTTGGCGTCGAGATCGTAGAAGATCGTTCCGTTGGTCGAATCCGCGAGTATCTGGAGGCTCTGAGAGGAAGCGATCGCTGCTTCGGGATTGGACGGGGGTTCGACAGGGAACTCGCGACTGATGGTGATCGAACTATTGTCGGAAGAAACCGCGGTCACGCTGCCGTAGCTGTGACGAAGCACCAGCCGCGTGAGATCGGCAATCGGATGGTGCCGCACGGGTCCGTTGAAATCGACCGCCCACATGGTCGTGCCGGTCGTCACCGGAACATGCGCCACGATGAATGCCGGGTGCGCGAGGTCAAACTCGAGGTCAAGCGCGTTGCTCTGGTTCGCAGTCACCACCAAGGGTGAGACGAAGTTCACAGTTACAGGAACCGTCAGATTTCCCGCGCTTCCGGTCGTGCCCTGAATGTTAATCTGATTGGAAGGGATCGTCGCGCCGGGCGTGCCCGCAAATCCGGCCTCAGGATCGGCGGAGGCCGTCAACAATACGTCGCCAGCATTACCTGAAATCGTCAAAGTCGCTCCCGTATAGGTTCCAGCTGACACCGTGAGGTTCCCCAGGATTTCGCTAAGCTGGTCCAACTGCGCCAGGTTGATCACCGGAGCCTGGCTGGGCGCCGTGTAGACGTTTAGCGGCGTTCCGCCGCCCTGGGGAATCAGGGAAATGGAAACTATCTTGACGCCAATCGTGGCCCAGTCTTCGGTCGAGGAGTCGCTCACCATCATGCTGACGGTGCCGGTTTGCACGGCAGGTGTTTGCGTGCCGGAACCGGAAGTGCTGGAACTGGAGCCGGACCCCCCGCATCCTATGAGCAGAAAAGGAGCCGCGAAGATGGCCACACCCGAGATCAGTCGTAGTAGCTTCGAACGCATAGTCTTCTCCTGCGGAGACACACCGGTCCCCTATGAAAAGTTGAGTTTTGCGATTTATAGCGACGCCGGGCTTTGCTTCTAGGACGCAGCGAACTCGGCGTCGTCTTTGAGATGAACACGACACCGCTCATAGAGTTGCGCGAAATTCGATTGCTACGGAGTACGGATTACCACGGTACCGAAACAATCAATAGAGAGAACGGTGCGGCGCTGAGGATAGAAATATGACGCGAAAACAAGGCGAAAGGGCAAACCAGGGTGCAAAGTGTTAGAAGCGAGACAACTCGCGCCCGCGCTCTCCTCATCATTATCTAGTGTTAGCTGATCTTGTTACGTGAATGGCAAGCGCAGCTTTGGGTTCTCATCTTATAGATAGCCTTGCCGTGCGGCGCGCATCGCAGCCTCTCGGCGCGGGAGCAATCATGATGAAAAACACATTCGATATCAAACCTCATCTGCGTGGCACTGGAGCAGTCGGCAGTGTGGTTTTGGCTTTGTGCCTTGCGGCTTTACCGGCGGTTGCGCAGCAGCAACGAGAGGATCTTCCAGGTTATCCGGCAGGGAACGGCCAGCAATCCACGGCGCCCCCGCAACCAGACA
The DNA here is from genome assembly GCA_963718485.1 of uncultured Acidobacteriota bacterium. Taxonomy (GTDB): domain Bacteria; phylum Acidobacteriota; class Terriglobia; order Acidiferrales; family UBA7541; genus Palsa-295. The sequence goes on from CAVQZU010000178.1 coordinate 38,016, forward strand.
ACAGCGTCGCGGCGGGCGCTCAGCCTGAACCGTATCCCAACAATCAATCGCCGCAGCCGCAAGATAACCCGCCAGCTCCAAACGCGGTACCTTCCACTCCGGAGGTCCCGTCCACACTTACCCTTCCAGCGGGAACCGTGATCCAGGTTCGCACCAGCCAATGGCTGTCAACCGACCGTAACCTGCCCGGCGATGGTTTCAACGCCGCTTTGGTGCAACCGCTCATCGTTGACGGATGGGTCGTGGCCCGTCGCGGCCAAGCGGTCCTCGGGCGAGTAACCGTAGTGCAAAAGGCGAAGAGCTCAAACCATAACACCTCGCAGCTAGGAGTGCAGCTGAGCGAACTGACATTCGTCGATGGCCAGCTTCTGCCTATTCAAACCCAGCTTTCCCAGACGGCAACCACTCCTGATCGCGGCCAGCAAGTAGGCACCGTGGGCGCCACAACCGGAACCGGCGCGATCATCGGCGCAGTCGCCGATGGCGGTCCCGGCGCAGCGATAGGCGCGGGAATCGGAGCGATCGCCGGCCTTGGGATCGTCAGCACCCACGGCAGGCCCACCGTCATTCCTCCTGAGACCCTGCTGACGTTCCGGCTGGATTCGCCGGTTGCCATATCGACCGCGAAGAGCCAGATCGCTTTCCATCCCGTGTCACCGGCCGATTACAACGGGACGATGGCCTCCGATGGCCAGCGGCGCTCGCTGCGAGATGGCTCCTACCCGCCGCCGCCGGGTTATTGGGGTTACGGTTATCCCTACGCCTATGATCCGTACTTCTATCCAGGCTGGGGATTCTATCCGGGCCCGGTTGTTCTTGGTTTTGGTTTCGGACCCAGGTACTACGGCCGTTTCCGCGGATTCCGATAAAATCCAGACAGAGAAAAAGCCGCGCCCCTCGAGCAGGGACGCGGCTTTTTCAAGAGACGCAAAACCTGCCGCGGGCTCGAATGTGAGCCAAGGCACGGGAAGCTGGATGCGAGACTAGTTGGCTTGCGAACTGGCAGGCGTTTCTTGCTTCGCGCATTCGATGGCGGGAAAAGTCAAAGTCACGTCCTTCGCGTCGGTGTCGGATCCATCGACTGCTACCGGCGCGGCATCAATCCGCGCCGGTATGGTGCAAGCGGCCCCCCGGCCACCGGCAGCATGCTGCGGATCGAGATCCTCCCACGCGGATATTGTGTAATGCGCCGTTTCTAGCAGCGGGAATTCAAACAGCCCCTCCTCGAGTTTGGCAGCGGCGGGGTTCGCCGTGCCGTCGTCGGACTTGGCCATGACCGTCAAGTTGCCGGGCGGTTTGCCGTGCTCCCATTTTACGTGCACCTTTACGGCACGAATCGGATATTCATCGCTCACCTTCAGGCTGATCTTTATCGACTGGCCATCTTTCAACTGGATGGACTGGGCGTTGTCCAGGCGTGGGGTTCCCGGATAGAACGCGCGCGGGAAGGGGGAGTTGGGGTCCTTGCGGTTCGCGCGATTGTAAACCGCCAGATATTCACCGGGTCCGACGTGGTCGAAATCAAAGTACCCTTTGTATCCCTGAAATCCCCACAGCCCCGGCCGGGAATCTCCGTACTGTCCTGCCCGATAAAGCTCCACGGAGGCAAGCCGGAGTGGCTTGCCGTCAGGCCCCAGCACACTGCCGCGAATATGTCCGGTGGGGAGGGCATCGACGTTATATTCATAGCAGGCCCCATTCGGGATTTTGAATGGCGGCAAGCCGCCGGTCAGTGTTTTCTGGGTCAGTTCCATGCGGACGGGAAGGTTCGCAGTGAAGCTATACTCGCCGGCGTGCACGTCATAGAAGGTATACACGCCGTTTGGCCCAGTGCTGGTCGAGAAGCGATCGTCGCGCGACCGTAGCCGCAGCGCGATTTTCGGCAGTGGGTCGTCAGGGTCGTCGGGCGGCGCGAGAAATGGCGGATCGGACCGCCGCAGCACGCCGAATACCGAGGCCACGCGATGCCCATTGCGCATGGCGCGCAACTGAGGAATCAGCGCGAGGCCCTCGCCTGCGGGCCGCGTTCCGTTGCAGATCGTCGCAAAAAGCTTGCCATCCACTTCCTGCTGCGTAAAAACGACGTACTGCTCGCCCTGTTGGAACCGATAGCCGCAGTCACCGTCGTCTCCGCCGGAGAAAACGTCAATCTCGGCGGTGTCCGGCCCGGCGAATCTTTCATCGATCAGGAAATGATAGCGGGTAATGGCCGTAGCGGGCGTGGGCGGACTCGCGGTTCCGTTCGGCGAATTCGCATCCCCAGCATTGCCGGCTGCATTTTCCACCGCCGCGTCGGGGGCACTCGCCGGCGCGCTTTCCAGCTTCTCGACAGCGGTAACCGTGCCGAGAAAAACCACGTCTCCTTGTTGCAGTCCTTGGCAGGAGCCCGGAGGAGCTTTTGAGCAAGCGCAGGCCATCGCCGAGCCTCCCCCGGCCAGGCAAAATAAAAGTAACGTCCCGAGGGACGGGAATATCCGTCGAATCATCGCAAGTATCCTACCTTGCCAGGCGCGAAAAAATCGAGGGTTGCGGCAAAAAATTGCAAGCCGGTGCTTGAACCTGCAATCGGGAATTTCGTTGAGAAACAGGAAAGTCCATTTGAGGAGGGTTTGAATCTTGCTAGACTTCCAACGCCCGCCAGATTCTGTTCCCAATTCCTTTTCGGGGGAGACGATGAGGTTCGTTTCGATTCTCTTACTCGCTGTTGCTTTCCTGCTAGCCGCATCAGAAGCCCTTGCGGACACGCTGACTCTGAAAAACGGTGACCATTTCACCGGAACGATTACGAACTCCGATGGCAAGCAAGTCACCCTCAAGACCGACTACGCCGGAGAAATCAAGATTCAATGGTCCGCGCTAAGAGAATTGACTTCGGAGAAGCCGCTCTATGTCCTGACCCCCGACAAGAAAACGGTGAATGGAAATGTAACCGTCGAAGGTTCGGACATGATCGTGCACACCGCCAGTGAAGGCGAGGTTCGCGTGCCTCTGGCGCAAATCACGGTGATTCGTTCCGGTGACGAGGAGCAGGCCTATGAGAAAAGCCTGCATCCAGGTCTCCTCGGTAACTGGAATGGCGGCATCAACATCGGATTTGCACTCGCGCGCGGCAACAGCGATACCACCAACCTGGACACCGGATTTACCGCCGACCGCAAGACCCTTTCCGACGAAATTAAGCTGTATTCTTCGTCGATTTATTCGACAAACGGAGCGTCGGTCGCCGCTGGCGCTGGGGGCGTAACCGCCGACGAGGTGCTCGCTGGAGTGCAATACGACAGGAATATCACTAAGAGCCTGTTCGCTTTTGGGAGCGGAGATTTCACGCATGACGCCCTGCAGGATTTGACCCTGCGGCAGATATATTCGGGCGGTCTTGGATGGCACGCCATCAATAAGCCGAGCACAACTCTCGACTTGGACGCCGGCGTCAATTACACGCGTGAAAATTACAGCGACGGCGCAGCAGTCCCCACCGTGAGCCGGAACCTTCCCGGTCTCACCTTCGGCGAGAACTATATGCACAAGCTGCGTGGAACCACCGTTTTCACCGAGCGATTTATTTTCTACCCCGATCTGAGTGACTTCTCCCAGTACCGCTTTTCACTGGATGCGGCCGCCGTGACGAAGATCAGCAAATGGCTCGGCTGGCAAACCTCGATTAGCGACCGCTATGTGACGAATCCTCCGATTGCGGGAACCAAGTCCAACGACGTGATTTTGTCGACGGGGCTCAATATCGCCTTCACTCACTGAGGTAACCGGGACCGACGAAGCTCAAAGGTTAGCAAGGTTGCAGCGGGGAGGATGCGGTGGCGCAGCGCATTGAGGATTACGCAATGATTGGTGATTGCGAGACAGCCGCGCTCGTCGCCAACGACGGCTCGATCGACTGGCTGTGCCTGCCCCGTTTTGACTCGGGCGCCTGCTTTGCGGCACTGCTTGGCACCCCCGAAAATGGACGATGGAAGCTGGCCCCGACCTCCCCTCAGGTCCGGGTTGTGCGCCGCTATCGGCCGGATACTCTGGTGCTGGAAACCGAATTTCACAACCAGCAGGGAAGCGTCACAGTGATCGATTTCATGCCGCTGCGCGAAAAGCATCCTCATCTGGTTCGCCTGGTCCGCGGAGATCGCGGAGACAGTGGGAATGTCCATGGAATTGGTTCTCCGCTTCGACTATGGGCAGTTGGTTCCGTGGGTCATCCGCCTGGAAGAGGGAACTTTGCGCGCCGTGGCCGGGCCGAACATGGTGGTGCTGCGCACCCCAGCACCATTCCGTGGCGAGGACACCAAAACTGTTTCCGAGTTCACCATCCAGGCCGGCGAAACAGTCCCCTTCGTGCTGAGCTATGGTGCCTCCCATTTGCCGGTCCCTGAGAAGATCGATCCGCAAGCAGACCTGGCGTCGACTGAGGAATTCTGGAAAAAATGGATCAGCGCCTGCACCTACAGCGGACCTTACGAAGATTTGGTGAGGCGTTCCTTGATCACGCTCAAGGCGCTGACGTATTGGCCAACCGGTGGAATCACCGCCGCTCCCACCACCTCGCTGCCCGAAAAAATTGGCGGCCCGCGAAACTGGGATTACCGCTACTGCTGGCTGCGAGACGCGACGCTTACTTTGCAAGTATTAAAGGACACCGGTTTTCACGAGGAAGCCGAGGACTGGCGCGACTGGCTTGTCCGCGCCGCTGCCGGAAGCCCAGACAAAGTGCAAATCATGTACGGCTTGGCCGGGGAGCGCTGTCTCAAGGAATGGGAACTGGATTGGCTTCCAGGATACGAGGGGTCAAAGCCCGTGCGCGTCGGCAACGCGGCGGTCGAGCAGCTACAACTCGATGTCTACGGCGAAATCAGCGGCGTGATGCACCAGGCGCGGAGAGGCCAGATCTCCGAACACGAGCACGGAATCGAGCTCGAATGGACATTGCTTGAGCACCTTGAAAAAATCTGGCGCGAACCCGACGAAGGCATCTGGGAAGTCCGCGGATCGCGCCAGCAATTCACGCATTCCAAGGTAATGGCCTGGTCGGCCTTCGATAGCGCCATCAAAAGCTGCGAGCAGTTCGGGCTGCAGGGGCCACTGGACCGCTGGCGCGCCGTCCGCCAGGAAATTCACGAAGAGGTATGTCGCGACGGATTCAATCCCGTGATCGGCAGTTTCGTCCAGTTCTACGGCTCGGACATCCTGGACGCCAGCCTGCTGTTTATACCGAAGGTTGGCTTCCTCCCGCCTTCCGACTACCGTGTGCAGGGAACCATTCGCGCCATTGAGAACGGCCTGTTGCGCGACGGGTTTGTGATGCGTTACCACACCGACCGGGCCGACGACGGCCTGCCTCCCGGCGAAGGTATGTTTCTGCCGTGCAGTTTCTGGCTAGCGGATGTGTACGTTTTGTCAGGAAGACGCGATGCCGCGGTGAAGCTATTCAAGCGCCTGCTGACGATACCCAATGAGCTTGGCTTGCTGTCCGAGGAATATGATCCGGGCGCAAATCGTCTCCTCGGCAATTTCCCACAAGCCTTTACCCACGTGGCCTTCTTAAATACCGTCCTGGCACTGTTTCGCAAAGAAGAGACGGATTTGTGAGGAAGGGGTTCTGCTCTAAGAAGTAGGGAAACTCTGTCCTCAACGTGAAGCCAGGACTGCAGACTCCTGGGATGCTCGTCGCCCCTCAAACGGGCACTAGCGCCGAAACTCGCGTCATTCTATGATGCGTGCGCGCCCTGCCGCACGCCGCGCGGGCCGAGACCCGCGCGCCCGAAGGAGTTTGCAATGAACGCGACGCATCGCATTTTGCGAATGTTGGCGGTTAGCCTGCTGATTCTCTGGCCCTTGGCAGCACCCTCTCACGGGCAGGGCTCAGCCGACAAGCTCTTTGTCGTAACGCATGTCGATCTGACGCCCAACTTCAAGGACGATGGCACGAAACTGCTTCAGCAATTCGCCGCCGACAGCCGCCACGACGCGGGCGTCGTCCGTTTCGAGCTGCTACAGGACAACGGTCGCTCCAACCATTTCACGCTAATCGAAGTATGGGAAAGCGCAAAGGCCTTCGAGGTGCACGAAGCCGCCGAGCATACCAAGAGTTTCCGCGAGAAATTGCAGCCCATGCTAGGCAGCCCGTTCGACGAGCGCCTGCACCACAACATGAATTAGAAGCTGGCAGGGGCCGGCCGGCGAACCGTCTTCAGGGACCTAAATTTCAGCGCCGCGTTTTATAAGGCCCTCCCGAAAGCACTCGGGGTCCGCGTCTTACCCTTGCGACATTTTTTGCAGCCAGTACCAGCGGTCCGGTACTCGATCTTCAGCGTGACCTGGGTGGCACCAGATGGTTCGCGCGGTAGTACACGACGAGCTGCCCGTAGTGCTCACCGTCATCCTCAATGACGCTCCACCAAAGCGTCGAAACGCGAATCGGGTCGGCGCTGAAAGGCGAGAGAACCGGTTTTTCCAACCCGCCATCTCCTTGAGCCTTGATCACCGCCGCTCCCTCCGAAACCGCCAGGGTGATCAGCCCTACAACATCGGCTTTGGTCTTAAAGGCTGGCCGCGCGGGCGGCTGATTACGGAGGTCTGGCCCCACCGGGGAGCCCTTAATCGCGCTGATGGCCAGCAAGTTATCCCCCGCCACGTGCAGGATCGTCTCCCCAAACGTGCGCTGATCTTTCTGCACTTTAAAATCGTATTTGTCCTCGGGAAAATCCTGCGCCATCTCGACGAGCTTCCCGCCAATCTCATCCCAGGCGCGAACCAGATCCGCGGACGGCGGAAGCAGCAAATCCTTGGTATCGTCGTGATGCTGCTTGGCCGTGGCATTCTGGGCTGGTGCTCTCGCAGCAAACAACGTACATGACGCGAATACCATGGCGCAGGCCGCAATACGCATGAATGCCTCCCTTTGTCGAAACCACTCGGTCGAAGCCTACCATATCCGCGAAGCGCGAAGATCTGTTGCGCTTTCCAGCCGAGCAGTCAACAATTTACAAATGAAAATCAGCCAGTGGGACGAACGCTATCGCGCCGGAGATCGCGCAAAAGAAGATTTAGAACCCGCGCCGAACCCCTTGCTGGCTCAAACAGCCGCAAAGCTCAAGGCAGGAAAAGCCCTCGACCTGGCCTGCGGCACAGGCCGCAATTCGATCTGGCTTGCCGAACATGGCTGGCAAGTCACAGCCGTAGATGGCTCACGCGCGGCAATGGAGATTCTCCGCAAGCATGCCACGGAGCGAGGAGTAAGGCTCGAAACGCAAGTAGCCGATCTAGAAAAAGGCGAATATCGAGTCGAGCCGGAGTCATGGGATTTGATTGCGATGTGCTTCTACTTGCAGATCTCGCTGCTCGACTCAGCCAAGCAGGGAGTCTTGCCGGGGGGCGTGGTCCTGGTGATCGTGCACATCCTGGCGCCGGGCGACGAACCCACTGAACATCAGTTGCGCCCGGGAGAATTACGAAGTCATTTTAGCGGTTGGGAAATCGTGCATAGCTATGAAGGGGTGCCACATGATCCCGCGCACCAGCGCCTGTCGGCTGAAGTCGTCGCCCGGCGGCCGAAACGCAATCAGGAATGATCCAGAGGCATGCCCCTACAGAAAGGCAGAGCCGGCCGAACCCGGCGTCAGCAGAGGTTTGGCGGCCGCATCGTGTCGCATTCGCCGCCAATCGATCCGCCACCGCCCGCGCGGCATTTTGACCCACACCAGCCTTTTGACCGGAGTCCCGCGGGCGTGATGATAGAGTTCCGCCGACCGCTGATAGAAACCGCGCGTATGCGGCGACCCGCGATAGGCAAACTTCCGGCAATCGAGATGATGGCAGAACTCGTGACAAAGCGTGCTGAGAAAGGTGCCAAACGACGTGACCTGTTTGCGGATCGCCGTGCGCATCCAAATTCGGATCAGCGTCGTGCTGGGATGGTAATCACCGAAGAGCTCCATCGACCCACCGCCTTCGCGCACGCGCAACGGCCGGGCGGCGAGCACGCGCAGCTCCGGCCTCGGGACCTTGTAGAAGTCCGAGGCCACCGCCAGAAATTCGCGGCACGCAAACAGCACGGCGGCGGGTTTTCCCGTCTCCATTACGGCTTCAATCGTCTTCGCGCGTGTGCGCAGCCGCTCGTCCTGCGGCACACCAAGATCGATGCGTTGGTCGCTTGCCAGATATTCGCTCAGCAGGGCAGCTTGGCGGGGGGGAGTATCTGTGAACATTTCAATTCATCTTGAGCTAAACGACGGTTTTCCTGCAAGCAGCCCTAGCCAACTCCAAAAAAACAAACACGGCGCACCGTCGAGGCCCTTCTTTTTGAATATACTGGCAAGATGAAGATCAGCGGACAATCCCGGAACTTTCGCCGCACGCTGTCGGGGGGATTTTTCACCGTGCTCACGCTCAGCCTTTGTTGGAGCGCGCTTGGGGCCCAAGGGCAGCAGCAAGGCGCGTCTCAAGCGCCCGCGCGCCTGGATCGGACCGCGGTGGTGAATCACCTGAATGTGGTCATCAGCTGGTATCGCGATTCAACGACCAAGGTGCAAACGCCCGGCGAGCCGAGCGACGTAATCTACCAGGACAACGCCCAAAATTTCGCCGCCCAGGCTCTGCGGCTCGCATTTCAGTCCGCCCGCGAGGAAGCCGAGATCCTGGCCGCTGACGAGAAGGGCGCCCCGAGTGACGATAGCGCGCCAACCTCGACCGGTTCCGGGCAGCCCAATTATGCTCGAGTGCAAGCACGTGTGGCCGCCCAAATTTCCGATTGGCAATCGCAACTCGAGGAGCTCAACAAACAGATTGAGACCGCGCCGGCAGCCGCCCGGCAGAATCTGATTGCCAAACGAGACGCCTTACAGGGGCAGATTGACCTGTACAAATCCATGCAGGACGCCGTGCAGAAAATGGCGACCTTTACCGAGACAAGTGAAGCTACCAGCGAAGGCCTTGCCGGAACCGTCAATACCCTCGCGCGATCGGTGCCCGAAGTGCTGACGAATCCGAAAGCGAACGCTACGGCCGCTAGGACTCCCTCCGCACAGCCGGCCAACGCGAATTCGGCTGGACTGGTCGGTCAAACGATGGCTCTCTACGGCGAATTCACCGACATGCACACGATCGACAAACTCATAGCTGAGAGTGCCGGTGTCCGCGATGCGGCCGATGCCGTGCGCAAACCTTTGCGCGATAACCTCGTGGCAACGATTCGCGCCGGAAATGCGATCGTTAGTGAGAACCAGGGCCAAGCTCCGCCCGGACAAGGCGTTCCGTCACAGAATTCAGCCCCGGCGTCTTCGCGGGCCTCGGCTGGGGATGTTCAGAAGCAGTATCGGGAACTCACTTCGAAATTCAAGTCGTATTCCGATGCCATGGTGCCGCTGGCCCAGGAAATGTCGGTGCTCGATCAGAGCCGCTCGAATTTTCAGGAGTGGCGCCGGTCGATTTCGCGGGAATCGCGAATCACTTTGCAGGCGCTGCTCACACGCGTCACGGGAATCGCATTCGCGCTGGGGCTGGTCCTGCTGCTGTCCGAAGTATGGCGCAGACTGACATTCCGCTACATCCGCGAAGCCCGCCGCCGCAGGCAGTTCTTGCTTCTCCGGCGCTTCGTGATCGGTTTTCTATTGGGCATCGTGATCATATTAGGATTCGTCACCGAGTTCAGTTCGCTTGCGACCTTCGCAGGATTTGTGACCGCGGGCATCGCCGTTGGTTTGCAGACCGTACTTTTATCCGTGGCCGCTTATTTCTTCGTGATCGGCCGCTACGGTATTCGCGTCGGCGATCGCATCAGCATTTCCGGGGTAACGGGTGATGTCATCGATATTGGCCTGGTGCGCCTTTATCTGATGGAATTGGCGGGGCCCTCGGTCGATTTGTATCCCACCGGCCGCATCGTGGTTTTTTCGAACTCCGTGCTTTTTCAAGCGGCCACCCCGCTCTTCAAGCAGCTTCCCGGCACGGACTACACTTGGCATGAAGTCTTGCTCGCGCTCACACCGGGAGGCAATCACAAATCCGTGCAGGAAAAAGTCAGCGCCGCCGTAAATTCGGTATACGAGAGCTACCGCGAGGAGATCGAGCGCCAGAGCAGCTACGTCGACGGCCGGGCCGAGTTTCAGATAAAATCCCCGGCTCCCGAATCGAGGTTGCAATTCGGCGACGCCGGCCTGGAACTCCTCGTGCGCTATCCGGTCGAGCTCCGCAAAGAGGCCGAAATCGACGATCACGTCACGCGCAAGCTGCTCGAAATCATCAGCGGCGATCCGGAGCTGAAGGCCGCCGTCAGCGCCTCGCCCAAGCTCCGCGCTGTGGTGAAAGGCTAGATCCCAGCGCCGTAGTGCTATACTGAGGCTCGCACCCCTCGCCGCTGCCGAGCGACTTCGGGCTCTCCCGCAACCATGAAAATACGCTACTCAGAGGTCCGTGTTTGGGTCATCTCGATTCTCATCGTTTTGTCGATGGGTCTAATCGTTGCTTGGTACGCCGTCGCGCCCACGCTCAGCCGCATCGCCCGCGCGCGCACCGAGGATTACCTCCGCGAGCGATTCGAAAGCACCGTGCAATTCAGCGATTTTCATGCATCCCTCTATCCGCGGATCCATATTGTCATCGACGATCTCACCCTGCGCCACCAGGGCCGCACCGACATTGCTCCGCTCCTCGAAACCGAGAGCGTTGTTATAGACGCCAATTTCGCCAGCCTCTTCAGCCCGCGTCCAGTCGTCTCTCATGTGACGCTTAACCGACTGCGTATCAACACCCCTCCGCGGCAGCCTGGCGGTAAGCCGCTGATTCACGGCACCGACCTGGATCTCTCAAAGAAGTTCCCGGTCACCGTCGGCCGCATCACTGCCGACGCTGCCACCATCACCATCCTCCGCAGCGATACCAAGCCGCCCAAACAGTTCGAAATCCACCGCCTCGAAATGGATAATTTCGATTTTAACAATCCGGCCGTTTTTCATGCCTTGCTTACAAATCCAGTTCCCAAGGGTGAGATTCACTGTGACGGACAGTTTGGTCCCTGGCAGGCTGACGACCCAAGCCAGTCACCGGTCAGGGCCAACTACAGGTTTGACAATGCCGATATGGCCACTTTGAAAGGTCTCAAAGGAATCCTGTCTTCGGAAGGAAACTTCGCGGGCCCGCTCGATTACCTCAACGTCGAAGGAAAGACCGACATCCCCGATTTCGCCCTGCGCACCAGCGACCACCCCGTGGCCCTCCACACGGACTTCAAAGCCATCGTTGATGGCACCAACGGCAACACCTATCTCACCGTGGTCACCGCGAAATTCGCGCACACTACCCTGGTTACCAAAGGCGAAGTCGTCGACGAATTCAAGACAGTAAAAGGCCGCACCATCGTGATGGACACGGTTTCCAATTCCGCCCGCATCGAGGACTTGCTGCTGCTTGCCGTGAAGTCGAATCCCCCCGTCATGACCGGGACCGCCACGCTGAAGGCCAGAATTCTCATCCCCGAAGGGAACGCCGATTTGATCGAGCGGCTCAAGATCGACGGGCGATTCGGCGTGGCGCAAGCCGAATTCACAAGTGACACCGTGCAGGGGAAGATCGATTCCTTAAGCCGCCGCGGCCAGGGCAAACCGAAGGACATGGACCTCACCGCCGTCTCTGAATTGCAGGGCACTTTCAAGATGGGCGCTGGAGACATCACTTTTTCACGCCTCAGTTTTTCCGTTCCCGGCGCCGACATCAATTTGCTAGGGAACTACAGCGTCGATTCCGGGCAGCTGAATTTCCGCGGCAAGCTTGTCACGCAAGCCAAGCTTTCCCAGATGGTCACCGGGCCCAAGTCAATTTTCCTCAAGGCCGTCGATCCCTTTTTCAAGGGCAAAAACGGCCAGGGCGCCGTCGTGCCCATCAAAATCGGTGGCACCAAAGACCACCCCGCGTTGGGCTTGGATTTGCATGACAAGAACAACAAGGTCGGCGTCACCAAGGATGAAGCCGACAGAACTGCTGACGCGAAAAACGCAGTCAAGTCCGCCCGGGAATGATTGGCCGGACGCCTGGGAAAAAATCCGCGCAGGCTGGTCGGTCGCTTCGCTGCTTTGATGGGCAGAAAGCGATCGCGCCGTTAGCGGACCCTGTTTCCGACAGATCAAAGCTGGCTGCCCTGACGGCCTTGCGCAGGAAATCTACTTCTCGGTAATCGCGTTGATTCCGGCCTGCGCGCACTGCTCGTCCTGGGCGCTGGTGCCGCCGCTCACGCCAATGGCACCGATGACTTTCCCTTCCAAGGTGATCGGCAGCCCGCCTTGCACGGCCACCACATGCGGTAAGGTGATCAGATGCGCCTGGTTCTGATCGACCAGATCCTGAAACGCTTTGCTGGGGCGCCGGAAATTCAGCGCCGTGTGTGCCTTGCCCTGCGACACATCGATGCTCCCCAGCTGGGCCCCATCCATGCGTCCGATGTACACGATGTTCCCGCCGTCATCGAGTACGGTGATCACCATATTCCAGCTATTCTTGGTCGCCTCCGCTTCTGCCGCCGCGGCCATCTTCTTAGCGAGCGCCAAGCCAACCGTTTTCTTCTCCACAAACTGTGCCGAAGCCGTCTGCGCCACTGCCAGCAACGCAAACCCCAGCGCCAATGCCACGATCCTCTGTCTCACGGAATATCCTCCTTGGGCTTCATAAATCGGCGAGAATCTAACACAGCAAGTGGCAAGAGGCTAGTGAGTCGTGATCGATATGGACGGTCAGGATGCCGACTGCATTTGCAGAAATTGCCACCGCTGCGCGCGATCCAAACCCTTGCCACAGTCACTGCTTCTATAAATCCCGTCGCCCTTCCATGGCCTTCGCCATGGTCACTTCGTCGGCATACTCCAGGTCTGATCCCACCGGAATCCCCATGGCGATCCGCGTCACGCGCACACCGAGCGGTTTGATCAGCTTTGACAAATACACCGCCGTCGCCTCACCCTCCGTGGTCGGACTTGTCGCCACGATGATCTCCTCTACCGTCCCGCCCTTCAGCCGCTCGATCAGGCTCTTGATCTTCAGCTGATCCGGACCGACGCCTTGCAGCGGTGACAGCGCGCCACCCAGCACGTGATACAACCCGCTGAACCCGCGTGTCTTCTCGACCGCCTGAATATTGGTGGCCTCCTCGACGACGCAGATCTCGGTACGATTCCTCGTCGCGCTCGCGCAGAAATGGCACGGATCGGTATCCGTAATATTGTTGCAGATCGAGCACTCCCGCACTTTGTCCTTCGCTTCGCGAATCGCGTCGGAGAGCGCGAGGGCCTGCTCCCGATCCACGCGCAGCAAATAGAACGCGAGCCGCTGCGCCGTCTTCTGGCCGATCCCGGGCAGGCGCTTCAATTCATCGATCAATCGCGTTACCGACGGCGCAAAATCAGCCATGTGGTCTCACTCCTGCTCGCGATACCCGCGAGCGGTTCATCCGGGCTCACAATGATAAGGGAAGTGGAACGAATTACGAAATTTCTCGGTCTGCGAAGAAGTTCTGGTGGCTGCTCGCGGGTTGCGTAAGCCGCTTAAAACAATCCGGGAATCTTTCCCATCAGTCCTGGAAAGCCGCCGGTGAGATCCTTCACTTGTCTGGAAAGCTCTTCGTCCACGCGCCGCGTGGCTTCATTTACCGCCGCCAGCACGAGTTCCTGCAGCATTTCCTGATCTTTGCTTTTGAACACGTCCGGTTCGATATGGACGCTGATCAGCTGCTTCTGCCCGTTCATCTTGACCGAAACCATTCCGCCGCCGGCCGACGCTTCCACCGCAATTTCGCCGATCTGCTTTTCCAGCTTTTCCTGCACTTGCCGGAACTGCGATAGCATCTGTTGCAGCGCTTTGACTTCCATGTTTTATTCCTCGCCTGGACGTTTTACGTTCGAAATTTGTCCGCCAAATTTCTCAAGCATCGTCCTAACGATCGGATCTTCCTCGAATCGGGAACGCAACTCCGAACTTTTTTCCGTCCCGATTGCTTTTGCATTGGCATCCAGTTTAACACACACGCGCAGGGGCTGGCCCACCACTTGATTTAAAACTGTGCGCAAACGTTCCATCGGGTCTCGAGCCTGTAACATTTCCGCGAGTGCCCGGCTCTCGGTCGGAAAAAAAAGCCGCAGCTCCGCGTCTTCGATTTCCCAGCGCGTGGCGTGCTCCACCATCGACCACAAAAACCTTTGCCCCTGCAGCGCCGCCTTGATGGCATCCACTTGCGTCGCGCCCAATCCCGTGCCGGGATCTTCCGCAGCGCGCGCGACGACCCGCGGTATTGCGGTTGGAATTGGGGTCGCGACTTTTGCGGCCACAAGCGGTTCTTCTGCAACAACCACTGGCACCTCTGAAATTGCGGCGGGAATCGCCCGAGGCGCAAGCCCTACATCGATCGCGATGCTCAAAGCGGTGGCACCTCTTGCTGCCGCTGGCGCCGCTGAAACTGCCTGCATCGATGTCGACAGCCTGGGACCAGCCGATGCGCTCGGCTCTGGCGCCATGCGGACCGCAGTGGCTGCCGCCGAAGAGCCTGGCGCGGAAAAAGGCGACGAACCCGTTGCGCCGGACGTGGCCGGTGCAGCCGTTGCGCCTTTGGCGGGGACGCTCGGAACTCGCGCAATGCGCGTTCCTTCGCCCGTACCGCCGCCGCGCAATTGGCCGACAATCTCCTCCAGGGGTGCCAGCCGCTGCGCGTTGATCAGCTTTAAGAGCCCCAACTCCAAATGCAGCCGCGGATCGGGCTTTCGCCGCAGCTCGTCATCGGTCGCCATTAGGATATTGAAAAAACGCGTCAGATCCTCCTCGCCGAACTGCGCCGCCTGCTCGGCCAGACGCGGCCGCTCCTCCTGCGGCGCGGCAATGAGATCCGAATCGGCTCCGCAAACGCGCGTCACCAGCAGATTCCGGAAATGGCGGATCGCTTCCCGGCAGAAGTGCTGCAAATTCTGTCCGTCGGCGATCAACTTGTGCACCAATCCCAGCGCCCTGTGCGCCGACTGCTCGACGATCGCGCTCACCAGTTCATCGAGGACGCTCTCGGCCACCACGCCCAGCAGTTCGCGCACCTGCGTATCGCCGATCGAGTCGCCGCTGTAAGCGATCGCCTGTTCGAGCAGCGACAGCCCGTCGCGCAAACTTCCTTCCGCCGCGCGCGCCAACACCGCCACCGCACCCGAATCGATCGTCAGATTTTCTGCCTTGGTGATGCGCTCGATCTCGTTCGCAATCTCCTGAAAGGTCAGCGCCCGAAACTGAAAAAGCTGCGCCCGCGATTTAATGGTCTCAACCAGATCCTCCGCGCGGGTGGTCGCCAAAATGAACACGACGCGCTCGGGCGGTTCCTCTAAAGTCTTGAGCAGCGCATTCGAGGCCTCATCTGTCAGTTGGTGTGCCTCGTCGAGGATCACCACCTTGTAGCGGCTCGACGCCGGCGCATAGCGCACCATCTCGCGCAATTCGCGAATCTGGTCGATACCGCGGTTTGACGCCGCGTCGATCTCGATGACATCCAGCGAAGTTCCCGCCGCAATTTCCCGGCAAGCGTCACATGTTCCATCGGGTTCAATCGTCGGTCCCTTCAGGCAATTGAGCGCCTTGGCCAGAATCCGCGCCGTGGTCGTTTTCCCCACGCCGCGCACCCCGGAAAAAATGTACGCGTGCGCCACGCGATTTGACTGAATCGCATTCGCAATCGTCCGCGTCACGTGCTGCTGCCCCACCAGGTCGCCAAACGTCTGCGGCCTATACTTCCGCGCAATCACCTTATAACTCATCGATTCTCACGAACTCCCAATTTCACACCCACGCCAGGCCCTGTGGCCCGAACGAATGAGGGATCTGCACTAGATTTGGCACCTGGTCGTGATTTTACTTGGCGTGCTTGCCGTCTGCCGCGATAAGAGGAACTTCGGGTATTCCGCGGCACACGAGACTGACCCGTTACCGTTGCTCCCTTCCGGGCCTGGCGGGGTTCGCGGGGAATCGTTGCACAGAGCCCGAAGTTCCACCAATCGCCTCCTGCGCAAAAAAATGCCGCCGCAAGAGTTACTTCGCGGAGTCTAACACACGCTTTCCCACTCTGAAAGTTTTGACAGTATTTAAGGAAATTCCCTGGTCTTGTCAGCTCATAAATTTGTCGCCGGCGTGCTGCAGCTGTTCTCATTTCGGGGGCCTGTAATCCGCACTCTGCGTTCGCTAATTTTCGAGCGGCCACAAAGTCTAGCCGCGCGCCGCGCCCCGAAGGGCCGCACACTTGAAAATGCCGGGACATCCATCAAGGCCTACACCGACCACGTCCACATCGCCTCCCAAAACCTGTCCCACAAGCCAGCTGTCCACCAGCAATACGTACGCGTCGAATACATAACACT
>CAVQZU010000179.1:0-113217 GCA_963718485.1 uncultured Acidobacteriota bacterium
TGGTGCTGGCCTCGTTCGTACGTATTGCTAGCCAGACCCAGCCGAATCAGCTGCCGACCTCGCCGGGCGCGACGCCGACGAAGAAGCCGAGGCCTAGAGAGGCCGCCACGAACGGGCTGCCACGTCCGCGAGCGCCTCCTCCCGGGCAAGCTCGTCGGCCTCGGCGAGCGCACCCGCATCCACGAGCGCCTCCGCGTCGGCAAGCTCCTCTTCGACCTCTCCGGCAACAAATGGATAACAATGCCCTTCGGGGCCCGACGATGTACGCGACAACGCAGGGTGGTTTGGCACAGTGCGAGACATGACACAGCCCCGGCTTCTCGGTGGCCGTTACGAACTCGACGGGGTAGTCGGGCGCGGCGGCATGGCCGAGGTGTACCGGGCGCGCGATATCCGTCTCGACCGGATCGTCGCGATCAAGACGCTCCGCGCCGACCTCGCCAGGGACCAGACATTTCAGGCCAGGTTCCGCAGAGAGGCGCAGTCCGCTGCCTCATTGAACCACCCGTCGATCGTCGCGGTCTACGACACCGGCGAGGACATGGCCACCGGGGTGCCTGTGCCTTACATCGTCATGGAGTTCGTGGACAGCCGGACCGTCAGGGACCTGTTGATCGAGGGGCACCGGCTATGGTGACTCTCATTTCCTCGTAGCTGCGGCCGCTCATGCGCGCCACCAGATGCAGCCAATTGTCGCTTTGTAATTCCTCTCTGGCGATCTTCTTGGCAACGTCCAAGAGCTTTTGTGACGAGGCGCTCGAGCTCGCCGAACGGTTGCCCCTCGAACAGAGCGCGTACCCCCTTCTCTTTTTCCGGCGCGCATTTGCGTAGGATTAAATCTCGAACGCCCTTCAACAAGGGCACCGGCGCCTGACCAAAGCTCCTTCTGAGTTGTTCGTGCCGCTGGTGCGCTGCGAGTTCCGAAAGCTTTCCCGCGGAGAGCTTCAAGAACCTCTCCATTTTGGCGTAGATGTCTGACCGGTCCGGCGCGGGTGGGAGCTTTTTACCCGACAGCAATTGAGACACATACGAGTCGGTCACTCCTGCGGCTATTGCCAAATCTCTTTGTTCCAGTTCCAACTCTTCCAAGCGCTGCTTGATCACCAGCGGGACGTCCACTCGAGAGCTCCTTCTGCTTTACAATGGCTAGTTAAGTTTAGGTAATGCTCCCACAATTTACTTGACAGGGCGAGTTAATTCACTCAACATGGTTAAGCACGATACCATTTAGCTCGCCATAGTTAACCGCGCCCGCAGTTCGTTAGCGAGCCATAAACCCGGCGGAGGAGACCGGTGTTCGCACGCCGAGTGCATATGCGCCTGAAGTCGAACTGCGTCCCCCAATTAACCCACAAGGTTGATACGGAAGTTATCCCGATGTTGCGAAAACTGAAAGGTTTTCAGGACGAAATCACCTTTGTGACGCAAAGCGGGACAGAAGCCTTTGCGATCAGCCTCAGGGACCGGGCCAAGAGCGCGGAAATCTATAACCAAACCATCTACCCGGTGGTCATGAAGATCGTTTCCAAGTACATCGACGGAACACCCCAAGTGGAGACTTTCGACGTCACGAACTCCACCTTTCACAAGATCGTAACGGCTGGCTTGGTTTAGGGGAGACATTGATGCATCACCGATTGGAGAGCGTCCTCATGGGAATCGTTGAGGGTGCAGCCGGAGCTGGGGTGCCCAGCAAGATCACCTCGGGAGAAGGTCGCGGCCTAGGCAGGGACGCTGTCATGGGAGTAGCCGGTGGCGCCTGCGGCCTACGCTTCACGGAAATTTCGCCGGCACAGGCCTGGCCGCGGTCGCCGGGCCAGCTACGCTCATCATTTGGTCCCGTCTCTCCGCTGGAAGACAGGAATGTAGGACAAAGGAATCGCTCTCGCAGTTGCAATTCTGATCCTGGAGGTCAGCAATGATTCGTCATTCAATGACGCGCAAATCGATTCTCGTTTTGTGCTCGGTACTGGTGGCCATATCAGGGCTCCACGCGGCAAACAAAGAACAAAAACGCCTGGAAAATTCCGGAGTCGTGATGCAAGAAATTATGAACACGCCGGAAAACATTCCTCAAGAGGTGATGGAGAAAGCCGATTGCATCATCGTGTTCCCCTCGGTTCTCAAAGCGGCGTTCGTAGTCGGCGCAAGCTACGGCCGAGGAGCGATGGTTTGCCGAAGCGGCAAGAGTTTCAGGGGGCCGTGGGGAGCACCCGCCATGTTCGCGCTCGAAGGGGGCAGTGTGGGATTCCAAATCGGCGGACAGGCTACCGACCTCGTGTTGCTGATCATGAACGAGAGAGGCGCGAGCTCGATTCTCAGCAGCAAAGTCAAGCTGGGTGGTGACGCCTCGGTCGCCGCGGGTCCCGTGGGCCGTGACGCTTCCGCAAACACGGATGCCTACCTGCGAGCCGAAGTACTCAGCTATTCGCGTTCGCGCGGGCTCTTTGCGGGTATTTCCCTGGAAGGTTCGACGCTTAGGCCCGATGACGACGCCACGGCGGACGTTTATGGCCGCAAGCTGACGGCAAAAGAAATCGTGTTAGGCGGAAAAACTAGAACTCCTGCATCCGGCCGCCACTTGGTTGCCGTGCTGCAGAAAAATTCACCTCGGAATGAGTCGAAGGAATCATCCCGCAACTAGCTCCGAGAATACACCGTCCTTTCCCGAGGCGGGGGTCTCGGGAAAGGACGGCTCTCGGGGGAAAGATGATCCAGAGAGGCCTTGGGCAGACGGGCAGTCGGTCTTGAGTTGCAGTCGTTAGAGGAGATCGTTTATGAAACTGATACGCCATATATCGATTTGCGTGGCCCTGATGCTGCTTTCTGGTCCGCTGATTCACGCGCAAGATCTTTCCAAATACCGGCAGTTTTCGCTCGGGGCGAGTCTGGCGGAAGTTTCCAAGCAGATTGAGCAGCGTCCCGACAATGCCTCCATGATTCAACAAAGGCCGGCGACGATTCAGCAGATGGAATGGTGGCCGGTGCCACTCAGTTTATTCGCAAAATCCGAGCCGGTTCAGAAAGTCACTCTTTCTTTCTACAATCGCACACTCTACAAAATGGAGGTGACCTATGACAGCGACGCGACGGCCGGGCTGACCGCAGCGGACATGATAGGAGCGATATCTGCGAGCTACGGTACTGCGACGAAAGTGACCGACGACGTCGCCCCTCACTCGGGTGCGACCTATGGCGCGGCAGAGCCGGCGGTCGCTCAATGGGAAGACGGCCGATACAGCGTGACCCTCTCGCGTGACTCGTTTCTAAGTACATTCCAGCTGATCGTGGTTAGCAGGCAATTAAACGTGCAGGCGGAAGCATCTGTTGTCGAAGCCGCGAAGCAAGAACGTGAAGACGCACCGCAAAACGAAATCGCCCGTGGGAAAAAGGCCGCAGACGACCTGGAAACAGAGCGACAGACAAACTTGAAAGCCTTTCGACCGTAGACCAGTTTTTTTCGTTGACGACGAAACGAGGACAAAGAAGATGAGCGTAAATGTGACTCCACTGCACGACCGCATTTTAGTGACAAGACTGAAAGCGAAGGAAATGGCCAAGTCGGGAATCATCATCCCCGACACCGCCAAGGAAAAGCCGCAAGAAGGCGAAGTGATTGCGGTAGGGCTCGGAAAAATAGAGAAAGGAAACCGAGTGCCGATTGACGTAAAGGTCGGTGACCGGATCCTATTCGGAAAATATACGGGAAGCGAAATCAACGTCGATAATCGGGAATACCTGATCCTGCGCGAAGAGGAAATCCTCGCGAAATTAAGCGGCCTCACAGAGGCTGCCAGCAGCAAGAAGTAAATTTCTCCGGTTGTCAATGCGCAACCGGACAGAAGTCGGCAGGCACCCGGGAGGGTGAAGTCCAATGGCAAAACAAATCGTAACAGGCACGAGTTCACGGCAGGCAATCTTGCGCGGCGTCAACATTCTGGCGGACGCGGTCAAAATCACGTTGGGGCCGAAGGGACGCAACGCGGTCATCGAGAAAAAGTTCGGGGCGCCGATCGTCACCAAGGACGGGGTAACGGTTGCGAAGGAAATCGAGCTGCCGGACGCACTCGAAAACATGGGCGCGCAAATGGTGAAGGAAGTCGCTTCGAAGACCTCCGACGTAGCGGGCGACGGCACCACCACGGCCACCGTCTTGGCGCAGGCCATCTTTCGCGAAGGCGTGAAGACCCTGGCGGCCGGCGCGAATCCCATGGCGCTGAAGCGCGGGATCGAGAAGGCCGTAGAGACCGCTGTGGAAGAAATCCGGAAATTGCACCGCGACGTCAAGGGCGACATGATCACGCAGGTCGGCACGATCAGCGCGAACAATGATCGGCAGGTCGGAATGATCATTGCCGAAGCGATGAAAAAGGTGGGTAAAGACGGCGTGATCACCGTGGAAGAATCAAAGACCATGGAGACCACCCTGGACGTAGTCGAAGGAATGCAGTTCGACCGCGGCTTCCTCTCGCCGTATTTCGTCACCAATCCCGATCGCATGGAATGCGTGCTCGACGAGGTGCGGATTTTGATTCACGAAAAGAAGATCAGCTCTTTGCGGGATATCCTTCCGCTGCTCGAGCAAACCACTAAGATCAACAAGCCCCTACTGATTATCTCGGAAGACATCGAGGGAGAGGCGCTTGCCACTCTGGTGGTAAACAAACTGCGCGGAACGCTGCAGTGCGTCGCGGTGAAAGCTCCCGGCTTCGGAGATCGCCGCAAGGCCATGCTAGACGACATCGCGATCTTGACGGGCGGCAAAGCCATCACCGAAGACCTCGGCATCAAGCTTGAGAACGTCGCGCTCGAAGATTTGGGACGCGCCAAAAAGGTGATCATCGACAAGGACAAGACCACGATCATCGAGGGCGCCGGCAAGGCGAGTGAAATTGAAGGGCGCATCAAGCAACTCCGTATTCAAATCGAGGACTCCAGTTCGGACTACGACACCGAAAAGCTCCAGGAGCGCCTGGCCAAGCTGGTTGGCGGCGTGGCGGTTATTAAAGTCGGAGCCGCAACCGAAATGGAACTGAAAGAGAAGAAGGCGCGTGTCGAAGATGCGATGCACGCCACGCGCGCGGCCGTGGAAGAAGGGATCGTTCCCGGCGGTGGGGTAGCACTGCTTCGGTGTATCTCGGCGCTCGAGAAGCTCAAGCTGGAGGACGACGAGGCTACCGGAGTGGCGATCGTGAAGCGAGCCTTGGAAGAGCCCACGCGGCAGATTGCGCAGAACGCGGGGCACGAAGGGGCGATCATCGTGAATCGTGTGCGCGAATCGAAGGACGACAACTTCGGATTCAACGCCGAGACCGGTGAGTTCGGCGACATGATCAAAGCGGGTGTCATCGATCCGGCAAAGGTCACACGCCTGGCGCTTCAGAACGCCGCGTCGGTGGTAGCCCTGATGCTGACCACGGAGGTTTTGATCGCCGACATCAAGGAAGAAGAAGAAATGGCCGTTGCGGGTGCGGGCCATGGCGGCGGCATGGGCGGGATGTACTAAACAATGCGAGCCTTTGGGGGCCGTGCGCACCTTCTTGGAAGGGACGGCGGCGCCCCGAAGACTTGTCGGTAGCCAACCCTAGCGCAATATTCGGGAGGTGAGTTCCATGCGAGTTTATTGGGACAGAATCGGAACACTCGGCCCCATATATCGTTTGCTGGGCCGGGGGTTCAACGATCGAGAAATCGCAAACAAACTGAACCTCACGGAAAGCAAGGTTCGTGAGTGCGTCTACTGGATGCTGCAATCTTTCGAGTTTCCAGACCGCTGTGAATTGGCGCGCGACGCCGTGGGCACGAACCATCCACTCCAACGCTATCGTTGAAAAGGCGGAAGAAAATGGAACTCGATCGAGCGCTTGAACTGGCAGTTATTTCCTCCTGGAATGAACTGGCTTTGCCCGGCGAGTCATGTTCCGTGCATGTCGAGTATGAGAACGTGTCGGCGGTTCCAGTGAACTCGCTGGAAGTCTGGATGATCAGGAAGCGTGGATACGGAACGCTGGTGTGCCGTTGTTCTGACCCATCTCCCCGAACCGCGGACATTTCAGGATGTGTTTTTGAGAATGCTTATCGCTCCAAGACCCTGGCCGAGGATTTTGATTTCATCCTTCGAAATCAAGGGCAGTTCAGCCGTCCCGCGGATCACTCGGTCCATGGTTTCGTACCGATTGACCAACCGAGCGATGAAGACCGACAGAGCGCGACTGCCTGGAGCCGCTCCCGGCACGCTGACTCTCGCGGGGATTCGGGCGCGCCTCAATGAAGGCAGTCATCGCGGAGACCCAGGTTGGGAATATTTGCCCGCAATGCGCGAGTGGCAATGTCTGGCGGCTCCACAGACACAAATTCCTAGACCATGTGGCGGGAGTTTTAGGTTTAAGACCCTTTCACTGCAGCCGCTGCTATGGACGATTTTATGCCCAGAAAGGAAACGCCGCTTCGGGGACGAAGGCAATCGCTCGGCGCCCGACAGTAGCAGAAAGGTATCCCTCATGAGCGTCACTGATTTTCGGAGACCCCCCATGCAATCCTCAAATAACCAGCAGATATTCCTCCTTGAGAGAATGGATAAAGCCTTCGGCCTATTTTCTCATGAAGCTGAAAAACTTAGCGTGCTACTGGCGGCAACCCGAGACCCGTCCAGCTGGACTTCCTATCACGAGCTTCTGAGACAAAAAACCGCGGAGCTCGTTGCTTATGAGCAATACAGAAAGATTCAAGAGGAGTTGTTTGCGCTAATCATTGCGCCCGCCCCTCAGGCGAGACGCGAGTCCAGTGTTAGCTGAATGATGCTCGAGATGGCGGCGCGCCAGCACACAAACGTCCCAGATATACACGGCCAAAAGCTATGAAACCAGAAGGATGGACATCGGCAACCCGCAAGGGTAGAAAAGTAACCTACACCTGTCACCAACGGACCCCGCAATTGGCTGATATCACGGCGCAGGTCGTAGGAAAGGAACACTTCCACGTGCAATTGGATGTGCCCCTGCCGGTAACCCACGAACAAGTTGAAAAACGTTTCGCCGCGATGTTGGAGGAAGATTCCGGGCGGCAGCCTCCTTCTTCGGGATGAACTTTCTTGGACCGCAATAGGCAATGGAGGGAATTATGACCGCGCAAGAACAGTATGACAGTCTGGACAGCCAGCAGAAGGGCGAACTCCTGCTCAAAATTGGTCAAACTTCCGAACAAGCCCGGCTGTTAGGCCAGCGCAATTATGTCGCGCTTGGCGGCTGGGTGAAGACCCGTCTCAAGAGACATTGGAACAGAAACCGAGGCTAAGAAACGTCAAAGTGGGCGCCCCGGGGTCTGATCGCCGGAAGTCATTGTCGACTCCGGGGAGCAGTTCTCTGATCGTCGCTCTCTCTCCTAACGGTTTCCTTTTGGCCGGTTGGCGACCGGGTATTGGTTCTGCTTCTTGCTGGTTTCGCTGCCCGCGCTCGCCTGCTCACGGTTTTCCGGATGAACCCTTCGCAACCGAATGGTCGGTGCCCAGCAGGACAGAGGGCGCTGGCTTGTTGCCACCGGCGCCAGGTTCGCTCCTCGCCCGTTCGCCCATGTTCTGACAATTCGAGTGGTTCAACGGAAGTCAGCTTGGACCGCGCGATGATTTTTTCTCCTGCTCATAAGTGGTGAAGCCTGCAACCTCCATCCAATCCTGGTCTGGTCAGTGAATCGATGGGCTGTAGCATTGGGCGGGTTGCACTCCGGCGGCGATTGCTGTCGCGGCTTGCGCTGTGGTGAGCTCGGTCTCACGCCAAGCTTCAGCTTCCTTCCTGTTCGAATTTGACTTTGTTGTGAACGGTCGCCTCCAGTCGGCCGCGGGAGAGACGCACGGAAACCTCACTTCCCAACTCCACCTGATCGGGCGAACGCAGAACGCGCCCTGAGGTGTCGTAGGCGATCGCATAGCCGCGTTCGAGCAGTTGGAAAGGGC
Organism: uncultured Acidobacteriota bacterium; assembly: GCA_963718485.1. Taxonomy (GTDB): domain Bacteria; phylum Acidobacteriota; class Terriglobia; order Acidiferrales; family UBA7541; genus Palsa-295. The sequence continues at coordinate 7,949 of CAVQZU010000179.1, forward strand.
TGCGCTCCTGGAGTTGCAGCGCCGCCGTTTCCACCCGCCGGCGGTGGGCGATCAGCAAGCGGTCCATGCGAACTTGCAATTCGGAGGATTGCCGTTCGCAGGCGCGGCGCAGCTTGCTCACACGGGCGCGCAGATCGAGCGCTGCAAAGTGCACTTGCGCTGCGCTGAACCGCCGCCTCTTCTGCGAGACCAGCCGGTCGAGCATTGCGCGGAGCTGCGATTGTTGCTGGTCGATGCGCCTGCGCAGCACAGTCGCGCAGGCCCGCAAATCGAAGGAGAAAAGTTGGGCGCTCGCTCTCGTGAGGCGCTGGTGCGAGGTGCCGAGCCGCAATCGCAAGCGGACCGCGAGCGAATTGGAAACGTCGTCGATCTGCTGGCTTCGGCGTCGCAGCAGTAATTCCAGCTGCCGGAAGGCGCGATGCGCCTCCAGATCGCGGACGCGGTGGCGTCTCTGGGATAGCAAGTATCGCGTGTGATGCACGAGCTGACGTTGGTATTCGGCAATGTGCCGCTCGAATTCCTGCCGGGAGCGCAAGACGATCTCCGCCGCGGCCGAAGGCGTCGGCGCGCGCACGTCCGCGACGAAATCGGCGATGGTGAAATCGGTTTCATGGCCCACGCCGGTGATCACCGGGATGAGCGATTCCGCGACGGCGCGGGCCACCATCTCTTCGTTGAAGGCCCACAGGTCTTCAAGCGACCCGCCGCCGCGAGCAAGGATCAGCACGTCGGCGAATTTCACGCGGTTGAAATGGCGCAGAGCAGCGGCAATGTCGGTGGCCGCCCCGTCGCCTTGCACGCGCACCGGATAGAGCTGCAGGTGAACGTTGGCGAAGCGCCGCTTGAGGACGCGAAGAATGTCGCGAATGGCCGCGCCGCTTGGCGACGAGATCACGCCGATGCAGCGGGGCAGAACCGGAAGCGGCTTTTTGCGCGCCTGCTCGAACAATCCTTCTTCTCGCAGCTTCTTTTTGAGTTGCTCGAAGGCAAGCTGCAGCGCACCCAAGCCGACCGGCTCGATGTGGCTCACGTAGATCTGATATTCACCGCGAGGTTCGTAGACCCCCAGCGAGCCGCGCAAGGTGATTTGCAGCCCGTCACCGGGCCGGAATTTCAGCAGGCGCGCCTGATCGCGAAAGCACACGCAGCGGATCTGCGAGCGCGCATCCTTCAGCGTGAAGTAGAGATGTCCTGACGCTTGCACAGCTCGAAAATTGGAAACTTCGCCTTCAATCCATACGTCCGGGAAGGTGCCTTCGAGGATGCCGCTGATTTGTTCGGTGAGCTCGCTCACCTTCCAGACGCGCCGCTGCGGCACCAAATCGAAAAGTAATGTTTGACTCATCGTTTAGCGCCGGAACAGGCTTATGATCCACGACACCAGAGTAAGCGCCAGGCTGATCGCAACGCAGGTAACGATCGGAAAATAAAGGCTGCCATTCGGTCCCTTGTACACGATGTCGCCCGGCAGGCGGCCGAGCCGGAAGGGAAGTTTTGCTCCGGAGACCAGCAAGGCGCCGCCGATCAGGAACACGACCCCGATGATCAGCAGCATTTTTCCGAGTTCGGTCGTCCCCGATTGCATCCTGCGCTCATCTTAGCCTCTAGCAAATCGAATGCAAGCAGTACTTGAAGCCGCGGGTACTCACGTAGCTGCGAAGCCGGCGCGTGAATCGACGGCGCGGAGTCTCTCTCAGGTTCGTCGCCCGCCACTGCGCCGCGGGTATTGCAGACCGCCTCAAAGATCGTTTCTGATTCTATTCTGGTCCGCCAGCCCCAAGGCGCGGCCGCGCGGAGGGCCTCAACTTCCCCGTGAGGCACACGGAACGGGCCAAAGCGCCGCTAGGCGTCCCGGTGGACGGTGGCCGGAGAAAACGCCGGGTAGCAGATGGCGACGTACTCGGCTCCTTCCGGTGTGGAGTATTGTACCCATTCGCCGGGATGGGTGATTACGGCTTGCCCGGCCTTCACGTCGAGAGTGCCGCCCCGGTGAGTCACGCGCAGCACTCCCTTCAGGACCACCGTGTACTCTTCAAATTCCGGCGTTTGGCCAGGCTCGACCCATCCCGCCGGGCTTTGCATGCGGGCAACGCTCAGGGCCGTCGACTGGGAGTTCACGCGGCCGATAAACTCCTCGATAATTTTCGGCTTGTTGCCCGAGGCCTCAATGCGGGTGGGCTTCGAGACGATTGTTGGCACGATGTCTCCTGATGAGTCTGGGAAGTGATTCAAGCTCGCGGTTCTATTGGAGCGCGAACCGCTGTACCTCGGCGATTACCCCGCGCGCTCCGGCTCGTGCTATTTGCCGAGGGCCTTCTGCATGTCCGACATGGTCGCCACATTGCCGTGCAGCGGCGCGATCGTGACGACCTCGATCTTCAGGCGCTGCAGGTTGTCGTTCAGATTGTTGCCGAAGGCGACCGCCATCGGCGGCGGAGGAGCGCCCGGAGTGTAATCGTCAGCTTCGATCAGGATCTTTTCCTTGGGCAAGTACGCGAAGGACATGAATTCGTTATGGTTGTCTCCTTCGATGTGATGCAATTCGATCGAGCGGGTTCGGTCAGTTAAAACGTACTGGTCCTTGTAGGTGATGAAGGTTGCTCTCTTCGGATTTTGCGCTAGCTGGTCGGGATCGAGCGTGCGCGGCTGCTTCCAGGCTTGCACGTAAAACCTCTTGTCCGCGGCTTGCGTAATGACCGTTGCGCCCTCTGCGACGTAGGTACGGATTCCGCCGGAGTGATCGAAGTGATGGTGTGTGTTGATCAGATACTTGATGGGCTTGTCCGGAACGAGCTTCTTCACTTCGGCGATCACGGCGAGCGAACGAGCCTCGTTCAACGGCGCCTCGACGACGGCCACGTAATCCTTGAACTCGACGAGCACGCTGTTGTGCGTTCCGCCCGCGAGGAACCACACGCCGTCGGCAATTTTCTGCGAGGTGACGCGTACGGCAGGCAGCGTTGCCTGCTCTACGGCGTCGGGAATCTGCAGCGCGGCATTCGGCACGTTCGTCTGCACGTCGGTCACATTCAAGTCAAGAATCGCCTGGCCTCCCTGTTTCTGCACGATATGCGTGGGAAATTCAACGCCGCCGAAGTCTTTATAAGCGGAATAGCTGATTTCCACCGGCATATCGCCGAGCACCGGATTCGCGATCCAGGTCTCGACTTTGGTCACCATATTGCGGTTGTCGATGTCGCCGACCACTTTATTCTTTCCGCTCAGGAAGCTGACGACCATGACCCTCTTTCCGGCGTCTTGTCCCGTTTTGGCGGTGGCCTGATGCTCGGCAGCCGCTTTCAGGAACCCGTGTGGAGTCAGCCAAATCTGGAGCTGCCTTTCATCGGCGGCGGCTACCGCCGGCTGTGGCGCGCTGCCGGGCTGGTTCCAGGCATACTTGCCGCTCACCAGGTTGACCTGTTTCTGTTCACCGGCAAACGGTGCTTCGCCGCCTTGTGCCGGAGGGGTTTCCTGCGTGCGCGTCAACTCTTCCTTGGAGGAACCGCTCGCGTAGTCAATCGTCCGCGTGTAACTCGTGATGACCGTCGCATGCCACGGTCCGCCCGGTTGCCAGCTCTGTCCGAAGCCGCCCATTTTTCCGGTGGCGGAGTATTGGATGGATTGCACTTCGCCCATTGCTTTCTGGGCGCTTCGGATTGCGCTCGCATCCTGCGCGAGGGCCATTCCGGTTGGGAGCGCAACTAATGCGGCGAGTTTGATCCAGGGTTCTCGGGGCATACGTTCTCCTGAAGAGCGCGGTTCTAGAAATTGTGGAAGGGAGTATACGTCGAAGGGACTCGGTCGGCAGCGAAGAAAATGCCTGGGCGGACCTTCTATGCGGCGGCCGGTTAACGCGTGACTGCGGGCAGTGTGGCCAGCAAGCCCTTGACGCCGTTCCAAAGAATTTGCACGCCAATGCATACCAGTAAAAATGATGAGAGCCGTACGATGACGCTCATGCCCGAGGCGCCAAGAAGTCTTGCCAGCCGCTCGGCGCCCGCGTAACAGAGAAAAACGCTCAGCGCGATGAGCAACGATCCGGCCAGCGCGGAGAGAATTGCCAGAAAATCGATTCCGTGATGGCGCGGCGCATTCGCACCCAGGGTAATCGCAATGGAAATGGAGCCGGGACCGACGGTCAGCGGCATGGTCAGCGGATAAAAGGCATTCCTGAAAATGTCGCCGGGGTCAACCGGATGGCGAGAGGCGCCTTTCTTTTCATCCTCTAATTTCTGATGAAGCATCATCCAGCCGGTGGATGCGACCAGCAGTCCTCCGCCCACTTGCACCACGGGTAACGAGATGCCGAAAAAAGCGAGGATGTGAGTGCCGATGAGGAACGACGCGGCCAGCAGGAAAAAGCTGTTCATGGCAATGCGCCGCGCCAGGACCGAGCGGGCGACGCTCGAATACTCGTGCGAAAGCAGCAGGAATATGGGGCTGCCTCCCAAGGGGTTCACGACGGGGAACAGCGTGCTGAAAAACAAGATCGTGCTCTTGATAACCTCGAGCACTGCAGCCTCCCCGCTGGTTTGCGTTCCCAGCTTCCCGCGAGCGGAGCTTTGCTTGACGCCTCGCGCTCAGGACAGTTCAAAACCCGCAAAGAAGTAGGCGATTTCGAAGGCCGCGGTCGCGGTCGCGTCGGAACCGTGCGTGCAGTTGTTCTGAATGCTGGTGCCCAGTTCCTTGCGGATTGTTCCCGGTGCGGCTTTGCCGGGGTCGGTTGCCCCCATCGTTTCGCGCCACTTGGCGATGGCACCTTCCGCTTCGAGTACCATCACCACCACTTTGCCGGAGCTCATGAACTCGGTGAGATCCTTGAAGAACAACCGCTCGCGATGTACGGCGTAGAATCCTTCGGCCTCGGTCTTGCTGAGCCGCAGCGATTTGATGGCAACAACTTTGAACTCGGCCGCATGGATGCGGCTGATAATGTCCGCCGCGAGTCCCCGGCCAACTGCGTCCGGTTTTACAATTGCTAGAGTACGTTCGATTGCCAAGTGAGTTTTTCTCCCCTAAGTGAAGCAGGGCAGCACAAAGGCCGCCTCCCCAAATAGCAGCTAGCGTTTTTTGGCTTCTGATTTCGGCTTCGGCCGCGATTTAGCCTTCGATTTCGGCGCGGCGGACTTTTTCGGCTTGGGCATAACCATTACTTTGGATTTCGGCCTGCTCTTGCCGACCAGGCTCGCGAGCGTTTGGCCGATGTCGGCGGGGCTTTGCACGGTGTGAATGCCGGCGGCGCGCATCGCCTTATATTTGTCGGCCGCCGTGCCCTGGCCGCCGCTGATGATGGCCCCGGCATGGCCCATACGGCGCCCCGGAGGTGCGGTTTGCCCGGCGATGAAACCGACCACCGGTTTCCGGACATGTTTCTGGATGAACTCCGCGGCAATTTCTTCCGCATTGCCGCCGATTTCGCCGATCATGGCCATGGCGTGCGTGTCAGGATCGTCGTTGAACAGCTTGATCGCATCGAGGAACGTGGTGCCGATGATCGGGTCGCCTCCAATCCCGATGCAGGTAGATTGCCCGATGCCCAAACGCGTGAGTTGGTCGACCGCCTCGTAGGTGAGCGTGCCGCTGCGGCTGACGAGCCCGATGTTTCCTGGCTTGTGAATCGACCCCGGCATGATGCCAATCTTGCACTTGCCGGGCGAAATGATCCCCGGACAATTCGGACCGATCAAACGCGTACGTGAGTCTTTCATCACCGCTGCGACCCGCACCATGTCGAGCGTCGGAATCCCCTCGGTGATGCAAATAACCAGTGGCAACGCCGTGTCAAACGCCTCCAGAATCGCGTCCGCCGCGTACGGCGGAGGAACAAAAATTATCGAAGCGTTGGCGCCCGTCTGTCGCACCGCATCCGCGACGGTATCGAACACCGGCACGTCAAGATGCTTCGTCCCACCCTTGCCCGGTGTAACGCCGCCGACCACCCTGGTGCCGTACTGAATCATCTGCTGCGCATGGAAACTGCCTTCGCGCCCGGTGAGGCCCTGGACGATTACGCGCGTACTCTTATCAATGAGAACGCTCACTGCGCACCTCCGGCCAGGGCCACGATCCTCTGTGCTCCATCTTTCATTCCGGCGGCTACGGTAAAATTCAGACCGGAGTTGCGCAAAATTTCCTGGCCCTGTTGCACGTTGGTGCCCTCCATTCGCACTACGACCGGCACGGTAAATTTCAGTTCCTTCGCGGCATTCACCACGCCGCTCGCCAGCACGTCGCAGCGGAGAATCCCGCCGAAAATGTTGACGAACACGCCCTTCACGTTGGGATCGCTCAGCAAAATGCGGAACGCGTTTTTCACCTGCTCTTCGGAAGCGCCTCCGCCTACGTCTAAAAAGTTCGCCGGGCTGCCGCCACTAAGCTTGATAATGTCCATCGTCGCCATGGCGAGTCCCGCGCCGTTGACCATGCATCCGATGGTGCCATCAAGCTTGATGTAGTTGAGTTTGAATTTAGAAGCTTCCACTTCGAGAGGAGATTCTTCGTCGAGATCGCGCAATTCCTTGAATTCCGGATGACGGTACAGGGCGTTGTCGTCGATCGTGACCTTGGCATCCAGCGCCACCAGCCGCCCATCGCCTGTCACAACACAAGGATTGATCTCGATGAGCGACGCGTCGGTTTCCAGAAACGCGCGGTAGAGCGATTGAAGAAACGGAACTGCCGCGGTGACCAGTTCGGACGCAAGCCCCAGCCCGAACGCCAGCTTGCGCACCTGGAATGGTTGCAGGCCGGTTGCGGGATCGATCGGCTGGCGCAGAATCTTTTCCGGATGCTCTTTCGCCACTTCCTCGATTTCCATCCCGCCTGCGGTGCTCGCCATGAACACAGGTTTTCCCGTGCCGCGATCCACCACAATGCTCAGGTAGAGCTCGCGCTTGATGTCGAGGCCCTCTTCGACCAGCAGCCGCCGCACGATGCGGCCTTCTTCGCCCGTCTGCGGCGTGACGAGCTTCATCCCCATGATATGGTCGGCGTGCGACTGTGCTTGGTCGGCCGATCGCGCCAGCTTCACGCCGCCCGCTTTGCCGCGGCCACCGGCATGAATCTGCGCCTTCACGACTACTACCGATGTGCCCAGCCGCTCCGCCGCCGCCCGGGCTTGGTCCTTCTTCAATACAACCTCGCCTCGCGGAACCGGCACGCCAAATTTGGCGAGGATGGCCTTCGCCTGATATTCGTGGATCTTCATGCTTTCTCCGTCGGTCTTCTTAGGATCACCGTCTGGAACACCGCGGCGAACGCGGATCGGTGGTAAAATGTGCGGATCGCAAAGCACATTAGTTTACTTTGGAACGCGCGGGTCGGGCAAGGCGGGACTGGCGATTCCGGGAAGTTTCGCGGCGAAAACATTGGTGTCTTAGCACATGATTCACCAGTTCATCGAAAAAATCATTGGCGAAGAAGATCTGTCACGGGTGGAAGCCGAAGCCGCGATGGAAGAAATTCTCTCCGGCCACGCCACGAACGCCCAGATTGCGGGGTTACTGACCGCGTTGCGCATGAAGGGCGAGACGGTCGACGAGCTGGTCGGGTTTGCGACAGCGATGCGCCGCCACGCCAGTCCGATCTTCCCCGGTAGTTTGCCGGTGTCCATCGAAGACCTGGTCGATACCTGCGGAACCGGAGGCGATGGGAGGGGCACCTTCAATGTCTCGACGGTTGCCGCGTTTGCGATTGCCGGCGCCGGCGTCCACGTCGCGAAGCACGGCAACCGCTCGATCAGTTCGCGCTGTGGATCGGCGGACGTACTCGAACATTTAGGCGTGCGTATCGATCTGCCCCCGGAACGCATCGCGCGCTCCATCCAAGAAGTGGGCATCGGCTTCCTGTTCGCGCCGGCGGTGCATGCGGCGACGCGCCATGTAATGACGGCGCGCCGCGAACTGCGCATGCGCACGGCATTCAACCTGCTCGGCCCCCTTACCAATCCCGCCGGCGCTTCGGTGCAGGTCGTGGGCGTCTACGATGCCAGCCTTACAGAGTTGATGGCTCGCGCCCTCGGCGAACTAGGAGTGCGGCGCGCTTTCGTGGTGCACGGTGCGGATGGCCTCGATGAAATTTCGATTGCCGGTGTGACCTTCGTCGCCGAACTGCGCGACGCGGTGGTGAGAAGTTATACGGTGACGCCCGAGGATTTCGGCCTGCGCCGCGCGCCGCTCGATGCGATTCGCGGAGGCGATGCCACACAGAACGCAAGAATCGTCCACAAAGTTCTAGGCCGTTCGATGGTCTATCGGGAACACAGCCCGCACCGCGAAGTCGTGCTGGCAAATGCCGCCGCCGCGCTGGTTGCCGCTGGCTGCGCCGCGGACTTTCTTGAGGGTGTTCGGCTAGCGAGGCACTCGATTGATTCAGGCGCAGCGCGCGAAAAACTCGAAGCGCTCATTGCCTTTTCGCAGTCGCCAAAAGAGCAAGACCTGGCCGCGAATTAAGATCGGGGATCAACGCAGCGCTTCGCGCGCACCTTGCACCGGTCGCGGCATGATTCTCCGCAAGAATAAGAGTCCCGCCAGACCCACGCACAGCAGCCCGGAAGTCGAGCCTTCCGGCGTCGAAGTACCCGGTCCCCCTGGACCTCCGGGATTAATCAGCGATTGGCACGATGGGCAGATGAACGCATCTCCGACGATCGGCGTGCCGTTCTGCAGGAACGAGAAGTCCACCAGGAAATCATCCCCCAACCCGTTGATCCAGTCGCCCCGCAGGGTGTTTGTGTTCGTATCGAAAAATGTCCCCTGCCAGCTAAAGCCTTGCACCGGCCCGGTAGCCACGAGAACCGGATCCGTTGCCAGGGTTCCGTTCCAATCGAACGAGGAAGAGAAGCTCTCGGACAGAAATTGATTCGTGTTCGTGTCGAGCCCAATCGGAAATGTGGAAGAGGCGATGATCGCCACAGCGTCAGCTCTTGCCGCCGTCGCTAGAAAGGAGACCGACACCAATAGCGCTGCGCCAGCGAGTAAACGCTTCATTGAGCCTCCCTGCATCTGAGAGGTTTTCAATGTATGCGCCGCCACGGGAGAAATGCAAGACGAAAAGCGAGATTTGCACGCAATATCAGTGAAAAAGAAATATTTTTCTTCTACGATGAGTGTAAGACACGAGATTCTGTTTCACCGGCACGCGATGAACGGCCTACTCGCGATGAACGATCTAAATGGTGAGGAAATTTTCCAGAAGCTTGAAACCGGCGCCCGTCAGCACCGATTCGGGGTGGAATTGCACGCCTTCGACGCGAAATTTTCGATGTCGCAGGCCCATGATCATGCCGTCGGCGGTTTCGGCGGAGATTTCGAGTGTTTCGGGCAACGATTTGCGCTCGACGATGAGCGAGTGATAGCGCGTGGCCTGAAAATCCTGCGGCAGGTCGCGGAAGATGGTCTTCGAGTCATGGTGAATCTCGCTGGTTTTGCCGTGCATGACCTCAGGTGCGCGGATCACCCGGCCTCCAAATGCTGCGCCGATGGCCTGATGCCCGAGACAGACGCCCAGAATCGGGATTTCGCCGGCAAAACGCCGAATCAGTTCCAGGCTGATGCCCGCTTCATTGGGCGTGCAGGGTCCCGGCGAAATGACAATCCGCTCCGGCCGACGCTGCTCGATTTCCTCGAGCGTGATCTGGTCGTTGCGGCGCACTTCGAGCGTCTGCCCCATTTGGCCGAGGTATTGCACCAAGTTGTAGGTGAACGAGTCGTAGTTATCGAGCAGTAGAATCATGGCCGACGCTCACAGGATAGCGCAGATGGCTATCTGCTGCGACCTCCGCGGCCTCCGCGATGGGCGATTTCGAGGGCTCTGATCACGGCCCGGGCCTTGTTGACCGACTCCTCGTATTCCAGTTCAGGGACCGAGTCCGCAACGATTCCAGCGCCCGCCTGCACGTAGGCCCGCCCGCCCTTGGCGACCAGCGTGCGAAGCCCGATGCACGAGTCTAGATTGCCGGAGAAGTCTAGGTAGAGGATCGCGCCGCCATAGAGGCCGCGCCGCGTCGGCTCGAGTTCGTCGATGATTTCCATGGCGCGGACCTTCGGCGCGCCCGAAAGAGTCCCCGCAGGGAAGCAGGCCATCAGCGCGCCGAAGCAATCGGCGTCAGAGCGCAGCCGTCCGCTGAGGCTCGAGGCCAGATGCATCACGTGCGAGTAGCGCTCGACGAACATTAGCCGGTCGACTTTTACCGAGCCATATTCGCAAACGCGCCCCAGGTCGTTGCGTCCCAAATCAACGAGCATCACGTGCTCGGCGCGTTCCTTGGGGTCAGCCAGGAGTTCCACTTCCAGTTCGCGGTCCTCGGCATCGGTGCGGCCGCGGGGGCGCGTGCCGGCCAACGGACGGTAAGAAGCCTCCCGGCCCTGCACCTTCACCAGCATCTCGGGTGAGCTGCCCACCACGGAAACGTCATCAAGATGCAGGAAATATAGATAGGGGGAGGGATTCACCACCCGCAGCGCGCGATAGATCTCAAACGGCGCGGCGGAAGTTTTTGCCGAGAAGCGCTGGCTGGCGACTACCTGAAAAACGTCCCCGGCCCGGATGTATTCCTTCGCCTTGCGCACGCCTGCCACGAATTGGGCCTTGGTGATGTTGGATTCCATGCGCAGAGGCTTGGCGGTTGGCGTGCGCCGGTCACGTGGAAGGGGTTGTTCCATGATTTTCCGCGTGCGACGCACTTCGCGTATCGCCTCGTCGTATTTTTCCCGTAGGCTACCCTTTCCTTCGGTAAAAACGTTGCGAATGATCCACACGCGATGCTGCACGTGGTCAAAGACGACCAACCCCAGGTAAAACATCATCACGCAATCGTCGAGACCCACGTCATCGCGCCCAGCCGCGGGAATTTTCTCGATGAGCCTCACCATGTCGTAGGCGAAATAGCCGATCGCGCCGCCGGTCAAGGGAGGAAGTCCCGGAATGCGCACTGGGTGATAGCGTTTCGTGAGCCTGCGGAGTTTTTCGACCGGGTCATCCTCGAACTCGACACGCTTGCCGCTGCTTTCCAGGGAACAGTGGCGTCCCCGCGAGCGAAAAACCTCGGCGGGATTCGCGCCTGTAAACGTGTAGCGCGCGATGTTCTCGCCGCCCTCGACGCTTTCGAGCAGGAAGGAGTACTTGGCGTGAGGCGCCAGCCGAAGATGTGCTCCGACCGGTGTAAGCAGGTCGGCCGTGTAGGTCTCATAGACGGGCACGAGGTTGCCCTGTTTCGCCAGCCTCGTAAATTCTTTGAAATCGGGTTGGATCATGGCTGCGCCTGGCTATTTCCCTCTGCCCTTCAACCCGCGGCACGACTTGCCGCTGAGCTTCTCTTCGCGTTCGAGTGCGCGCACGACTGCCCAGCGCATTTCTTTCTCGGGCGCTCGCTCGCCGGTCCAAATCTCCCACTGCGCAGTACCCTGTGCCACGAACATCTCCACCCCGGAAACGGTTTGGATGCCGCGGCGCGCCGCAAGTTGCAGAAGCTTGGTCTGGCGCGGGCGATAGATGGTGTCAAATACCAGCCGGCAATTCAATTCGTTGGCGTCCAGTGGCGATCGATTCACGTTCGGATGCATTCCCACCGGAGTGGCGTTCACGATCGCGTCGAAAAACTCGGTTCGCAGCTGCTGGCGCTCGATCGCCTGCCCCCGGACGGCGCGAGCGAGCGGCTTGGCCCGTTCGATCCGCCGTGCCGAAACGCAAACCGCCGCGCCACTCTCGGCGAGGGCAAATGCAACGGCCCGAGCGGCACCGCCGGCGCCCAGAATCAGAACGCGGCTGTCTGGCAATGGGATGCGCGTTTGCAGCGTGCGAAGCACTCCCACGTAGTCGGTGTTGTAGCCATAGAGCTTTCCATTTCCGCGGACCACGACGGTGTTGACCGCCCCGATCTTCTCCGCCAGCGGATCGCAATCATCAAGATAATGCAGGATCCGCTCTTTGTGCGGAATGGTGACACTGAATCCCTGAATGCCCAGCGGCTCCAAGGCGGCGATGAAGTCCGTGAGGTCGCGAACAGGGAAGGAAAGGTAAACGGCATTCACACCGCGCGCCTGAAAACCGGCATTCTGCAGGACTGGCGAGAGAGAGTGGCCGACAGGATCGCCAATCACGCCGTAGACGCGGGTGCGGCGATCGATCCTATCCGCACGGTAGAGGTTCAGCGCCTCATCCAGTGAAACTTGGCCCGGCGCGGTGACGCTTTTAACCGCTGCATAGGTGAGCAAGCCGCCATAGCGCGGCGAAAGCAGACGGACCGGCATGGCGATATCGCCCATGGGAACCGCGACGACATTCCGCTGCGAGCGGGCAAAACGCAGCAGTTTCAGACTGTCGGCGAGCGAGTTGCAATGCGCGGCGATCTTGATGGCGTCGGGGCCGCCTTGCCCGAGTTCGGATGCCACCCGCGAAAGGTTGCTGGGCATCCGCTTGAAGAAGTGAGCCGACCGCAGTTGCCGCCCTTCACCGAGCAGGACCTCCAGCAGTTCGGGCCGGCAACGCGAGGCAGTTTCGATTTCAAGGTCATACCACTGGCACCCGGCGCGAATCGCTTCGGCCAGATGAAAAAGTTGCTTGGCAATGCTTCCCTGGTATCGTCCACCTCCCTCCAGCCGACGGCAGGTAGCGATGAGTGTCGCTTCTGGCTGGCCCTGAGCAGACAGCCACCTGAGAAAGCGGGCGATCTCGGTGTCGCTCTCAAGCCAATCCAGACGCAGCTCGACGAGCTTGGTCCGCTTGAGCGCGTCTTGAAGCTGCGCCCGAATCTCTGTCGACCGCCGAGCAGCGACCACGGCGCAAACTGTGCCCTTACCGAGCATCTGTCCCCTGTTTCCCGATGGATTCGAACCGGCGGGACCGAACTCACCGAAGCTATTGGAAATAAAGCTTCTACCATGCGGGTACCCAATATGTAAAGTGTCCCGGACCATTGTCTTGACGCTCCTAGGGGCCTTTGTTAGGTTCAGGATATTGGGCAGTACTAGTTCCGGACCGCCCGAATCAAAGGAGTGCGAGTCATGCGTGGGAAAATTGTCCTTGCGGGTCTCCTTCTCGGTCTGTGCGGGGGTGCCGCTTCCGCCCAGAACGCTGCCGAACCGTACCCGAACGATGTCTATTGCTCGGGCATCGTGACGACAGAAGCGGTTCCGCGAGACGGCTACATCGTCTCGGGCGAAGAATCGAACGTCAGGATCGTGTTCAACCAGAACGATTACGTCTTTATAAGCAAAGGGTCGAAGCAGGGAGTGAAAGTAGGTGACGAATTCACCGTCATCCGTCCGATCGAAGACGTCATCAGGATTGAATGGACTAAATGGCAGTACTCCATTCTGAACAAGATGGGAACCGTCTGGGAGGACGAGGGGAGGCTGAAGGTCACCGAGGCCAGGCCAGACGTCTCGATTGCGCACATCGAACACGCTTGCGGGTATATGCAGCGCGCTGATCTCGTGCTGCCCTTTATCGAGCGGCCCGAGCCGCCGCTAAAAGCGGACCCAAAAATCGAGCGGTTTGCGCCGGCCAACGGCAAGACGCTCGGCATGATCATCACGAGCCCCAGGTTTATCTCGCAGGTGGGTAAAAATGATTTTATTTACGTGAATTTAGGCGGCGCGCAGGGCGTCAAAGTCGGCGATTATTTCCGGATCTTCCGCTATAGCGGTACCCAGCATGAAACGGCCTATCAGACGCCCGGGTACGCTTTTAACGTCGATGGGGATTTCGGTCCCACCTACGGATACGGCGGGGCACCCAAGAAATGGAACTGGTCCAACGTGCCGCGGGAGGTGGTGGGCGAGGGAGTCGTGGTTCGCACGGGCCCCAACTCCGCGACGGTGCTTATTACCCTCAGCGAGCGGGAAATCTTCGCTGGCGATTACGTCGAACTGGAATAGCCTGGTCGACCTGAACCCGGCCAAGCAGATTCTTCAGGTTTGATTCGCAGGCTCGATTCGCTGAACACTTCTGCGGTGAACGCTTGAATGCGCGTGGAATTCTCACGCCAAGCGCCGGGTTCAAGGCCCCCCTTGATGCAAGTCTCTTCGAGAAAACGCTGTGCCGACCAATGAAATTCGGCCGCGACCTGGGGAAGCAACAAACCTCGCTGAAAGCCTCTGCTGACGATCAATCCATGACATCCGGGCTCGATCTCCTCGGGTTTGACGTCCTCTGGAAACGACAGGATCGAGATCTCGATATCAATTTCGTTGATTTCGTCCGGGACCACGGGACCAAAGCGCGGGTCTTCCAAAGCCGCAGCCTTGGCACAGTGCGCGACCACCTGAAGCAGAGGGATGTTTGAGGGAAGTTGCCCGATACAGCCGCGCAGGCGCTTGCGTAGACGCAAGGTGACAAATGCTCCTCCGGGCTGATGGAATTTCTGGATTTCTTCGTGTAAAGAACAAATTTCCAGCGACTCGCTGCCTTCGACGCCCAAAACTAAGGCGCGCCTGGCAAGGTCCAGAAGAAACAGCTTCTCGCGGTCAGCGAGTGAGGACATCCTGTGCTTTTTCTTTCGGCTCAGCGATCAATATCCGGCGATGGCGCTCCTGCACGCGGAAATTGATCTGGCCCCAGAACATCTGGAAATAATGCACCGCTGACACCACGGCGCTTAGGACCACGAGCCACATCAGCGTTGTGCCTAGCGATTTCAGCGCCGGATATTTCGCTGTCAGGATCACGGCGCAACCCGCGATCACCTGCAGGATCATTTTCGTCTTGCCCAGCGCGGAGGCCGGAATCACCAGTCCCTCGACCGAAGCGATGTCCCGAAGCCCCACTACGATGAACTCGCGTCCGATGATGATCACTACCATCCACGCCGGAACCAGTCCCATCTGCACCAGCGAAATAAACGCCGCAGAAATCAACAGCTTGTCCGCGATCGGGTCAAGAAGAATTCCAAGCGTGGTAACTTCGCGGCGCTTGCGGGCAATGTATCCATCCATTACGTCGGTCGCTGCTGCGACCAGCAGGATCAACACGCCCCAAACCTCAAAATGAATCGGCAAGCCCCAGAAATCCCAATTGGGTTGTCGGGTTAGCAGAACGACCACAAGAAGTGGAACGAAAAAGATCCGCAGGGTCGTCAGGCTGTTCGGCAGATTCATTTCGTTCCCGGAAGGGCGCTGAGTGACGCCTTTAACGACGTCAAAAGAGCGGGTGTCGGTTCGCTCAAACGCCCCACTCACTATAGTCTCCTGGAATTCGCCAAGTCAACCTGCCTCACCTGCGCCACTTTCGCAACTGCTGGGCCGGGCCCTATCTTCTCCCAAATCATTCCTCTAGTACCATTTAGCCAACTCGGGTGCTGCAAATCTGTGCAAATTTCCCCACGGCGGATCGCAGGGAATCCGCGAACAGCTGCCGCGAATAGCGCGCATCATCGCTCCTCTATATAGCTTATTTAAAAAGACTTACTGGCCTATCGCCGCGGCGGCGCCAAGAGCTCTTCAAGCGTTCCTTGAATGGTTTGAGCAGTCAGGAGCTTCTCTTTTCCACAACGATTTCCACAGTACCGGTGGTTTGAACCGACAGATCGGTGGGTTTAGGTTCAGTTCTGGAAAGCGAAAATCCGGCTCAGTTTTCCCCGCCCACCGGTGTCGGCCGATCCGCGACGGCAAATTCGGCCAATTCGCGAGCCAACGATTGCGGCAGTTCCGCGTCCAGAATCAAGTGACCGTCGGTAAGCTCCGAGTGCAGCACGCGCCCTCCGGCTTGAATCAGCGAAAGGTTTCGGCCATCGGAAACAGACATCCGCAAGCTGAGGCGGATCAGCGGATCGATCTGCATCGCGGCATCGATGTGCGCGAGCAAATCGTCGAGCCCCGCGCCGGTTACCGCCGAGGTAAAAGCGGTTCGATCGTGGCGACCATTGGATCGGTTCAGCGTTTCCAATTCTTCCGGCGTCAGGCGATCGATCTTGTTGAGTACGTGTATGCGCGGGCGGTCCTCCACTCCTAGGTCGCGCAGCACCTTGAGCACCTCCGCATCCTGTTCTGCGTGATGGGGGCTTGAAATGTCCGTCACCTGTACGATGACCGCGGCTTCCTGTGCTTCCTCGAGCGTGGCGCGAAAGGCGGCAATCAAATCCGGCGGAAGATCGCGAACAAAACCCACGGTGTCAGAGAACAGCACGCGTCGCCGCGAAGGCAAGCGCACCGCGCGGATCGTCGGATCGAGCGTCGCGAACATTTTCGAAGACGTAAGAACGGTCGAATGCGTCAGCGCGTTGAAAAGCGTCGATTTCCCGGCGTTGGTGTAGCCCACCAGTGCGATCATGCCGAGCGGAACCGCTTGCCGGGCGCGGCGCCGCGTGGTGCGCTGCCTGCGCACCATTTCGATGGCTAGCCGGATTTTGCGGACGCGATCGCGGATGCGTCGGCGGTCGGTCTCAAGTTTCTGCTCGCCCGGTCCGCGCGTGCCAATGCCGCCGCCCAGCCGCGAAAGCTCTTCGCCACGCCCGGTCAGCCGCGGCAGCAAATAATTGAGCTGCGCGAGCTCCACTTGAAGCTGGCCTTCGCGCGTGCTCGCGTGGGTCGCGAAAATATCGAGAATCAGCTGCGTTCGGTCGATCACCCGGCATCCGGTGCCTTTTTCCATGTTGCGAAGCTGTACCGGTGTGAGGTTGTGGTCCACGATCACCAGCGGCACGCGCCGCGACTGCGCCTCGGTGCGAATTTCCTCCAGCTTGCCTTTGCCCACGAGCGTCGCCGGATCGAACGCCTCGCGAACTTGCAGCAAAGTCCCGCCGATATCGGCCCCCGCACTGTAGGCCAGCTCTTCCAGTTCAGCCAGCGAATCGCGAGCCCCCAGCGACGCCTCCTGGCTCCGCACGCGCGCACCTTTACGCAGGCTCACGCCTACCAGCAGCACGCGCTCTCGGCGTTCCAAGGACTGCGTCGTTTTCATCCGAGTGGCACGAAGGGGGCCGAAGGGATTCGAGGATTCATCTGCACCCATTATACGCCCAAACCTCCGAACCGAAGCACCGGGCAGCACTGTGGAGGTTTACCTAAATGTAGCGCCCGCGTCCTTCAGGGAGGCCTACCGCTGGTACTAGCTGCGAAGTACAACCCGCCTATTATCCCGCCCTCCCGGCCGCGCGAAACTCATGGCGAGGCATCGTGATGAATAAATTCATGCGCAGGCTGCAGCGTGAGTGGGCGTCGTGGAAATTGCAGCGCTTGGTGGATGCCGAGGTGAAGCTGCGTCTAACGCGCCTGGGAACGACTCACGGTGGTTGGGTGGTTCCCGAAGAAATCCTGCGCGGAGGCCAAACCGCCATATGCGTCGGGGCAGGAGAAGACATCAGCTTCGATGTGGAATTGAACAAGCGCGGCCTCCATGTCGTCACTCTCGACCCGACTCCCCGCGCAAAGCAGCACGTCGCCGCGATGCTGCAAGCCGCCCAAACCGGCCGTGCGATGCCCATCGACCACTCTTTGAAAGAAGGCTACGATCTGCGGGGCTTTGAACAAGAGCGCTTTCGTTTCCTCGATCTCGGCCTGTGGAGCGAAGAGAAGACCATGCGCTTCTTCTCGCCCAAGGACAAAAACCACGTCAGCCACTCCATCGTCAATCTGCAGAAAACGGACGACTATTTCGAAGCCCGCTGCCTGCCCCTGCGAAAAATGTGCGAGCAGTTGAAACTGCGAGAAATCCGGCTGCTTAAGATGGATATCGAAGGCGCCGAGTACGAAGTGCTGAAAAACCTTGTGGAGGAGGGGCCGCATCCGGAAGTGTTGTGCGTCGAATTTGACGAGATCAGGAACCCGCTCGATGGAAAACACCTCGGGCGTATCGAGCGAGCCGTGGCTTTGCTGAAGCGATCCGGCTACCGTTTCCGCCATCTCGAGCAATCGAACGCGCTCTTTATGTTAAACTAAGAGCGGGCCCCGCGATTGCGCATGAACCCGGAAGTATTTGATTTGAGCTTTGTCAGATACATCGTGCTCAAAACACATCCAGCCGGTAACTCCCGCCTGCAGTGCTATCTAGCTTGAACTCCGCTTGTCGCGCTTCGCCCCTCCCGGAGTTTATCGGATTGTGTATGGGACGGTGGTATGGTAGGTGTCGCATGTTTGGGGGAAACGGCCTCTGGGCGCGCTGTGTGCCGGGTTGGCCCATGCGGCGATTTGCCGGTGTGGGCCGTTCGCTACCGAAAGAGTGGTGTTGAGCACACTTTTCCAAACCGCTGAAGCACCTCGATCGAGAGTGCCTGTTTTTCTGGGCTACGCGCTGGCATTGGTGTGCCTGGTTTGGGTGCTGCACGATTTCCACGTCGTCCAGGCGATGCACGACATCGCCAATGTCGACTGGCGATGGGTCCTGCTAGGAATGGCATTCGACGTTCTGAGCTACGGCGTGCAGGCCCTGCGCTGGGAAGTGCTCCTGAGGCCTTTCGGGAAAGTAAGGCTGACGCGCTCAATCCGCGCCGTCTATGCGGGATTGTTTGCCAATCTGGTATTTCCTCTGCGGCCTGGCGAATTCCTGCGAAGCTATCTGCTCTCTACCTCGGAGAACATCACGCTCGGGCGAGTGTTGGGTTCACTCGGAGTCGAGCGTCTGATCGATTTGGTGATCGCCACCGCGTCGCTCGCCATCGCTTCGCTGTTCGTCGACTTGCCGCGGCGCTTCAATCGAGTTGCGGATATTCTGGGCATCGTCACTTTGGTGCTGCTGGCCGTCATCGTGTCCCTGATCTTCTACCTCGAAATGAAGCTCGGCAGCGATACGCCCCCGGAAATCGAAGCGCAAGGCTTCCGGGGAAAAGCATTGGGCGCGCTGTCGGTTTTACATGCCATCGGCACGGCGCCCACTTTCTATCCCGCGTTGCTCCTGTCGCTGCTGATGCCCTTCTGCCAGATTCTGGGAATCTGGGCCATGATGAAGTCCTACGGTTTGCATTTGCCTTTCCTGGTTTCGGTGGTGGTGCTGCTGGTTATTAATCTGGGAGTTTCGCTTCCGAACGCCCCGGCTAACGTGGGCGCGTACCAATTTTTCTGCGTGCTGGGGCTGAGCGTTTTCCAGGTGGAGAAGACCACCGCGACCGGGTTCTCCATTTTCGCCTTCCTGGCGCTGACTTTCCCGTTCGTGTTTCTGGGATTCGCCGCCCTGGTGAGAAGCGGCCTTTCCCTGCGCTCGATGCGCGAAAAAGTGGTGGGCGTGCCTGCGGGTGTGCAAAAGTCGGTCGCCCATACCTAGCCGTCGAGATTCCGGACCCTGGCCCGACGCGCCCTTGACCGGGGCGCCATTCGCCGTACTGTCCAGCGGTTTTTTGGGCAACAGGCCGCCTTTCATTTTGAGGGCGGCGAGGCGTCCGTTATATAGTGAATGTTTCAGCCCGCGCCGCGGATCCGTTGGGCGATCAAGCACGGGTGACGGCGATTGCTAAGCCGCCCGGATTTTTCCCACCACGCGCGCGGTGCCTGCTGGAAGGGCTCACAGAATTTCCATGTCTCAAGATGTGAACAAGCATCTGGATCGGGCTCGGCGCAGCCTTGAGAAAAACAAGCTGCGCGAGGCCGTCGCCGAATACCAGGCGGCGCTCGAGGAATCGCCCGCCCACCCGGAAGCCTTGCAGGCCCTTGCCGATATCTACACTCGCCTCAACGAGCCGGCCATGGCGGCGCAATACTACGGCGCCCAGTTTGACCGCCTGATCGATACTGGCGACGCCGCCAAGGCCACCGCGATCTTTACGCGTTTCCTGCGCCCTTTTCCCCAGCCTCCCGACCGGCTCATGCGTTACGGGACTCTGTTGCAAAGGCAGAGTCGCATTTCCGAGGCCATCGAGCAGTTCGGCGCCGCGGTCGATATTTTTCATCAGCATCATCGCGATATCGAGGCGCTGGCCTGCTGCGAAAGCATCGCTCTGCTCGATCCCGAAAATCCCTCGCGCCATGCGACGCTTGCCGAACTCGCCGAAGAGCTCAGGCACGCGGACCTGGCGGCGCGCAGTTTCGTTCGCGCCGGCCAGCTCACGCTGGCTTCCGGGGGACTCGACCTGGCGCTCGAATACTTTGCGCGCGCCCATCGCCTAATCTCAGAAGATCGCACCTGCGCGCTGCTCTTCGCCGAGGCCAAACTTCGCAAAGGCGATGCCGAGGGAGCGGTAACTCTTCTCGAGCCCTTTTCGCCGAACGAAAAAGACACGGCGTTCCTGGCGC
The DNA here is from genome assembly GCA_963718485.1 of uncultured Acidobacteriota bacterium. Classification (GTDB taxonomy): domain Bacteria; phylum Acidobacteriota; class Terriglobia; order Acidiferrales; family UBA7541; genus Palsa-295. The sequence goes on from CAVQZU010000179.1 coordinate 28,105, forward strand.
TGTTTGGAGAAGGGTTGCTCAGAACGGGACGGTTGGACCGCGCTCGCGAAGTGTTTGAAGCCTATTACCGCCAGAAACCCGATAATTTTGGGAAGCTGTTCGATGTTGCCGGAGCTTACGTCCGCGCGGGCGAAGACCAGAAAGCGGCTTCGCTGCTCGAACAGATCAAGGAAGTGATGCGCAAGGCCCGGAAAGAGGCCGATCTTTCGACCCAGATGGACAGGCTCGCGGCCACCTACCCGGCATCGTTGCCTTTGGCGCAGAGCGTCGCGCGCCTCTACGAAGACCTGAACCGCGAAGCCAAATACTTTGAAGCGCTGATGCGTTTGTTCGATCTTTACCTCACCGAGGAAAGAATCAAAGACGCCTGCGAAGTGCTCGACCGCCTAGTCGATATTGACCCCTACGATTATCGCAATCAGGAACGTATTTCGAAGCTCGAGGGGAAGGTCGAGCCTTCCTTCTTGCAGAACATTCTTGCGCGCGCCGCCAAGGCGGCGACAGTTTCCACGCGAACCGACGGCTTTTCCGGCGCTGGTTCGGGCGAAGGCGCGCCGCTGCTGACCAATCAAGGCCGGGCGCAGCAAGCGCTGGAAGACCTGATCGTACAGGTCGAAATTTTTTTGCAATATTCGCTTCAGGCCAAAGCCATGGAACGCCTCGAACGCCTGGCGCAGGCCTACCCGGACGAAGAGGAGCGAAACGAACGCCTGCGGGCTCTCTACGAGCGTGCCAACTGGTGGCCGAAAGGCGCGCCTGCCAAGCCTGGGCCTAAATCTTCCCTCCCAGAGCTTGCGCCGGTTGCTCCTACCGCTCCGGCCGAAGCAGTGCCCGTAACGCCTCCCGTGGTTGCTCCCACAGCCGAGGAAACCAATCGCGATCTTGCCGCGATTGCCGAAATTAACCGGCTGATGTACCGCCAGGCCACCCCGCGCGAAGTTCTTTCGGCGACCGCAGCGCAGGTCGGCAAACATTTGGGCGTCACGCGCTGCCTCGTCGCGGTGGGCAGTTCCTCCGAGGCGACTCAATTGGTTGCCGAGTACGTCGCCCTGGGTGGAACGCCCGCGGGCCCGGGAAAAATCGCTACCCTTTCTAAAGTGGTCTCTCGCGCTTCCCCCGATGCACTGGGGGCCATCAGTTTGGACCCCGCAGGGACGCCCGGCCTGAGCGAGTTTGGACTCGAGTCCGCCTTAGCCGTGGTGCTGAGCGACAAGGAAACTCAGGCCCCCGCCGGTGTGCTGCTCGTCGGAGATGCCGGGGCGCGCCGATGGAAGCCGAATGAGAGTTTTTTTCTTCAGGCCGTAGGGGATCAGCTGGTGCTTTCGGTGAGTCACACGCGCTTGCGCTCGCTCGTGCGTACGCTGGCGGTTGCCGACGAGCGAACGGGGTTGTTGAGCCGTGGCGCTTATATTGATTGCTTTTTGTCGGAGTCGAACCGGGCGCGCGCGCATGGAACTCCGCTCTCGCTGATCATCGTCCAGATCGATCGAGGCAATGATCTTCTGCGCCAGCATGGCGATGCCGTTGTTGAGTCCTACCTGGAGTTGCTGGCCCGCGCTCTTTGTTCGTCGGTTCGGCAAACAGACCTCGCGGTGAAATATACGGCTTGCTCGCTCGTGTTCATCCTGCCGGACACCTCGCTTGAAAATGCCAAGACTTCTGGCAGAGAAGCTGCGCCAGCACGCGGCTACGGTGCGGCCCCCGTGGGACGGCGAGATTTGACGGTAAGCGCCGTTGCGGCCGAGATCTTCCGCGCCAGCCGGGCGATGACGCGGAAGACCGCGTGACCGAATGGATAAACCGCGCGGAAGCGGGACTTGAGGAAGTGCGCCAGCAGGGCGGCAACGTCGTGCTGCCGCTCGTCAACGCCATAAACGAAAATGCGGAGGAAAAAGAATGCCGAATCAGAAGGTGGGCGTTGTGGGATGTGGCCTGATGGGCGGGCATCGCGCAGGTGGCGGCGCAGGCCGGGATTGGGGTGATCGTCCGCGAGGTAAATTCCCAGCTGGTCGAGAAGGGCCTCCAATCGATCGACAAAGAATATGGAGCGGCTGGTCACGAAGGGCACCCTGAGCGCCTGCTGATCGCGAACCGGTCTCGCGCCGCGGCTGCGAGCGAACGACGAACCTCGAGGATCTTAACAGCTGCGACATCGTGATCGAGGCGATTATTGAGCAACTGCCGCTGAAAAAGGAGCTCTACACTGCGCTCGACAAAATCTGCCCGCGCAACACCATTTTCGCGAGCAACACATCTTCGATTTCGATTACCGAAATGGCGGTGGTCACACAGCGCCCGGAGCGTTTTGTCGGGCTGCACTTTTTCAATCCCGTGCCGATCATGAAGCTGGTGGAAGTGATTCGCACCATCGCCACCGATCGCGAAAGTCTTCGAAGAAGTCGTCGCATTTGCGGCAAAGCCCTGGGCAAAACGCCGGTGCGTACAACGGACAGCACCGGCTTTATCGTCAACCGCTTGCTGGTGCCCTATCTGCTGGATGCGGTGCGCGTGCTCGAGCAGGGAGTCGCCTCGATCGAAGATATCGACAATTCGATGAAACTCGGTTGCGGCTATCCCATGGGCCCGCTTACGCTGCTTGATTTTGTGGGTATCGACACGACTTACTACATTGCTAACATCATGTTCGACGAATTCAAGGAGCCCCGTTTCGCCGCCACCTCCGCTGCTGAAGCGGATGGTGCTGGCGGGATGGAACGGCCGAAAAGCGGGGCGCGGATTTTACGATTACGCCGACCCCGCGAGCCCAAGCCGATGCGATTGAGCTGAGCAGTCGCTCTGGCGTCTTAGATTTAAATGTGGCGGCGCGGCCTTCGGGCGTGGCACTGTCGAACGGACTGTCGCTGCGCGCCACTTAACGTCCACGATCCGAGGAGAAAATAGGAACCGATGGCCTACCAAAACCTGCTGCTGGAAGTGAAGGATCAGATTGCGCGAATCACGTTCAACCGTCCGAATGTCCTGAACGCCCTGAACTTCAAGACCGTTGAAGAGCTGGCCGATTGCCTGGAACCGTTGCAGCGAGGATGATTCGGTGCGGGTCCTGATTCTTACCGGTGCCGGCGAAAAAGCCTTCGTCGCGGGCGCGGACATCAACGAGCTTGCGCGGCAGACGCCCTCGATGGCAAAGACACAGCGCTTCGCGGCCAGGACATCTTTCGCCGCCTGGAAACACTCGGGCAAACCCTCGATCGCCGCCATTAACGGATTCGCCTTGGGCGGCGGCTGCGAACTGGCTCTCGCCTGCACAATGCGAATCGCCAGCCGCAACGCGCGGCTCGGGCAGCCGGAAGTGAAGCTGGGGATTGTGCCCGGCTACGGCGGCTCGCAAAGGCTCTCCCGGTTGTGCGGGAAGGGAATCGCGCACGAGATAATTCTCACCGGCGACATGATCGGGGCAGAAGACGCGCTGCGCATCGGGCTGGTGAACCGCGTTACCGAACCCGCTGAATTGCTACCCACGGCCGAAGCCATCGCGCGCAAGATCGTCGCCAATGCGCCTTTGGCCGTAAAATACTCGATCGAAGCAATCGAACGCGGCACGCAGATGCCGCTCGAGGAAGGTTTGTTTCTGGAAGCGACTCTTTTCGGGCTTTGCTGCGCCACTGAGGACATGCGCGAAGGCACTCGCGCCTTCCTCGAGAAGCGTCCGGCGAAGTTTCAGGGGCGCTGACCGATGCAGAATCAGTCGGGGCCCACAGCCATTCGCGGTCAGTTGGATGCCGCCGGCCTGCATTTCGGAATCGTCGTCAGCGAATTCAACAGTTTCATCACCGACCGCCTTCTCGCCGGCGCACTCGACGCCTTGTCGCGCGGCGGCGCCACCGAAAAGCAGATCGAAATTTACCGCGTGCCCGGCTCCTTTGAGATTCCCATCGCCGCCAAAAAACTCGCCGCCACCGGACGCTGCGATTCCGTCATTTGCATCGGCTGCGTCCTGCGCGGAGAAACCTCGCATTACGATTACGTCGCCGCCGAAACATCCCGCGGCATTCAGCTCGCCCAGCTTGATACCGGCGTGCCGATGATGTTCTGCGTGCTCACCTGCGACACACTCGAACAGGCCATCGACCGCGCCGGACTGAAGGGGGGCAACAAGGGTTTCGAGGCAGGCCTCGGCGCCATCGAAATGGCCAGGCTGTCCCGCAAGCTTGCGCAGCGTTCTCCCGCGCCCGCTGCCCCACGCCGCCCACGCCGCCGATGATCAAAGCTCAATGACCAGCCTGCGCCACAAATCCCGGGAATTCGCGCTCCAAATGCTGTTTGAATGGCACATGACCCGTCAGGCGCCCGCTCGCGTGGAAAAGCTTTTCTGGAAATCCGCGCCCGCCGCTGACCAAACCCGCAAATTCGCCAACCAGCTTTTCGAAGGCGCCGTAGCCCAGGCCGAGTCCAATGACCAGCTCGTTTCCCGCCTTTCAGAACACTGGAAGCTCGATCGCCTCGCCACCGTCGATCACAACATTTTACGGTTGGCTATCTACGAACTCCGTTCCGGGACGGCGCCGGTCAAAGTGGTCATCGACGAGGCCCTCGAACTGGCAAAGAAGTTTTCCTCCAAGGGGTCTCCGGCGTTCCTAAACGGGGTGCTCGACGCCGCATCCAAGAGTCTGGAATCCGCGTAATTACTGCGCTTCCTCTCGGCATAAAAATTGCGTCTTCGTAGCGGAGTTCTCAAGTCGCCACTCCCTTCCCAGTAAGGACACTTTCTAGCCAAGGAAGGATCGGGGGAGAAGGCAGTAGTTCCATTCTCCCCCGTTATATGCGGAGCACTAGCGGGAAAATACGCGGGAAAGCAAGTTGGCGGGTGTCTGGAGATCTGCGAAAACAATCTTCATCGACGTGCAGCCGGTTCCTAGGCCCGACTCATGAGGCCGCTGAGCAGCGCCACGAGAAAAAGAACCAGGAAGATGAAGAATAGAATTTTGGCGATGCCCGCCGCTGCCACCGCGATGCCTCCGAAACCGAAGACCGCGGCGATTATCGCGATCACGAAAAAAGCCAGCGCCCATCGAAGCATGTCGGTACCCTCCGCTGAGTGCGCTTAAATAGCAGCGCTTTCGAACCGGTCCAGTTTGCGCAATGCCGGCGTTGCGATCAATACACGTTCCTTCGTATTTTCAACGTTCGAGACTCGTAGCGCCGCGGGTGCCCACCTGTCGACGCTAGGCAAGAATTGAGTTTTGATAAACATAGCTGAGCCTGGTGCGCCCGCTACAGCAAGCTACCGCCAAACCTACAGAATGGCTTGGATAGCCCTGGGCTCCGGTTCTGTTCTACTTTGTCCTGAGAAACCCGGTTCGCCGCGCTGGATCAGGCAAGTTCATTTTCATCGGCCATTCGTCTCGCTTTCATTCCTAAGGGCGGTGTCCAAGTCGACTCCTACCAACGAGACGGGTGGCAGGACTTCTAAGAGACGGAGCAACTGAACGAAGCTACGAAATTGCCGGGTGGCAATTTCACCGATACAACCAAGGGGGAGGGATCTGTGAAGCGTTTGGCATATTTGATCGTTGCAGGACTGTTGTTCGTACCGGGTGTCTTTGCCCAAGACATCGCAGACCACATCAACGTCGGCGTCTTCGGAAACTACGTGCGATTAAACGACGGGGACTTGAATCTCGCCGGCCTAGGCGCCCGCCTTTCGTTTAACGTTCTTCCGATGGTGCAGTTCGAGGCGGAATCGTCCTATCAGTTTGACCAGGCTTTCACCCACGGCTTCACAAATAGCGCAACCGGCTCAGTCTCTTTCGGACGAACCGACGTGCGCATGCTCGATGGACTGTTCGGCCCCAAGGTGATGACCAATAAAGGCCCGGTGCGCCTGTTCCTTACCGCCAAAGGCGGGTTCGCAAATTTCAACATGAACAATGGTCCGGTGACCTTCAACACCGTGGGCAACAATTTTTCCGGGCTCAACGGCAGCAACGTCTTTGGGGTTTTCTATCCGGGCGGCGGCGCGGAAGCCTTTTGGGGCCCGATTGGCCTGCGCGTCGACGTGGGCGATGAGATTCTATTTTAACAATGGCGGTCGCAACAACCTGAGGCTGTCCTTCGGACCAACCATCAGGTTCTAGAGCGCGGCCCCCTGGCAGGCGGGTTTTCTCAGCTGGAAGACCCGCCTGCCAAGTTTTGGCGGGCGCGGACCGGACTTGCAAATATTTCGCGGCTAATCTCTTTTCTGCAAGGGGACGCCACTCGTCTCGAGTATTCTTGAAAAGCCTAACAGGTCCGACAACTTGTGTCATATGATGTAGTTACCGGGCAGCGCTTCGCTTGGGTCCGGCGGTGGCGATGTACGTGCTATTATTCGCCAGGTGAACCAGAGCGATCCTCAGGTCGTGGAAACATATCTCGGTTGTAGTGCGTCCTATCTAGCGCGGGGGTCGTGATGAAAGCTCTCAGAATCCTAATTGCTGATGACCACGATCTCATGCGCCGCGGACTCAAAGCCCTGCTGGAATCGCATCCCGGCTGGACGGTTTGCGCCGAGGCTCACACCGGACGCGAAGCCGTCACGAAAGCCGAAGAGCTCAAGCCGGACATTGTCATCCTCGACATCACCATGCCTGAACTCAACGGAGTCGAGGCCGCCCGCAGAATTTTGAAAGCTTCGCCCAACACCGAAATTCTCGTTCTGTCGGTCCACTATTCCGACCAATTAATCCGCGATATTCTCGACGCCGGCGTTCGCGGCTACATTGTGAAGTCGGACTCCGACCGCGACTTGACCGTGGCCGTCGAAGCCCTGGCGAATCACAAACCTTTCTTCACGCCGCGGGCCACCGAATTGATCCTGAGTAATTTCAACAGCAAAGGCGGCACCATTTCCGAGCTGCCCGAAACGATTGGCGACCGCCTCACCTCCCGCGAGCGCGAAATCGTTCAGCTGCTCTCTGAGGGAAAGAGCAGCAAGGAAGTTGCCTCGGTCCTCAGCATCAGCGTCAAAACCGCGGAAACCCACCGCGCCAACATCATGCGCAACTCGAGATTCACTCTGTCAGCGAATTGGTCCGCTACGCTGTCCGCAACCAAATCATCGAACCGTGACGCCTCTTCTGAGATTGCCATGCGGCAGCCAACCGGTTGTCAGGAGACTACCTTCGAGCTCAATCTCGGGCTGAGCTTCGCGCCCTGAGCGGATTTTTGTTTGGATTCTCCTAGGCTCAGTCCGGCTACAGGAATTCCACAACTCTTCTAGGGATTAACAGGTATTTCGGCCCATATGCCTTTTGTCGATAATCACGCACGCGGAACTAGCGTCCGCAAAATTAGGGGAAGAAGAGGCGAGTGCGGGTGCCTTGGGAGAAAACAAGGCGCGAGGGCTGGGCCGACTTACCCTTCTTCTCCTTGTTTAATCTCCGGTTTCCCTGCTTTGTAAACTCCCCACGGCCGCCGTTTGATTGGGCGCCGCCCGCTTCAGTTCGAGCAAAACTGGAAGGTCTCTAGACAGCTTGCAGTATTTAAGCTGCCTGACGGTTATGGCATGTATGATCAGGGACAAGGATTCGCTTCGAAAGGAGCTTCATGCCGGAAAAAGAGACGCTCGAGCGGGCAGGACGCGACCAGGAAGAGGGAAAATCACCGCCGACGCAAGCCCAGCGAATTCATCGGCGAGGAAATCGACCATGTCCGTGAAGGAGAGCACGGAGCGCGATCGGTTCAGCAGGCCATCGCGATCGGCTTGTCAAAGGCCCGGCGATCCGCGCTTTCTTTGCAGGCGCGCAGAACTGCTCGCCGCCGCGGAGCTGCCACACGATCAAATGCGGCGCGGCGCTCCGCACACACCCGCAGCCATCCGCGCCGCGGGTAGTCAAATCGGCGCTCCGTTCCAAGGGCTGCGTGCGATGGAAATCCTAGGCTGTCCGATACCGCGCACTTCGCCAGCGGCGCCCGGGGCGCCATCGTTTTTCTGCTGCCGACCATGGGCGGCCGCAACGCGATGACTGTCAGGTTCAAAGGCGGGCAGTAGCTTTTCCCGATGCAAATTCCGGTAGCCACCTATCGTCTCCAATTCAACGCGAACTACCGTTTCGCCGACGCGGAAAGGTTAATCCCCTACCTCCGGTCGCTGGGAATCTCACACCTATATTCATCGCCGCAATTCCAGGCGCGCGCGGGCAGCCTGCACGGTTACGATGTCGCTGATCCGACCCGTCTGAACGCCGACCTGGGATCCGACGAGGATTTTGACCGTCTCAGCCAGCAGCTCAAGGAGCACGGCATGGGCCTGCTGCTCGATATCGTGCCCAATCACATGGCGGCGAGCCCTGAAAATCCGTGGTGGATGGATGTGCTCGAGCACGGCCGGGATTCCGCCTACGCCGCCTTCTTTGATATCGACTGGGAATCCCCTGGCTCGAAATTCCCTCCCTTGCAGCGCGACCGCGTGGTGTTACCAATTCTCTCGGATTTCTACGAGCGCTTGCTGGCAGGGCAGAAGATCGCGCTTCGCTTCGGCAAAAAAGGATTCGAAGTGGAGGCCGAAACCGAAGCAAACCGCTTCCCGTTGAACCCCCAAACCTACCATTTGGTTCTCGACCCCTGCCTCGAGTCACTGCGAGCTTCCGGGCAACCCGGCGAAAACACCGTGCGGCGAATCGAAGGGACTCTTTCTCCCTCGCCTCCGCCCGATTCGAATCGCCGCAAGGCCGATCTGTGGGAGCTCTATGAAACCGTGCCGGCATTTCGTGGCGCGCTCGATGAAACGCTCTGCAATTTCAACGGCAGGAAATCCGATCCCCGCTCCTTCGACAGGCTCCACGAGCTGCTTTGGTCCCAGGCCTATCGCCTGGCCTACTGGCGCACCGCCGGCGAAGAGGTGAATTACCGCCGCTTTTTCGGTCTCAACGAGCTGGTCGCCTTGCGTGTCGAGGATCCCGCGGTTTTCGCCGAGCGCCACGCTCGAATCTTTGCCATGGTCGAGCAGGGAACCGTTAACGGCCTGCGAATCGACCACATCGATGGCCTGCGCGACCCTCTCGAATATCTGCGGAGGGTGCAGGAGTTTTCAAAGTCTCCCGTGCAGAGCGAGGGAACTGCGCTCGTCATCTATACGATCGTCGAAAAAATCACCTCTGGCCGCGAAACGCTTCCTCGGGAGTGGCCCACCGCCGGAACCACCGGCTACGACTACCTGAACGCCGTGAATACGCTGTTCATCGACGCGGCAGGCTCACGCGAACTGGAAACCATCTATCGCGAGTTCAGCGGCATTCGTTCTTCTTTCGCCGAAACTTGGAACGTCCGCAAGCGACAGGTCATGGAAGACCTGTTCGCGTCTGACATTCGCATCCTTTCCTGGCGCCTCGCGCGCCTGGCCGCTCTCGACCGCCTGGGCACGGACATTCCCATGCGCGAGCTCGTCCGTGGATTGAAGGAAATCACCGCCAGCTTGCCCATTTACCGCACCTACTGTCACGATCTGCAACTGTCAGAGCGCGACCATCCCTATCTCGAAAAAGCTTTCAAGATCGCCCGCGAGCGTGCCCCTCACGTAGCGGTTTCCGACGCGGCCTTCGAATTTCTGCGCAGTGTTTTTCTTCTGCGGCCCTCGCTTGATTTGCCGAACCACAAGGAGGAATGGCTCGATTTCCTCTTGCGCTGGCAGCAATTCACCGGCGCGGTTATGGCCAAGGGCCTGGAGGACACCGCTTTTTTTGTCCACCACGGCCTCATCTCGCTTAACGAAGTCGGCTGCAATCCCTTGCGCAAGGAAATCGGTTTCGGCGTCACCGCCTTCCATCACTACAATCAGCGCGCTTTTTCCGAGCATCCCTACACAATGAACGCCACCTCCACGCACGACACAAAATGGAGCGAGGACCTGCGCGCCCGCATCAACGTCCTGTCTGAATTTCCAGCCGAATGGAAGGCTCGGCTCGACCGCTGGTTCGAGTGGAACCGGCCACAAAAAACCATCGTCGATGAGCGCCCCGCACCAAGCCCGAACGAGGAGGTGCTCCTCTACCAGTCCATGCTGGGTATCTGGCCGATGGATGGCCAGCTCGACGGGGCCAAACGCACCGAGCTGCGCGAGCGCTTGGAGAATTTCATTTTGAAAGCTGCCCGCGAAGCGAAAACCCATTCCAGCTGGACTTCTCCGAACGACGCGCACGAAAACGCCTTGCGGCAGTTTGTTTCCGCCATCTTAGAAGACGGATCCGGCAATTTGTTTCTCGCCGACTTTGCCGAGTTCGTCGCGCGCATCGCTCCCGCCGGCGCCTGCAACGCATACGCGCAGCTGCTGCTGAAGATCACTTCGCCCGGCGTTCCCGATTTTTTTCAGGGTAACGAACTATGGAACCTGCGCCTCACCGACCCGGACAACCGGAACCCCGTCGATTTCGCCGAACGCGTGCGCCTGCTCGACGATCTGCAACGGACACCGGTCGAGTCTCAGCAAGGGAATTTAGCCGAACTGCTCGGCAATTGGAAAGACGGCCGTCTTAAGCTTCATCTGACCACGCAAGCCCTGAATTTCCGATGCGCGCACCGCAACCTATTTCTCAAAGGCGAATATCTGCCTTTGGAATCGGCCGGGGATCATCGAAATTCCGTCGTCGCATTTGCGCGGCGTCTCGAAAGTTCTTGGGCTTTGGTCGTCGCTCCCCGGCTGGCGGCGCGTCTCACCGATGACGGCTCATTTCCCCTGGGGCCCTCCGTGTGGGGTTCGACAACGATTACCTTGCCCCCCGCCGCGCCGGCTCATTGGAAAAATACGTTCACCTCCGAAACGCTTTCCGCATCCCACACCCGCAGACGAAAAAGCCTGCGAGTCGCCGAAGTTCTCTCGAATCTGCCATTCGCGTTGCTCACCTAGGTTCGAAGGTGGCGCCGCGGCCGCCTTCAGTGCGGCAACCTTCCCAACCCTAGCCTCCTTCCCTTCCACCTCACCCTGAACCTCCTGCCACAGACGTAATGGTGTGTAACCGGGCTCTTTGACTTGCTGCCCGAGCGGGCTCGATTCCGAACCTGGTGACACCACTCCCAAGTCGTGCAGGCATTTATCAGCCACCCGGGCGCAGTCTCTGCGGGTCGTCAAACCACGACAACGGCTTGCTTACAAAGTCTTTTTTGTTTTGTCCGTGGTAAGCTGAACCGCCAGGAAGAAACGATGGCGCCCGACAACCTCGGCGAAAAGGGTCTCTGAGTCACCCTGCAGCTCCCCAACGAGTCATTTGTCCGGATCTCACTGAAAACAAACAGCAGTAGCCAGCCTTACGCAGAACGCAAAACCCGGGCTAACGCGGGTCCTTTTTTGAGCCGCTGAAATGGGTTCCTCGTTTGCACATTTCCGGTACAATTCACAATTCCGTGTTCACCAACTCGTCTGATCCTGATTTACAGGGGCTTGGAGAGGTTCTTCCGCCTGGGCTGGTGTAGCATCGAGCGAGCCATGGAATCCCAACGCGAAAAGCGGCTGAAATCAGCGCGACGCCTGGTCATTAAGGTCGGCACCAGCACCGTCACCGCCGCCGAAGGGGGCCTCTGCGCCGAACGAGTCGTGCCTATCGTTCAGTCAATCGCGCGGCTGATGAAAGAAGGTCGCCAGGTCGTGCTCGTTTCTTCCGGCGCCGTGGGACTTGGCAGAGGGCGGCTCGGCCTTCACCCCTCGCGCCTCCACGACCTGGTCACCATGCAAGCCTGCGCCGCCGTCGGCCAAAACCTTCTGATGGACGCCTATCGCGATCTGTTTTCCGTCGCGGACATCAAAATCGCCCAAGTACTGCTGACCGAAGACGATTTTACCAACTGGCACCGTTACTCGAATCTGCGCCGCACCATGGAAAAGCTGCTGGGATTCGGCGTGCTCCCCATCGTCAACGAGAACGACACGGTTTCCACCGCCGAGCTTGAACCCGTCAGCCGCGAATCGCGCACGCCGGTCTTCAGCGACAACGACCGCCTGGCCGCGCTGGTCATGAGCGGCCTCGAAGCCGACGCGCTGTTGCTGCTCACGAACGTCGATGGCCTGCTGCGCCCGAAGGCTCGTGAGTCTCACGAAAACGGCCACCGCTCGACTAGTGAAGTGATTGCACTCGTCGAGGAAGTAACCCCCCAGCTGAGAGCCCTCGCCGCCGGCCCGTCCGCAAGTGGACGCGGCGGAATGCGCACCAAACTCGAAGCCGCCGAAATTGCCATGAACTGCGGCGGTACTGCGGTGATCGCCAACGGTCAGGCCCGCGACACGATCGGTCGCATCTTCGCAGGCGAACAGATAGGCACTGCATTTCTCCCTTCCAAGCGCATGCGTGGAAAGCGCCGCTGGATCGCCTACGCCGCGGATGTTCGCGGCCGTGTGGTGGTTGACCCGGGTGCGCATCGCGCCATCACCCAAGGCAAAGCGAGCCTGCTCGCTTCGGGCATCCTGCGCGTGGAAAGCCACTTCGCTCCCATGGATGTAGTGAGCATCGTCGACGCCGAAGGCCGCGAGTTCGCACGCGGCATTGCTAATTGCGCGAGCGGTGAAGCGGAGCAATTCATAGGCAAAAAAAATTCCCATCGCGACGCCGGCCCCAAGGCGCCCTCTTCTCCCGTGCTGGTCACCCGCGATAATATCGTCCTGATGGAACAGGCATGACGCAAACCGCGCAGATCATTTCGTCCAGCAGCGTGGCCCTAATCGCGAAGCGGGCCAGGGAGGCCTCGCGCGCCCTGGCCAGGTTATCGGCGGAAGCTCGCAACGAAGTGCTTTTCGCCGCGGCCAAAGCAATCGAGGCAAACAAGGACAAAATCCTGACTGCCAACGAACTCGATTGCCGCGCCGCCGAAGCAGCGGTGGCCGCGGGAAAAATGTCCGCGGCAATGTTCGCGCGCCTGCGCGTAACCGAAGGCGGCGTAGCGCAAATGGCCAAGCAGGTGCGCGAAGTCGCCGCCCTCCGCGACCCACTCGGCCGCCGCCTCGCCGCCACGGAACTCGACGAAGGTTTGATTCTCTACAAGGAAAGTTGTCCGCTTGGCGTCGTCGGTATCGTTTTTGAATCCAGGCCCGAGGTGGTCCCGCAGATTGCTTCGCTCGCCTTGAAATCCGGCAACGCCCTGATCTTGAAAGGTGGATCGGAGGCGGCTCATTCCAACGAAGTGCTCGTCGCCATCTGGCGCGATGGCCTCAACACATTTCCCGGAGTTCCCGTCGATTCCGTTGGTTTGCTGCAGAGCCGAGCCGACCTGTTAGAACTGCTGGCGCTTGATCGCGACGTCGATCTAATCATTCCGCGCGGATCAAAAACGCTGGTGGATTTCGTCGCCGAAAACAGCCGCATTCCGGTCCTCGGACACGGCGAGGGAATCTGCCACGTGTACGTCGACCGCACGGCAGATCTGCACAAGGCACTCGCCGTCAGCTACGACGCCAAAGTCCAGTATCCCGCCGTGTGCAACGCGGCGGAAACGCTGTTGGTCGACGAAGTTATCGCGCCTACGTTTTTGCCGTTGATCGTGCCGAAGCTTAAACAGGCGAGCGTCGAAATTCGCGGCTGCCCCAAGACCATGGAGCTCCTTCCCAACGAAGTAATCGTGGCTGCCACCGAAGACGATTGGTCAACCGAGTATTCAGACCTGATTCTTGCGGTAAAAATTGTTTCCGGTTTGGATGCGGCTATCGATCACATCAACCGCTACGGCTCCCGTCACACCGAAGCGATCATCACCGAAGATTCGTCCGCAAGCGCGCGATTCATGAACGAAGTGGACGCCGCGAATGTTTTCCAAAACGCCTCCACTCGATTCGCCGACGGCTTCCGCTACGGCTTCGGCGCGGAGCTGGGCATCAGCAACAGCAAGCTGCACGCCCGCGGTCCCATGGGTCTTGAAGGCCTCACCACCTACAAATACAAACTCTTCGGCCGGGGGCAAACAGTCGCTGAATATGTGAATGGGGAAAAAACGTTCACGCACCGCTCGATTCAGTAAAGCGTACGCGTCTCCGCGAGATCCAGCCAAACCCCAGTAGCCCGATGGTAGAAAAAACTGAAATGACGTCGCCCGCCGTCCGATCCCAAGTCCGCCGGAACGTGATTTCCACTTGATGATGGCCAGGTGCGAGCGGCAACAGCATCTGTGCCGTGGTCTCCGCCGCTTGTGGTTGCACGCGGACACCGTCGACGCGAACTTCCCAGGCGGGATATTCGATCAGCCGCAATGCAAGTGTGATTGGTGAGGCAGCATGTTCGGAAAATAGCTTCCGTTCGCCGGACCATTCTTGGACCTCGGCCCCCGCAGCCGACGGCGCTGTAACCGTGCCGTTGGCGGAATCGACAATCGCAACCGGCGGGGTAGCCTGCACATCGGGAATTTCCTCCGCGTCCGGCGTCGCTCCCGGCAGTGCATAGCGATCCGATCCCAGCGGCTCGTATTCATCCACTCCTTCGTAGCCGTGTCCGGAGCGAATCTCACCCCCCAGGAGCGCAGCATCGTCGCTGTTCCACCAGGTGCTGGTGGCAATCAGCACGCCCGTGACAACGATTGCCGCCAGGATCAGTGCGACTGCGAGGCGGGCCTTCCATGGCTGCCGCAAGATACCGATCGCCGCGGCTAGCAAGAATGCCATGCTGACGCCAAGCGGGCCCAGCCAACGCCATGGAAATTGCAGGAAAGCCAATGCGGGCAGGTGCCGCCACAGCAGCGCGCTCGGCCGGAACATGACGACGGCGGAGGCAATGCCCAGTGCGAGCAGCATCCACCAAATCTCGCCGATCTCCCGCTGACGGCGTTTCGCCAGCGTGGCAGCTAGGCCGGCGAAAAGCATCATGCCCAGCGCCAGGCCCGAAACCTTCCAATTGAAAAGCTGGAATTCAGGGTCGCTCGAGCTTACAAAAAGAAAATTCTGCTCGGGCCGAAGATTGGACGCGAGCGCTTGCGCGATTTGCACCCAGTTTCGTTCCCAGGCCGCGGGCAGGATGTAAAAAGCCGCGAGTCCCAGCCCCGCAACCATGGCCACCGTTCCAAGAAGCGCAGGCCGCGCACTGCGTTGGCGGATACAGCCGATCAGAAGCAGCAGCGCGAGGGAATATGTCGCAATGACACCTTCTGGCGCGTTGCACAGCCAGATCATTGCGAAGACCATGGCGAGACTCGGCATGAACCTCCATTGGCGCTGAATCACGCGTCGCGCCGCGCAGAGCAGCAGAGGGAGAAAGGATACCGCCAGAAGTTCTGCATAGTCGCTGCGATAGTAAACCATCGCGAGATTGTAGGGATTCACGGCGAAGAACACCGCGGCTGCGGCCGCTTGCGCCTGGGGCAGCCACTCGCGCGCGAAATTCCACATCGCCATCCCGGCGACGATCAGCGCGATCCAGATGTATGCGCCGGGCGCCGCATTCCAGGGAAGCAGCGAACCGAGCGCCGCACCGAGCAGCCACGATGCGGGCGGATAGAAGATGAAACGCGGCTCGCCAAATCCCCAGTCGGCCCACTCCGCCCAGCGCGGGTACAAAACTCCCTCGCGCCATTGGCCGGCCACGTCCATCCACGATGAAAGATGAAACTGAATGTCGTGCCCTGAAGCATTGCCGAAGAAAAAGAACGGAGCGACAACCGCCGTGGACGCCAGAGCGACGAACAAGAGCGCCCGCCACCCAGAGACTTCTGCTCGAGCGCCAACCGGCACGACGGGTCCTCGTGCAGCCGAAACCATCAAGGCAACATCCCCGCCGAAGAGCGCATAGGCTATTGAGCATACAGAATGCCCCTCGCGGCGCGCCACTCGATGGAGCTGGCCTGAGCTCACAGCACGGTGGGCGACACGACAAATCGGTGAATCTTTTGGGGACAGTCCGGTGAAGTCCCTCTCGCCGCCTTGTCATGGCGATGGCGATACCGCTAAAGTCTTTGTCGATGAGCCGAGACGATGAATCAGGCGGGAGCCAATGGTCAGGAGCGCGAGTTTCAAGAGAGGTCCCAGGTGACGAACGAGGAGCAGCGGCTACAGGCGAGCGTCGAACGGGAAGCCCACTGGAGGCGCTGGGGGCCTTATCTTTCCGAGCGGCAGTGGGGCACCGTACGCGAAGATTACAGCGCGAACGCAGATGTATGGGGCTACTTCCCGCACGATCATGCCCGTTCGCGGGCCTATCGCTGGGGCGAAGATGGCATCGGCGGAATTTGCGACCGACATCAGCACATTTGTTTCGCCATCGCCCTCTGGAATGAAAAAGACAGCATATTGAAAGAGCGTCTGTTCGGGCTCACCAATCCGGAAGGAAACCATGGCGAGGACGTAAAGGAGTATTACTACTATCTCGACGCTACGCCCACAAGCTCGTATCTCAAATTCCTGTACAAATATCCGCAGGCGGCCTTTCCGTATTCGCAGCTGGTCGAAGAAAACAAGAAGCGCACGCGGCACGACCCCGAGTATGAGCTGATCGATACGGGAATATTCGGTGAAAACCGCTACTTTGACGTGTTCGTTGAATACGCCAAGGAAACCGCCGAGGATATCGCGGTGCAGATCACGGTGTGGAACCGCGGACCGCAGGCGGCTCGCTTGCATGTTCTGCCGACGCTGTGGTTTCGCAATCGTTGGGACTGGGGCGATCCCTACGATATGCCGCGCGTCACTCGCATCGACGGCCCCGCCGGAACGGCGCTCATCGAAGCGAGCGATTATCACTATGGAAAGCGCTGGCTGCTCGTTGAAGCTTCGCCCGAACTTCTCTTCACCGAAAACCGGACCAACACCGAGCGTCTGTATGCGACGCCGAACCGCACCCCCTATGTAAAGGATGCCTTTCATCGCTACGTGGTGAACGGCCAGCGCGACGCCGTCAATCCTGAACTCCAAGGAACAAAAGCCGCCGCCCATTACGCTGCGGAGGTCGCTCCCGGCGGAAGCTGGGTGTTGCATTGCCGTCTGATGGACCGCCATCCCGCCACAGAGCCCGGAGCGTCGGCGGCCACGTTTTTCGGTCCTTCTTCGACTCCGGATTTGCGGTTCGCAAGAAAGAAGCAGACGAATTCTACGCGCGGAGAACCGGCGCTGGACTTACCGAAGATGCGCGCCTGGTGCAGCGCCAAGCATTTGCCGGGCTGCTCTGGGGCAAACAAAGCTATCACTATGACGTGCAGCGATGGCTCGAGGGCGATTCGACACAGCCAAAGCCTGATCCCGGCCGGCAATTCAGCCGCAATCATGATTGGAATACTCTGTACAACTCCGACGTGATCTCTATGCCCGACAAGTGGGAGTACCCGTGGTACGCCGCCTGGGACCTGGCCTTCCACTGTGTCGCGATGGCGTTGATCGACCCCGACTTCGCAAAGGATCAGCTGATTCTGTTCCTGCGCGAATGGTACATGCACCCGAACGGGGAACTGCCCGCCTACGAATGGAACTTTTCCGACGTAAATCCGCCGGTGCACGCCTGGGCGGCCTGGCGGGTTTACAAGATTTCCGCGCGCATTCAGGGCAAGGCGGACCGGAAATTCCTGGTGCGCGTGTTCCACAAGCTGCTGATTAATTTCACCTGGTGGGTCAACCGCAAAGACGTCCAAGGCAAGAATGTCTTCCAGGGCGGTTTTCTCGGCCTGGACAACATCGGCGTGTTCGACCGCTCTACGCCTCTTGGAGGGGGCAACTTCGTCGAGCAGTCCGACGCCACGAGCTGGATGGCCATGTATTGTCTGGATATGCTTTCAATCGCGATCGAGCTTGCCCGCGAGGATATCGCCTACGAGGACGTCGCCAGCAAATTTTTCGAGCATTTCGTTCACATATCGCGGGCCATGAACGATATCGGCGGCGCGGGGGTCGGGCTATGGAACGAGGGGGATGGGTTTTATTACGACATGCTTCACACGCCCGACGCGCAGCAAATCCCGATGCGCGTGCGGTCGATGGTGGGCCTGGTTCCTCTGTTCGCCGCCGAAACGTTCGAACCTGAAGATTACGGACGGCTGACGGGCTTCTGCACTCGCATGCAGTGGTTCCTTGACCATAATCCTGATGTGCGTGATCACATTGACATGAGCCGCAAGACCGAATCCGGGCCGCGTTTGCTGCTCACCATTGCCAACCGCAAGAAGCTCGAGCGGATTTACCGCTACGTTCTCGATGAAAGGGAGTTTCTATCGCCGCACGGCTTGCGGGCGCTTTCGAAATTCCATGCTGCGAATCCGTTCGTGCTGCGTATGGATGGGCAAACGCATTCGGTCGATTACGAACCGGCGGAATCGACAAGCGACCTCTTTGGCGGAAATTCCAACTGGCGCGGGCCGGTGTGGTTCCCCATGAATTTTCTGCTGATCGAGTCGCTGCAGCGCGTGCACTACTACTATGGCGATGAGTTCACAGTGGAATGTCCCGTGGGTTCGGGAAAACAGGTGACGCTCTGGGAAGCGTCGAGAGAAATATCGCACCGGCTGAGCCACATTTTCCTGCGGCGCGACGGGCGCCGCTCGGTTTACGGCGATGCGGCGTTATTTCAAGATGATCCGCACTGGCGCGATCTGATTCTGTTTTACGAGTATTTCCATGGCGATACGGGAGCCGGCTTGGGCGCCAGCCACCAGACCGGTTGGACGGCGCTCGTCGCGAAACTGATCGAGCAGAGCGGCGAGTAACGGCGGAATCCCAATTGGGTAGCCGCCGCATATTTCTTCAGAGATGGCTAATGCCAGCCCTGGCGTTCCCTCAGCGATGTAATATGCGCGACGTGATGCCGCCCATGCCAGTCATAAAGCGCAAGATTCTGCTCGAGCGTCATGGTGCCAAGTTCCGGATGTCGGAATTTCCGCGCCCAATCCTTGCCGGTGAGAGAACGCAGAAGCAGAACCCAGCGTTCGTGCAGATTTTCAAGCAGCAGCAGCGAGGGCTCAATCGGGGATGTCTTGGCATCCGCCAATTCCGCCCAGCGCGCTTCGTCGTACGGTTTGATTGTGGGCTCTTCTTCGGTGAGCGCAAGCCGGCAGCGCACGTAGGAATTCATGTGGCTGTCGGGGAGATGGTGGACCACTGGCCGTACCGTCCAGCCGCCTGGGCGATAGGGCGTATCGAGTTGCGCGGGTGTCAGTCCCGCAACCGCGGCCTTGAGCCGCAGGAGTTTCGGCGATCGTGCCAATACAGGCCTGGCGGTGTTCTGGGGTGAGCTGCTCGGGCCGCTGGAAGCCTCCCACCGGATACCGCAAGTTCGCTTCCATGGTTGCGCCTCCATCGTAGGGGTGCGGTTACGTTCTCAGAACTGCTTCCAGTTCTCGTGCCACGGCGAGCTAGCCCGCGGAATATTTTCACTCCCTTGGCGTTATAGAGAATAGAGAGTCGATCACTTCATCGGCAGAGCCGGGGCTTCGGTCGCGAGCAAGGGAGGCAGTGTTTTGCCAACTCGGTCCTGCGAGTCTTACTCGCCGGCCTTGGAAACTGGGCGCCAGTTTTTGGCGCTTTCGTATAACGGCGAAAGCTCGCGCAGGCGACGCACCGTCTCGATCATGCGCCCGGCCACATAATCGACTTCTTCCTCTGTGTTGAAGCGCCCCAGCCCGAAGCGGATGGAGCTATGGCCAGATCCTCATCCACGCCAATGGCGCGCAGTACGTAGCTCGGTTCGACCGCCGCCGAGGTGCAGGCCGAGCCGCTCGACACGGCGATGTCGTTGATTCCCATCAGCAGTGATTCGCCTTCGACGCAGGCGAAGCTGATATTCAGATTATTCGGCAAGCGGTAGCTCGGTCAGCCGTTGATGGAAGTGCCTTCCAGGCCATTTACAAGCGCGTTTTGCAACCGATCGCGAAGACGAGCCATCCTGGCGCTTTCGGCGGCCATTTCGCCTGGCAAAAGGCGCAGGCCTTGCCGAGTCCCACGATTCCCGGAACGTTCAGGGTGCCGGAACGCATTCCGCGCTCGTGCCCGCCACCGTCGACGATTGCCGTCAGTTGCACGCGCGGGTTCTTCCGGCGGACGTAGAGCGCGCCAACACCTTTCGGCCCATACATTTTGTGTGCGGAAATCGACAGCAGGTCGATACCTTCCCGTTGCACGTCAACCGGGATTTTGCCCACGGCCTGCACCGCGTCTACATGAAATAGCACGCCATTTTCTTTTGCGATTTTGCCAATTTCAACGATGGGCTGCAGCACGCCGATCTCGTTGTTTGCATACATGATGGAAATCAGTATGGTCTTTGGCGTGATCGCGGCCCGCACATCGTCAAGACGCACGCGTCCGTCGTTACCAACCGGCAGATAGGTGACTTCGAATCCGCCTTTTTCCAGGCGCTTGCGGCTATCGAGCACCGCCTTGTGCTCGGTCCGCTGCGTGACGACATGGTTGCCCTTCTCGCGCAACGCCTCGGCGACGCCCTTGATGGCCAGATTGTCCGATTCGGTAGCGCCGCTGGTGAAGACAATCTCTTTGGGATTGGCATTGATCAGGCGTGCGATTTGTCCGCGCGCGTTTTCCACCGCCTCCTCGGCGCGCCAGCCAAATTCATGGTTACGGCTCGCGGCGTTCCCGAATTTTTCGCTGAAGTAGGGCAGCATAGCTTCGAGCACGCGGGGATCGACGGGCGTGGTGGCGTGATTATCGAAGTAAACAGGTAGCTTTACGGCCATCTGGTTCCGAATTCCTTCGTAGCAGTCATTCTAGACCCCGCGACCGGGCACGTCCAGCAGAGGGCGAACTTGCCGATCGAAGTATTTGACCGCTCCTTCCGCGAATGCTACGCTTTGCCAATCAACGGCCAGAGATCTCAAGTCGCTTTCGGCAAGCAAACGTTCGGGCAGAGTCCAGTTCCTGGCAACAGCGGTCAACATCGACACTAACGCAGTAACCCTCTTCTCCCGGAGTTAATACGATGGCTTACAAATTGAATGTGAACGGGCGGACGACTACTGTCGACGTGCCCGCGGACATGCCGCTGCTTTGGGTCATCCGCGACGTACTGCAACTGAAGGGTACGAAATTTGGATGCGGCATCGGCCAGTGCGGCGCCTGCACCGTGCATCTGCGCGGCAGGGCAGTGCGCTCCTGCCAGACCATGGTATCGGCAGTGGGAGATGCGTCGATCACGACACTGGAAGGACTCTCGGCCGACGGCACACACCCGGTGCAGGTCGCCTGGCAGGAACTTGACGTTCCGCAATGCGGCTATTGCCAGGCCGGGCAGATGATGTCGGCCTCCGCGCTTCTGGCGCGCACGCCGAACCCGACCGATCAGGAGATCGACGCAGCCATGACTGGCAACATCTGCCGCTGCGGAACCTACATGCGGATCCGGGCGGCGATCCACAAAGCGGCAGGCCACCCTACGACGGCTTCGGCCAAGCACACTCAACCGGCCCACAACGGCGCCCATAAGAGCAAGGAGGCCCTGTGAAAACTTCACTTCTGGAACCGATCGCACCGCTGGCAACGAAAAAAGCTCGACCGCCGGTCGTTTCTCCACGTCTCGGCCATAGCCGGTGGCGGCTTGCTCGTGGCCGCTTACATCGAGCCGTTCGGCAAAATCGGCAAAGTGCTGGCGCAAGCACCTGCAGGGCCGGCCCCGGCCTTCGTGCCGTCTGCTTTCATCAAGTTTGCGACCGACGGCAGTGTGACAATCATTGCCAAGAACCCGGAAATCGGCCAGGGCGTCAAGACTGAGCTGCCGATGATCATTGCCGAAGAGCTCGACCTCGATTGGAAGGATGTCAAGATCGAGCAGGCCGACCTGGACGAGACCAAGTACGGTCCACAACGCGCCGGCGGCAGCACCGCTACGCCGATCAATTGGGATCCGCTGCGCCAGGTAGGCGCCGCCCTGCGTTCGATGTTTGTAGGCGCCGCCGCTCAGGAATGGAACGTCGAAGAGTCCGAGTTGTCCACTGCGTCGGGCCACGTGAATCACCCGCGCACGAACCGCTCGAAGCCCTATGGCGAGCTTGCGGCGAAGGTTGCGACCATGACTCCGCCCGAACTTCGGGCGATCAAACTGAAGGACCCGAAGGACTACAAAATCATCGGTCAGCCGATTCACGGCGTGGACGTGCCCGCCATTGTCCGCGGCAAGCCGATTTACAGTATCGACTTTACGGTTCCCAATATGCTTTGGGCCGTCTACGAAAAGTGTCCCGTGTTTGCCGGAAGGGCGGTGAGCGCCAATTTGGATGAAATCAAATCTCTACCCGGCGTTCGCCAGGCGTTCATCGTTGAAGGCACCAAAGAATACACGGGATTGCACAGCGGGGTCGCCGTGGTTGCCGATAGCTGGTACCAGGCGAACAGCGCGCGGCAGAAGCTGAAGGTAACCTGGGACGAGGGCGCCACCGCGCAGCAGAGCAGCGAAGGTTATCAGCGCCGCGCCGACGAGCTCTCCAAGCAGAAACCGGAAATCCCGCTTCGCGTCGACGGCAATTCCGATGCGGCTTTCGGCTCGGCCAGCAAGATTGTCGAAGCGGCCTATTCCTATCCATTCCTTTCGCATGCTCCCATGGAGCCGGAAAACTGCCTGGCGCATTACGACAGCGGCAAGCTGGTTTTCTGGTCACCCAGCCAGACGCCCGAATCCGGCCGCCAGCAGGTTTCCAAGCTGATGGGGATTCCCGAAGAAAACATCGCCGTGCACATGTTGCGCGCCGGCGGCGGCTTTGGTCGGCGCCTGACCAACGATTACATGCTCGAATCCGCCTGGATCTCGAAGGTTGCGGGCGCACCGGTAAAGCTTCTCTGGACGCGCGAGGATGATTTCCATCATGACCACTACCGTCCCGCGGGCTTCCACTACTTAAAGGGTGCGATCGACGGATCCGGCACTCTCACGGCGTGGCGGAATCACTTCGTGAGCTTCGGTGAGAACAAGGTGTTCATGAACTCAGCGAATATTCCGTCGAATGAGTTTCCCGGGACGTTCCTGACGAATTTCGATTTCCAGGCTTCGCTGATTCCCACCGGCGTGCCGACCTACGCCATGCGGGCCCCCCGCAGCAACGCCTTCTCGTTCGTGTTCCAGTCCTTCATTGACGAGTTGGCCTACGCCGCCGGGAAGGATCCGGTGCAGTTCCGGCTGGATCTGCTTTCGCTTCCGCGGGTGAAGAACCCCACGAATCCACCCAATCCGGCTGAACCCGACCTGGATGCGTCGCGCATGCGCGGCGTGGTCCAAGCCGTGGCCGAAAAGTCCGGCTGGGGCAAGCAGACTCTACCGAAGGGCACCGCCATGGGCGTGGCCTTCCAGTTCGCTCACCGCGGCTATTTCGCTCATGTGGCGGAAGTCAGCGTTGATGCGAACAAGAAGATCAAGGTGAACAAAGTCTGGGTCGTGGGCGACATCGGCCGCCAAATCATCAACCCCAGCAACGCGATGAACATCTCGCAAGGCGCGGTGATCGAAGGCTTGAGCCATGTGATGAACTGGGAAATCACAATCGACAAGGGCCGGGCGGTGCAGAACAACTTCGATGCTTATCAACCTACCCGCATGCGCCAGGTGCCGCCGGAAATCGAGGTTCACTTCCTTACGACCGATAACCCGCCGACAGGGTTGGGCGAGCCGGCGCTGCCGCCGGTTCTTCCGGCCGTCGCGAATGCCATTTTTGCCATCAACGGAGAGCGCATCCGCTCGCTGCCTCTTTCGAAGCACGGTTACAGCTGGGCTTAGATCATCACTCGATTCCATGTACCGAAGGGCGGTTCCCGGAGCCGCCCTTGTTCACTTCCGGATCATTTCAGCCCGAGCTGCCCGACTGCCCAAAGGCTCAAGCAGGGCGTATCTTGACTGCATGTCTGTCGAGCTCGAGCGGGACGATAGAGCAGTCATTCTCGAATATCGAAAATGAAGTAGTCATGTTCTTCACGCAGGTCATCGATCTTCACAGCTGACAGTTGACCTATCTTGTTGCTCCCGCCCGTTGCCGCGGCCGGGGTGGAGTGCGGGGTGGCGCGACCGGCGGCGTGCTGAGCGGCATTCTCGGCGGCACTCACCGTGCCACTTCCAGTTGCACCAACAGCCGAGAAGCAAAAGGACATTTTGCGCGTGGGGGATGATGTGCAGCCCCTATAAGACTGGTCGGGCAAGGTCATTCTAAGGGTAGAATGGGCTGCACCCCTCCGGTCGCGGATCGGTGAAAGCGAGGTCTTGGTGGCTGCAGAATCATTGCGAACCGCGAAAGGTTCGAGCATGGTAGTGATTCCCAGCGGCAAAGCGCTGGGAGCTGAGATTCGCGGAATCGATCTGCGGACGATTTCTAGCGAAGATTTTGTGGCCATTCATCAAGGGTGGCTCGACAACCTGGCGCTGCTGTTTCGCGGGCAGAGTTTGACGGACCAGGATCTCATCGCATTCAGCAACAGGTTTGGGGACCTGGATTGGGCCCCGTGCAGGAGACAGGGCGGCGCTTCGTCGAAGGTCATCCTGAGATTTATGTGGTTTCGAACGTGATGGAGAAGGGCGCACCTATTGGCAGCCTGGGCGCAGGCGAAGCGGCCTGGCACACTGACATGTCATATCTAGACGATCCCCCGAAAGCGAGCATGCTGTATGCGCTGGAAGTTCCTCCCTCGGGAGGCAACACCTACTTCAGCAGCATGTATGCCGCATACGAGTCTTTGCCCCATGAATTGAAGAAGCGGATCGAAGGTTTGCAATTGAAGCACGACGGTACATACAACAGCGGTGGTTACCTACGGCAAGGTAGTACTGCCGTCGACGATCCCGTAGCTTCTCCGGGTACCTACCATCCTCTGGTATGCGGGCATCCGGAAACCGGGCGGCGCCTGCTCTACCTTGGCAGGCGGCGCAACGCGTATATCCAGGGGCTACGGCTCGCGGAATCTGAATCGCTACTCGATGAGCTTTGGACTTCTCGCAACGCGCGAGGAACTCGCTTGGCACAATGAGTGGCGCGTGGGCGATCTCGTCATGTGGGATAACCGTTGCACGATGCATCGTCGAGACCCTTTTGATGCGTCTTCGCGCCGCGTGATGCACCGCACGCAGATCAAGGGGCAGACGCGTCCGAGCGCGTGACGAGCGGGTCCCACAGCGAACTCCGAGGGCCGAAGAGGTCATCCCTGCGCAGGCTAAGCACTCCAGGAACCATCCTGGCGCTGTTGTGCGCCATGTATCTTATTCTGTACATCGATCGCGTCAATATCGCTACCGCTGCGCCGCTCATCAAAGCCGAACTGCACCTGAGCAACACGCAATTGGGGCTGGTCTTCTCGTCCTTTGCGATTTTCTACGCGGTATTTCAAATCCTGGGCGGATGGATTGGCGACCGGCTAGGAGCGCGTCTCACCCTGACTCTGTGCTGCGGGGTGGTTTCACTGGCTACGGTGCTTACCGGGGCGGTGGGCGGATTCGGGTCTCTGTTCGCCGCGCGTCTCGCCCTGGGGTTTGGCGAAGGCGCGGCGTTTCCGACGGCGACGCGGGCGATGACGATGTGGATTCCCAAGGCGCGCCGCGGGTTCGCGCAGGGAATTACGCATTCATTCGCGCGCGGTGGAAATGCGCTGACTCCGCCTTTGATTGCCTGGCTCGTGGTGCTGGTTTCGTGGCGCGGATCCTTTGTCATCACGGGGTTCGCGAGCCTGGTTTGGCTCTGCATCTGGGCCTGGTTTTTTCGCAACGATCCAAGAGAGCATCCCGGAATTACCGCCGCCGAACTGGCCGAATTGCCTTCGCGGGGTTCTGCGGAACGGCCGCGGGTGCCGTGGCTGCGCCTCTTGCGCCGAATGTTTCCCGTCATGGTGGTCGATTTCTGCTACGGCTGGACGCTATGGCTTTTTTTGAGCTGGATTCCGGGGTTCTTCTTCGAGAACTATCATCTCAATTTGCAATCGTCGGCATGGTTTTCGGCCGGGGTGCTATTTGCGGGAGTCGTCGGCGATACGGTCGGTGGATTGGCTAGCGACCGGCTTCTCCACAGGACCGGCAGCCTGGTGGTGGCGCGCAGCTACGTGATGGCCGCAGGATTTATCGGGGCGTTTGTTTTCCTGATTCCGGTGATCCTGATTCATGACTTGAATGTTGCGGCCCTCTGCCTGTCGCTGGCGTTTTTTTTTGCAGAGCTGATTGTGGCGCCGTTATGGTCGGTGCCGATGGATATCGCGCCAAATTATGCGGGGTCGGCAAGCGGCATCATGAACTTCGGATTTGGAATCGCCGGACTGATTTCACCGTCCAGTTTTGGGTACCTGGTCGATCGTACTGGCAGCTGGGTTGTTCCCTTCATTGGGTCTGTGGTGCTCCTCATCCTGGGGGCTGTGTTGGCAGCCCGCCTGCGCCCGGACCGGCCCTTGGAAGAAGTGGAAAACCTGCTGCACACGGTGGCCGATCTGCATCGCTGTTGATCCGCGGGACCAAAGATTCGTTGAAGAGCCCTCCAAGCCTTTCCTCTGCTGGTCAACGACGCTGCACGGGGTGGCCGTTGGAATCGTTCTTCCAGTCGTTGCTTCTAGGCGTTCGGCAGTCTTATGGCGGCCGCTTATTTGTTGCTCGTGAAGCTAGCCAAGGCCTACCGTTTCGCGCGCGGAGTTTTAATGCGTGGGCCGGTCCCGGTTGCAGGCTGTCTCAGGGAACCGCTGCGACCTACCGCAGCGACGTCGATGGCAATTATTTTGCGCTGCTCTAGCCATCTTGAACCAGAACGTTCACGCCGATTCGATGAAGCCTGAAAGATTTGGAAAGGGACCTGTTCTTACTTGGGGCGAGCGGCAGAGCCGGGCCGTTTGCGCTCGGCGGAGGTGAGCCAATCGTCGGGAGGGAAATTGATTCCCCAGAAAAGTGGTGAGGGTTCGCTGAATTCCACGCCGACGGGGATTTTTCCGTCTTCGGGCTTGCCGAGGGAGACCACCTTCGCCGGGAGCTCCTCCGCAGTTTTGGGATTCAGCAACGAGACGTGATCGTCGCGAACAACCTTTGCCTTCAGCAACACGAGGCATCCGTGTGCGTTCACGGCAATGGTGCTGGTCGATTCCTTGAAATTATTCCCCTGCACCAGGACCGGCATCGCGATTTGCACCCGCTGAGTGCGTCGTGAAGGTACGACTTGGACGTCCACATCATTCACAGCCATTTGCTGCCTCGGAATTCTAGGATTGGCGTCTCAAGACAAACTATCAAACTATTGGGTGATATGCATGATGAAGCGCAGGTGCGGTGCTGAATTGTTAACGGCCTGCGACTGCATGCTTTTCCTGCTCCGCCCGCGGAATGGCTTTCCCGAGGTAAGTAGCCAAGGCACCCAATTGCGGTACGCGGTCGTTCTGCGTCGCCAGCTCGGCCAGCGGCGTGCCTCTGAACCGCGGTGTGAGATGGACCCGGACCCACAATCTTGCACAGCAATCAATACAACGCTCGTACTATTTTGTTTTGTGGGGGAATTATGGAAAATGCTGCTGATGACTCGCATCCTAATTGTCGACGATAGCGTTTCGGTTCGCGGGCAGCTCCGTAAAGTGGTTGAGAGAAATCCGGATTGGGAAGTCTGCGGAGAAGCAGGCGATGGGCGTGAAGCAATCAATAGAGTCCTGGACGGATCTCCGGATCTCGTACTGCTCGATTATCGGCTTCCGGTTATGAACGGTCTGCAGGTAGGTCGAGAGATATCAAGACTCGTGCCAACGGTCAAAATCCTGCTGTGCAGTATGCATGTTTCTCCGGACCTGAACGAAGCCGCGCGAGACGCAGGAATCCACGGGGCGGCATCGAAGTCTGAACCACCGCAAATTATTACCGCGATTGAAGCGCTCTTGCGATGCGAAACCTTCTTTAATGCTTGAAATCGATCCCTGGTTTTGCTTGGCGGCGGGGGCTGGCCGGGATAGCTGTCGCCAGCGGTGGCGGAGTTTCCAGAATCGCTGACTGTCCTTTGAAAGGTCTACAGACTACTTCAATCTGTTGTGGCACGCTGAATCTATGGCCAAGAAAGACGGTTCTTCTAACATCAAGACGATTGAGCAGGTTCGTGAAGCGACGCAAGCCGATGTGAAACGGGTGAAGAGTACTCCGCCCACTGAGGCCTCCGTGCGCAAGCAATTAGAGGACAATCGGAGCATCTTAGGTTAGTGGCAGCCGTATTCCCCGCCTGAGGGTGCTCCGTAAATCGTCTCTGCCTCGGGTCGGGCAGCAGTTTCAGCGGCTACCGAAATTGCGTGAGGATAAGCTGCGGAGCCACGCCGGTGAAGGGAGTCCTCCCTCACAGCTCCGCCGCTGCGCCATTGGCGGCCCGTTTGCCCTTTGAAACGGACCACAAAACCTTCGCTCCGCCTGTGGTCTGAGGTACAGAGGCTAATCTGTTTTGCCTCCAGTTATTTGCTGCATCCGGTAAGCTGCCTGCGCCAATGCCGGTTCGGTCAGGCTTTCCTGTATTGAAGAGTTAGGAACGTAGCGCTAGTTTCGCTCAAGGTTATGCTTCTTCTCTGCTTCTGCGTCCTGATCTCCATGATGTTGCTTGATGAGTGCAAGCCCTGAACCTCAGGCGCCGGCTCGTTACGGTGCGCTGCTCTCATTGTCTGCACTCAAATCCAATCGGGGGTGCCGACTCCGCTGACTTGTGGTCCCCCGGCCCGGCGTCTGGATACGTTCTGCCAAGACGTGCGGGATATGCTCGGATCCCTCCGTCCCGCCGAACGCTTCTGAACCCGGGGCAGCCAGCGGCCGTAATCTGGCATGACGGCAATCAGGCCCCCCATGGAGTTCTTCTTCTGTGAACCAAACCGCTCGATCTTACGGACTATTTTGAAATTGTTCTTCTTCAACAACATGAGCACATTCACGATGCCATGGTGGTTGGGTCTTTGCGCGGTAACTTTTTGCTTGCATCCGCTTCCTGAATCGGATAACTGTGTCGGGCCTTAGCCTGTTTTGCTGAAACGAAATATCAGCGGATGCGATCAAGTATTTAAGCCCAGTAGGTAAGATCGAGGGAGCAGTTTTGAGCCGTTCTCGCCGTCCGGGTGTTCGCAGCATCAGCCAGAAGCCCATCAATCGCCATCTCTACTGGCTTCTGTTGAGCGATGTCCGGGGTGGGCGCAGCGACGATCTGGTCCGCCTCGACCTTGGCAGCTTGGAGCGTCCTGGCTGGCAACTCCGGTGCTTGGGGCCTTCCTCGATACCGACTCACTTCTTAGCCTGCTCCGGCAACCAAACATATATGCTGGGCGCAAGCCCTCCGTGAGGGAGGGGTTAAGCGGATGGAAGCACAATGTCTCAGATTTGCGTGTAAAATAGCGGTTCGCCGAGAATAAGACATTCTCTGGCAGGGGAGGAATGGCAATGGGCCATAGATTTGTAGGTGCGCTGCTGCTGTGTTCTTCGCTGTCCTTTCTTTCGACTCCTGTTTTCGCGCACCACGGTTTTGCGGGACGCTACGATGAAGCAAATCCCGTCACGGTTACCGGCACGGTGGTCGAGTTCCAGTTCATGAATCCGCACTCGCAGATCACTTTCGATGTGAAGGACGACAATGGCAAGGTCGAGAGGTGGGAAGCAGAGCTTGGTTCGGCCGGGCAGCTCCACCGCATGGAGGGCTGGGACAAGGACACGCTTAAGCCGGGAGACCGTCTTACCATCAGCGGACCTCGCGCTAAAAATGGCGCGAATGATATGAACTTGTCGCACCAGAGCCGGATCGTGATGCTCGATACGGGCAAGGAAATCCATAACAGCTACCAGAAGGCTGACCAGTGAACTGGCTGCCGGGTCGGCCTCTGCGAGCCAGTGTTATAAACAAACAAATGGGACGATACGCCAGACGGAGTGCCGCTTCGGTGGCCCTCTTGTTTGGCTTTAGTTTTTGTTTCGCTCAAGTGCAGCATCGTGGGCCTGAAGCTCCCGCGGCCCCGAAGTCTACTATCAAGCCGACAGGGATCTGGAATCCGCAGTCGCTCGCCTATATAAAAGCGCCCAATTCAAGAAGCGCGCTGCAGTTTGGAAGCGCCGTTGCGCTGAGCGGCGATGGCAATACCATGGCGGTTGGTTCGGTAAGGGAAGACAGCGCGGCGAAGGGCATCAACGGTAACGAGAATGACCACTCGGCCGCCGGCGCCGGCGCGGTCTACCTATACGTTCGCGGCGCGGCGGGCTGGAAGCAGCAGGCGTACGTGAAAGCCTCGAATACCGATGCTGGCGATGGGTTCGGATATTCGCTTGCGCTCAGCGCCGATGGAAATACGCTGGTCGTGGGAGCCAACGGCGAAGCAAGCGCGGCGGTCGGAGTAAATGCTAACCAAGCCGATAATTCGATGGCCGGTGCCGGTGCCGCCTATGTGTTCACGCGAAGCGCAGCACACTGGACGCAAACAGCTTATTTGAAAGCCTCGAATACCGGCGAAGCGGATGATGGTGACCAGTTCGGTTATTCGGTTGCGCTGAGTGGCGACGCCAGCACCATTGCGGTCGGGGCGATTGCCGAAGATAGCGCGGCGACCGGAATCAATGGGAATGGGGCTGACAACTCTGCGGCTGAGTCGGGCGCCGCCTACGTGTTTATCAGTGCCGGAGGCGCATGGTCTCAGCAAGCCTACGTGAAGCCCTGGAACACCACGGTACGAGGCGCTTTGTTCGGCTATTCGGTTGGATTGAGCAGCGATGGAAATACGCTCGCCGTGGGCGCCTATGACGAAGACGGAGGTCGCGGCGCCGTGTACGCGTTTTCACGCAGCGGCACCAGGTGGTCGCAGCAGATGCGCCTGGTGACTTCGAATGCGGAACGCGGTGATTCACTCGGATGCAGTGTCGCGGTCAGCGGCGATGGCAATACGATTCTGGCCGGGGCCTTTGACGAAGATGCAATCCTCACGGGAATTCAACCACCCGATGCCGGCGCGAATGACGAGAAGGATGACTCTTCGGTTGGCGCCGCTTATGTTTTTGTGCGTTCCGCTGGCAGCTGGTCGCAGCAGTCCTATGTAAAGGCTTTCAACTCCCGGCTCAACGATCAGTTCGGATGGGCGCTGACAATCAGTCGTGACGGCAACACCATGGCCATCGGATCTCACCTCGAGGACAGCAATGCTGCGCGCCTGAATGGCGATCAGTCAGATGCGTCGGCCGAAGATTCCGGTGCCGTTTACGTTTACACGCGCGAGGGCGACGCCTGGCAGCCGGCCGCTTACGTCAAGGCTTCCAACACCAAAGCGGCGGCGGAGTTTGGGATTTCAGTTGCGCTCAGTGGAGACGGCAAAGTGCTCGCGGTCGGTGCGCTCAAAGAGGATGGCGGCGGAAAGGGCGTAAACCCGAAGCAAGCGGGCGCAGCGCTCAAGGATTCCGGTGCCGCATATCTGTACTACTGATTCTGCCCTCACTATCGATTGAAGAGCGCCACGATCGACGAGTGGCCAGAATGTGTCCGTCCATGGCCTTCAGAACGTCGCCGCGTGTGGCATTCGCGGGAAGATTCAGCTTCTGATCGAGCGCGAAGATTTCAAAAGCGTAGTGGTGCGGCACCGAAACGCCTTCCGGCGGACAGGGTGGCCGGTAGCCGCTAATCCCGCCTTGACCGGCGTTGCCGTTGGTTTGATGACTCCCGTCTGGCAGATCTGCGGTATTGGATAGCACTGCTTCAGGCAACTGGCTGGCTGTGGCGGGCATATCCCAAACCATCCAGTGAAGAATGTCATCGATACCCTTGCGGGGGCGCGGTTCCATGTCGTGCACGATCAGCATGAAACTCTGGGTGCCTCGCGGGGGGTTGCTCCACTGCAGCGCGGGCGAAATGGGCTGCTCGGCGCTACAGGTGTACTTTGCGGGAATTTGAATTCCGTCGCCGATGGCCGCGCTCGTCAGTCTTAGTGGCGGCGGAGGTGCCGCATTGCCTCCTTGGCGGCCGCCCGCGCCTCGGTTCGCTTGAGCACCCGACGTTGGCTGCCCGGCGGCTCCATTTGGCGGATTCTGTTTACCGGCTGCAAATCCTGAAACGATGAGTGCGACGCTGATCGCGCCGGCCAGAAGATGGAAACGCGGCTTGGACATGGAAGCTTCCTTTCTCCCTGGGTCCCAAAAGTGTAAGCAGGGCTCACGACAGCCAAATGCCGAACTAGATAATCTGCCTGCGCCTTTCGCCCGTCAAGCACTCGCAAATGGTCCTGCTCTGAATATGTACCAATGGTCAGTTGCCGGTGCGCCAAGCTCGCCTGCATACTAGCCCGGATTGCCCCACGATTTCATTCGCAGACCGCGAGAAGCTTTGGTGCGACGCCTCGGTTTCACGATCCTACTCTCCGTGGCTCTGATCGAGACGGGCTGCGGCGGTACCTCGCCTGCCAGCACCACGAATAATTCCCCGGCCTCAACCTCTCCGTCGGGCGCCGTGAGCGTTACGGTTTCGCCCGGCGCTGCGAGCGTGCGTGTGGGTGCCAGTCAATCTTTCAGCACCCAGGTGAGTGGATCTTCGAATCAGACGGTTAGCTGGCAGGTGAACGGGACGCCTGCAGGCGGATCATTGACCGGAACGATTTCGGCAGCGGGGGTGTACACGGCGCCGAGTACGCTGCCCAATCCGAATACCATCGCCATCCAGGCCGTGAGTGTGGCCGATCGGAGCGCGAGCGGAACAAGTAACGTCACGCTGCTGAATCCCACCCCGTCGATCAGCGCCGTAACCCCCGCGACTTTGGCCGTGGGATCCATCTCCTTGACTGTCAGCGGCAGCGGTTTCGTAAACGGAGCGCAAGTCGTTTTCGGCGGAGTAACCATGAACACCACGTTTGCTTCCCCCACAATTCTTACAGCGACCGGAACCGCTCCGTCGGCAGGCAGCTTTGGCGTGAGTGTCAATAATCCCGCGCCGGGAAGCAGTTCGTCTGCAGCCATCAACGTGCAGGTTGGGTCAGGCGGCGGAACGCCGGTTGCTTGTGCGGCCCTGACCTTGGGGCCGGGCGGTAGCCTGAACGGATTTGTGCCCTTCACGGCTGGAAACCTCTGGAATCAGGATGCTTCGGGCGCTGCCGTGGATCCGGATTCGAGCGCAATCATGAATTTCATCGGCGGCAGTACCGCCGTACACCCCGATTTCGGCTCCGGGTTGTATCAGGGGCAAAGCATGGGAATTCCCTATGTAGTGGTGGGCGCGCAGCAGCCACTCGCCGCGGTGAGTTTTACGGCCTACGGCGGTGAGAGCGACCCTGGACCGATGCCGATTCCTTCGACTGCGCCGATTGAAGGCTATCCCGCGCCCGGGAATGGCGACCGGCACGTTCTGGTGCTCGACAACAACCGCTGCTGGCTGTACGAACTCTATGGTGCATCTTCGAATGTCGACGGGAGCTGGAATGCGGGGTCGGCGGCCGTGTGGGATCTGCTCGGCGATGAGCAGCGGCCGTGGAGCTGGACTTCGGCGGATGCCGCGGGTTTACCGATATTCCCTGGGCTGGTGCGCTACGACGAAGTCGCCGCAGGGCAGATCAATCATGCGTTGCGATTCACGCTGCAATCGAGCCGGGCCGCGTTTGTGCCGCCCGCCTCGCACTGGGCCGCGACGTCTTCCAATCCATTCGCGGCGCCGATGGGCATGCGAATGCGGCTCAAGGCCAGCTTGGATATTTCGCAATACTCCGCGGCGAATCAGGTGATTCTCAACGCGCTCAAGAAATACGGCATGATCATGGCGGACAACGGATCCAATATGTACCTGAGCGGCGCGCCTGACGACCGCTGGGACAACCAGGATTTACATAACTTGGGGAACATTACCGCTGCGGACTTCGAGGTTGTGCTGATGAATCCGATCTACACAGCGGCGAATCTTCCCTCGGGCTCGGCTCCTGTGGTGAGCAACTTTACAGCGAACCCGTCGGTTACCTCCGCGGGAAGCCAGGTCACGCTCAGCTGGAACGGATCAGGCGCCTCCTATTTCGTAGTCACCCCAGAGGTGGGGGCCATACGGGGAAACAGCGTGGCGGTTAGGCCCACTCAGACGACAACATACTCACTTGATGCCACAAACCAATTCGGCCGCACGACAAAGACGGTGATGGTCACCGTGCGGTAGATTGTAGAGCGGAATCTTTCCCCGGTCATCTGCATTCGACGTCCCAGAACTTCCTCAGTGTGTCGCAACGGCGAGCGTCGAGCAATGGGCCCATGCCCGCGCGGCAGTTTTCCTCCCTGTGCCGCGGATCGCCGGTTCCGGGGATCACGCAGGTGACTGCCTCGGTCGCCAGAACGAATTTCAACAAGAGCTGCGCCCAGGTTTCGCAGCCGCATTCAGGCGCCCAGGAAGGCATGGGTTTCTTTCGCAAAGTGCGGAGAAGGCGCCCGGTCCCGAACGGCAGGTTCACGATCACGGCGATTCCGCGGTCCGCGGCAAGCGGCAGCAAACGCTTTTCGGCGGCGCGTTCATCGAGCGAGTAGTTCAGCTGGACGAAATCCAGCGCCTCCGCACGCATCACGTCCTCAAGTTCGCGGTAGGCGCTCACCGCGTAGTGCGTGATGCCGAGATATCTAATCCGCCCGGTCGACTTCCATTCACGCAACGTAGGAAGGTGCGTGCGCCAATCCAGCAGATTGTGAACCTGCATCAAATCGATTTGGTCCAGCTCCAGCAACCTCAAAGATTGGCGCATCTGGGCGATTCCCGCGTCGCGTCCTTGGGTCCAAACTTTCGTCGCGACGAAAGCCTTCCCATGTCAATCTCCGGAGGTGAGAAGATCGCCCACGACCTTTTCGGCGCGCCCATACATTCTAGAACTGTCGATCACCGAACCGCCGAGCAACAACAGGGTTCGCAGGACTTCTGTCAAGGCCGCCCGCTCCTTGGCCGTGTCACTCACATCGAAGTTCTCCCACGTGCCGCAACCAACGACAGGAAGAAGCTCTCCACTGCAAGGGATGGTTCGCACCTGCATTACGCTATTCAAGAGCGATACCCCGGGCTGCGGGCCGAGTCAAGACTTAGCCTGGGGTTTATAGGACAGCGATAGCGATTTTGCGTGACACTCAACCTGGGCCACACCAAAAGTCATCGGCTGGCGGAAGTTCCCGCACGGAACTACTCGTAAGCGCTGACGTCTTTCTTTTCGGGTTTTGGCTGGGTTTTCAAAGGCGACTCCCTTCGCTTCATCACCTCGGGCGTTCCGCCTTGCGGATCAAGCAAGTCGACAAGCTGCAGCCGCAGATTTCCCACGTTGGTAGCGTAGGACAGGCCCACTTCGATGTCGACCAGGCCAGCGCGGATCATCTTCTCGATTTCGAGATCGAAGTGCTGCATGCCCTCGTTGTCGCCGTCGCGCATGGCATCAAGCAAGGTTTTTCCTTGGGTTTCACCGCGCTCGATATATTCGCGGGTTCGCGTGGTGGACTTCAGGATTTCAAACGCCGCGATCCGTCCGGCGCCGTCGCGCCGGGGAATCAGGCGCTGCGACACAATGAAGCGGAAGGCCTTTGCCAGACGGTTGCGGATTGCGTTTTGATCGCTCAGCGGAAAGGCGCCGATGATGCGGTCGACCGTTTTCGCCGCATCGGTGGTGTGCAGGGTGGAAAAAACCAGGTGGCCGGTTTCGGCGGCTTCCAGGGCCACCTCCATGGTTTCCCTGTCGCGCATTTCGCCTACCAGAATCACTTCGGGAGCTTGGCGCAGCGCGGCGCGCAACGCCAGGGCGAAACTGAGTGTGTCGCTGTGAAGCTCGCGCTGGTGCACGGTGGACATCTTGTGGGCGTGCAGGAATTCGATGGGGTCCTCGATCGTGATGATGTGGTAGGCGTTGTCTTGGTTGATCCGGTTAAGGATTGCCGCGAGCGTGGAGGACTTGCCGCTGCCGGTGGGCCCAGTGACCAACACGATGCCGTTGCGCAGTGTGGCAGCTTCGTTGAGCTGGTCGGGCAAATTCAGAGTGGCGAAATCGGGCACCGAGCTGGGAATCACGCGCATGACGATCGCGCAGCTTCCGCGTTGGTTGAAAACGTTCACGCGAAGGCGGGCGACCTTCGTCAAGCTGTAGGAAATATCGCAGGAACCTTCTTCTTTCAGCTTTTGCGCCGCCTGCGCGTTGCGTCCTATCACGTCGGCGGCAAGTTGGGCTGTATCGGCGGCCGTGAGGATGCCCACGCCTGGGATGTTCACGGCCACGAGTTTGCCGTTCACTTTGACTTGAGGAGGGCGCCCCGGGGAAAACACCAGGTCGCTGGTATTCGGCGCGCTTTTGAGCATGGCGGCGATGAGGCTCGGAGTTGGCAACCGCGCCGGCGCAGAAGGATTTACGGGCGTCGTTTGTGAATGCTGCGGTTGCGCCGGTGGCGCAAATTGCGACGTCTTTGTGGTTTCCATGGACATCCTTCGCGGCCTGCAGGAGGGCCTCGAGCGGGCCCACCTGGATACTTCCATTATGAACAAAACCTCCCCAGGGCCGTGGCGGAACAATCTGGCTTGTTTTCAAATGATCAGCAAGAGGAGGCCAAAATTTCTGCGCCAGGCCCACCAGGCCTGAGAGAAACAACGCTCGGCTGGGCAATTCGAACCGGGCGACCGAGGATCGGCATCGTCACCGAATTATGCTGCCGGGCACCCCAGTTAATCCGCTGTATTGCAGCCGATGCGGGAAGATTGCGTGAGGGCCGAAGGCCGATTGCCGGATGGCGAATGCGCGATTTCAAACGGTCTGCCGATGATCCGTTCCAATGGAAATAGAAGTGGCGGCCTCTGTTAGAGCAGATCGGCCCGGAGTCAGCTGATGGCAATCGGTCAGTATTTCGGGCTGCCAGGTCCACCGTCGCCCGGCGTCGCACCCAGCAGTTTGCGCCCGTCGGCGAAGGTCACATTCCTGGCATCGGCAAGTTTTGAGCCATCTTTGGCAGGGTAGCCATCGACGATCACTTGATCACCGACCTTCAGAGAGGATTGCGTCCAGCCTTGGCGGTGAAGCGAACCGGGACCTGCCGTTTCGCATCCCCAGTTCACCTTCCCCTGTTTGTCATCTTGGACATCAATATAGAAGTAGACATGAGGATTTGCCCATTCAACCTTGGTGACCACGCCTTTGAGCTCGATCGGCTTGCTGCCGTCAAACTCCGCCGAGAATCCGTGGTGACCCGGTGCGGGCGCAGAACCCAGCAGAGCCGCTATGGCGATGATTGCTGCGAGATAAACTCTCATGGCAGTATCCCCAACGCCTTACTCTATCTCGCAATGTACATCTGGATGGCATGAGGGTCAATCGACTTCGATCATCGCGGAACGATCCTCCCGGATCCTCCCGGATCCTTGACACTGGATTTGACTAGGGCTAGCTTCGCACAAGCGGCGCTCGCGCCCGTTGGCGGCGCCGTCGGGCTCTGAGGCGACTGCCGCGAATGTTCTGCGCAAGAGGGCTATCATGAGAAGAATCGCCGTCGTGGGGGCCATACTGCTGGCTTGGACTTGCGCCTCGGTTTCCGCGCGACAACAGTCCTTGTCGGCCCCCGACAATCCATACAGAGAATTGCAGGGCGCCGCCGGACCGATTACTGCACCAGTGGGGCCCCCAAGGCCTGCACCCCGCATGGCCGACGGCAAGCCCGATCTTTCCGGTTTCTGGCGGGGCCCGCTCATCATGGGCGGCATGTTCAAGAGTGTAGGGGGGCCGCCATTCACGGCGGCCGGCGAAGCTGCTTATCAATACAATTTGACCCACTCCGTGAATCCGGAAGCACTTTGCCTGTTTGCCGGCATTCCGCGCGCAAGCATCAGTGGTGTTCCGTTTGAAATTGTCCAAAACTCGAACCGTGTGGCTTTTCTTTACGAGCTGATGACCACCTTCCGCTCCATTCCGGTCGATGGCCGGGACCACCCCAAGGACATGGAACCATCTTTTTTCGGCAACGGTGTCGGCAAGTGGGAGGGAGACAGTTTGGTCATCGACTCGATCGGGTTTAAGGACAAGCTCAGCTGGATTGACGACGACGCGCATCCCCACAGTGAGGCCATGCACGTGGTGGAACGCTGGTCCCGGCCGGACGCGGATCATTTGGTGCATGAGGTGACCGTCGAGGATCCCAAGTTCTACACGAAGCCATGGACCTTCCAGAGGGTCTTTACGGCCATGCCGCCCGGTGAAGAGCTCTACGAGTTCGCCTGCGACGAGAACAACATTGATCGCGACGGCGGCCATCTCGGCTATGGCCCGAACGATCTCTCGAAGTATCCGCTCAATCCCAAGGTCCCCAAAAAATAAAGACCGCCATACAGCAAGGCTTGTCAAGTCTGAAAATTAGGGCCGAGCTTCGTAAGCTAGATTCGAGGCTCGCTGGAGAATTCCGATGAGTCAGGTGGACAATCTGCTGAACGATCTTGTCATTGCCAACCGCATACTCGGGCATCAAGAAGTGGTCGACGCCTACGGTCATGTGAGCGTTCGGAACCCGGACCAGCCAGACCATTTTTTTCTGGCCCGTTCGGTGGCACCGGAACTGGTCACTCATGACGACATCGTCGAATTCACTCTCGACAGCAAGCCGCTGCGGGAGGAAAAGCGGGCGCTTTATCTGGAACGCTTCATCCATGGCGCGATTTTCGAATCGCGGCCCGAGGTTATGGCGGTCGTGCATGCGCATGCCGAAGACATCCTGCCGTTTGGGATTGCCAGCGCGACGCCTTTGAGGCCGGTGATTCATTCCGGAAGCTTTCTCGGTGCCCATGTTCCGATCTGGGACATCGCCCGTCATTTTGGCGACACCAATCTGCTCGTGGCGAATGGGGAGCAAGGGCGCGATCTTGCGAAATGTCTCGGGCCATGGAATGTGGTGCTGATGCGCGGGCACGGCTTCGCGGCGGCGGCGCGCTCGCTCATCGAGGTGGTGCGGATGGCGGTGTATCTTCCGCGCAACGCACGCGCTCTTTGGAGGGCCAAGCAGCTGGGCGGCGAGATCAGCTACCTTTCACAGGGCGAGATCGAGGCGCGCAATCGCGGATACGGTCCCGATACGCCCGAAACCTGGCGCGCCTGGGAATACTGGGCTATCAAGGCGGGCGTCGGGAAGTTGCTCAAACAACGTGGTGTCTGAAGGCGGAGCTTCCCCGGGGCTGGCGATGGTTAGTTCGACCGGGATCTTCTGGCCACGAGGGTAAACTTCGAAGCGAGATCGTAGTCGATGTCGACGATGCCTTCGTCCCATTTCACCCGGATCTGAACTGGTTCCGAGCGCCCGGCGAGAACGGGTAGGACCGCCGTGACAGTGCCCAAACCGCCCGTGCTGTTGCGGATGCGGTCCCCTGGCTGGGGAGTTTCGTCATTGGCGTAGCGCAAACCAATCCTCCGCGCGAAAGCCTCTCGCACTTTCGCAATCGGGCGATATTCTAGGGGCCCCGCGCGGCAATTGGCGGGCCAGCAGGGATTTGCTCGGTTTACAGAGCAGGGCCTCGATCAAGAAGCGTGAGCTAGGGCGACGGCGGAAGAGGCTCGGCGGGATCAGAATCCGGCTCACCGCCCGGAGCCGCGCAGCCGTATTCAGAAAGTGCCGCCAGGGACTTCTCGGCGAGCGGATTTCTGCGCGCTCGCACCGCACTCAGCAGCACCAAAGCCTGGCTGCAACTCTTCGCCACTCCGCGGCCGGTAAGATAGAGTCCCGCCAATTCCACTTCCGCCACGGCGTTACCTTTCTCGACTGCTTGCCACAACAAGCCCACAGCTTTGGCTTGGTCCGAGGGCCCGGCGTTTGGCTGCAACAGCTTGCGAGCGATCGCGAGTTTGTCTTGGGTTTCATCCTCGGCCACCGGGGCAGAGGGTTGGCTTGGGGAAACTTCCGGCGCGGCTTGCGGGGGCCGGTCGCTCATCCTTTTTGGGGGAGCAGGAGCAGCAGTCACCGCCGCCGCTTCCGGGGCCCAGGCGGCGGCCGAAGAAACCGTGTTCTGCACCTCCAAGGGAGCAACACCGGGGCCGTCATTGTGCGGCGCGTCGTTCAGGGATTCGTCTGGTGAAGGCGCGTTTGATTCCGCCGACGCCGGAACAGGTTCTCTAGCCGCGGCCTCGGGTGCGGCGGGAGCTATGGGAGGCGTCGTTTGCGCGGCGGTCGTCCTGGCGTTCCAGCCCTGCGGCACCCGGGTTACCTCCCGAAAGAAAACCGCGGAAAAATGGCGCTGCAAATAGGAAAGCGAGGCCCGGGCGTCGCTGCGATTGACCGAATACCAGATGGCCACGGCGATCACGCAGGCCACGGTGGCCGTGAGCGCGTTGGCGACACGGGTAAAGCGAGCGCGAGAGCCTGCGGGAGCAGGTTCTTCAAGCGCCGGGGGCGCGAAAATCTGGTCTTTCCCGTCGAGAATTCTTTCTTCCTCCAGCGGAGGATTCGGGCCACCGCTGGTCTTGGGTGCGGATGAAATCGCCCCGGGAATTTGTTCCCCGGGAAGAAAACTGGCAATCAGGGCGCGCAATTGCTCGGGCAGGTGCGTGAAGCGCAAGCCGCCGCGCTTGCCGCTGCTATCTTTCCACATCAACTGCCCGGCGGCCTCGGACCCGCGCGCCGCACGGCCGGAGATTTCAAAGTGAATGGTAGCGGCATCCTCCACCGGAGCCGAAGCGAGAAAGCCCACGCCCTCCGGAGATACGTCGAACACGACTCCCTGGTTCCCTGCAGGCAGATGGATGATCAACAGCGGGTCGGGGGTGACTCGCGGACTGCGGCGTTGGGGTCGTCGTTCGCCAGCTTGGGTCATCTTCCGCATCGCGTCGCTGCTTCTCTTGCTTCGGCAGAGTTGCGGCCGAGGGCTAGAAATGTAAATCAGCGCCTCTTGCTCCGCCAGTGATCTGCTGGCAGAGATTTCCATAATAGTTATCTCCCTCGACCGCAATTATGAGCTTGGATCAGAGTCTGGCGGAGGCGCAGTCGCTCGGCAGCAAATTGTCGTCGGACTGGAATAGGAACGAGGACTTTCCTACCGGTTATCAGTTCGCGTAATTTGGAGAAGGTTGACGCGGACAAGTGCGCGCAAAGCGGTTATGGTAGCTGTGAAGCCGATCAGCTCATCGGGTAGAGCTGCGAGCGGTCAAAATAACAAAGCTGTGAAATCACGCGGTGACGGCTCGTTCCTCCGAGGCTCTGCGAAAAATGCCAACCTTCGCCTGGGGTTGCAACGCTCTTGAGTGATCGGCACGCGACGCGCCAGAATCAAAAGAGCGGGGAATGAGAAGACTTTTATTTGCAGCGGCGGACCCCCGAACTTCCCAAGCCTTGGAAGCGACCCTGTGCGGACGGCAGGAGATTCTGGCAGTGGCAGGTCGTCGCCAATCTCGAAGAGGCGCAAAGCCGGTTGGTCGAAGGCGATTGGGACGTGCTGGTAGCGGAACTGGGAACCGAGACCGGCTGCGCGATCCTGCAAAGGGCCCGGGAATCGTTTCCAGACGTGGCCAGGATCGGGGTGGCTTTGCGCAGCCAGCTCAAGGCTCTGCACCTTTGCTTGGTGCAGCAGGCGGTGTCGAATCTTTCCGACCTGCAGGAGCTCGAGGTGGCGGTCGAGCGATCGTGCCGGCTTAGGGACCTGCTGCGAGGCGAGCGCATCTGCCGCACGCTGGGAGAACTGGGAGAGCTGCCGCAAGCTCCTGGCGTGTACCTGGAACTGATGAAACGGCTGGACCAGCCGGATACCTCGGTGGGCGAGATCGCCGAAATTATCGAAGGTGATGTAGGAATGTCGGCGAAGCTGCTGCAAGTGGTCAATTCCATCGTCTTCCGGACCTCCCGGGAGATCGTCACCGTGAAGATGGCGGCAAGCTTTCTGGGGCTGGAAGCGGTGAAGAACCTGGTGCTTTCGTTGGGCGCGTTCCAGGCCTTTGAAAACTTGCCGGAAGTCCCCGAATTTTCGTTGCCTGACTTGCAGGTTCACTCCCGACTCACCGCGGCCATCGCCGGACAATTGCCGCTTTCCAAAGACGTGCGCGACGCGGCCATCGTGGCCGCGCTGCTGCACGATATCGGCAAGCTTGTGCTGCTATACAAGATGCCGTACCGCTTTGTCCGGCTGCTGGCACGTGCCCGGGCCGAACAGCGGCCGTTGCATCAAATCGAGGAAGAGCTGTGGGGCATCACGCACGCCGAGGTGGGAGCCTATCTGCTGGGTCTATGGGGACTGCCCGTACGGGTAACCGAAGCGATCGCCTACCATCACGGGCCCGCGGCCGTGCCGCATCGCCGCTTTGACGCCGTGGCAGGAGTCTATGCGGCAAACCTGCTGGCCCATCAGAACGACGGCGGAGCGGAGAGCCGGGGGTGGGATATGGATTTGCTGGGGGACCTGGGCGTGACGGGGCAGCTGCCGGCCTGGCGGGAGATGGCCCAGCGGACCCGTGCGCTCGACAAAGAGGGTTTGCAGCGCGCCACGGAATCACAAGGCAGGCAGCGCGTTCCGGTCAGCTAGCAGAAGCGGGAGCGGATGAGGGTACTGATCAGTTCCGGCGAAGGATCGCTTGCGAAAACTCTGACCCGCTGGGGTCATGAGGTGCGCGAGGCGCGCGATGGAATCGAAGCGCTGCGACTGCTCACCGAGAAACAGCCCTGCACGCTCGCGATTCTCGACGCCGGGATGCAGGGATTACGAGGGGCCGAGCTGTGCCAGCGGCTGCGCGCCGCGGCGGCCGAACCGTATGTTTACGTGCTCCTGCTCATGCAAAAATCCAGGGAGGACGATCTTCTGGAGGCTTTCGAGCAGGGAGCCGACGACTACCTGGTAAAGCCATTTGATGGCTATGAACTGCGAGCCAAGCTGCTCGTGGCCCAGAGAATTCTTGCGCTGCAGGAGCGGCTCCTCTCCATGCGGGACGAACTGCTG
Source organism: uncultured Acidobacteriota bacterium (assembly GCA_963718485.1). Taxonomy (GTDB): domain Bacteria; phylum Acidobacteriota; class Terriglobia; order Acidiferrales; family UBA7541; genus Palsa-295. The sequence goes on from CAVQZU010000179.1 coordinate 70,771, forward strand.
GTGCAGGCCACGCACGACTCGCTGACCGGTCTCTGGAACCGCAAGGCGTCAACCGATGTGCTCGCCCGGGAGCTCTCGCGCGCAGAACGCGAGCACCGCACCGTGGGCTTGATGCTGGCTGACCTTGACCATTTCAAACAGATTAACGATACCTACGGACACCCGGCGGGAGATCAGGTGCTGCAGACCGTGGCCGGCCGGATTAAAAGCGACCTGCGCGCTTATGACACGGTCGGACGCTACGGCGGCGAGGAGTTCCTGATTATTTGTCCCGGGTGCGACGAAGCGGCTCTGCTGCGGCGCGGAGAGCACCTGCGCATGGCCATCGCACGCGATTCGGTGATCGCGGCGGGAGCAGACATCTCGGTTTCCCTCAGCCTGGGGGCGGTTGTGTCCGATGGCAGCGTTCTGCAAGCGCAAATGCTCAAATTGGCGGACGAGGCCCTTTACCGGGCCAAACGGGGCGGTCGCAACCGGGTGGAACTGGCGGAAGGGGCGGTGTGCAAAACGCGCCCGGGAACACCAGCCGCTAGTCCGGTGCTGAAAAGGCGCTAGAGCGCGCGCTCGAAGACCAAAGATTTCCCAACCGCTGGGGCATTCCCGTGCAGAGCCAAGTCAGATCCTCCCGAGAGCGAACCCAGCACCTCTTGAGACTTTTGGAAGCCGAAGCACGCGTCGGTTGAAACACGCCGCAGGTCGCCAGTCAACGCCAGCTCAGGAAGAACAAAAGAACGATTCTGCGGTGGGGGGCAAACTATCGCCGGCCGGCGGGCTGCAGCTGTTGGGCTGGGGCGAAGGTTCCGTCGACGAACCTCACAACCTCCTGAAAATAGCCTTCCAGTTCTTCAAAGAAGCGGCTGAGGTAGGGGCGTCCCATCTGCCGGCAGGTGCGCACCAGAATGAGCCAGGCCGGAGAGCACTGGAAGTCGATCTCCCGGGCTTCCGGATAGCCGTAGCCCAGTCCATGCTCGCGGCAAAACAAGTCGCTTAAATGCACGAGCGCGACCAGGTCCTTGGCCGAGGGTGCGGCTTCGATATCGTGGTGATACTGCAGCACGGTGACAATGTCGGGCGAAAGTTTCCAGGCCTCACCTAGGATGCGTCCGGTGTCGGCGTGCGTGAAGCCCAGAATCTCGCGTTCCGCCTGGTCGAGTGGGATGGTTTTGTGGATGGCGGTCTCGAAGACTGCCTGGGTAGCCTCGGGTGAAAGCACCGCGTTCACCAGCATTCCGAGGTCGTGAAGCAATCCGGCCAGGTAGGCCTTCTCCGCAGAGTGCGAACGCACCAGTCGCGCCAGCCGCTGGCTGACCAGGGCGCAGGCCAGGGCGTGGCGCCAGAAGGTGGTGCGATCGATGACCTTCGGGAAAGGGTCAAAAGCCCTTGGCAGCGTGCAGGAGAAGACGATGTCGCTCACTCGCCACAAACCCAATCCGATCACCGCTTCGTGAATGGTTTCTGCCAGCCGGCGTCTTCCAAACATGGCGGAGTTGGCCATGCGCACGCATTGCGCGGCGACCGATTCGTCCTGGGACACCAGCCCTACCACCTGCTCGAAGTTGATATCCGCCGGAGGATGGTCAAGACAGGCCGTGAGCCGGGTCAGGATGAGCGGTAGCGCCGGCAGGGTATCGATCTCCTGAATGCGCTCCTCGAGTTGCTGCAGGGTGTCCGGGGCGGGCGAGATCTCGCCCGCACGTTGATCGGGACTATTCATGGGGTTGGTCGCTCACAGCTTTCCTCGGCTGACCAGCATTGGGGTCACCAAGATTGGTCCGCGTCGCCGCGGAAGGCGCGTGCGCGGGAACCTCCAGCGCCAACCCGGGTCCGGACTTTAGGACCACAATATCGACGCGGCGATTGTGGGCTCGTCCTTCGGCCGTGCCGTTGGAATCAACCGGATGATATTGGGCATAGCCTGCGGCGGCCAGACGGTCGGGAGAAAATTCATAGCGGGTGATGAACAGCTTGGTAAGTTCGGTCGCGCGGGCTGTCGAGAGCTCCCAATTGGACTGGAACTGCGCGGTGTGAATGGGAACGTTGTCGGTATGTCCTTCGATGCGCAGCAGCTCACCGCGGTTCTTGAGCACCGCCGCGAGGCGGTCCACCGAATCGCGCGAGGAACTGCGCAGGGTGGCTGAGCCGCTTTCGAAGAAGCCGATTTCGCGCAGACTGATCACCAGCCCTTCGCGCTGCGCCTTAAGTTCCACCACGTGCTGACTGATTTCCGGGGCTAGGGCCTTTTCGATTTCCGCCTGCACGCTCATCAGTTCGCCTGACAACACCGCATTGCTCAAAGCTCCCTGCGAGGGCTGCACGACGCGCCGCAGATCCTCGGTGCGGACCACGTTTTCGATCATCTGGGCGTCCTGGAAAGGCATGGGCTCTGTCGTGGAAAGGGGCATCTTGGTGTTGGAAGTTTCAAATACGCCCATTTGCTGAAAAGCTACCTGGATGGCCAGGGAGAGTTTGCCGACTTTGCGTTTGTCGACCTGGGAAGAGGAATAGAGCACCACGAAGAAGGCGAACAGCAGAGTAATGAAGTCGGCGTAGGAAACCAGCCAGCGCTCGTGATTGGCATGTTCCTCGTGGCGTTTCTTGCGGCTCATGCTGTTTTCTCGAGCGTGGGTTGGGCGGCCGCAGCCGGAGATCCCTTGGTCGGAGCGGCTTTCTTGTTGGCCTCGGCGAAAAATCCCAGCAGCTTGGTTTCAATCATGCGCGGGTTCATGCCTTCGAGAATGGAGATCACTCCCTCGAGCATCATTTCGCGCACGATCTGTTCCTGGCGGATCCGCAGTTTGATCTTTCCCGAGCAGGGCAGAAAGAAAAGGTTGGCCGCCCCCACCCCGTAAATGGTGGCCACGAAGGCCACGGCGATGCCCCGCCCGACTTCGTTGATGTTGTCGAGGTGCTGCATGACTTGAATGAGTCCCAGGACCGCGCCGATGATGCCCACCGTGGGAGCGAAACCGCCGGCGGCCTCAAAGACCTTGGGGATGTGCTCTTCGTGCTCGGCCTGATTGTCGAGCTCCAGATCCATCATCTTCTGCAGCTCCTGGGGTTCGGTGCCATCGACCGCGAGCATCAGAGACTTCTTGAGGAAGGGGTCCTGGATCTTCTCGATTTCGCTGTCGAGCGAGACGATGCCTTCCTTGCGGGCCTTCTGCGCGTAGCCCACGATCTCACTGATCTGCGCATGGGGATCCTTGCTTTTGTCGAAAAAGACCGAGCCCAGGCGTCCAAAGGCCAAAAGGACCACCGCAAGAGGAAACTGAATCATGACCGCGCCGAGGGTGCCGCCGAATACGATCATGGCGGCGGTGGGTTGCACGATCTGCGCCACCTTGCCGCCTTCCAGGGTCAAGCCGAGAAGAATGCCGCCGGCCGCCACTACCACCCCGCCAAAGCTGCTCTTGTCCATGCCGCCCTTAGCTCTTTTCGGCCGGGAAAGTGATCTGGCGCGTCACTTTGGCGACAGAGGACCCGGCGGATGCAACTTGTATCGGAAGTTCGGCCAGGATGCGGCGGCGGAACTCCACGATCTTTTCAACCACCTCACGGCTCGATTCCAGCACCACGATCTTCTCTCCGGTCACCAGGGTCAAGACGGTATCCGGAGCGTTTTCAATCCACTTGATCAAGTCTGAATTGATGATCAAGGGGTTGTTGTTCAGCCGTGTGAGCTGAATCATTCGGTTTCCCCTGGAGACAGGTTTTTCCCCTGCCTCAAGTGTCTTATCGGCACAAAAGGCGCGGGAGTTGAACGCCCAATCGAGATTCGGTTCGGATTTTTCCAAAACTGCACACGCGACCCAGAAGGACCGCCGGCTGGAGTTTGGTTTGCAACAGGGAAGCTGAATTCGGTGGCTTAGCTGGCTGAAGGCGGCCCGGTTCAGGCAAATTTTGCCTAGCAGGCGGTCCGAAAGACCGGCCGCGTAGGCGGCGGGAGAGGAAGCGTTCTTGGAAAAAGCCGAAGACGGACGCCTGCCGGACGTGGCTGTTTCGATGATCGTGCGCAACGAAGCGCGGACGCTGCGGCGGTGCCTGGAGAGCGTGCGCGGCGCGGTGCAGCAAGTCGTGATCGGGGACACGGGTTCAAGCGATGGGACACCGGAAATTGCCCGCGAATGCGGCGCGCAGGTGATCGAAATCCCCTGGGAGAATGATTTCGCCGCTGCTCGCAATCGCGCGCTGGCCGGAGTGCATTGCGGCTGGGTCTTGAGCCTCGATGCGGATGAAATGCTTGATCCCGAGGGGCCTCAGGCCATCGCCGCGCTCACTCGGGACCGTGGCTTCGCGGCTTATCAAGTGGCTATCCGGAACTACGTCCTCAGCCTGGAGGACCGCATCTGGGACCGCCCGGCCCAGCCCAACGACCGCCGTTTGCCGCAGGCGAAGGACTATCCGGCCTACGTGGACCACGAGAACGTGCGCCTGTTCCGGCGGGATCCAGGAATCTTTTTCGTGGGCCGAGTCCACGAAAGCGTCGGATCACAGGTGCAAGCCCTGGGGCTTGCTTTGGGCCACGCCTCGTTCCGGATTCACCACTTCGGGCTGGCCGCAGACGAAGACACGCGGGCCCGCAAGAACCGCCTCTACCGGGAACTGGGCAAGCAGAAAGTCCTGGACCTGCCTGCAAACGCCCAGGCGCATTTGGAGCTGGGCCTGGTGGAACTGGATAATTTTGGCAATCTAGGCCAAGCGCAGGACTGCTTTGCGCGCGCCTGCCGGTTGAACCCGCGCTTCGGCGTGGCCTGGTTTTTCGCCGCAGCTCACGCACCTGCGGCGAGAGGAGCATCGCGCTGCCCTGCGCTGCCTGCGAAAGGCCGAGCAGTGCGGCCACGTTACGGCGGCGGTGGCCGAAGCAACCGGCGACGCCTACTACAACTTGGGAGAGTTGTTATTTCTAAAAAGTCAATCAAAAACTGGATTTTTAATTGAATTGAATGATCGTATAACTGAATTTTGTTGAGCCATAGCGTGCGCTGATTAACTTGATCAAAAATTTCAATCGAATCCTGACAACCCAAAATAAAGTTTGGATAAGGCAGTCCGACACGAGAACAACATGAAGTAGCATTTCTAAAGGATCTGTCTGCAGGGGAGGAGACCGACCTCTAATATTATAGAATTCTTGCTTACGACTAAAAAAAGAGTGATTAAATTTACGTGCGCTTTGAAAATGCTTTGCTATAGATCTCCCCCTTGATCAAGGGCGAAAATATTTGTTTTTGTTTACCATCACATTGCAGAAAATCACAATATCACTCTTCATTCATTGAAAACGGGGAAATATCGCCTCGTCTCCCTACAATTTTTCCTGACATTGCCAAATGATCGCGATTTGCATTATTTTTTACTCGGGGTAAGTTTTTCTATTTTGATTTTGATTTTGAAAGTCTTATCTCCAGAATTCCGTCAGAGAACTTTCTGTGAGTAGACAGTTGATCAATCAAAACTGATCCTTCCACCTGCACGAACCCGACAGCACGAACCCGACAGCACGAACCCGACCGGCAAAGAGGCTTTCCTTCGCAGTCCACAGCCATACGGGGTTGCCCTCAACGTACTTTCGTTGCGAATCCACAGAGGTCCCGTGACATGTGGATCCGGACGAGCTGTTCGCTACTCGTAAACACCCCCACCAACATTCCTGTCAATTCTGGCTTGCGGGTTCGAGCGCTATTCGTACCCCCCTTGACTTCCCCCATATGGCACTGTACGCCAGCGGTAGCAGAGACCCAATATGGATTCGGTCAAGGAGAGTACGGTAGCTAACCCCCGCAAGGAGAACCAGCTCGTAAGCCCATTCTCAATTATTCTACTAGGTGTAATTTTCTATTTATACAGTTTATTCTTCGTTAAAATGTACTTATGGGAGCGCTTCAAAAAACCAAAATATGAAATTTTTGGCAAAAGTGGTCGGAATCAAACTGATTCAATCTGGGGAATTTAGTATTTATTTATTTCACATGGTTTTCTTAATTTTCCTTCTCATTGGAGTCAACTAGGAAGAAGTTTTCAGGCATCATCTTGACATTTCGGTCAAAAACCAAAAATTTGTTATTTCCAAAAAGTCAATCAAAAACTGGATTTTTAATTGAATTGAATGATCGTAGACTGAATTTTGTTGAGCCATACGTGCGCTGATTAACTTGATCAAAAATTTCAATCAAATCCTGACAACCCAAAATAAAGTTTGGATAAGGCAGTCCGACACGAGAAAAGCATGAGGTAGCATTTCTAAAGGATCTGTCTGCAGGGAGGAGACCGACCTCTAATATTATAGAATTCGTGCTACGACTAAAAAAAGAGTGATTAAATTTACATGTACACTGAAAATGCTTTGCTATAGATCTCCCCCTTGATCAAGGGCGAAGATATTTGTTTTTGTTTACCATCACATTGCAGAAAATCACAATATCACTCTTCATTCATTGAAACGGGGAAATATCGCCTCGTCTCCCTACAATTTTTCCTGACATTGCCAAATGATCGCAATTTGCATTATTTTTTACTCGGGGCAAGTTTTTCTATTTTGATTTTGATTTTCTCAAAGTCTTCTCTCCAGAATTCCGTCAGAGAACTTTCTGTGAGTAGACAGTTGATCAATCAAAACTGATCCTTCCACCTGCACGAACCCGACAGCACGAACCCGACAGCACGAACCCGACCGGCAAAGAGGCTTTCCTTCGCAGTCCACAGCCATACGGGGTTGCCCTCAACGTACTTTCGTTGCGAATCCACAGAGGTCCCGTGACATGTGGATTCGGACGAGCTGTTCACTACTGCGTACACACCCCCACCAGCATTCCTGGCAGTTCTGGCTTAGGGGTTCGAGCGCTACTCGTACTCCCCTTGACTTTCCCATATGGCACTGTACGCCAGCGGTACAGAGACCCAATATGGATTCGGTCAAGGAGAGTACGGTAACTAACCCCCGCAAGGAGAACCAGCTCGTTAAGCCCATTCTCAATTATTCTACTAGGTGTAATTTTCTATTTATACAGTTTATTCTTCGTTAAAATGTACTTATGGGAGCGCTTCAAAAAACGAAAATATGAAATTTTTGGCAAAAGTGGTCGGAATCAAACTGATTGAATCTGGGGAATTTAGATATTTATTTATTTCACATGGTTTTCTTAGTTTTCCTTCTCATTGGAGTCAACTAGGAAGAAGTTTTCAGGCATCATCTTGACATTTCGGTCAAAAACCAAAAATTTGTTATTTCTAAAAAGTCAATCAAAAACTGGATTTTTAATTGAATTGAATGATACTTAGACTGAATTTTGTTGAGCCATACGTGCGCTGATTAACTTGATCAAAAATTTCAATCAAATCCTGACAACCCAAAATAAAGTTTGGATAAGGCAGTCCGACACGAGAACAACATTAGGTAGCATTTCTAAAGGATCTGTCTGCAGGGAGGAGACCGACCTCTAATATTATAGAATTCGTGCTACGACTAAAAAAAGAGTGATTAAATTTACGTGCGCTTTAAAAATGCTTTGCTATAGATCTCCCCCTTAGATCAAGGGCGAAGATATTTGTTTTTGTTTACCATCACATTGCAGAAAATCACAATATCACTCTTCATTCATTGAAAACGGGGAAATATCGCCTCGTCTCCCTACAATTTTTCCTGACATTGCCAAATGATCGCGATTTGCATTATTTTTTACTCGGGGCAAGTTTTTCTATTTTGATTTTCATTTTCAAAGTCTTCTCTCCAGAATTCACGTCAGAAAACTTTCTGTGAGTAGACAGTTGATCAATCAAAACTGATCCTTCCACCTGCACGAACCCGACAGCACGAACCCGACAGCACGAACCCGACAGCACGAACCCGACAGCACGAACCCGACAGCACGAACCCGACAGCACGAACCCGACAGCACGAACCCGACAGCACGAACCCGACCGGCAAAGAGGCTTTCCTTCGCAGTCCACAGCCATACGGGGTTGCCCTCAACGTACTTTCGTTGCGAATCCACAGAGGTCCCGTGACATGTGGATTCGGACGAGCTGTTCGCTACTCGTACACACCCCCACCAGCATTCCTGGCAGTTCTGGCTTGCGGGTTCGAGCGCTATTCGTACCCCCCTTGACTTCCCCCATATGGCACTGTACGCCAGCGGTACAGAGACCCAATATGGATTCGGTCAAGGAGAGTATTTTTTTTTTTTTTTTTTTAAAAAAAAAGTACGGTAGCTAACCCCCGCAAGGAGAACCAGCTCGTAAGCCCATTCTCAATTATTCTACTAGGTGTAATTTTCTATTTATACAGTTTATTCTTCGTTAAAATTTACTTATGGGAGCGCTTCAAAAAACCAAAATATGAAATTTTTGGCAAAAGTTGGTCGGAATCAAACTGATTCAATCTGGGGAATTTAGTATTTATTTATTTCACATGGTTTTCTTAGTTTTCCTTCTCATTGGAGTCGACTAGGAAGAAGTTTTCAGGCATCATCTTGACATTTCGGTGTGCGGTCCGCGCCTATCGGCGGGCCCTGCGGAGAGCGCCGATCGGCGCCGGTAGAAAGCAAACTGGGCTTGGCGAAGGCCCGCAGCGGGGCGTCGAGGAAGGGCTGGAGTGATTCGGCCGGGCCGTCCAGCAGCGGCCCCGGATCAGCCGAGGGCCACGACCGCCTGGTGCCTGGCTGGTGTGGCAGGAGCGCACCGCCGAAGCCGCTCTGGCCGCCGAAAACAAGCTGGGATCAGTTCGCCGGCCGTCCGAAGGAATTTCTGCGGGCCGCCGCCCTGTGGTCCGCGGCGGGGAACTGGGCGCGGGCCACCGCCGTACTGCATGTGGGGCTGCAGGTCCATCCGAAAAGCCTTTCGCTGCAGCAGTCGCTGGCGGAGCTGACCGCGCGGCAAGGCGAGGGAGTTAACCATTTGGTGACAGCCCTGGCGCAAGCAAAAGTACCGGCTACACAGGACTAAAGTTTTCACCCGAGAAGGCCGAAGAAGTAAGTGAATCACGAGAAGTTCCCGTAGGCGAAACGCGAGTTCCCGCGGCGCAGGGTCTGTCCCTTCCCAGCCCAAAGGCTCCAAGCCGCACCGGGACGCTCGACACTACGCAAAGGAGCCTCTCACATGTCTTTCGGCATTCTGAACAACATTTCGGCCCTGCAGGCCGAGGCGGCTTTGGGCACCACCCAGTCGGATCTCAGCACCACCCTGCAGCAGCTGGCCACCGGGCAGCGCATCAACTCCGGCTCGACCGATCCGGCCGGCCTGGCCATCGCGAATGGTCTTTCGGCTAACATCGCGGCCCTCAACCAGTCCATTCAAAACGCCAACAATGGCGCGGTTCGCTGCAGGTGGCCGACGGCGCATTGTCGCAGGTGACTTCGCTGCTGAATACCGCCGTGACCATCGCCACCGAAGCGGCCAGCGGTACGGTCAGCAGCGCCCAGCGCGATTCGCTGAACTCGGAATATCACGCAGATCCTGAGCGAAATCAACCGAATCGGTACCTCGACCGCTTATAACGGCACCTCGGTATTTTCCGCAGCCACTACTTCGATCTTTCTCACGGACGCAAATTCGAGCAGCACGATCACCTCGACGGTGGGCGCTCTTTCGACGACGGTTCTGGGGTTGACCGGCACCAGCATTGCGGGCACCGACGGCACCACGGCACAGACCGCGCTGACCGCCATCGACGCGGCCATTCAGACCGTGGCCAACGACCGCGGCACCATCGGCGCTTCGATCAACCGGCTCAACGACGCTTCGGCGGTTATGACCACACAGGTGCAGAACCTGACCGCAGCGGAGAACAACATTATGGCCGCGGACATCCCCTCGACCATTTCGAACTTGTCGCGGCAGTCGGTCTTGAGCCAGACAGGTATGGCCGCCCTGGCACAGGCCAACTCGCAGGAGCAGAGCATTCTGACCTTGCTTCACTAGCTCGCGGCGTCATCAAGACGGTCCCGGGCGGAGTCCTCTCGGACTCCGCCCGGACCTATTGAAGCGGTTGCAGACCGAAAGGGACTATGGGATCCATTAATAATTTCGGCAACGTGCTGCTGCCAGCGGGCAGCAACACGATTGACGTACAAAGCCTGTTGAGTTCGGCGATCGCAGCCACACAAGCACCTTTGACATTGTTGCAACAGCAGCAGACCACCGTGCAGACGCAGTCGGCGGCTATGCAGAGCATCGGAAACGACGTGACCGCGCTCACCACCGCGGCACACGCTCTAACCGACAGTACCGGGGCCATCAACGCCCTCGCAGCCACTTCTTCCAATACCAACGTGCTGAGCGCCAGCGCCGATGCCACGGCGCAAGCCGGAACGCACTCAATCGTCGTGAACTCACTCGCCACCACAGCTTCTGATTACACCAACGCGGTGGCCTCGGCCACGACCGCCCTGGCAACCGGCAGCTTTCAGATCGCGGTCGGCAGCGCTGCGCCGGCGACGGTAACCGTGGATGGCACCGACAATACTCTCAATGGTCTCGCCGCCGCCATCAACGGCCGAAACCTGGGTGTGACCGCAAGCGTGATCACCGACGCAAACGGGGCGCGATTGGCCCTTGTCAGCAACACGGCGGGCAGTTCGGGAACCCTCACCATCTCTAACAACACCGCCGGCCTGACCTTCAACCAGGCGGCCGCCGGCACAAACGCCTCGCTGACGGTCGACGGCGTGCCGGTGAGTTCGACGAGCAACACGGTCTTAGGCGTAATTCCCGGAGTGACACTCAACCTTGCGGGCGCGGCACCCGAAACGACCGTAAACCTGACGCTGACGCCAGACGTCAATCAGGCCTCAAGCGCGGTCAACCAGTTCGTCTCTGCCTGGAACAAAGTTATCGGAGATATTAACGCGCAGTTCAACGTCTCTGCGAACGGAACTGGCGGAGGGGCGCTTGAAGCCGACAACAACCTGCGCGATATTCAGAACCAGTTACTCTCCTCGGTGACCTATTCGATCGCTGGGAACAATGGCCTGGTAAATCTCTCAAGCATCGGCATCAACATGAATACCGATGGGACGCTGTCGCTCGATGCAGGAACGCTCTCAAATGCGCTCAGCGGCAATTTCGCGGCGGTGCAGAATCTGCTGCAAGGGACTTCCGGCGTAGGCAGCTTTGTTGCCAACACCCTGAACCAGATTTCGGATCCCACCCAGGGTTCGATCGCTCTCGACCTGCAAGGTATGTCGCAAACCAATACCGATCTCACCCAGCAGATCAATGCCATGCAGACTTTGATCTCCTCGCAGACCCAAGCCCTCACCCAGGAGTACGCGCAGATGCAGACCACCCTGGACGAAATGCCGCAGTTGCAGCAGCAGATGACCGAGCAGCTGGCGGGGCTCACGAATGGCTGAGTTGCGCTTCACTTGACGAGGCAGTGAGCGAAACCAAGGACGAGAGACAGATACATGAACCAGCGACAGGTTGCCGGGCAATATCGCCAAAGCAGCGCCCAGGGTGCCAATCCGGTAGGGCTGGTGGTGCGGCTCTATGACGCCATCGTAGAAGACCTGCGACGGGCCCTTGAAGCCGTGCGCGTTGCAGACATTGAGCGCCGGATCCAAGCTCTCAACCACGCCCTGCTGGTCATCGCCGAACTCGAGAGCGTGCTCGACCATGAACGCGGCGGAGAAGCGGCGCGCCACCTGCAGGGCTTGTACCGCGTGACGCGGGCCATGATCGTCGAGGAAAATATCCGCGCCCGCCCGGAAGGAATCAAGAAGCTGATCGCGCTGTACTTGCCGGTGCGACAAGCCTGGCAAGAGGCCGAGCGGAGCTTCAATGGTGGAGAGTTCCGCCTTCCCGATCTGCGCCGGCAGACACTGGAGCCGGGCTTTGAGGAGCCGCCGCCGCAGGCGGGCTGGAGCGTGTGATGGAAGCAACGGCGCTTGAGCGGGTTCGCGTCGCCAATGGCAAGCTGCGAGATATGCTCCGCAAGGCAAGCGAAGCACTGGCCGGACGCGCAAGCTTCGGTGTCAAAGAGGTGCGGGCCATCGCAGAACCGGTGGCCTCTATGGAACCGATCGTCTCGCAGGGGCCCGAGCTGCGCGCCGCCGCACCGGAACTACAGAACGAACTGCGAGCCTACGCCCAGAATTTGGGCGAGCTGAACACGGCTCTGGACCGCGTGCGCTGTGTGCTGCTCGCGCGCTGCGCGAGCGTCACAGCGCACAGAGGACACCTGCAGACCCTGGGCTTGTGGACCGCCACCTGGCAGCAGACTCAACCCTCTGACCCGCTCCAGCAGGAACAGGCAACCCGAGGCGGGGGCACTTTGGGCCTTTCGCAGCGCCCTTGATCGAAAGCAATTTCATGAACGAACGACTGCTGGTGTTTGACTGCCACGAGGCCTGGGTCTACCAGTTGCGGGGGCTCGACCGGCCTCTGGACGTCGTGATCGGATTGCGCGGACGGGCGCAGCAGGGCTGGGACCAGAACATGCGCCCGGTGCCGCCGAACGCCCGCTTGCTGCGTCTTGATGAAGTGCTGCGGCGCAGGGAATCCTACGCGTGCATCGTGGCGCACAATCTGAGCGACCTCCTCGATGTCAAAATGCTTCCCGCACCTCGCCTGTTGATGCTTCATGAAACCCTCGAAGGAGCCGCCCTTGAGCAGAAACTCACCGTTCCGGTCGAGCAGTTTCGCAAGACGGTAGCCCAGTTCGTGAATCTTACCGGCACGCACGTGGTCGCCGTGTCCAAGATGAAAGGCCGGTCCTGGGGATTTGAGGAGGACATCGTAGCCTCGGCGGCGAACCCGGCCGACTACCGGCCCTGGCAGGGAGATCTGGCGCGGGGTCTGCGCGTTGCGAACCACATCCTGCGGCGGCCGCGGATATTGCGCTGGGATTTTCATCAGCAGGTGTTTGCCGGACTGCCGGTGACCGTGGTGGGACACAATCCGGGCCTGGAGGGAGTGCAGCCGGCGGACGATTGGGAGCATCTGAAAGAAATTTTCAGCCGCCACCGCTTCTGCGTTCACACCGCGGATCCGCTGCTCGAGGACGGCTACAACATGGCCACGCTTGAGGCCATGGCGGCCGGGCTTCCGGTACTGGGCAACCGGCATCCCACCTCGCCGGTCGAGCACGGCGTGAGCGGCTTTCTCTCCGACGACCCCGCCGAATTACGCGGCTGCGCGCAACGCTTACTGCAGGACCCGGAACTGGCCAGGCGGATGGGGTCGGCGGCACGGCGACCGTTGGCGAACGGTTTTCCGCCACCGTTTTCAGACGAAATTTCAGCAACGCTATCGAGAAAGCCCAACGGCTCTGGCGGCGGCAGAGCGGCACCGGCCCCGCCCGGGCGGGCATCGCCGCGAATCTCGCTTAGTTTCCTGCTGCACATCCGCACCACTCTTGCTTCGCAAGACAGCGCTGCTCTCGGACCATGGCCGGATCCCGGGCTATGCCGGCGATACTTCGGCGCGCTCTCCAGATAAGACGGCTTCGGTTTCAAGCAGTGCGCCGATGCGTCGCTGATAGAGCTGCGCGACCTGCTCCCAGCCATACTTCTTGCGGACCAATTGGGCCGCGGCGCGTCCCCGGGTGGAGGCTTCCTCGGGATGCGCAAAGACGTGGCGTAGCAATCGCGCCAGCTCCGCGGTGTCGGGCTCGAACCAGGTGAAGGGTCCAGCGAACTCTCCGAACGGCGGAGGCTCGTCCGACACCACTTCTTCGCGGGCCGGTATAAAGTAAGCAGCCGTCTCGCCGCAGAATTCGCGAGCCGGCCCAGCGGCGGTGGTGATGACCGGTTTGCCACAGGCCATGGCTTCGAGCAGCGGCATACCGAATCCCTCGCCGCGATAGGGCAGAACGAAGGCGTCACAGCCACGGTACAGGCTGGCGAGGGTGGCATCGTCGAGCGAATCGCTCAGAATCTGCAGGTGCGGTGCGCGCGGGTCAGCGGCGGCTTCCTGCAAGCGCCGGGTCAGGGAATTATGGCGGTAGGAGCCAGCCGTGCCAGAAACCTGCAGCACCAGCGTGACGTCCTCGCCGGGGTCGAAAGCCGAGCGGTAGGCGTCAAGGAGCAGGTCGATCCCTTTGCGGCGGATGGCTCCCCCTACAAATAGAAAGGCGAACTTGCGGCAGCCTTGGGGGCGCGACACCGAGCCTTGCGGAGCAAAGGTCGCAGCATCGAATCCGTTGGGAAGCACCTCAATCGGCGTGCGCAGAACGCCAGAGCGTTGCAAGGCGCCGCGCACGAAATGTGAGGGTACCCAAAGCTCGTCGACTTGGCCCTCGATTTCCTGCACCCAGGCGCGCGGCACCGCGCCGTATTCCCACGGCAGAATGACGGCCAGCTTTCCCGCTGTCGGCCGACCGAAGTCCGGCGGCCATTGATGGCGGATGGTCAGATCCAGATGCTGCAGAGGACCGAGAATCGCAGACTCCAGCCGTTCGCCTTGCGGAAACAGCCGCGGAAACATAGCCGAGGACGAAGAAGGTTCCAGGCGCAGCCTGCAGGACGAGCCGCGCACCATGCTCGCGGCCAGTTCACGGTTGATGCGCCCAAGGCTGGTGTGCTCGAAAAAGGGGCCGCTGAATAGAATTCCCGGAGGGCTGCTGGCGGCCCCACGCCGAGAATGAAAACAGGCACTCGCGGCCCGCAGGCGTTCCTGCAGCGGTTCCTGGCAACCCGCGGCCAGAGGCAGGGCCGCGAGCAGGTCGCCTGCCGCCGCGAAAGCGCGATGGGCGAGCAGAAAATCGAAGATCTTTTCACGAAGCATCGGGGTGCGCCAAGCGGCTTGGCGGAATTCCTGTTCGTGCGCTGCGACCAGTCGAGCAGACAGGCGCAAGCGCAGCAGTTGCTCGACGGCGGGAACAAATACGGGATGGCAAAGTAGGCCGCGGCGCAAATGGTTAAAAGCCACGCCTAGATTGCCCACCTGTAGGGCCACCAGGCCCAGCAGCCAGTCGGCTCGGTAGGAGCCTTCGCCGCCGCAGCCCAACAAGCCGCGGTCTCCCGCCTTGGCTTTTTCAAGAGGCGCGACCGCAGCGGCAAAGCGGCCTTGCTGAATATGCAGCCAGGCGTTGATATAGCAGAGCTCGGCGTAGCCGGGGTAGGTTTGCAGTCCCTCTGCGAGGAGCCGCTCGGCCTGGGACAATTCCCGCCGGCGGATCTGCAGCACGATGCGATTGCGCAATGCCAGCGCGGCCAGCAGCGTAGGCATCTTCTGGCGCGTGGCGCAGAGCTGCTCGAGAGCTTCGCTGCCAGAGCCGGGGGTTTCCAGTTCGGCCGCGAGGGCGAGCGAGAGCTGCGCCCAAGCCTGGCCATTGCCCCGGAGAGCGGCTGCAGCCTGCTGAGAAGCGCTCGGTGAGCTGGCCAAGCGCACTGAAAAATCCCACGACTCGTGGGCGGGGCCGCCGCAGATGCAGCGTGGCTGCAAGGCCAGCAGAGGCAGTTCCTCGAGACAGGGAAAATGCACCGGTAGAAACGAACGGCGGCCGGGCACGCGGAAGGCCTGGCGTAGGGAAGCAGGCGATCCACAAAGAAGCTGGTCGCCAGAGAGCCAGGTCAGCGTTCCGTCGGCTCTGCCAGGAATCCTTCCCGACAACCAGGTTGCAAGGCTTCCGGTGACGACCGAATCTGCGGCGGCGCGGACCGGTGCGGGAAGTGCTTCGGCGGAAGCGGCATCGGTTTCAAGAACCACGCGCGGGCTTCGCTTGAACAGGTGCCGCGTGATCCCGCCAGATTGAACCAGGTAGAGGGCCATGATCTTCTATTTGTATGTGGGACTCTGGGCGTGGCCGCCCAACCTCCGGACTCGTTGCCAAACCGATGGCACGTTCATGCCAGCAGCCTTCGGAACTCGCTTTCCCATCTGGGAAACAGCGCGCGGCAATCCCAATTTTCAACCACAGTCTGGCGGCCCTGACGTCCGCGCTTTCGAGCCTCTTCCGGGTGGGCGAAGACTTCGCGCAGGCATTGCCGCAGGTGCGCGGGCGACGGATTGGCCCAGCGATGACCGGCAAGAAACTCTTCGCCGTAGGGCACCGGGACGAGGCCTTCGAGGTCAATCAGGTAGCCGATGCTATCGTTGAGAAATTCGAGCGGACCACCCCAGCCGGTAGCGATCACCGGGAGTTCGCTTGCGAGGGCCTCCAGCAGCGTGCGCCCCGAGGCTACGCCATGCGCAGGCAGCACGAAGGCGTCGGCTGCGGCGTAGAGAGAGGCCCTGCCGGAAGCAGAGGGCCATTTTTCCAGCAGGATCAGGGGAGCGCAGTTCTCCAGAGCCACGCCCGCCGATCGTTCCAGAAAAAAGGCCAGCTCGCCCCCGGGTCCCTGGAAAGCTCCCTGGAGGGAACGATCTTGAGCGTGAGCGACACGTCCTCATCGGAGTGGAATTCCTGCGCGAATGCGGTCAGCAGTAGTTCGGTACCCTGGCGGTCCTGCAAATTGCTCACCGCCAGAAAATTGAAGCTGCGCCGCTCGGGAATCGCGAGCGGAGGTTGGCCGGGACAGAAGAACGTTGTATCTACGCCGGCGCGCAGCACGCGCAGTTTTTGAGCCTGCACGCCGGAGTCGACGAATGCCTGGCGCTGGAATTCACTGGGAACCCACACTTCGTCCATGGCGTTGCAGGGCTCGACCCAGCTGCGGGGAATCCGGTCGGTCCAGAAACCGGCGCGACCAATCCGGCAACGGCCGTAATAATCGAGGCTCCAGTCGGGCGGCACGGTGGCCTGATAAAGAACGCTGCGGGCCAGGTCGAGTTTGGTATGAGTCAGCGACTCAAGTTGTTGCCGGGTGGCAGAGCCAAGCAGAGAGCCGGGATCGTCCGGCGAATCTGTCGGGACCAGACACACGGGAACTCCGACGCGGGCTAGCGTTAGCAGTTGCGCGCTTGCTTCGGAGGCCTGGTCAACCGGTCCAAAGGCCGGGCCCTGGAACACGATCCCGGCGGGCAGCGCAGGGGCGGGGCGTGCTGCGTCCTCTCCAGCAGGCGGAATCCCGCGGAGCGTTCGCCGGTTGCTTGCCGAGGCCTGGGGCGTTGGGCATCTCCGGGAGCGAAGCATCAGTCGTTCCAAAGACCCCTTGGCTTCTCGAGATCATTCTGGATCATGTTGCGCCTTAGGAAAAAAACATGGCCGGTGATGCTGTGGCAGTCACCAAGGCGGCCTCGGGGGCTGTTTTTGGCGAGGAAAGTGCTTTCGACACGGCGGACCGCGGGCCCCAAAGCTGATTCAAGGAGTGCCAGGAGCAGATTTCTCGCCTCGGAATGGCCCGGATTGTTAGCGGGGATTAATCTGCCTCGGCCGATGGTCTTCTGCGTCCGCAGAATGTTAGGAGAGATCAATGTCTGTCGCCAATGCGCCGATCACCTCCACGCCCCCGGCACTGAACCCGGTCACCGTCGAGCTCCAAAATCTCCGCAACGACATCATGGCCTTGGCCCAAGCCCTCGTGGCCCTGCAGAAAAGGGTCGCCGATGCTGAGGTGAACACAACCGAAGTGCGGCCGCAACTGGTGGCGCTCAAGGTTCACAGTGAATCGCTGCCGCAGGCGTTGCGGGAGCTGCGCCGGGGCGACGCCGCGCTGCAGAAAAAATTAGACAGCCTTGACTCTCGCTTGCGAGCGTTCGAAGAAAAACTCGCGGCAGCTGCGCGAACCTGAAACCATCGGCAGTCCGGGGAAAAAGGCGGTCCCGGGGTTGCCTAGTCCCTCGTGGCTTACTTGGGAGAGACATGACCGAACCCCTGCGCGTTTCCGTCGTGATCAACACCTATAACCGCTGCCTCAGTCTGGGCACGACGCTCGCGGCCTTGCACCGGCAGAATTATCCCCACTTTGAAATCATTGTGGTGAACGGTCCTTCGACTGACGGCACCGCGCGGTTGCTTGAGTCCTATCGGGATTCCCTGCGCGTGGGTCGCTGTGCCCAACGCAACCTTTCGATTTCCCGGAATGTGGGCATTGCCATGGCCGCGGGGGAGCTGGTGGCCTTCATCGACGACGACGCCGTGCCGGACGAGGATTGGCTGGTCGAGGCGGTGGCGGCTTTCGACTGCGACGAAGTGGCCGGGGCGGGGGGATTTGTCTACGACCACACCGGCTACCGGCTGCAGTATCGCTATTCGCTGGCCGACCGTCTGGGCCGGGGCATTTTCAATGTGGCCGAGCCGGTGGGCGAAAGCTTCTGCTATCCCGGCTGTGTGATCTATCCCTACCTGCAAGGGACCAACGCGGTCTTCCGGCGTCGAGCGCTGCTGGAGGTGGGCGGGTTCGACGAGGAGTATGACTACTACCTGGATGAAACCGACCTCTGCCTGCGGCTGATCGACGCCGGATTTCTGCTGCGCCAGCTTTCTAATTCCTTCGTTTACCACCGCTTTCTTCCAAGCCACATCCGCCAGTCCAATCGGGTGGTGACGCAGCTGCGGCCGATCATCAAGAACAAGGTGTACTTTGCTTTGAAGAACAGCCTGGAAGGCATGTCTTACCGGGTGCTTCTGGACGAGTGGAAACGCTCGACCGATGAATCGGAAGCCGGCATCTGTTATCACGTGCAGCGCGGTGATGCCGCCCCGGGAGTGCTCGAACAGTTTCATCGCGACGCCGACCTGGCGTTGCGCGAAGGTCTGGAGCGCGGCTTACACCGTCCGCGTCGGCTGATGGATTCAGCAATCGCCGCGGAGATGCGCGGGGAAATCGCAACCGACGTGCTCGAGCCAGACAGGAAGGGCCAGTTCACGCCCTGTCCCATCCTGTTGCCGGCCGCCGAAAAGCTCACCGTCTGTTACTTGAGTCAGCAGTATCCCCCGGGTTTGGTGGGAGGCATCGGACGGCTAAGCTACGACCTGGCCTGCGGCCTGGCCGCAGGCGGGCATCAGGTGCACGTGCTGGCGCGCAGTTCCACGGGCTTCAACACGGTCGATTTCGAACAAGGAGTTTGGGTGCATCGGCTGGCGCTCGATCAGCAGGAGCCGCCCGCGCCCGAGGGCGTGGTCGTTCCCCACGAGGCCTGGCAATGTTCGGCGCGGCTGCTGCGGGAGTTGCTGCGGATTGACGCCGTGCATCCGATTGACATTGTGGAAGGTCCCATCTGGGACGTAGAAGGCCTGGCCGCGGTTCTGGACGGCCGATTCTGTGTGCTGACCAATCTAGAGACGCCCATGAAGATGGTGGTTGAAACCAATCCAGAACTGGTCGATCGCAGCGCGCCAGGCCAGAAGCGCTACGAAGAATATTACGCCGCCGAAACCCTGCTCATGCAACGGTCGACGGCGCTGCGAGCCATCAGCCACGCCATTGTGGGAACCATGCGCCAGTGCTACGGTATCGATTTCCCGCCCGAACAACTTTCCGTGTTCCCGCTGGGCATGGAGGATCGCTCCATCGGCCGCAGCACCCAGAAGAAAGGAAATTTCGTCGACGTGCTGTTCGCCGGGCGCTTTGAAGGGCGCAAAGGCATCGACGTATTGCTGCAGGTAATTCCGCCGCTGTGCTTGAAATATCCTAAGGCGCGTTTCATTCTGGTGGGCGAAGACCGGCCGCGCCCGAGCGGGAACAGCCTGGGTGCGGAGTTCCGCGCGCAGCACGCCCGGGCTTCGTTCCGTGACCGGGTGCTGTTTCCAGGCGCGGTATCTGACCAAGAACTGGAACAGTATCTGGCGCAATGCGATATTTTCGTTTCGCCTTCGCGTTATGAATCCTTCGGGCTGGTGTTCCTGGAAGCCATGATGTTCGCCAAGCCGGCCGTCGGCTGCCGCGTGGGCGGTATGCAGGAAGTCATCGTCGACGGGGCGACCGGCTTGCTCGCAGAACCCGGAGACGCGCCAAGCTTGGAGGCCGCCGTGGATACGCTGCTCGCGGACCGCGAAAAGCGGGAAGCCTTCGGGAAAGCGGGCCGGCAACGCTACCTGGATCACTACACGCGCGAGATTTTTGCCCAGCGCACTCTCGCCTTCTATCGCCAGGTTCTCGCCAAGAAAATCTGCCCGGAAACCGGCCGAACCGGCCTGGCAAGATTAGCCGAATCCGGTCCGCAGGACCCGCGGCAGCAGGCCATGCCCGCCTAGCTCGAGGACTATTTCTCGGCAAGGAAACCGAATGGGGGCGCCGCGAGCGACGTCGCGAATCGGTCTCTGGAGATTGGTCGGCATCTTTCAGCCAGGACCGAACGGATGGGGCGAGCAGCGCCTCGGGGCTCGCCCGTGTTGCCGGCGCAAGCCCCGGGGCACCCGCCGACCATTCAAAGTGGCCGCCACTCTCTGCTTGAAACACCAACGTGCGCGGGACGTTTCGGCAAGATTTGCTACCCCAACCGCGAAACAGAGGAAAAGCACAGGCTACGCCGGAAGACCAGAATGGATGCCTGATGAATCTTGCGGGTTAGGCTTCGTGGCTCAGCGGAACAGCCTGTGCAGTTTTCCCGAGGTCGTATCGATCGCTTTTTGCCGGGAGGGCCTACAGGTGTGGACAGCGCGTGAAGCGCAGCAGGCGCAGGCCGCCCCAGAAGACACCGGGAACGGCGTCGGGAGTTTTCTCGGTGGAAAGCAGACCGGCATCGGTGAGATGTTTGGCGTTCTCGCGCAGGCAGTGCTCGATGCCCCTGATGACCTCCGCGTTGTGCGCATCATGAAACAGCAGGAAAGCCTGATCCGCAAGGTGTGGCAGAATTCCCTGAATATCGCGGATCACTCCTGCGGTGGAGTGGTCACCGTCGATGAGGGCGAAATCGAATTTCCCACCCACCGCTTGCGAAGCCTGGAGAAGAACCTCCGGGGAAGGACCTGGAAACAAGCTAGCCCGGTGCGCGATCAAGCGCCAGTGCTCCGGCTGGATTTGGGCGTTCGGATTCCACGCAGGCCAGCCGGCCTGCGCCGAGATCGTCGAGCGCCGCAGCGATGATCAGCGCCGACCCGCCCTTAAAGGTGCCCACTTCCAGGCAACGCTGGGGGCGCAGCCCGGCGATCAGACCATAGAGCAGCACACGTTCGGACATGGTCATCCACACCGGTGCGTGATGAACAACCTCGAAGCGGTTCGGCAAGAACGCTTCCAGGGCGGAGCAAGACGCCGCAGCTTCTGACCCCGATGGAGCAGACCAAGGCCCGGACACCGGAGCGGCCGCTGCGGATTTCGTCGCGGCGGTTTTTGGCGCAGACAACGCCGGCTGGCGCTCGAGCAGCAGATCGAAACGCGCGTATTGCAAAGCCAGCTGCTCGTTGAAAGTTTCAAGCGTGCCCCAGGGCGTGAACCATTGCAGCGCAAAGCCCAGGTCGCGGATTTCCTGCAGAAAAAGGCGCGGCTCCACGGTCTGTTCGATCAGGGGCTGGAAAAATTCCAGGAAGATGGTCAGGTAGGGGCTGCGCTCGAGAATTCCGCGCATGCCCCGGAAGATCAGCGGCTCGCTGCCTTCGGCGTCGATCTTCATCAGATCCACCGGCTCCCTAATAACGTCGTCCAGGCGCACCGCTTCGATCATCGGGCGCTGCTCGGCGGGGCCCCCGGCTTGGGGCTGGCCTACGGGTGTGAACAAGCTCGAACCACCTACAAAATTCTGCGGGCGGTGCAGTGGCAATTTTTTGGGGGCGTCGAGCGCGGCCGCCTGATGAGCGCGCACGACTGACTGCAAGCCGTTCACCTGGATGTTTTTGGTCAGCACTTCGAAGGTGCGAGGGTTGGGCTCGAAGGCGTAGACGTGGCCCGCGGTCATGGAGCGGCCGTTCCAGCCGACCTGGCTGGCGGCGAGCAGCGTGTAGTAGCCGTAGTTGGCTCCCACGTCGACGACGGTCATGCCCGGCTGGAGGCGTGCGGCAAAAGCCTCGGTGATATTTTTTTCCCAGCAGCCGTCGGCCAGCAGGTGGGGCGTGACGCTCATGTCGGTGGCTTCCAGATACATCAGGAAACGGTTCAATACTTTGAGCAGCAGCAAATTGTCGCCGACCGGCGAGGCGGCCGGCGGAGAGGCGACGCGGGTGTGGGAAATATGGTCGATCCGCCCGTCCAGATTCTTGACCCATTCATTCACCGCACGCAAAGAATTGCGGAACTCGAGCAAGCGCGTGGCGAAGACCCGGTGCAACTCCGCTTGCAGCCGGGTGTTCTCCCCGACCGCCCGGGTGAGCGTCTCAATCGCCAGTTGCTCTGCGGGTACCGGCTGCGATATCTGCTCTGGGGCCTGGCTTGCTTCGATCAATCCCTCGGGCATCCTGCCTCCTCGGTTATTCCTCGCGACGACGGCGTGGGAAGGCCGTGCGTTTAGCTAACAGTGACCGGAGCGGCGTTCGCCTCGGCTGTCGAGGACCAAACAGCGCCCAGGCGCGCGAGATCGGCGTCCACCATGAGCGCCACCAGTTGTTCAAATGAGGTCTTGGGCTTCCAGTTGAGTTCACGCGCGGCCTTGGAGTAATCGCCGCGCAGATGGTGCACTTCGGCGGGCCGCAGCAGGGCGGGATCGATCTCGATGTGCGCACGGTAGTCCAGCCCTAGGTGAGCGAAAGCTACTTCCAGCAGATCGCGCACCGAGCGGGTCACGCCGGTCGCGATGACGTAGTCCTGGGGATGGCTTTGCTGCAGCATGAGCCACATGGCTTCGACGTAGTCGCCGGCGAATCCCCAGTCGCGTTGCGCTTCGAGGTTGCCGACTTTCAAAGTTTTCTGCAGCCCGAGCTTGACGCGTGCTGCGGCGTGAGTGACTTTGCGGGTGACGAACTCCAAGCCGCGGCGCGGCGATTCGTGGTTGAACAGAATGCCGGAGCAGGCGAACAGGCCGTAACTTTCACGGTAGTTTACCGTGAGCCAGTGGCCATAGAGCTTGGCTACGCCATAGGGGCTGCGGGGATAAAACTGAGTCCGTTCGTTCTGCAGCGGCTCGGGCACCATGCCGAACATCTCGCTCGAAGAGGCCTGGTAGAAGCGTATCCCGGGATTGACCACGCGGATGGCTTCGAGCACGCGGGTGACGCCTAGGGCAGTGAATTCGCCGGTGAGCACGGGCTGATTCCAGGAGGTGGGCACGAAGGACTGCGAGGCCAGATTGTAGACTTCCTGCGGTTCGCTTTGGCGGATCGCGGTGATCAGGGAGTTCTGATCGAGCAGGTCGCCGGGCAGCAGCTCGAGTTCATGTTGGAAGTGCGCCAGGCGCTCGAAGTAGGCGGTGCTCGCACGGCGCACCAGTCCGAAAACGCGGTAGCCTTTGGAGAGCAGAAACTCCGCCAGGTAGGAACCGTCCTGGCCGGTAATGCCGGTGATGAGCGCGCGCTTTTGCATGCCGAAATCCGATCCCCTTGGAATTGAGCGGCCGCCTTGGGCGGACGGGAGAAAAACGTCCAAGGGGAGGGAGCACGCCCGCTGCCACAAAGGTCTTGCAAATCCGGCGCTGCGGCCAAAAGGTAGAGAACCAGCCCTTGTTGTGCAACACGGGTCAGCGCGCTAAAGGCCTTCGAATGCTCGAGAAAAGGACCCCTCCGGTAGCAGCAGAGCTCGCAAACTGGATCTGGCCGCCGCAGGCTCTGCGGACCAGAACCTGGCGGTTACCTTCGGCCGGTTAGAAGCGCTTTGGGAATTAGACTCTCCTAACAATAGCGGTCATCAGCCGGGTCATCTCGGGCCACTACGGGGCGCTTGGGTAGCGCGCCTGGCAGGATTACTTCAGGAAACTGAGCAGCGTCGGCAGGCTCAGCACCTGGCCGGTAGCGCTCAACGCTGCCTGCAGGTCGACCTGGGCCTGAGATTCGTTGGCCACGACGGCGGTCAGATTGGCGCCCACCAACTGGTTCTGCTGTGTACTCAGGTTGACTTTTTCTTGGTTGAGGAAATTCTGGGAGCTCTGCAGCTGGGAAAGGGCGTTGCCGTAAAAGACGCGCTGCGTGCTGAGTTGCGAAAAGGCTTGCTGCACTTCGGTGTTGGCGGCGGCAATGCCGTTGCCCGAGCTGAGCGCGTTGGCCAGATCGTTGAGCGCGCCGAAGACATTTCCAGAGGGGTTCAGGAAGAGCTGGCTGCCGGCGACGTTGGTTTGCAGCGACTGTCCTTCGCCGGTCTGCACGCTGGTGACGTCGGAGTTCCCGTCATATTGCACCCCGGAAGGGGAGCCGGCATTTTGCAGGAAGGGTGCGGCGCTCACGTTGGTGCCGGCGAAAACGTACACCCCTTCGTAGGCGGTATTCGCCAGACCCAGCATCTGCTGCTGCAGGCCTTGCACCTGCTGGGCGAGCGCTTGGCGATCGGCTGCAGACATGGTTCCGTTTGCGCCCTCGGTGCCGACGCTAATGGCTGTGGTCATGATCTGAGTCGCGTTGCTCAAGGCCGAGTCCGCCGCCTGCAGCTTTCCCTGCACGTCGCTGATGTTGGTCAGAAACTGATCGCTTTCGCTTGTCAAGGCATTGTTGCCAACCAGGGCGGCGGCGGCGGCGGGGTTGTCGGAAAGGTTGTTGACGCTGCGTCCGGTGGACATCTGCTGGATGGCCGTTTGCTGGTTCTGCTGAGCCTGCTCGATCGAGGAGAGCAGGTCGGGCAGGGAATTGGGATTGATGCGGTTCATTATGCAGTCGTTCCTGTGGACCGTCCGAGATTGATGGCCGTATTGGTCAGGGTATTGATGACCGAGGCGACCTGCGCGGCGGCTTGATACGCCTGCTGGTATTGGATCAGATTGGCGGCCTCCTCATTGATGTTCACACCGGAGACGCTGCCAATCTGATTCTGAATCTGTTGGGCGAGCGCTTGCGAGCCGCTCAGTTCTGATTGGGCGGTGGAAACGTCGTTGCCGATTTGAAAGACTAAGTTCGAATAGGCGTTGAGCGGGGTCTGGCCGTTGACGATCGTCTGGTTCTGCACCGCCAGCATGGCGCTCAGGTTGGAATTGTCCCCGCTGCTGCCGTCCAGACTTGCCGCAATCTTTGCCGGACTGCTGATGGCCACGCTCATCTGCAGCGCGGCTCCTGCCCCGCCCGCTGGCGAGGGCGTAAAAATATTTCCGCCCGCTGCGCCGTTCAAATCCGTACCAGACTGGTTGACCGAGTTGATCGAATTCTCGAGATGGGAAGCCAGGGCATCAAGCGAGGAAAGGATCGCAGGAATCGCGCTGTCGCGCACCTGGATGGCCCCGCCAAGCGACCCTCCGGTGATGCTGGGGGTGATATTGCTGCCCTGGGACATCACTTGCTGAAAGCCGGTGTCCGGATTTGCCTGCGCGGTCAGCTGGAAGCTCTGGTTTCCCACCACCAGGTTCGCTCCTCCCGTGGTGGTGAGCGTGAGGCTGCCGTTCCCGGCATCGATTTCTGAGACATCCACCAAGCCGGAAAGCTGGTTGATCAGCTGGTCGCGCTGATCTTCGAAGGTGCCCGGATTTTGTCCGGTAGCCACCGCTTGGCTGACTTCCCCGTTCAGCTGTGCGATCTGCGAACTCAGAGTGTTGATCTGGCTGACCGACTGGGTTACCGAGCTATCCACGCTGCGCTGCACCGAGACCAGGTTTGCAGCCGTGCTGCTGAACGCTTGGGCCATGTTCTGCGCGCTGGTCAGCACGCCCTCGCGCAGACTGGTGTCCGAGGGGCTGGTGGAAAGCTGCTGCAGGCTGTTGAAGAAGGCGGTGATGGAGCTCTGCAGGCCGGTGCCGCTGGTTTCGTTGAAAAGCGCCTGCACCTGCTGCAGGGAGCCGAGGTAGGAGCTGTATTTGCTTTGCTGCTGGGTTTCCTGGTCGAGCTGGGTCTGCAACAGGCTGCTGCGCTGGCTGACGATCTGTTGCACCTGCACGCCGTCGCCGACCAGCAGGCCGCCGAACTGCACGGGAGAAATTTCGGCCAGATCGACGGTTTGCCGGGAATAGCCCGGAGTATTGGCGTTGGCGATGTTGTTGCTCGTGGTGCTGAGCGCGGCCTGGTCGGTGAGCATCGCTCCCACGGCAATGTTTAAACTGGCGCCGAGCGTTCCCACGGGGTCAGACCCTTTCCTCGCACAACCTACCCGCTTGCGGCGCGGGCGGTACGGCGTAACTGGGTGCGTAGGAATGGAACAGATTCAACAGCACTCCCACGGTGCGCCGGGTGCGCCGGAGCATGGCTTGATGCGCGTCATTGAGCCGCTTGAGCTCGGCCTGGGCGGCGGCCACGCGTTGCATGGTCGCGCCAATGCGCTCGCTCAACCCGGGATCAGAGGAGCCCGAGTCCGGCCAGTAGATTTCGCTTGTGTGCGGCGCAACGCCGGCCAGCGCGGCGCAACGCACCTGCACGCTGGTAATCCGGGCATCGAGGGTACGGATTTCACCGCAAAGGCACTCTTGCTCTTGAATGCGGGATTGCATCGCCGGGAGGTCCATCGAGACGAAGTCGGCGCGCGAGGCGGCCAGCGTTTTGCACAGCGCCTCCAACAAGGACAGGCGCTGTTCCAGAAGTGCCAGGTAGCGTTGGCTTTCCGATTTCACGATTTAGGCCAGTTCATCGAGTTGGTGAGACTCGTCATTTTCAGAATCGATCGGCGGAGGTGCCGGAACGGGCTTCTCCGCGGCTTTCGGTTTGGGATGTCGTTCGCGGCGAGAATCCGCCGGAAGTTCCCCTCCGTCGCCCAAGGGCTCAATCCGGGATGGCAGAAGATCCGCCATGACATCTTTCCAAGCAAAAGAAAGTTACTTCGCTTCGCCCGGCCCGAGCAGGTCTGCGACCATGGCGTTGGCGATGGCCTCGTTGCTGGGCCGGTAGGTCCCCTGCTGCAACTGTTGCTGCAGAGCGGCCACACGGCCGGCACGCGCCTCGGGCGTCTGGGCGAGCTGTGCCTTGAGCTGCTGTACTTCGCTGAGCGTTCCGGAGAGCTGCACGGTATCCCGGGCATCGATTGCCTGGGATTCGGGCGTGGCTCCGCCGGGAACGGGCGAGGAGGGAATCTTCGGCTGACTCTGGGCGCTTTCGACGCCGCCAGAAGTATTGCCGAGGTACTGAAAACTGGGATCGATTCTCATCGCCACGCCTCCGCTGGTCCGATCACTGCTGCCGCGGACTCCCTGCTACTAGAACTATCGGCCCCGGGTGAGAAAACCTTAATCCGCTCGCTCGTCATGGGTGCTCTAGGTTGCTTGTCTACCGGCCTTTAAGGCTGCGCCCGGATCAAGTACCGGGGTTGTAGCTGCCGCAGGATGCTTCAGGGCTGGTTCCAAGTGCTTTAGAATGAGACTGCTGATACCAAGTCCCCCGGCTTTGCCGACTGCCCCGGACATCACCTCTATACCCCAGTCATCCAAGGTGCCGTGCGCCGGATCGGATTCGGCTTCCGAGGCCCCGAAGCTCTGCTTCATGCTCTTCCACATGGAGGCGAGCAGGATCGATTCGAAGTCTCCGGCCGCCTTGCGCAGCTTTTGCTCGTCGGCGGAGGTGGGCGATTTGGCGCCCGCAGCCGACGAATTTTGCGCCGGACCCGCCAGGGCCAGCGGAAGTGGGTCGATTGCAGTCATCATAGCACCTCGAGGTCCGCCTCAAGCGCGCCGGCGGCTTTGATCGCTTGCAAGATGGACACAATGTCTCGCGCGGTCGCTCCGAGGGTCTGCAGGCCGCGGACCAGCTCTTCCACGGTGGCTCCTTCTTTCAGCTGGATCAGCTGCGCCGGCGTTTCTGAAGCCTGCACTTGCGTCTGCGGCACGACGACTGTTTGCCCGCCGCTAGACAACGGGCTCGGCTGGGACACCTCGAAATGGGTGGTCACCTCAATGGCCAGATTCCCGTGGAGAATCGAGCAAGCTCCCAGGGTGACGGCACCGCCCATCACGACCGTTCCGGTGCGTTCATTCACCACGACCTTGGCGGGAGGCTCGAGGCGGATGGGCAGACTGCCGATGCGCGCCATGAGGTCTGGAACGGCTCCGACCGTGGCGGCGATGCCGATGATGTCTACGCGTCGGCTGTCGACCGCACGGGCCACGTCTTTGCCGATCTCTTTATTGATGGCTGCGGCCACGTCGCGGGCGGCAGAAAAGTCAGGGTCACGCAGCAGCAGGGAGAGCTTGGTCATGCTGGTCAGATCGACCGAAGTGTCGCGCTCAACGATGCCGCCTTCGGGCACCCGGCCCACGGTGAGATGGTTGACGATCTTGGTGTTTCCGCTGGCCCCGGCGCTATAGCCCCCCAGGGTGAGCGGCCCCTGAGCGACGGCGTAGACATTTCCGTCGGCGGCTTTCAGGGGAGTCATCAGCAGCAGCCCTCCGGCAAGACTCTTGGCGTCGCCGGCAGATGACACGGTTACGTCGATTTTCATGCCGGGGCGCGCGAAAGGCGGCAGCTCTGCGGTGACAAAGACCGCGGCCACATTGTTGGCGATGATGGAGGCGGGATTGACCTGTACGCCCATGGTGCGCAGGAGATTGGAGAGCGTTTGGGTGGAGAAAACGGTCTGCTGGCTGTCGCCGGTGCGCGTTAATCCGACGACGACCCCATAGCCCACAAGCGGGTTGTCGCGCACTCCTTCGATCGTCGTGATGTCCTTGATCTGGGCGCCCCGCGGGGCTTCGCGCATCTCCCCACGTCGCCGAGACCGCCGTCAAGACCCATGAGAAGATCACAAATTTGCGTAACCAATTCCGCGGCATGCGAGCGGATGCTCCCTTTAAAAGCTCAAAACCTTCAACAGTAGGCGAACGACTGGCGTTTGGTTGCCGCGAGGCATCGGCGACCGCGCCCTTGCCCTTGATGGAAAGTTCCACGCTGGTGACCTGGCTGGAAAGCACCGAATTGTCCGCCGCCACGTCGCCCGGCCGGACCAGGCCGCGCAAGGTGACGGTCTGGCGATCGTTGCCGACGGTGAAGTCGCGTACGGCCTCGACCACCAAAACGCCGTTGGGGAGCACGTCGACGACGCGTCCGGAAAGGCTTAATTGGAGATTGGAGCTCATGGTGGAAGCTCCTTTGCCGTCCAGTGCGGTAGTGGAGTTGGCGTTGAACATGTTTTGCAGGGCATTGCTCGGGCCGAACTTGCCAAGAAGTCCGGTAATCGCCGACTGCGTGCTGAATTGTCGGGAGGTGTTGGTCTCTCCGCTGGTCGCAGCGGAAAAGGTATCGACGAGGCGCACCACGATCAGATCGCCAGGCCAGCGCGCCTTATAGTCGGAAGCCAAGCTGGAGAGCGGGCCAGAGGAAACCCACAAGCTCCCCGGGGTAGAGGCGGTTTCAGAGCCGGCGGCGCGCACCCGTTTCAGATAATCGTCCAGCGAAGTGCTGGCGGGACCGGGCTTTTTTCGATCGAGCAGGTGATCGGCTTGCGCCGACCAGGCGGAAACCAGCAGCGCGGTAAGGATCGCGCAGGTGACGGGAAACAATCTCCCGCGGCCTGTGGGCATATCCATAGAGCGCCTCAAAATTGGGCCTCAAGGAGACCCGGGGCGACCACTTGACCGCGCAAAACCTTGCCGCCGCCGGCCAGCCGAACGCGGACGGTTTGATAGAGCACGCCCTTTTCCAAGGGCAGCACGTCGAGGAACATCTGCATGCTTGCGGAAACGACGTGCAGCCGGGCGGCTCTTTTTGGTTCGACCAAGGCAGTGGCCGCCGGGTAGAACTCCGCGGCAGCTGGCCCGGTGCGGTTTTCCGCGAGACTGTTTCGCAGCGTGGCGACATTTTCCAGACCGCTTGCGGCTGCGCTTTGCTGCGAAGCGGGCCCGCAGATCTGCGGTCACCAGGAAGGGCAGCGAGCGGCGGTCGGCCGAGGACGCCAGCAAGAACCGGGCTTGGTTCAAGGCGGGGTCAAAATCGATGCGCCGGACTTGCAGCCGAGCGTCGATCGCCGAGACCTGCACCGGAGCGGAGAAGTGCACGTCTTCAGGTTCTCTGCCGGAAGCGCCGGGAAGCTGGTTGGACTGCCAGGCCGTCCGCAAAGCCGCCAGCACTTCGGCGTGGGTTAACAGGCGGCCGGCGCGGTGAATGAGAACTTGGGGTGGAACGGCAAGGCGCTCGCGCGCCGCTGCGGGCAGGACGCCCCGGATGCGTTCGCCGGCTAAAGTCAGGCTGCTTCCCGGAGGAGGTGCGGCTGCCAGCAGGATCTTTCCTGCGGCGTCGCGAAGTTCCAGAGGCGTTTGCGCTGGGAGCAAATCGGAAAGATAGATCGAATCGCCCACCACGCGGGCTTCGGCGAGCAGCGCCCATGCGGGCGCGACCCCGCTTGCCCTTGCGGAGCAAGGCAGGACGGACAAACAAAAAAGGAAAAGCCAGCGTTGAGGATTGCGCAAACCGGGCTCCCGTTTTACCGCGACATCGAGTTGACGTCCTGGAACATCTGGTCGGCAGCCTGCACCACCTTGGAATTGGATTCATAGGAGCGCTGCGCCAGGATCATCTCAATAAATTCCTCGACCACGTTGACGTTGGACTGTTCAAGCTCCCCTTGCTGAATGGTACCGAGACCTTCGGTGCCCCCGGGTGTGCCGAGGATCGCGTCTCCAGATGCCGTCGTCGGAAGAAACAGATTTTGGCCGGTGCTGTTGAGGCCGCCGGGATTGGCGAAAGTGGCGAGTTGGATCTGACCGACCTGCTGAGCCTGTTGCTGCTTGGGCAGAGACACGCTGACCGTGCCGTCGGTGCCGATGGTGATGTTGGTGGCGTTGTTGGGTATGGCGATCGAAGGCTGCAGCGTGTAGCCATCGGCGGTGACGATGTTTCCCTGCGCGTCCACCTGGAAATTCCCGGAACGTGTGTAGGCCAGCTGCCCGCTGGGCAGCTGCACTTGAAAGAAGCCCTGGCCCTGAATGGCCAGATCGAGCGGGTTTCCGGTGTTCTCGAAATCGCCCTGGGTCTGCACCATCTCCGAAGCCGAGGAGCGCGCGCCCAATCCGATCTGCAGGCCGCTCGAATAGGTGGTTTGCTGCGTGGAAGCCGCGCCGGGCAGAATCATGTTCTGATAAAGCATGTCTTGAAATTGCAGCCGGCGCTTGCGGAACCCGGCGGTGCTGGCGTTGGCCAAATTATTGGCGATATTGTCGAGGCTGAGTTGCTGGGCGATCATCCCGCTGGCGGCGGTGTTCAATGAGCGAAACATGTTTTCTCCTGGGCTAGACGCGCGGCAGTTCCTGCACCGCGGTCTGATTGAAATCGGTGTTGAAGATGGTCAAGGCGCGCTGCATCATTTCGGCGTTGCGCTGTAGATCGATCAAAGAGACGGCGCTCGTGATGGGATCGCTGTTGGAAGCTTCGAGCATGTCCTGGCGGACCTGGGCCGTCGAGGCTGTGGGCTTTGCGTCGGCCGGGGCCACGAAGTCGGTGTTTCCTTCCGGTGCCAGCTGCGTCCCGGGGGCGAAATCGACGACCTTCAGTTGAGCCACCAGCGCGCCGTCGATCGAGATGCTGCCGTCGGTGCTGATCGTGAGGCTGTTGCCGGAGGGCACCTGGATGGGGCCGTCCTGGCCCTGGACCGGATGGCCCTGAGGGTCCACCAGCTGGCGGGTGCTGTTAAGGCTGAAATTTCCGTTGCGGGTGTAGCGCAAGCCGCCTTGGGTGCCCACCACGAAAAACCCTGAGCCGTCAAGAGCCACGTCGGTATCATTGCCGGTGGTCTGCAGCGCTCCGGCCGACAGATCCAGTCGCGCACCACCCAGCAGACCGAAATCGTTGATGGCCTGGTTCACTCGAGTCATCCCGCCGTTGTTTAGCGAGGCCGCAAAGGCCCGGTAGAATTCCTTCTGGGTCTTGTATCCCACGGTGTTCACGTTGGCCAAATTATTGGCCAGCAAATCCAGGGACTGCATACGCGCCGCAAGACCGGTAAAGGCTGAGTAGAACCCGCTATCCATGGGACTCCTTCCGGACCTGGTACAGCACGGGGCGGGCCATATTAGGTCGTTTTAATGCGCCGCCAAGGGCCGCTCTTGTGGATTCAGTTAGGACCAATCGGTTGAGAGGATTTTCCCGCGACAGCCGGTTGGCTGCTGCCGGAATTGCCGAGCGAGGGGGCAGAATTTTCCCCCGAAGCGGTGCCTGCGAGGAACTCTAACAGACCCCGAAGCGCGGCCCGACCGTTTGCAGAGCGGAATTTCCGAGAAATGGGGATTGCCCGGAGCGATGCTCTTCGAGCAGTCGCCTGAGACGCCGATCGTTTAGCGGGCCCTGGCTGCAAGCGGTGCGGTCGGGCGGTGCGGACATCCGGGGAAGATCTTGCGTCCGACGGTTTGCGCGCAGCGGTCGGCGGCGGCGACAATCGCCACCAACATCTGCTCCTCGGGCGCCCGCCAAGCGTCGTGATGGTGGACGATGACGCACTGCATCCACCGGGCGAAGTTCCCGGACAGGGCGATCCAGCGCCCAACCTCGCAATGGTCCACTCCGAAATAGGAGCGTTCGGCGGCCAATTCTTCCTGCGCCTGCCGCGGGGGCTCGTTGCCGTCCGGTTCCTGCTCCCGGGCGACGATCAGTAACGGCAGGCGTCCGATGTTGTGCAACAGGCCTCCGAGGTAGGCCCGTTCAACGCCCTCCGGCCGGGCTTGGCGGGCAATCTTTTCCGCGAGCAAGCCGGTGAGAATGCTGTGGTGCCAAAAGTCGCGCATGACCTGCTGCGGCAGGCGGCGGCCGGCAAACTCCGCAAGCGCGCACCCGAGGGCCACAATGCGCAAGCGCTCTGAGCCGAGCAGCACCACGGTCTCTGAAAAGTCCCGCGCCTGGCGAAACTCCTCAAAGGGGGAAACATTCAGCAGGCCGCTGATTTGCGCATTCAGCAGGGGCTCGGAGCGGATCACTTCGCTCACTCCGTCCAGATCGAGGACCGGTTCGCCCAGCAACTGGACGAGCTCAAAAACGCGACCCGAAGGAGTAGGAAGCCCTTCGGCCAGCAGGGACATCACGCGCTGTTTGCGGCGCTCGCGCGCCGAGAGCTCCGAGGCGGCAGTGGAGCGGCGGACATCGGCAGTGCTCGATTCTAGCTTGGGCATGGGCTCTCCCTCTCACTAGAGATTCATCGGCGGGAGAGGAAAAGTCTTTAGCGCCTAGAGGTCTGAATGCCGGTCGTGAGCCTGAAGTTGAAACAGCAAATGGTGCCAGCCGCGGGCGTTCTCGAAACGGAACCAGAGGTAATCGGCGGCCCTGGTGGCGCGCACCTGGCCGGCTTGCAACTTGGCGGCGTAATCGGCGGCCATACGCGCCATTTCCTGCGGCTGGCGCACGCTGTCAAAGACCGTCTCCTGCGGCGGCAAGAGCGAATGCAGGCGTTGCACGGCATCGGCTACCGCCTGTTCGGAGGCCACGCAAGCAGCCGCCTGGCAGCCGAGCATCCCTTCGATGGCGTACAGCAGGGTGTGATCGACGCGCTTGGTGAAGGCCAGGTGCAGAATTCGACCGCCGCGGCCTTGATGTACGGGAAGGACGCCCGTCGACTGTAACAAGGCGAGAGGCAGCAAGCCCGCACATTCCAGATAGTCGCGATTCTTCTCCAAGGGGAACACCGGGCAGCCCCACTGGTTTCCGAGCGCCGCGAGAAGACTCTGTTCGGAAATCGCGCCCTGTTCCACGAGCAGATTTCCAAGACGCCGCCGCGGCTGCTCGCGCTGGGTGCGGAGTGCCTGCTGCAGCTGCCCGCCGGTAACCATGCCGCGGGATACGAGCAGGAGTCCGAGCGGAATGCGGTGCGGCCTTTCCCCTTCAAAACGCGCCCGCAGCAGGTGCTTTTCAATCTCCTGCTCGAAGGCGGTTTCCGCGCAGCCCGCGCAGCAATACGAGCTTCCGCCGAAGGCGACCGGTTCGGTGGGTGTCAGCCAGCGGGACCACAGTTTTCCCCGGTGGCAGCTGGGATTGGCGCAGCGGTGACGAAGACGGGCGAGCGAAAACAGTCCCGTGTCGGGAGCGCCCGCAGCGGCGGTGGAGGCTTCCTTCATCCGCGAATGGAAGGTGTTCATGGCTCGCTTACGCCGGGATCAAACTGGGAGCACCGCCGCTGGCAAGCTCGGTAATGCGCAGGCCAAAATTCCCGTTGACCACCACCACTTCGCCACGGGCGATCAGGCGGCCGGCGACGAGCAGGTCGGCGGGCTCGTTCAGCTCGCGGTCGAGTTCGATGATCGAGCCGGGAGCGGCGGACAAGATGTCGCGCAGCAGGAGCGTGCGTTCGCCGAAGCGAATGGTGGCTTCTAGCTCGACATCGAGAAGCAGATCGAGATGAGGACCTGCGGCCGGCAAATCGTCGGCCTTGGGTAGAGGTTCACTGGGTTCGGTCATTTTGTTTCCTGCCCCTCTTTTTCGGGAATGATGGAGAGAATTTTTTGTACCTGTGCGCCGCGCCGCGCTCCACTACGGACCGCAGAAGCGAGAAACATGTTCTGGCCGGAGACTTGCACGGTGAGCGGTTCATTGGAACGGAGCGGGAGAAGCAGCACATCCCCCGGTCGCAGTCCATACAACTGCCGGACCGAGACGGTACTGCGGGGGAGCAGAAGCTCCACCAGAAACTGGCTGGTGAGCAGCTGCTCGCGCAAACGGCCACGGTCCTGCGCCGGCGCAGACCGCGCGGGCGCTTCCTCGGGCGTGAGCTTGCGCAGCAGGGCGGAGGAAAGCACCGCAGGAAAGGCCAGCTGCAAGCGGGCCTGCGTTTGCTGCCAGCGGAGCTCGAAGGCGATCAGCAGCAGGCGATCGGCCGGCGAAAATTGCGTCGCCGCTTCGCCTTTCGGGCAGCGACGGTCAAAATCGAAACCCACCTTGAGCAGCGGCTCCCAGGCGTCTCGCAGAGAGCGGGCGATGACGCGGTCCAGAGGTTCCACAAGTTCCCGTTCGATGTCGGTGAGATCGCGCACTTCGGTGCTGTCGGTTCCAGGGCCGCCCAGAATCAAATCGAGCAGCGGGAACAGCAGTGGCAGATCGAAATGCATGATCGCCGACGGGCCAAGCGTGCTTCGGAAAAACACGAGGGACGCCGGCTCGGGTGTGCGCTTCAGAAACTCCGCGCCCGAAGTCTGCTCGACGGCGGCGAGATCCACTTGCAGGGTAGTGCGCAGCAGGTTGCCGACGCCATCGACCAGGTGGGAAGCAAAGCTCTTGTGCAGGGCCTCGACAGCCTGCCGCTGCCCGGGGGAAAGCTGGCCCGATTGCCGGGGGTCGAAAGGGCTCACCGAGGAAGCCTCAGACGGCGCGCAAACTGCGGAGGTCTTGGCGCGCGCTTTTTCTCGCAGCATGCGGAAGGCCTCGGAAGCGAGTGCGGGTCCCATGCAGTTTCTCCTAGGGCAAGCTGCCCAGCGACAGCGCGGTGCTTTGCTGCTGCAGGCCGCGGGAATGCAGAAGTTCCTGCAGGCGCGCCCGCAGACGAACCAGTCCGAGGGAGTGCAGTTGCGAAACGCGGGATTCCCCGATCCCCAGAACGGCTCCGACTTCCTTCATGGTCAGTTCTTCCAGGTAGTAGAGGGCCATGACTTGGCGCTCTTTTTCTTCCAGAGAACCGAGGGCCTGCGCGAGAAACGATTTGAGTTCCGACTGCAGGCACTGGAAGAAAGGATTCTGGTCGCGGCCGTTGGGCTGGTAGGTGCACTCCGCGGCTTGGTCGAGCTCTTCGCCATGCTCGGCTTGCAGGCTGCCCATGTCCAGGCCATGCAGATCGGCCAGCAGCTGCTGGAACTGGGGCAAGTCCATGCCCAGGCGCGCGGCGATCTCCGGTTCTGAAGCCGCGCGGCCCAATTCCGATGACAGGGTGCGGGAGGTCTCCTCGAGCAACCGGGCCTGTTTGCGCAGTCGGCGGGGGCTCCAGTCCGTGGCCCGCAGGCTGTCCAGTATGGCTCCGCGGATACGGAACTTGGCGTAAGACTTCAATTGCACGTCGCGCGTGCGATCGAATTTGTCCACGGCGTCAATCAGCCCCAGCACTCCGGCGTGGACCAGGTCCTCCAGCGGAATCTGCATGGGCAGCCGGTCGTGGATGCGCCGGGCGATGTACTGCACGTCGGGTAGGTGTGCGGTTAGCAGTTTTTCGCGTTCTGCGGGATCGAGGTGCGGACCGCGAGGCGCTCTCTGGGTATCGGTGGTCACGCAGTGCTCCGCTCAGCCCGACCAGGGACATACGCGCGTTGGTCCATCAGCGCACCGTCCCCAGAGACTGAATCGATACGGCGGGCGGTATTTCGGCCGGCGAAAGAACCACGATCCGCGGGAGAAAAGGTTCGAGCAGGCGGCGCAGGTAGAAACGAGCCGGGCTGCTGCAGAGCAGGGTCATGGAATTCAGGGCCGTCTTGTCGCCAATCGACTTCTGTAAACTCTCAAGGACGCGCCGCACCGAGGAAGAGCTCCCGGCGCGGTCGCCGGCAAATTGCGGATCGACGCTGCGCTGGATCTCCTGCTCGACGCTGGGATCAAGGGTCAGCACCTTGAGCTTGCGATCCTCGCCGAGCAGCGGCTGCACAAGCGAGCGGCCCAAGGCTTGGCGGCTGGCCTCGACCAGAGCCACCTGCGATTTGTTGTTCGCGGCGGTATCCAGCAGGACCTCAAGAATGCTGCTGAGGTCGCGGATGGAGACCTGCTCGCGCAAAAGCTGCTGGAGAACTTTCTGCACCTCGCCCAGGGTGAGCAGACGGGGCACCAGCTCGTCGACCAATTTGGGTTGTGTTTCCGCCAGTGCATCAAGCAGGCGCTTGGCCTCCTGGCGGGTGAGCAGCTCGTGGGCGAACTGGCGCACCAGTTCCGCTAAATGGGTGGCCAGGACCGAGGTCTGGTCGACCACCACATAGCCCTTGGTGAGCGCTAGTTCCTGCAGAGCCGGCGGAATCCATCTGGCCGCGGTGCCGAAGGCCGGCTCGCGGGTTTCAAAGCCGTCCAGCGGAGCGGGATTGGCCTCCGAGCTGATGGCCAGCACGCGATCCTGATACAGTTCCCAGCGGGCGATTTCGACGCCACGCAGATAGACCACGTATTCGCGGGGCTTGAGCTTGAGGTTGTCGGTAATGTGGATGGAGGGCACCAGGAATCCAAGTTGCAGCGCCAGATGCCGGCGTAGCGCGCGAATGCGCTGCAGTAACTGCCCACCCTGCGCCTGGTCGACCAAGGGCACCAGGGCGTAGCCCACTTCCAGGCTGAGTTCGTCGAGCTTGAGCAAGCCCTCGATCTGCTGTTGCGCGTCGGCCTTCGGGTCCTTTTTGGCCACCGCGGTTTCTTCCGCGGGTTTGTCGGCGCGCGAGATGCGCGAAGCGAGCAAGGCCGCGCCGGCGGCCAGCAAGAAGAACGAGAATTTGGGGAGTCCGGGAATCAATCCCAGCAGAAAGATGACCCCCGCGGCGATTTGCAGAGGAACCCTTTTGCCAAAGAGCTGGCGGCCGATTTCGAAGCCTACGGTTTCGTTGGTGGAAGTGCGCGTTACCACCATGCCTCCTGCGACCGAGACCAGTAGAGAAGGAATCATGGTTACCAAGCCGTCGCCCACCGTCAGGATGGTGTAGGTCTTCAGGGCCTGGTCGAAGGGAATGTTCATTTGAAACACGCCGATCAGGAAGCCGGCGATGATGTTGATGGCGGTGATCAGAATGGTCGCTAAGGCGTCACGCTGGCTGAAACGCGCGGCGCCGTCCATGGCCCCGTAGAATTCGGCCTCGCGGGCAATCTGCTCGCGGCGGGAGCGGGCCTGGGCTTCGTCGATCAGGCCGGCGTTCATGTCCGCGTCGATAGCCATTTGTTTGCCAGGCAGCGCGTCCAAGGTGAATCGCGCGCCGACTTCGGCGGTGCGCACCGCGCCGTGGTTGATGACCAGATACTGAATGGCGATCAGGGCCAGAAAAATGACGAAGCCGACCACGTAGTTGCCGCCCACGACGAACTGCCCGAAGGCTTCGATCACGTGTCCGGCGGCGGCAGTGCCCTCGTTGCCGTGCAGCAGGATGCGGCGGCTGCTGGCGATGTTCAGCGAGATGCGCAACAAGGTAAGCAGCAGCAGCAGCGTCGGAAAGACGGAGAACTGCACCGGTTTCAGGATGTACAGAGCACACAACAAGACCAGCACGCCCAGCGTCACGCTGGCCGCGAGGAAGATGTCAAGCAGTAGGCTCGGCACCGGCACCAGCATCATGAACACCATGGCCACGGCGGCCACCGGCAAGAGCCAGTCGATCGAACTGCTTTTGGCGGCGATCGGTTTGGGTGCGGCGTTGCTCATGGGCTAGTTCGCCATCCCCGGTTTCTGCGCCAGCAGGCGAGCCTGGGCGCGATACAAGAAGGCCAGAATTTCGGCCACCGCCGCGTACAGCTTGGGTGGAATGGCCTGGCCGACTTCGGTCGTCTTGTAGAGAGCTTGGGCCAGGATGCGGTTCTCGACGACGGGAATTTCGTGCCAGCGAGCGATCTGTTTGATGCGCTCGGCCAAAAGGTTGCGGCCCTTGGCCACGACTACCGGGGCGGACATGGTTTCGGGGCGGTACTCGATGGCCACGGCGTAGTGCGTGGGGTTGGTAATCACGGCGGTGGCCCGCGCGACGTCCTTGGCCATCAGCTTGCGCAAAAACGCGCGTCGCAGGCGGCGCATGCGCCCGCGGATCAGAGGATTTCCGTCGGTGTCTTTGTGTTCCTGCTTGACCTCCTGCTTGGTCATGCGCAGGGAACGCTCGTAGTTCCGATGCTGCAGAAAATAGTCCAGGCCGGACCAGGCCAGCAGCACCAAACCGAATTTCCAGCAGAGCTCAAAGAGCAGCGAACCAAGCAAGGCGAGCAGTTCATGAGGGTCGAAGCGCGCCGCGTGGGCGATCCGCGGAAAGTCTTGCCGCAGAAGGTTCACGGCCAGAATGACGATGGCCATAAAAGGAAACAGAGAACGCAGCAGTCGGCTGAGCCCGGCAACTGAGAACAGGTTGCCGATATTACTGGCGGGGTTGAGACGGTTCCAATTGGGTTTGAGCGATTCGGTGACAAAAACGAATCCGCCCTGCGCGGTGTGCGAGAGCACCGCCACGCCCAAGGCGAGAGAAAGAACCGGCGCGAGCCACTGCGCCACGGTCAGAAGAGTCCAGCTAAAAACGGGGGTTCCCAGTCCGATTTCGCCGCCGCTCCCGACGGCCAGAAGCCGTTCGAGCAGATCGTGCCAGTGGTCGATCCAGACGTGCGGTTGCCAGCAAAGCGCCAAGCTAACCGACAGCAGGGTGAGGGCGCTGGCGAGGTCGCGCGAGCGCACCACTTGGCCCTTCTGGCGGGCCTGCTGCTTGCGCCGCGTGGTGGCTTGTTCGGATCGATTGTCGGCCATGTGCTTTTGCGCTTAGCGCGCCAAACCGAGCGCCTGCTCCATCCAACCCAGAGAATCGAGAAATTTGTGCTCAAGCAATACCGGCCACAAAGCCACCGAGGCGGCCAGCAGGGCGTAGCCTACGAGGCTCTTGGCCGAGATGCCGATGAACATGGCCGGCAGTTGCGGTGAGGCCTTGCTTAGAAAGCCGATGGTCACGTCAATGACCAGCGTGGCCAGCAGCACCGGAGCGGCGATCTGCACGCCGATAAGCCACATGCCACCTGCGGCGCGCAGCAGTTCGCGCGCGGCGGCAAGCTTAATGCTGCCCGAACCCACCGGAAAATAACCGAAGCTTTTGACCACGGCGCGCAGCATCCAGTGGTGCACGTTGAGCTGCAAAAAAATAAGCATGGCAATCATCTGGTAGAAGATCGTGAGCACGGGCGTCTCGATGTTGGTCTGGGGATCGATGATGGCGGCGAGCGAAAATCCCAGCTGCGCTCCGGCCAGCTGCCCGGCCATCTGCGCGCCTTCGAGCACGATCTGCACCGAAAGACCCATCATCAAGCCCACGACCGCCTCGCTGAAGGCCAAGCGGATAGCGCCGAAAACGGTCAGCGGCAGATCCGGAACCGGGCACACCCCGTAGAGCATCGCCGTGAGCACCACCACCAGCGCCGCCTTGACCCGGGCCGGCAGGGCTTCGCTGCCGAAAAAAGGAGCAAAGGTCATGACGCCGGCGATGCGCACGCCGATGGGCAGGGCATGCGACAAGATGCGTTCAAGCAAAGGGGACATGCGCTCGGCGTTCTCCTAGTGGGTGAAGGCCCGGAAATCGGAAAAAATACTGATGGTGAAAGCCACCAGGTGATGCAGCATCCAGGGAGTGAGCACGAACACGATTCCGCCCACCGCTGCCAGGCGCGGCACGGTGGTCACGGTGGGATCCTGGACCGAGGTCATCACCTGGCCGATGTTGATGAGCAGGCTGACCACAGTCGCCGACACCAGAATCGGCGCGGCCACCCAGAAGGCCGCTTCGAGGGTCTGGCGGGCGATGGCAATGACTTGTTCAGGCGACACGGGTTCTCCTTAATGAAAGCTCTTCAGCATGGAACCCACCACCAGGTTCCAGCCGTCGGCCACCACGAACAGCAGAATTTTGAGCGGGGTGGAGATAACTACCGGAGGCAGCTGCATCATGCCGATCGAGGTGGTCACCGACGCGGTGACCATGTCGATCACCAGAAACGGCAAGAACAGGATGGCTCCGATCTGGAAACCGGTTTTCAATTCCGACAAGATATAGGCAGGAATTACGACCCTCATCGGTAAATCATCGGGTTGCTTGGGGCGCGTCTGCTGAGCCATGTCCACGAAAAGTGCGAGGTCCTTCTCGCGCGTGTAGCGCAGCATGAACCCGCGTAACGGCACCGAGCCGCGGTCTAGAGCTTCCCAGGTGGTGATCGCACCGCTCTCGAGCGGCACCAGGGCCTGCTGGTTGATGGCCAAGGCCACCGGCTGCATCAGGAAGTAGGTCAGAAAAAGAGACAAGCCGATGAGCGTCTGGTTGGCCGGGGTGCTTTGGGTGCCTAGCGCCTGACGCAGAAAATGGAAGATCACCAGGATGCGCACAAAGGGCGTGGCCGAAAGCAGCAGGGCGGGAAGCAGCGTGAGCAGCGTCATCAGCGCGACGATGGTCCAGGAAGTGGAATCGCCCCGCATGGTGAACCCCGGGATCTGAATGGAGACGCCCTGCGCCGGGGTGGCCAGCGTGAGCGGTGCCGCAGCCGCGTGGACGCAGGACAACCAACCCGCCAGCAGCCAGAAAACGGCGGCAACCGCCGCCCGATCCCGCCAGCAGCGCAAGACCCTCACGAGCGCTCCGGGAACCGCGACTGGCCGGGTTGCGCCGGACCGAGAGGCTGCAAAAGAGATATGTTCGCCGAGGTGACCGCCAGCAGGAAACGCTGCTCTTCGAATTCCACCACCGCGACAGAGCGTTTCTCGCCGAGCGGGAGGCTCTCGCACAGGCGCAGCCGCCGCTCCCGGCGCTGCACGTGGACCATCGGGAAGACCGAGCGGAGCCAGGCCCAAAGGGCCAAGAGCGGAGAAGTCTCGACGTTTGGTGAATCCAGAACCGAGGACATTTTCACGGGACCTTTCAAACCAGTTCCGTCAGGCACACGGCGAGACGGCTGCCAATGGGGTCAAGCTTTGCGCACCCGAGGTGCGCTCCATTCACGCGGATCGAGACGTCGGCTTCGATGGGAAGGCGGCTGTTCCTCACAAGCATATGCAGGGAGAGCTTGTCGACGCGTTCGGCGGGTTCACGCAATCGGACGTTCGCGGCTCATGGCTTGACGACAACGGCAAGCTCTACACAGATCGCAGCATCGCTTACCGCGTCGCCTGCGACGATGAACCCGCGCTCGCGGCCATGGCTGGCCCGTTGTTCCCTGATCAGCTGGCGTTCTATGTCGCAGAGATAGGGCGCGCCGAAATCATCCCATATCGCGCGCTCGCCGCGGCTTGACATAGGCTTATGGGCGCGTCATTCGTGGCGCGCTCATATGCATAGGCCAAGGGATGCAAGGGAGATTGCAAGCCGATGTATGACACACACGTTCCGGTTATCAGCGCATGCATGCGCGAGACACCCGAGGGGTTCAAGCGCGGCGTCCTTTTCGCGTTGCTCTCGATACGCCAGCCGATCACTGCCGTTCGTGGCCAGCTGCAACAGGTTGATGAGGAGCGCGCGGAAGCGTCTTGCCTGCTTGCCTTCAAGCGTCAAGCCTATCGCCAATTGCAGATTGAAGGCGAGGCGCTATGGCGCGAGCTTCGCGACGAATGGGACGCTCGCACCGTAATCACTCGGCTGCAGGGTTTGCATGGCCTAGGCATCGTCAAGGCTGCATTCGTGGCGCAACTAATGGGCTGCGATGTCGCCTGCCTCGATAGCCGCAATGTGGCGCGCGAGGGGCGCAAGCGCCGCGCCTATGACTATCACAAGGGCCGCATCACAGCGGAGGGTTTGGCGCACAAGATAGACTGCTACCTTGCCGAAGTCGGCGGCCGCGCTCGCGAATATTGGGATGCATGGTGTGACGATGCCGGGATCACATATAAGTTATCCGGCCATGCAATTAGCGAATTGCACCTTGACATCGTGAGCGAAGGCTATATTCCGTTCTGAGATCAAGTCGGGGTTAACACTCTAAGGAGATTTGATTGTGACTAAGAAGGATTACATTCGCCTAGCGGCTGCTATGTCGCGCGCCAAACCGGGCGTTCTGCCGGCCGGTGCGCTCGATATACAGTCCGCGGCCAGGCTGGCGTGGGAGCGTTGCTTGCTAGAGCTTTGCGAGACGCTCGC
>CAVQZU010000180.1:0-11052 GCA_963718485.1 uncultured Acidobacteriota bacterium
GCGC
This sequence comes from uncultured Acidobacteriota bacterium, assembly GCA_963718485.1. Lineage (GTDB taxonomy): Bacteria > Acidobacteriota > Terriglobia > Acidiferrales > UBA7541 > Palsa-295. Next base: position 5 of record CAVQZU010000180.1, read on the forward strand.
GGCGGAAGATCGCGGCGTGGAAGATCGAGTACAACGAGGAGCGCCCGCACAGCAGTTTGGGATACAAAACTCCGAAAGAGTTTGCGGCGCACGCTGCAAGCTTCTACACAGCTAAGCGAGGGGCAAGGGATTCAACGGCCATCCCTTGCCCCTCGCGCTCCCCCATCCCGGCTCAAAACCGGAAAGGAAGTAGCAGAAGGTTTTCGTATTCTTACGTGAACGAAAGCTGGGGGTCAGAGTCGCAAATAGTCCGGGCGCTGGAAGAAGCGGACGCTGGGCAAAGGAAGGTGGGGGAAGGACTACACGATCTACGGCTGAAAAGAGAAAATGGTAGGATGGACGTGAACAGGCGCACAGAGGAAGCACGCGAGACGGGAACGCGCGGGGTAAACGTGCAAGGGGCTGGGTCTCTTTTACGGCTTCGGAACTAATATTCCAGCGACAAGAGATTTCGGGCGGTAAGCTAGCAGATCCGTCAACCGACCCGTATGACTACAGAATTGGGTAGGCGGAATTTTCGGGGCGGTCGAGGCGAGGAGGACAATAACGCCCGTCCGTTGCAAACTAATGCATTCAGCAGCTCGCACCTCCAAGGACGCCCTGGCTCCCGGAAGACTCTGTGCGCCCAGTAGAGGCCTGCATCGTTGAGCCTAGCCCGGCAAGAGAGCTTCGCGTTCCTGGCGGAATGCTCCGTAGGCTAGCTCGAGGCCGTGGCGCAGCGATACCGACGGTTTCCAGCCCAGGCGTGTTAACCGCGAGACGTCCAGTAACTTTCGCGGCGTACCGTCCGGTTTGCTTGTGTCGAAAGCAAGGGCGCCCTTGAAGCCAACTACGTCCGCAATCATTGTCGCCAGTTCGCGAATGCTCACGTCTTCCCCGCAACCCACATTCACGAGCGGCGGCTCCTGCTGGCTGTGTGCGATTGGCGCAAATTGTTCGTCCGGAAGATTAAGAAGAAACAAGCACGCCTTAGCCATGTCTTCGCTGTACAAAAACTCACGCCGGGGTGTCCCAGTGCCCCAGAGAGTAACGGAACTGTGACCTTGTTCACGGGCTTCGGCGATCTTTCGGATGAGGGCCGGAATAACGTGCGAATTGTTCAAATCGTAGTTATCGCCGGGACCATATAGGTTGGTTGGCATGGCCGCTAGATAGTGAGTCCCATACTGCCGGTTATACGACCAGCACATCTCGATGCCTGCAATCTTCGCTATGGCATACGGGCGATTGGTAGGTTCAAGCGGGCCCGACAGCAAATACTTCTCCTTAAGCGGTTGTGGAGCGAGCCTGGGATAGATGCAACTAGAGCCCAGGAAAAGCAGCCGTTTTACACCCGCGGTGTAAGCGTGCTGAATGATATTGGCCTGGATTACTAGATTCTCGCGAATAAAGTCCGCAGGGTAGGTGCTGTTGGCGAGGATGCCGCCCACTTTCGCGGCGGCTAGGAGCACGTATTCGGGACGCTCCGAGGCGAAGAACCGAGCGACTGCTGATCCGTCGGCCAAGTCGAGTTCGGCATGACTATGCAGGATGAGCTTGCGATAACCATTCGCCTGCAAGGTACGTACGAGGGCTGAACCGACCAACCCACGATGACCGGCGACATAAATCCTGGCGACTGGCGACATTGCTTGAGGGAAAGAGTCCATATCCAAGTCCTATTGCGCGGCTAACGGATCGCCGATCCCGCTCGGGCTTGCAGGTTGGCAGACACAGAATTGCTCCATCGGTGCCAAGTGCCGAATCTTTCTTGGAGAATGCGGAAGCCTTCTCCAGTTGGCTTTAAGCCGACAGATTCCATGTCAGCATCGACCATGATACGAACCAATTCATGAAATTTAATCTTCGTCTCCCATCCCAGTCGGCTGCGGGCTTTGCTGGCATCTGCTATTAGGATATCCACCTCGGAGGGCCTTATATAGCGTGGATCAGTCTCGACAAACTGTTGCCAATCGAGACCCACGTAGCCGAACGCTACCGCAGCGAATTCCTGGATGGTGTGGCACTCGCCCGTGCCTAATACGAAATCTTCAGCCAAGTCCTGCTGCAAGATGCGCCACATGCCCTCCACATACTCTGGGGCGTATCCCCAATCGCGCGAGGATTTCAGGTTTCCGAGATACAACTTTTCCTGCCGTCCCGCCAGAATATGCGCTACAGCACGTGTGATCTTACGCGTTACGAACGTTTCGCCACGACGCGGGCTCTCGTGGTTGAAGAGAATGCCATTGCAAGCATAAAGGCCGTAGGCCTCACGGTAATTGACGGCCATCCAGTAGCCATATACCTTTGCCGCGCCATAAGGACTACGTGGATGGAACTTAGTCTCTTCGTTCTGGGGCGCCGGCGCAGCTCCAAACATTTCAGACGAACTAGCCTGGTAGAAACGCGCCTTAATGCCGCTGCGTCGAATGGCATCCAGTACGCGCGTCGTCCCTAACCCAGTCGTCTGGCCCGTGTATTCGGGAGACTCAAAGCTCACCATAACATGGCTCTGAGCGCCCAAGTGGTACACTTCATCGGGCTGGACGCTGTAAATGAGATGGCTCAGCTCGCCGGCAGCAACTAAATCGCCATAATGCAGGAATAAACGAGCGTTGGGCGCGTGCGGGTCTACATAGATATGGTCGAGTCTCTGAGTGTTGAAGGTACTGGCCCGGCGAATAATACCGTGAACCTCGTACCCTTTTGACAGCAAGAACTCGGCCAGATAAGAGCCGTCCTGTCCAGTAATGCCTGTGATCAAAGCCCGCTTCAATTTTTCACCTGTCCGGCTATGTTGGTACAACCCTGTACGGCACCAGGCATGGACTACAGAAACCGATCATTGACGCCGATCAGTTGTCTAAATGCTGCCTGTCTTCGAGTAAGCCCAATCCGTCCAGTGCGAGGCAGTAGAGAAACTGCGTGTTGTAAAAAAGGTACCGCCGCCACAATCGCCGCGGATTCGTTATTAAGCGAAAAGCCCACTCTAACCCCATATTCCGAGTCCATCGCGGGGCTTGCCGCACGCGCCCGGCGAAAAGATCGAATGCTTGTCCAACGCCTACAACGACCGGCACGTTGAGACGATCCCGATTTTCGTACATCCAAAGTTCCTGCTTCGGACACCCGAGGGCTACCCAGAGTACTTCAGCACCGGCGTCGTTGATTCTAGCGATCATTTCGCTGAGCTCCGCCGGTGTATGGTTGCGAAATGGCGGAGAATAGGTCCCCGCTATCTGAATTCCGGGACAGGATTCTCTCAGCCTCGCGGCAACCGTTCTCGGAACACCCGGATGTCCACCGAACAGGAAATGCCGGTAACCTTTCGCCGCGGTGGTTTGACAGAATTCCAGAAACAAATCGGGTCCGTAGACTCGTCTGCGCAATTGAAAGCCGCGCCGTCGACCGACCCAGATCAGGGGCATTCCATCGGGCGCTACGAGATCGGCTGAGGCAAGCGCGCCGTGAAGGTATTGGTTGTTGTAGGCCTCCATTACCATATGCACGTTACAAAGAGCAACATAGTGGCTACGTGCGCGGATCGAGATCCACTGCTCAAAGATCTTGATCACGTCGTCGATCTCCACGGCGTGAATGCTGCTGCGAAGAACCCGGAAGGAATTAAGTTGTTTCGACAATTGAGGCAAGACAGGAACCGATTGGGGATCGCTCTGCCATCCGCGAGGCTCCTGGTTGAAAGCTGATTGTTCCGAGTCGGGTTGGGAATTCATTTCCTCACGATTGTTCTCGAGTAAACGAACGGCTGATTTTAGTCCGTGCCACGCAAAAGGTTCCTATCGTAGAGTGGCAACGGCGTTCGTGCTCCTTCGATGACCTGTTCGTAGATGCCCAGGAGTATCTTGTAATTACGCTCGGCGGTGTATTTCGTTTCATATTCCGCGCGAGCATTTCGCCCCATCTCGCGCATCTCTTCCGGATGCGCCCACGCCCACTCTATTTTCTTGGCCAGATCGCCAGCATCCCCAGGAGTAAAGTGCAAACCGGTGCGGCCGTCCTGAACAATTTCCTGCATAGCTCCAAGTCGCGATGCAATGACAGGCGTACCACACGCGTAAGCCTCGGCTATCGTCATAGGAAAATTCTCGTAGCAAGTGCTGGGCAGGATGAGGATCTTGGCACCTTGCAAAGCGACTAGTGATTCCTTGCGGGACAAGCGTCCGTCGAGATAAACATTCGAAAGACTTGCGCTACTAATTTCCGAGCCAATCTCGTTTTGCAGTGGTCCATCACCGATTATGCGGAGCGTGTGGCTCCGATGCACTTGGGTCCACGCCTGCAGCAGAGTGGGCAACCCCTTCTCTTCTGACAACCGTCCGAGAAAAACGGCATACTCCCTGGGTCCACACCCAACTCCCGGGTCCGGCAAAACAAAGTTGGGCTTCACAACAATCTTCTCGGGAGGAAGACCGGCTTCCACGAACTTGGCGCGCGAAAATTCGGACAGTGCAATGTAGCGGTCGACAAGATTTGCCCAGGTACCGTACCACCGATGAAACGAGATCATGGCCGCTAGCGCCGCACTGGCGCTGCGCGATTGTCGGTAGCAGGCGTGGCGTACTGCTTGCCACGGGCTCTTGCCGAGGCAATCTTCACAGACCTTGCCCTCACGAAAGAATGTAGCTGCCACACAGAAAAGTCGGTAGTTGTGGAGAGTTTGGATTACCGGAACACCCAAGTCCCGGCAGGCATAATACGCTGACGGAGAGATGAGTGGGAAGGTATTGTGGAATTGAACGACGTCTGGCCGCTCATCTTTTAGAACTTGGTACAGTTCACCTCGAGAGCTTGCGGACCAGATCGTTCGCAACCCCAAAGCAATATTGGAATAAGGACTCCCGGGGCTAATTTCGCGATTGTCTCGAGTGTATTCGCTAACTTCGTTTCCCATTCGGATGAGAAGAGCTTTTTCCGCACGCACCGCCGAATCTTCACCCCCCGGTTGCTGGTAAGCATTGTGAGCAATGAGCACACGCATAATGGCTGTTGAGGTTAACTTAGCCGTCCTACCTCGGGTTATAACGGAAAATCAGCCGGCAAACCGACGGTCTCAATTTCCGCATGCCTCCGCTCTGCGCTCCGATCCTCCGCAATACCCGGTCCTTGGGCTTTCGCGGCGGCGACTCAGCGATCATCTTTGCGACGAACATGGGCTTGATAAAAGTGCATGCGCAACTGAGGTGACAGCATAAACTAAACCTTCAGCGGAAGGCTACTCTGCCGGGAGATCAGTTCCGAGATTTCCCCATTGGTGAGGTACGTAGCCGAGTTCCGATATGCAGCCATCGAGCGCAGCACAGTCTCAAGTTCCGGCCACGAATCATTCGCCTCGACTTCCCAGGAATGACCCCAGAGATGAAAGACTCCACCGTGGATCGACACATGTCGAAGCAACGCCTTCGCCGTTGTGACCCAGTTCCTGTCTAGGCCATATGAAACGAAGTTCCAGATATTCCGGATGGCGAGCCGGCGTCCGATATTCCGCAGATACGCCGAGGGAGGATGATGGAACGCCTGCACGGTCGTGGGCACCACCATGACGCCAAGACTCCGGCTCGGGAAAGCCACTGACATAAGCTCGGTAGTGCGGGCGCCCCAAAATCCCGCTTTCTCAACAAACCGAAGTTGCGATCGCCTGAACTTTCCGCTTGGGAAGCAGAACATGCGGCAAGCCCGGCCCGACAGTTGTTCTGTCCACGTCTTGGAGTCTGCGATCTCCGCTAAGGCTGCGTCGTCAGCGAGCGAGTTCAGCAAGACATGATTCACCGTGTGCGAACCCAGTTCAAAAGAGCGTCCCACTGTTTTAATGTCATTGTCGGACAATCCCCGGAATCCGGAATTTCTGGCCACGTAAAAGGTTGCAGGCAATTCATATTTGGCGAGCATTTCCGCAAGTTTGAGATCATGGATAGACCCGTCATCCCAACTAGTTGTCAGTAAGAACGGCTTCGCCATGTTAGTGTCCGGTAATACCTGGACCGGCTTGCGCTTTCGTGCAGAGGAGAGCACAGTTATAAGTAAACAACCGGGTTGCTACGGACCGAGAGCAGCGCAAAAGCGAGTCCTTTATGAAGTGACTAAGCAACCCTCGAACTGGGCCCAGCCTATATTGATAGGAAGGCCTCGATCCACTCGTTATACGTTGTTTGACCACTTCTAAATCGCAAGTTTGAACCAGCCAGCGGATTGTCTTCGGCGAATAGAAATTGATATGTCCAACAGTATCAAACACGTAATCTTTCGTCATCCGTATCGTGTCTTCCAGAGGGACTTCGACAAACACGGTCTTCGCGACTCGAGCCGCCTCGTAGATCATCGTACGAGGATGTTCGAGATGCTCGACCACGTGGCTTAGGATTGCAAGGTCGAATTGGCCGTCAGGATAAGGGATCGAACAGCCGTCGAATAGTTTGCAGTTGACCAGCTGCGGGATTGCCCGTTTTCGAGTAGCCTCAACCCCGGTGCGCGAGATCTCCAGGGCAAACAAGCTGTCACCAAACTTCAGACGGGACAGGCGCTCTAGAATCGCGCCTTCACCGCAACCGATTTCCACAACAGTACTGTGGGGATGACTCCCACACATCTCTACAATGTTCGCCGCTTTATCGACAGCACCCAGGCTGCGCCATTCAGATTCAGCGTCGTAATAGTTATCATAGTTTTCAAGAAGCTTGCTACTGATTGAACAGTTCATAACCAGTAAACCGAGCAGCCGTTCTCAATGGAATCCCTAGGGAATCGAGAAATAGAGAGCACTTACGATCCTAGGTCTTCGCCGTATCAGAGCCTCGGGCCTGACGTATCGATTCCTTTTCATCAAGCCTACAAGAAGCCGACAACGGAGCGGAGGAGGCTATGCAACTCTGAATCCCCTCCACGAAGTTCGCGACCATATTCTCGATCGTGTATTTCGTTCCCGACTCGCGAGCTCCGGCTTGCAACCGGCCTAACGCATCGCGATTCGAGAAAAGTGATGTTGCCATGTCAGCGAATGCCGGAATCGTTGGCTCCGATATCAAGCCATTGATTCCCTCTTCCAGATACTCCATCTCCGGGCCATGTATCTTCAAGCGTGTGCTCAACAGGGGCAAGCCGCCTGCGAAAGCGTCCAGAATTACCAGCCCCACCCTGCCCGGCATCAGAAAGGCATCCGAGATTGCCACAAACTCTGACTTTTCCTTTGCGAAGCGCGGCCCGGTAATGTGAATCCAGGAAAGCCCACGGGCGGCAGCCTCCACGGACGATTGTTCTGGACCACCTCCGACCAAGATCAAATGGAAATCGGGTATTCGAGCTCGGATCATCTTACCAGTTTCGATTAAGAAGGGGACGCTCTTAACTTTGTCCAGCATGCCGCAAAAAATCCCAACTGGCGCTGACAGCGGTATCCTCAGGCATTCGCGCTTGCTGGCCCTGTCCGCCAACGAAAAGCCCCGCACATGTTCCCGGAACTCACTTGTATCCACGGCATTATCTACCGCTGTGATTTTCCAATCAGGCACTCCGTTAGCCACCAGATATCTGGCGGTGCCCTTGGTGTAGGCAAACCACCACGATACCCAGTGGAGCGTCTTGCGACGGTACCACTCGGACAGTAGCCGCCGCCCGTCCTGCCGGTTCTCTCCCAATCCCCAGAAAGCTACGCGCCTAAGCCCGATTCGGGACAAAGGCAACAGAAAATGGTTCAACAAGAACCTGTTTCCTTGGTCGATCACCACCAAGTCGGCTGTCAACGCTGCTCGGAATAGTGGCTGCAGCAGAAGCTTCTCTTGCAGGAGCCTGTACCCCTTGACTTTCATTCCGTAGTCCACGGGCAGATCGCAGGTGTCCTTCTTGCTGGCTTCAACAGGAGGCGGATCGCTATAGGCGACGCGCAGATCGATATCGACGTTTCGTAATTCGCTTACTAATAGCTCATAGAAGGGCAGCCGGTATTGTTTGATCTGTTCTTCTATGATGAGGACCTGTTTCATACTAAGATCACTTTTCACCCTGCGCGATCAGTGTAAGAACTTCCATCCGTGGACAGACATAACAAATTTTCATGCCGTAACCGTCCAGAGAGGACAGCACAGCCCTGGTTTTGTCGATTCCAACCGACGACAGACGGTGGTGAAATTCCACAAGAATCTGCCCTACATTGATATTGTCTTTCATCACGTCGGTCAGAACCGCGTATTCCGCTCCCTCAATGTCCATCTTAAGAACGTCAATTCGGCTGTGTCCCAGGCGTTTCATCGCGGTAGATAGTTTGGTGACGGGAACGCGAATCGACTCCGGGCTGTACTGTCGCGCTCGAATCATGGAATGGGAGATGAAGTGTGTCTTGGGGGGCAAGTAAAAATCGGTTTCTCCATCGAAGTCGGCAATTCCAATTCCATCAAAGCAGAATCGGGTCGGCAAACGTTGTGACTCGATCCAGCCTTTGACCTTCGGCGTGGGATCAAAGGCATGAACAGTGCAACCATAGTGCTCGATCAGCGAAAGATCGAATGAAATGTCTTCTCCGACACCAAGGGAATACACAACCGGGTCTGGCGGAATTAGAGAGGGATCTACCAGGTAGCCCCCGTAGTCGGAGCCGATCCGACGAAGGTTGCGTATAACCTGCACGCGCGGCGGACAAAAGTGCCACAGCGGATAGGATCGCAGGTACTTTCGCAACTGAGGGTGGACATTCATGGATCCGCTAGTTTCTGCGCGCTGCCGAAGGCTGACGGGATCGGTGGTTCTGAGAGAAAAACCGACAGCGTCAGCCCGATCGGCCCTCACTTCTTGGCGAGAAAGCAGAACTGGCCGGCAAAAAGCAGCTTGAGGGCATTTCTTCTTCTTGTAGGCTGGCCCAACATACGAAGTCCGACCTCTAAGAACGCATTCGCTGGCGATTCGATGGTGAAGAAAGGCTCGAAGAGTCTTGAAAGTTTGAGGTAGCTGAAATAGCGGCGACCGATAAGCGTCAGCGCGTCAATTCCTGGCCGCACCAGAATGGACCGGAAGCCAGCTTCGCGCAGCAGAATGCAAAAACCGAATGGCGTGTAATTCCAGTAGCTGCGGGAGTGGAACGGCTCGAGGTGTGAAGTCGAACCTACGAAAACGCCGTCTGATTTCAATACCCTGTGCACCTCGCCGATCACCAGTTGCGGGTGCCTCACATGCTCAAAAACCTGATGCGAGTATGCTATGTCAACGGCGCGATCACCCAAGGGAATCTGAACCCCGTCATAGGTGCAGAAAGGCAGATTTCTTGAGGGCCGGGAAATCACTTCCCCGGAATCCGCGATGTCCAATCCTACCCAACGTGTTTTGCGGTTCCGAGCCAAGAAAGTATCATAGCTCCCGCCTTCTCCGCAGCCTAGGTCGAGAAGAGTCACCGGGGCATCATAAGCCGAAATGCGATCGAGCACTCGGAGAGCTTCGCGCAAGGCGTGGGCCTGACGGGAAGAATCTTCCGGCAGGAATTCATATAATAGCTTGCCGTCACCCCTGGGCGTCCAGCGCCGCGGCCGGTTCACCAAGCTCCGTCTCCGTTTGTCCGTTCCAAGTCAATCGGTTTGCTCCCTTTCCCAACACCCGCTTATATAACTCTTCCAGTTTTCTGGTTTGGGTTCGGAGGTTAAAGTGCTCGCGTACGTGTGCTCTGGCCGCCTCTCCCATTCGAGCGCAAAGAACCTCATCGGCGCAGAGCTTCTGCAGATAGTGAGCGAGGCCTTCCGTGTCGCGCTCGGACGCCAGGAAACCAGTCTGGCCGTGAGCTACCGCCTCCCTTACTCCGTCCGAAGAAAAGCTTACGACTGGAAGCCCCATAGCTTGGGCCTCCGCGAACGCATTGGGATAACCCTCGGCATCGCCAGATTGTGCGCGGACGCTGGGCGCGCCAAAAATCCGCGTCCGGTTCATCCAGTGTCGGACCACATCGGGGGGCTGGAATCCCAGGAACCGACACCTACAAAGAGTCGTCCGGGCCACCTCCTCCAGTCCCGCTCGAAGCGGACCGTCTCCGATCACCACCAACTCCATGTGTGGCAAGGCGGATTGCACCTTGGCCATGGCCCGTATTAAGTATTCACAACCCTTCTTTTCCGCCAGACGCCCTGTAAACAAGACGATGGGCTCTCTTCCAATCTCGGGATTAGGACAAAAAAAATCAGTGTCCACGCCAACGTAATGCACCACGATCTTGTTCGCGGAAAAGCCTTGCCGGATCATCTCGTCACGAATGAATTTCGAGACGGCGATCAGAAGGGTCGATCCTACGTCGAGAACTTTACGCCGACGGACATAATTACGAGCCGAGTAAAAGCTGTTGGCTTTTAAGAATTCGTCGTACATCGTCGCATCACAGCCCTGAAAGGTTACTACAAGAGGAATACCCAGTCCGCAAGCCAATGGCAAAGCACGAAGACCCGCGAATCCAAAGTGGGCGTGCAGCAACGCCGGCCGGAGCTTCCGCAGGCGCCGAACAAAGAGGGGAGCGAGACCGAACATTTTGAAAGGTACTTCAGTTAGCCGGGAGAAGCTACCCTCTCCGCGACGCATAACGAGCACTCGCTCCTTGGGCAATGGAAGACCATCTTGTAGATAGTGAGGGCTGACGTAGTACGGAGAAAAACGTGTCAGAGACTCCGCCTGGGTGCGGATGAATGTCATGGAGCGAGCGAGAAGCGGTTCGGCGTAAATGAGTATATTGGTTTTTTCAGAGGCGCCAGGATCAGGCATAGATCGCTCCCGGTGCGGCAAGCCCGCCGGCAGGGATTTCATGACCCCTTGGGTTCAAGGCAGCGGCGATCGCGACAAAGAGAATGAAGTCAAGGCCATTCGGCACAAGGTAGAAGGCGGTCGTGAGATTGGTAAAAAACAGGAACATAAGAAACATCGTGGGCCAAGCCGCGGCTGGTCCGGGATTGTGCCGCAGGAAATGCAGCGCCCTCGCGAAGTAGTAAGCAAACACCGCCAAAAAAAGGACAGTCCCAACAACTCCCAGTTCCAACCAAAGCTCAAGCACACCGTTGTGGGCTTGAGGGGGCATCCAGTGAAGCATGTGCCAT